>NZ_CP101662.1:4200000-4827577 GCF_024452345.1 Cellvibrio sp. QJXJ
ATGAAGTGCTTGATGCCATGCTTCCAAGAAAAGCCTCTAAGCTTCAGGTAAAAAGAGACCGTACTCCAAACCGACACAGGTGATCAGGTAGAGAATACCAAGGCGCTTGAGAGAACTCGGGTGAAGGAACTAGGCAAAATGGCACCGTAACTTCGGGAGAAGGTGCACTGCTGATGGTGAAGGGCTTGCCCCGTAAGCTATTGGCAGTCGAAGATACCAGGCCCCTGCAACTGTTTATTAAAAACACAGCACTCTGCAAACACGTAAGTGGACGTATAGGGTGTGACGCCTGCCCGGTGCCGGAAGGTTAATTGATGGGGTTAGCGCAAGCGAAGCTCTTGATCGAAGCCCCGGTAAACGGCGGCCGTAACTATAACGGTCCTAAGGTAGCGAAATTCCTTGTCGGGTAAGTTCCGACCTGCACGAATGGCGTAATGATGGGGGCGCTGTCTCCACCCGAGACTCAGTGAAATTGAAATCGCGGTTAAGATGCCGTGTTCCCGCGGCTAGACGGAAAGACCCCGTGAACCTTTACTATAGCTTTGCACTGAACTTTGAACCTATCTGTGTAGGATAGGTGGGAGGCTTTGAAGTCGAGACGCTAGTTTCGATGGAGCCGTCCTTGAAATACCACCCTGGTATGTTTGAGGTTCTAACGTCGGCCCCTTATCGGGGTTACGGACAGTGTATGGTGGGTAGTTTGACTGGGGCGGTCTCCTCCCAAAGAGTAACGGAGGAGCACGAAGGTGTGCTAATCATGGTCGGAAATCATGAGGTTAGTGTAAAGGCAAAAGCACGCTTGACTGCGAGACAGACATGTCGAGCAGGTACGAAAGTAGGTCTTAGTGATCCGGTGGTTCTGTATGGAAGGGCCATCGCTCAACGGATAAAAGGTACTCCGGGGATAACAGGCTGATACCGCCCAAGAGTTCACATCGACGGCGGTGTTTGGCACCTCGATGTCGGCTCATCACATCCTGGGGCTGAAGCCGGTCCCAAGGGTATGGCTGTTCGCCATTTAAAGTGGTACGCGAGCTGGGTTTAGAACGTCGTGAGACAGTTCGGTCCCTATCTGCCGTGGGCGTTGGAGATTTGAGAAGAGTTGTTCCTAGTACGAGAGGACCGGAATGAACGAACCTCTGGTGTTCGGGTTGTCATGCCAATGGCACTGCCCGGTAGCTATGTTCGGACGGGATAACCGCTGAAAGCATCTAAGCGGGAAGCCTCCTTCAAGACTAGATCTCCCTGGGGCTTTAAGCCCCCTAAAGAGCCGTTGAAGACTACGACGTTGATAGGTCAGGTGTGGAAGCGCTGCGAAGCGTTGAGCTAACTGATACTAATTGCTCGTGCGGCTTGACCATATAACAGAAACGACTGTTAGACGGTTTACGATTCAGGCAGAAAGTAAAACTTATCTGCAACCGGACTTGTACGATACGCAAGCATCCAAAAAATACATACAGCAAAACTTTGCATTCCATCGCCCTATTTGAGTCAATCGAGGCTGATGTACTACACATCCTAAGACCTCCGAACTCATACCGAATTGCTTGACGACCATAGCAAGTTGGAACCACCTGATCCCATTCCGAACTCAGAAGTGAAACGACTTAGCGCCGATGGTAGTGTGGGGTCTCCCCATGTGAGAGTAGGTCATCGTCAAGCTCTTAAATACAGAACGCCCTGCAGATATCTGCAGGGCGTTTTTTTTGCTGATTTTTTCATAGTCTTTTTTCATTTTATTATCTAAAAATTCGATCCGGGGTTCGCACACTAATTTTCCGATGGCTGACGTATAATTAGCCAATAAATTTCATGGGATTTTTTTATGAGCAGCAAAGACAAACTGGTGATTTTTGATACTACTTTGCGCGATGGGGAGCAAAGTCCCGGTGCTTCTATGACCCGGGATGAAAAAGTTCGCATTGCAAAAATGCTTGAAAAAATGCGTGTAGATGTCATTGAGGCTGGTTTTGCGATTGCCAGTCCTGGTGATTTTGAGTCAGTACGTGCGGTTGCCGAAGTAATAAAAGATTCAACTGTCTGTAGTTTGGCGCGTGCGGTGAAGGGAGATATTGAACGTGCAGCAGAAGCTATCAAACCGGCCAATTCAGGGCGTATACATACCTTTATCGCCACATCTTCCATTCATATGAAATACAAGCTGCAAATGGAGCCGCCCAAAGTATTAGAGCAGGCTGTTGCAGCGATTAAACTAGCGCGTCAGTTTACCGATGATGTTGAGTTTTCACTTGAAGATGCCAGCCGTTCAGAGTTCGAATTCATGTGCCGCATTATTGAGTCGGTGATTAATGCGGGCGCGCGCACGATTAATTTACCCGATACCGTTGGTTACGGTGAGCCTGGAGAATATGGCTTACTGTTTCGCCGCTTGATAGAAGCAGTTCCTAATTCTGATAAAGCGATTTTCTCTACCCACTGTCACAACGATTTGGGCCTTGCCGTTGCCAATTCACTCTCTGCAGTTATGTATGGTGCACGGCAAGTCGAGTGTACAATCAATGGCTTGGGAGAAAGAGCGGGTAATGCTGCACTTGAAGAAATTGTAATGGCAGTGAAAACGCGCAAAGATTTAATGCCCGTTGAAACAAGTATTGATATAAGCCACATAGTGCCAACCTCGCGTCTGGTTTCAACGATCACCGGTTTTCCGGTGCAGCCTAACAAGGCAATAGTGGGTGCAAATGCTTTTGCACATGAGTCGGGAATTCATCAGGATGGTATTTTAAAGCATCGCGAAACCTACGAAATTATGCGCGCGGAAGATGTAGGTTGGAATACCAATAAATTGGTTTTGGGCAAACACTCAGGGCGCGCTGCGGTGAAAGCTCGATTTGAAGCCTTGGGTATAAGTTTTGCGGATAGCGATGCGCTCAATAATGCGTTTGCCAAGTTCAAAGAGTTGGCTGATAAGAAACATGAAATTTTTGATGAAGATTTACAGGCATTGGTTAGCGCTTCGCAAACTCACGAACTTGTTGATGTTTATGAATTTCAGGCTCTAGAGATTCACTGCAAAACGGGGCAGAACCCTAAAGCATCGTTGCAATTAAAGGTAAGTGGAGAAAGCCTATCAGTAGCGTCTACTGGTTCAGGCCCTGTTGATGCTGCATTTAAAGCGATTGAGACTTTGGCGAATAGCGGTGCCGTATTGCAGCTCTACTCTGTCAATGCGATTACCCAGGGTACGGATTCTCAAGGTGAAGTCACGGTTAGGCTTGAGCATCGAGGCCAGATTGTTAACGGTGTGGGAGCGGATACCGATATAGTGGCTGCTTCGGTTAAGGCTTATGTGCATGCATTGAACTTGCTCGTATCGCGCGGTGCAAAAGCGCACCCACAGCATGGTGGAATTTAAAGACAATGGCGAATGAGCTGCAACGGCAAGCTTATCTTTCTGCGCTAGGCATAGAAAATTACATGCCGCGCATGATATTACCTTTTGCTCCGCCATCGGTTGTTTGTGAACTGCCCATTTCGGTAGCGGCGCAAGAGCCCTCGTTATTGCAAGATAAGTTCGCGCCAACTTCTTTGTCCCCCATAACATTAACGCCGTTAGCCGCGCCCGTCGGCAATAGTGTCGCATCTGAAATTCTTGCCGATGTGGCACCCGTTAAAAAATTAACTGTACCTATTAATGCAGCTAGCATTCTTGATCAGTTTGAAACCAAAAAAGCACCTGTTATTGAGCCATTTGCATTGAGCTTATGGCGCCCTGCACCCGGTTTTTTGATTGTCGATTCGCGCAATTCCAGTTTGGCCCTACCAACAGAATTATTGTTGAATAATTTGTTGCGCACATTTTTACCAACGATAAAACCTGATTTGCGCGAAGAGGTCATGCGTTGGCCGATGATTGAAAACCGATTTGTTTCGCGTACAGCCGATGACGCGCGCAATGAATTGCAAACCTGGCTCGCTGTAGAGAACGAGTTGCGCCCAATTAACAGATTGTGGTTGATGGGGGACAACGCCGCTCGTTATTTGTTGGACGCCGAAATAAAACCTGCAGATGTCTATTGGCAGGAACATGTGTTGAACTCTACGGGAACTGGTGTGAATTCGCTGCGCGCCATTATTTTGCCGAGCTTGGTGGAATTGTTGCAGCAGCCCCGTCTTAAGGCTCATTTTTGGGCGAGCGTTAAATAGATTTATTTCATGAATGATATTCCACATTTTGTTACTTACACTGGTCTCGAACTTTGTTTGCGTGAAATTACTGCGGCGGATATTCCTGCCGTTATGCAGCTGGAGCGCAGTGCGCATTCACATCCCTGGCGGCAATCCAGCTTTGAGGACTGCTTGAAAGGGCGGCAAAAATGTTGGCTGGCAGAGACCAAAAACACCCTGGTAGGTTATGTTGTTGTCACTCATGGTGGCGGTGATGCAGAGCTATTGAATTTGGCTGTTTCGCCCGCGTTTCAACGCAAAGGTATTGGCCAGTCTTTGCTGGAATACGCCACGCAATGTGTGGCAGGCAAGGCAGATATGCTTTTTCTTGAGGTGAGGGTGTCCAATCAAAAAGCGATTGAACTCTATTCCAAAGCAGGTTTTTTTGAACTGGGTAATCGCAAAAATTATTATCCCACCGCCAATGGACATGAAGATGCTTTGCTTATGGCGCGCCAGCTTTAGTGTTTTACCGGGCGCTTCTGCAATTTGCGTTGTAAGGTTCGACGATGCATTCCCAATGCCCGTGCCGTAGCGGAAATATTCCCCGCATTTTCTTGTAGCACACGTTGTATATGTTCCCATTCCAGTCGATCAACTGAAATTGGTGAGTAATCTATATCTACCGTAAACGATGACTCTTCCGTATCAAATGCCGCCAGTATTTCATTTGCATCGGCGGGCTTGCACAGATAATTAGTTGCACCGAGTTTGACTGCCTCTACTGCAGTAGAAATACTTGAATATCCTGTGAGCATTACGATTACCACATCCGGTTGGCGCAATTTGAGTTCGCGAATAAATTGCAAACCAGAATCCGCTCCTAATTTCAAATCGACAATCGCGCGCTTGAAATGAAACTTTTCTAATAACTGTAATGCATCGCTAGGGCTATTGGCCGCTTCGCACAATAGGTTACGGCGCTCCAAGGCCCGTGTTAATAGGCTGGCGAAGGTGATGTCGTCATCCAGAATGAGAAAGTCCCGGTTATTCATCGTGGTTGCTCGCAACGGATGGCGGTTTAAGCGGAAGTACCAGTTCGGTAATTGCGCCGCGTACAGCTCGATTGTACAAACGTACTTCACCACCGTAACGATTAATAGTGGTTTGTGTCAGCAGCAAACCAATGCCCATCCCTTTATTTTTTGTCGATACCACACTTTTCCCAAGGTGCGCTTGTACCTCCTTATTAATGCCCGGTCCTTCATCGGTTATCGTCCAATAAAGTTGTTGTTTATCCCAGTGAATATCAATCTGAATATTTGTCGGGCTTGCATCGGCGGCATTATTCAACAGATTTAAAATTGCTTGTGCAATGGTCGGGTGAAATTGGCATTCTACAGATACTTGGTTATTGGCCAGATGAATTTGTGCGGTGACATCGGGGCGCATCAGTTGCCAGTTTTCCAATAGGTTTTTACAGTAGTTATCGACGGGTTCTTTGGTGACTTGGCCATCTTTGGTTTGTTCGGCAGTGGCGATTAAATTACGCAAAATTGTTGAGCAGTGAGCCACTTGGTCTTGTAGTAGCACTAAGTCTTCTTGTAGATGTGTATTGCTTTGGTATTCATCGCGTAGCTCATTAAGCAGTAATTTCATGCTGGATAATGGTGTTCCCAGTTCATGCGCCGTTCCGGCCGCAAGGGTTGCGACAGCCATAACCTGTTCGTCGCGCAGTTGGTCTTCACGCCAGCGATTTAATTGTGCTTCTTGCAGACGTAAATCACGCGCCATTTTCACGACGAAATAAGTAATGAGTCCGGCACTGATAAAAAAATTCAGCCACATTCCCAACGCATGTAAGTTCAAAGAATCTCCGCCATGATGCTGGTGTGGCGCAAGTGCGGGCAGAGGAATATTAAAAAATAACAAGATGGAATAACTGATAATACTGATTGTGGTAATGCTCAATGTGTAGCGACTGTTTAACGTGGCAGCGGAGATGCAAATGGGTACTAAAAAATAAGAAACAAAGGGGTTATTGGCACCGCCGCTAAAATAAAAAACGGCACTTAAGCAGGCGAGGTCAATCAATAGCTGGATAAAAAACTCAATATCAGTAACCGGTAGTTTTTGTCGCAAGCGCGAAAAAGTTAACAAATTCACACTGGTTAATATTACCAGCGCAATAAGTATTTCCGTAAAAGGAAGATTGATTGAATCTCGCCAAAGACAAAACAGGGCGGCAATACCTAAACAAATTAAAACGAGCGTACGGATAATTACCCAGTAGCCAAGATGTTGGCCGTGGTCAGCCAGGGTAAATGGTGCTCGGTTGGTGGTATCCGCTTTAGGATTGTTGGAATTCATTGCTTGATCGCTGGCTGTTGCCAAAATGTGTTTGGCGATTATAGCGCTAAGGGGCGCAATAACCGATTATCCCTTGCCGCGTGCGACACTTTGTCGCAGCTTTAACAACCGCAAGCGCGGGGCAGCAAGGGGACTGGTGTATACTGCACGCCCATTTTTGTTCCGCGCATTTGGCAGTTTTTATGGCGACACCCCTACAGGCAACCCTTACCGAAGGGCGCGTTTCCGAACAATTAAAAAGTTTGGCATTGCCCTTGGTTTGGGGGCTGATGGCAACTATGTCGCTCAATGCTATAGAGACTTTTTTTATTGCCCAATTAGGGCGCGAGCCCCTTGCGGCACTCAGTTTTACTTTTCCGGTCATTATGGTGCTCACCAGTCTCGGCATTGGTCTTGGTGCGGGTACTTCCTCCGCGGTAGCACGTGCGATTGGCGAGGGGGATCCACACAAAGCCAAGCGCTTGGCAACCGATGCCATGAGTCTCACCTTTATTATCTCCGCCAGTGTGTGTTTACTCGGCTGGGTTACGCTGGAACCGCTGTTTCTCGCCTTGGGCGCTACGCCTGATTTAATCCCGCTCATCCGCTCCTACATGTCGATCTGGTATTTCAGTGCCCCTTGTTTAATGGTGCCGATGGTGTGTTTATCCGCCCTGCGGGCGATGGGCATGAGTCAGGTGCAGGGCTATTTGATGGGGGGGGCAGCGCTATTGAATGTACTGCTCGACCCGCTGTTGATCTTTGGTTTACTCGGGTTTCCAGCGCTGGGATTACAGGGCGCAGCATTGGCGACATTAATTACCCGCGCGCTGATGTTGGTGGTGGCGCTCTATATATTGCACGCGCGCGTACATATGCTGGTGACCCCATTCTTGCCCTGGCAGAAATTAAAAGCGTCGTGGATGGCCATTATTGAGGTGGGTGTGCCAGCGATGTTTGCCAATGTCATCATTCCGTTTGCCAGTGCAATAGTGGTTGCGATGGTAGCTGCGTACGGCACCGATGCGGTTGCCGCACTGGGTATTGCGATGCGCATAGAACCTTTGGCATTGATAGTGTTTTATGCCCTTTCGGGAGTAGTTGGGCCATTTTTTGGGCAGAATTACGGTGCAGGTCGCGTAGAGCGATTACAGGAAGCCTTGCGGGTACTGACGGTTTTCTGCCTCGCATTTGGTTTGGGGCTGGCATTATTGCTGGGTATTTTTGGGGCGGAGATTGCCCGCTTATTTGGCGATCACCCTGAAGTTGTCAGCATCACTGCCGCTTATTTTATGATTGTGCCTATCAGTTATGGCGCCTATGGGTTGGTGATGTCGGTCAATGCGGCCTTTAATGGTTTGGGGCGCCCCTGGCCGGCAATGATTATTTCCTCGGGACGCGTCTTTTATATTTATTTGCCACTTGCCTGGTTGGGGCAGCATTGGTGGGGCATGATCGGTATTTTTATTGCCACTGCATTTGCCAATCTCGGCCTCGGTATTTGGGCTTGGTGCTGGCTCAAAACACATATCCAACAGCAGACCCTGCTCGCTGAGGCCTAACGCGCGCAAGCTTGCGCAACAGGTTATAATTTCCTCATCTTTTTCTTCATTTTTAACACGCGATATTTCTATGATTAATTTAACTGCTGAACTGGCAAAGCGCCGTACCTTTGCCATTATTTCTCACCCCGACGCCGGTAAAACTACTGTCACCGAAAAATTATTGCTCTGGGGTAACGCCATTCAGTTAGCCGGTTCGGTTAAAGGTAAGCGCGGCCCGCACGCCAAATCTGACTGGATGACTATGGAGCAGGAGCGCGGAATTTCCGTAACCTCATCGGTAATGCAATTTCCCTATAAAGATCGCATAGTCAACCTGCTTGATACTCCCGGCCACGAAGACTTCTCGGAAGATACCTATCGCACACTCACTGCGGTGGATTCGGTGCTGATGATGATCGATGGCGCAAAAGGTGTAGAAGATCGCACTATTAAATTGATGGAAGTCTGCCGCCTGCGTGACACACCCATTCTCACTTTTATCAACAAAATGGATCGTGAAAGTCGCGATGCAGTTGAATTGCTGGATGAAATTGAAAACGTACTAAAAATTACTGCTGCGCCCATCAACTGGCCGTTGGGGAGCGGCAAGGAATTTGTCGGCGTCTATAATTTTTATACTGATGTGATTCACGTTTATCAGCAGGGCATGGGGCACACAATTCCCGATGATATTCAAATCAACGGGTTGGATAGCGATGAGGCTACCAAACTGCTGGGCAGTTACGCGCAGGATATTCGCGATCAAATTGAATTTGTGCGCGGTGCAACCCATCAGTTTGATTTGGATGAATATTTGGCGGGGCGTATGACGCCGGTATTTTTTGGTACCGCACTGGGTAATTTTGGTGTGCGTGAAATGCTGGATGGCTTTGTCGAGTGGGCACCAACCCCGCGTGCGCGTGCAACCCATGAGCGTTTGGTTGAGCCGGCGGAAGAAAAGTTCAGCGGTTTTATTTTTAAAATTCAGGCGAATATGGATCCAAAACATCGCGACCGCATCGCCTTTATGCGCATCTGTTCCGGCACTTATTCGCAGGGCATGAAAATGAAGCATGTGCGTTTAGGGAAGGATGTAAAAATTGCCGATGCAGTAACCTTTATGGCGGGCGACCGCAGTGCAGTGGAAGAGGCAATTGCTGGCGATATTATCGGTTTGCACAACCACGGTACTATCCAAATTGGCGATACCTTTACCGAGGGGGAGAGCCTCAAGTTCACCGGTATCCCTCACTTTGCGCCTGAATTGTTTCGTCGCATTCGCTTGAAAGATCCGCTGAAAATGAAACAGCTGCAAAAAGGCCTGCAGCAATTATCGGAAGAGGGTTCGACCCAGGTATTTTTCCCGGTTAACAATAACGATATTGTGGTTGGCGCTGTGGGTGTACTGCAATTTGAAGTGGTGGCCTATCGTTTGAAGGATGAATACAAAGTGGAAGCTATGTATGAGCCAGTGAATGTGACCACCGCGCGCTGGTGTGACTGCGATGACACCAAAAAGCTGGAAGAATTTAAACGTAAATGCGCCGAGAATCTCGCGTTGGATGGCGGCGGTCACCTGACCTATCTCGCACCGTCGCGGGTAAATCTATCCTTAACCCAGGAGCGTCACCCCGAGGTAGTGTTCCGGGCAACCCGTGAGCACTAATTAGTATGCTGGCGTTTGTCATTACTCTTGCTGTGTTTTTAATGGTAATGGCGGTTTTGCTCTGGGTAAAAACGCCACATTATTTAATGACAAAAGCCGATGTAATCGCCCTGTTACAAAAGGTATTGGTTGGTCAGGCGAGTGAAAATGAATGGGCGATTTTTTTATCCAGCTCGTTTCGCCACTGTCCTCCTCTTGAAACTATTCGCACGGCCTGCGCGGCTATTGATGAAACGGAATATCTCGGTCATACCCGGGCCGGATTTTTATTCAGTGAACCCGGCTTGGCGCAGCTGCGTGCTATTCTTCAACAGGTTGAAGCATTAGATATTGATGTCAGGTAGCATGGGCGCTTGCTCGCCCATACTGCGCTAAATTGTGCGACTATTTTTAACCAACGGCAGGTTCTACTGTGACAATAGCCTCTGACAACAAGGATCTTATCTGGGATCTCGATGCTTTTAACCAGCGGCAACGCGCGGTTGATTTCGTTATGGGGTTTGAAAACAGACTGTGTGTTTACTCAAGCTCCGTAGAGCAACTCTATACCAACTACAATATTTTCTTCCCAAAGGAAGAGGAGCGTAAGTTGGTGATTTTGCCCAACCCTTACGCACCGCACGACACGTTTAATGGAATCCCTGAATCGGCAGTGACACCAACGGGTATGGAAATTATTCCCGGCATTTATCAATCCCGCCCGTGTTTGTTTTTACGTATTCCATTTCGCAGCGGTACTGTTAAATATCGAGCAGTACCCTTACAAATGGGGTTGAATATTGTTCGGCAGAAGTTACCTCCTAATAAGCCCTTATTGCCGGTATTAATGAAGGGAGACCTGCGCGAGTTGGACGCATCAACCCCTTGTTTGCATTTGCACGCGATTCATTTGGATCGTTTAACAGAGCATTCCGGGTTGGAACGATCGGGAATTCATAAGGTGATTGAGCAGCGTTTGCGTCAGCTGAGCTAATTATTTTTAGCCTGAGATATAACTAAAAAAGCCACCTTGCGGTGGCTTTTTGTTGTGTGCTTATGGCGATTTTATCGCGCTACACTCCTGAATCAGGGGAGGGCCCAACGCATGGGGACGCTGAATTCAAAACGAGTCCCTGAGATGGCTTCTGGCAATGCAGGAAAGGGCGCTGAACGTTTGATTGCTTCCAGTGCTTCTCTGTTTAACAAGTCGTATTGGCTGCTCTCAATAATACTACTGCTAATCAAGTTTCCATCGCGATCAACCACAACAGCGACCCGCACGTTACCCGCTTGATTGCGATCTAATGCACGTTGAGGATATTTGGTTTTGGTGCGGATTTTCTTGATTGAATCCGATACGTAGAACTGGCGTGCCAAGAGTGTTTGTGCGGTGAGTGCAGGGCCTTCATCCTCTTCCTCTTCGGCAACAGGTGTTGAAACCGGTGCAGCAGCTGCAGGTGCACTTGATGCCACTTGTGCAATTATCGGGGCTGCCGATGATTTGCTTACACTACTCTTTTGTGCAACTGGCAAAGGTATATCCAGTTTAGGTTTATCGATAGCAGGTGCATCCAGCTTGGGTACTTCTGCTGGCGCTTGCGCTGCAGCAATCGGCTCCACGGCGGGGAGTTTATTATTCCAGGCATTAATTTCTGCTGCGCGATTTGCTGCAGGTGCAATAGCGGCAAATCGGCCACGTAAGCCAGCGTCGACATCACCAACTTTTAACAGGCTATCGCGATAATCAGATGACAGCGGTACGTTGCCGATCCAGGTGGCCAGTAACATATAAAAGAAGGACTCATCTTCGATCTTGCCCAGTTCAATATTATTCAGGTTGACCGATATTCCAGCGCCGGGTGCACTTGCGATTACAACGTGATCGTCTTTTTGTAAGCGTCCCTTGAACATATTGTCAAAAAGCACAGTATTGTCTGCCTGCGCCATTAATTCATCGGCTTTACTGTTCACGGCAAGCCCTTCAATCCACAAGCGGCTGAACCGACGTGCCGTGATGCCTTCAGGGGCAACTATTTTTAATTCCATGCGCATGGGCTGCGAGTTTCTCAACAGGGTGCCTGCATCATTGCTCAGCGACTCCGAAAAGAGCGCGCCAATAAAAACTTCACGGCCAAGTTCCTGGTGAACCCCCACACCATTTAACATTGGCTCTGCATGTAGAAATTGACTCAGGGTTGCCAGAAGGAGGCCGGGCAATACGCGTAATAGGTGGCTCAATCGCATAGTGGTACAACTCTCTATTAATGAGACTTTATTGTCTGTGGTTAATTTATTCTTTAGTAGCTGTTGCTGCCGTTATTATAAGTACGTTTGTATGATATAGAAAAATGAACAAGGAGCGAACTGTGTAAATGAGATGTCTACCGTTGTTCTGCCTCTTTTCAGTAGTATGATGCCCTTTCTATAAAGGTGATATAAGCTGGTAGCCCTATCGGCAAGTAAAGATAAATACACAGTGACACGGGTCAATGATGGAAACGAAGCCTATACATAAATATCCTAAAGCTACCCTGGAGCATTTACTCTCAGGAATCTCATTTTTCAAAGCCGTTCGTCAGCAAGACCCTAAGCAATTTGATTTGCTAGTTCAAGCATCCCGCATCGTTTCTTACCTGCCCGGTGAAATAGTGGTGCAAAAAGGTGAACAAAGTAATTGGTTGTATTTTTTGTTAAAGGGCAAGTTGGCTGTTTACGTCGATCAGCCTCTGCAAAGTGATCTGGTGAATTATGTAACACCGGGTGAAGTATTTGGTGATCTGGCGCAGTTAGTTGGCCAACCACGCACCGCTACTATTATTGCGGATCAAAGCGCAAAAGAATCTACCGTGCTCGCATTGGACATCAATGTGTTTGGTCCCCTCAATGCAACCAGTCCCATTTCACGTGCAACTAAATTAGTCTATTACCGTAATATGGCGCACAATCTGCGGTGGAAATTGGAAGTCTACCGCTCGCAGCATTTGCAGCATTTGCTAGCCAACAGGCATCGCCAGATAAAACTTTATCATGGCCCTAAAGATACATACGAAGAGTTATTGTCTCTCTTTGAACAATCGAAAGCCTTGGCAATACTGCTCATTGAGTGGAATAAAGAGTTCGGTGTGCTCTCTGCCGAGGCGCTGCAACAACCGGGGCCGGTGTAAACGAGATACTGCTCATCCCGTTACCAAAGCCCTCGGGCAAAGCTTTTGTACACTGCTACACTAAAAAAATAACAACTTACAATCAGTGACTGCTGCAATGAAATTCGAAGATCTAAAATTGGCTTACGGCTATCCGTTGCAATTGCAAACCTCTTCTCTTTCCGGGCAGCCGGAGCGTTTTTCATGTCGACTAATAGGCTGTTTACCTGGGCGTGCGTTGCTGCTATCCGTTCCAAAGCTATCCGGTAAATTGGTACGATTCAGGGCGGGTCAGAAAATCGTTGTACGTTTAATGATTGATAATGGTATCGGTGTTTTTGCCGGAATGGTGGAGGCACAAACCACAGAACCTTATCCGATTTTGCATCTGAGCTTTCCGGAGTCTGTCACCTTTAAGGGAATTCGTAGTGCGACTCGTGTAACGGTGCATGAGAAAATCGAAATCACCTCTGTTAGCGACCTTACGGCTTCACCGGTGACAGGTTTTATCGCCGATATTAGTGTCAATGGTTGCAGAATAGAATTGTTTTCAGATGTTGCTGAACTGGGGGATATGCTTGAGCTGCAAGCAGTTGTTGATATTCTCGGGTTAAAACATTCGTTAGTACTTAAGGGAATTGTTCGATCTCGAGTGGATCCCACAGAGAATATTGAAGAGGGCGCGTTAGTGAGTTACGGAATTGAGTTTTCTGATCTCAGTGATGACGAGCGGTTAATAATGTATGCCTATGTTTTTAGTCATATGGCACACCAAGATCAGATAGCTGGCTAAGAGTAGCTTTGGTTTAATAGATAAAGTTCCAGCAATAAAAAAGGCACCTTTCGGTGCCTTTTTTATTGGTGCTTCACAAATTAAGCAGCAGGTACAGCTGCTTTTGGCTTGCGGCCACGTTTTGCAGGCGCTGCACCAGCTGGTTTTTTAGCGGCGGGCGCTTTTTTAACAGCAGGAGCTTTTTTCACTGCTGGCTTTTTAGCGGCAGCAGCTTTTGGTGCGGCAGGCTTTTTGGCAGCAGCTGGTTTGGCAACGGCAGCTTTCTTAGCCGCTGGTTTTTTTGCTGCAACTTTAGCTTTAGCGGCAGCTTTCTTAGCGGCTAATTTAGCTTTAATTGCCGCTTTTTTATCAGCCGCTTTTTTCTTTAACGCAGCCTTTTTAGCGGCAGCTTTAGCTTTAGCAGCTTGTTTTTTTGCTGCCAGTTTTGCTTTGGCGGCGGCTTTCTTAGCAGCTAATTTAGCTTTAGCAGCAGCTTTCTTCTCAGCAACTTTGCTTTTAGCTGCAGACTTCTTGGCAGCAGCTTTCAAGCGCTTGGCAACAGCAGCTTCTGCTTTTGCAACTGCTTTGTCGTGAGCAGCGGCAAGTTTAGCAGCAGCTTTAGCAGCAGCAGCTTCTTTCTTGGCGCTAACAACAGCAGCTTTAGCGGCAGCAGCATCTTTCTTCGCGGCAGCAACAGCAGCTTTAGCGGCAGCAACTTGTTTTGCTGAACCTGGAGTTTTCTTTTTAGCAGCAGCAGTCAACTTGGTTTGAGCAGCTTTCAATGCAGCAGTCGCTTTAGCGGCATCTTTAGCTAAACCAGCAACAGCTTTAACAGCATCTGCTGCTTGTGCAGCGCGAGCTTTAGAGAGTTGGGTTTTCAGTTGAGCTAATTGCTGTTCCAAACTTGCAACAGTATTAACAGCGGTTTGTTTACGTGCAGCCATGGTGTGCTTCCTTTATGGTTTTCGAAAGGTCGATAAATGGATTAAAAAGTCCAACATGTATAAGTTAAAACTTTATGAAAAAAATTCAAGTTTTTTGCGTTAAATAGTCAATAAAAACGCATTTTTTTGATGATTTTTAGTAAAAAAATGTCTTTTTCGGAATATTTCCGAAAGTTTTTTAGTTGTATGACTTTGCGTCATCAAGAAATAGAAACTGGTTATCTTTGTTGCCGGGAAAGGTTTATGGCGGATAATTTCAAAATTAGTTTTTTAGTTGCAGCGTTGCAGTCGTTTTTTTATTGCTGGTGGAGGGCTGCTGGCGTTTAAGTGTTAGCAGCTCAATGCAGTTTTTTGTGCTTCCGCTGATCCAAAAAAACACCCGCTTGATGCTCAATTTGGTCGTTGAATATGTTTCTGGCATGAAGTCATCTACCCGAATTCAGGAATTATTCTGTGACTGATGGCGGTGCTCCTATCCGGCTGGTTGATTAGACGCTACTTTCTGCTGAACAAACTATAAAACGGCTGCTAGCTCTTCATTCCAAGGTTGGCGCTTTTGGAAAATCATTTCATTGTAGCCACGCCGTGGTTGTAGCATTGGGGTGAGCGCGAGGTTTTAAACTGGTTGTTAATTTTTTCACTATGCCCCAAGTGCTGTTGACCTAAAAACTCACATTGATCGAGTGTTCGATTTCCCTAAAGCGAGAAGATTAAGTTGATAGGGGCTGCAACAATGGCGGAAGTAATATTTGAAGAGATGGGTTTTGGAAAAATGATTAAGCCTAACGCTGGATGTTTCCCTGACTAACTCTTCGCACACTAAAGCAAAGTACTTTTTGGGATGGTTTTTTTAACGTGAATGCCGGCGATGTTGATGCATGTGTTACACGTCACATCGGTCCATCTTTTGGTTTCGAAAAAAGGGATAGTTTTGCAAAAAATCTTGTCTAGTTTATGGCTGGAGATTTTCAGGCCTGGCTGATTATTTTTAAGCGGTCATTCTGTTGAGTAGCGCTTGTTGAAGCGTAGCAGCAGTGATTTTTCATCCAGGTGAGAGACTTTTGGTCGCTTGGGTGGGATCTGCCTTATATGCCTGTTTATTGACACTTCACAGTGGATATCAGCGGGAAAGCAGCGTTGGCCAAAAAATGAACTTCCAATGAAGGCTATAGCCCGAATATTTGGCGTAAATTCCTGGTTTCAGGCAGCACAAAGGGTTGGTTTTTGCGACGGCAAAACTGCTAGAATTAGCCTTTTACTCTATACCTAAATATAACGTTCCAAATAACACCACGAGGAGTACCCACAGTGAGCCGCAGAAAGAAAGGCCGTGCCGGCGATGATACTAACGAGATTGACCTGACGCCAATGCTCGACGTAGTGTTCATTATGTTGATTTTCTTCATTGTTACCGCCTCCTTTGTGAAGGAAATCGGTATCAATCCTAACGTTCCAGAGCCAAACAATAATCCACCGCCGGATGATGCTGAGCCGAATATCCTGGTGCGCATTTCTGCTGACAACCAAATCTGGTTGATGGAGAAGGAAGGTGAGCGTCGTGTGGATACCCGTGCTGTTCGCTCTAACATCGAGCGTTTGCGTGCTGAGTTACCCAAGGCGTCAGTAATTATTATGGCTGATGTAGCCGCGCACACTGGTACTTATGTTGCGGTCGCTGATGCGGCACGCGAAGCTAAGGCACCCAATGTAGTGTTGGTTCCCTCCAAGTAGTAAGCGACCTTCTGTATAAAAAAACCGCCTTGGTAACAAGGCGGTTTTTTTTATGTCTAGAGTTTGTTCTTTCGGTGTAATTGACTAATTAAGATTCCGGAGGTTTAAAGCTCATACTCCTGACGGATATATTTCTTGGGTAGTTTGCTGTGATGGCTTCGTTCCGCGCTGAAATGATCGTGCAGTTTGTTTTCCATAAGTTGCACAAAGTCGGGCTGTTTCAGGCGGATTAAATGGCGATGATCGCCAGCTTCTATGTAAACTTCTTCCACACCCATCAATTCTTCATCCCAGATAACATCCAGCCCATAAGCTTCACCCAGTGCTGGAATAGCGCCTTCTGCGCAGTCGCGGAATATTTCGTTGAGTTCTTCCTCTTCCACCAGTTCCATATGGCGATCAAAAATTTGATTCAAGGTATGGCGCAAAATTTTGTTGCGGGTTGGCAGCACACAAAGTGTGTAATGAAAGTCTTCGTCGCGCAGTAAAACACCTTTGGCCAGGCAGTGATCATCAATCTTTGCTACGCGCGCAGTGTTATAGGAACCCTCACAGTACTCATGTTCAAGCAACGTAAATTCGATTTGTTTTGTTTTTAAGTAGTTTTCAACGGTAGCGGCAACACCCATAAAAAATCTCCTGAAACGACACTCATAGAGAAGGGATTAAGTAGTGTTTTGTTGTAACTTTAGAATGCAAATTAGTTGATAAGTAGAAATTGATACTTCACCAAATCAGTGATGGATCAGTTCCGGTTAGCTTCAGTATAGGAAGCTTTTTGAATAATGCGCCAAGTCTTTTGGAATTAAGCGGTGGTTGTTAGATCAGTCAGTTTTTAATCCTCTGGGAGTATTTGCGTTATCACGTTGTATTACGCAATAAAAAAGCCGCTCAGTGAGCGGCTTTTTTTAGGGGGCTTGCAATCGTAATCAGGCGTTAACCAAGGTTTGCTAATTGTTGTTTAACGGATGCTAATTTCACACAGGTCACAAATACCTCCATCGCGCCAACCACTTCCGGTACGGTAGGAACAGACGGAGCGATACGAATATTGCGATCTTCCGGATCTTTGCCGTAGGGGTAGGTTGCGCCAGCAGGTGTTAACTTCACACCGGCTTCAGCGGCCAGACGCACGGTTTCTTTCGCGCAGCCTTTGCGTGTATCAAAGGATACAAAGTAGCCGCCGACGGGTTTTTCCCACGCACCTAAATCTGTACCGTCAAACGCCTTGCCCAATGCAGTCAATACCGCGTCAAAACGAGGGTTGAGCAGTTCAGCGTGTTTGCCCATATGGGCCATCAGCGCGTCTTTAGTGGGCAGGAAGCGGGTGTGGCGGATTTGGTTTACTTTGTCCGGGCCTATAGTGCAGCTGTTCAGGAACTTCTTGAAACCTGCAAGGTTGGCAGCGCTGGCAGCGACAAAAGCAACACCTGAACCAGCATGGGTAATTTTTGAGGTGGAGGCGAATTGCACCACGGAGTCTTCAGTGCCATTGCGACGAGTTGCTTCCAGAATGCTAGCCAGTTTGGGCGCATTCGGCGTCAGGTCGTGAACTGAATAGGCGTTATCCCAGAATACACGGAAGTTTGCGCTGGCGATTTGGCCAAGTTTGGCGATGCGCTCAACGGTTTCATCGCTATACACCACGCCGGTAGGGTTGGAGTACTTGGGTACACACCACATACCTTTGATGGATTTGTCGGCTTTGATTAATGACTCAACCACGTCCATGTCGGGGCCGGTGGAAGTCATGGGAACGTTGATCATTTTGATGCCGAGTTGGTCGCATACAGTATAGTGGCGGTCATAACCGGGAACCGGGCACAGGAACTTCACTTCACCTTCGTTTTTCCAAGCGCTGGCGGCATCCTTCAAGCCAAATTGATAAGCCGTGAGCATCACCTGAAACATCAGGGTCAGACTGGAATTGCCACCGACCAGTACGTTGGCGGCGTCTACATCCATAATATGTGCGCCCAGTTGTTTGGCTTCGGGCAAACCGTCGAGACCGCCATAGTTGCGAGTGTCTGTGCCATCGGCGGCAATGTAGTTACCGTTTAACAAACCATCCATTGCATCAGACAGATTTAATTGTTCGGCAGAAGGCTTGCCGCGGGTTAAATCCAGATTCAGTTTTTTAGCGAGAATAGCCTGATATTGTTCGGTCAGTTGGCTTTCCCATTCGCGCAATTGCGCGACAGATGCGTTGTCCAGTTGCAAGGTGAGTACCTCTTTGGTTGGCGGGATAAAGTGCGCGGCATTATAACCGTTCAGGCCGTAAATGTTGTAGCGCGATTATGTAACTCGCAGTGCTTTTAATCGCCTTTTGATTCGCATCAGTATGTTAGCGAGTAGTAATGGGCAGGGCTTGTAGTTGGGGGGGAATCGGGCAGTCCAGTCCATCCGCCAGTGCGCGAAATAATTCGGCTTCAGCGGTGTGTAATTTACCGTCATGCATTACACAGAGGCTCATGGCTTTAAGCAGTTGTGGCTTTTGTAGTGGTTTTAGTTGATTCAATCGTTCCAGTGCCGCATCCATTACATCAAGTTTTATACTGGTGCGGGCCAACAAGGTAAATTGTTTAAACGGCAACGCGCTGCTGGCTTGGGCAAACGCATTTTCTGCTTCCGTCTGATGACGTGCACCGGTATAGGCAAGTAGCGACATTAACAGTTGGCAGTCTTCATGCATTTCTAGCAGTGAACGTGTACGCAAGGGCTGTTGTTCGCGACGAATGTTGTGCAGCACTATGCGATACATCGCCCATTCCATCAGGCTCACTTTTTGGTCGGCTTGAATTAGCACATTCAAACAGCTCAGGAAGTCTTGTTGCTGTGCTTCCGACAATTGTTTCAGTGCCGTTATGCTCAGTTCGATAAGCGGTAAACGCAAGTGTATTGCAGCCTGGGCGCTGGCATGAATAATTGGATTGATGGTTTGCAACTCGCTGGTGGTGAGATGTTCGCTCAGTAACGCCAATTGGCGATTACGCTGTTCGGCGTGAGCATCAAGTAGTAAACCAAATATTATTCCACGCGCACTAAATGCATCCTGGCTAGCCGTTTTTAATTCCGGGGCGATTTGATTCAAACAGGTTTGTGCATAACTTAATTGCGCGGTGGTCGGTTGGGCGATTTGTTGCAGGGTAGTATTAATGTCAATACCGCCAGTTATATCAACAACATCGACAAGAGTGGCAGTAGCGCCACTATTAATAGTCATTGATGCGGTGTTGGGTGTGGCTGCGTGGGCAAAACCGGCGGTCTCATCACCAAAAGTCTTGCTTCCTTTATTAGTGTTCGTATTTGCGCCGTGAAGCGCGGTTTCGAGTTGTCCATTCCAGCGCGGTTGAATGCGTTTGATGCGTTCATCCAGTGGTGGATGTGTCGCCATCATATTAAAAAAAAGTCGCACACCTTGGCTGAAATACATATGGCTAAATTCAGCTGCATGCTCATTGTGCAGGGTGGAACCCTCGCTATTGGTACCAATTTTTTTCAATGCACCGGCAATGCCGTCGGGGTTGCGAGTAAATTGTACGGCGGATGCATCGGCTAAAAATTCGCGCTGACGACTGACCGCGGCTTTGATCAGGTTGCCAAAAAAAGTGCCGGTATAACCGATAATTAATAAGCCGAGCCCAACCAGCATGATGCCGCCCGGAGATTTATCGCGACTTGAGCGAACCAGGCTGGAGGCGCGACTGCTGCGCAATAAAAATTCACCAATTAAACCAATCACCAGAATACCGTAGAGCAATGCAACCAAACGCATATTCAAACGCATATCACCGTGAAAAATATGGCTGAATTCGTGGGCGATTACACCTTGTAGTTCATCGCGTGACAGTTGATGAATGCAGCCGCGGGTAATACCGATCACCGCATCTTGTGGGCGATAACCCGCGGCAAATGCGTTAATCGCATCATCTTCCATTAAATAGACCGGCGGTACCGGAGTGCCGGAGGCGATGGCCATTTCTTCCACCACATTCAGGATTTTGCGCTCATCCGGATCAGTGGTTTGGCCGAGCAATAAGCGCCCGCCCATGGCTTCGGCAATAGCTCTGCCGCCAGAACCCAGCTGCATAAAGCGAAATAGGCTACCGAGAAACACAACGCTGGTTACTGCAAGGGCGATCCATAAAAATGATTGCACACTCAATGCATGGAGTGTACCGCTCCAAAAAGTGTGTGCGTGCTCATAGGCTTGAGGTTCAGCATTGCCCGAGAGATAAACCAGCGCGGTCGCGGCGAAAGTAGTAATAGCAATGAGTGCAACAACTGCCAGTCCCAGCAATAGCACTAGCTGTTTGGTTTTGCGCCGCGCGCGATCCTGATGTTCAAAAAAATTCATCGATGCACACCCGTGTGCTTATAGAGGTCTGCTTAGAATTGCACCTTGGGAGCCGCTTGAATTTCAGCGTGGTCTTCAAACTCGAGCAGCGTCGCGTCTTCACTGTGGCCAAAACTCTTGGCAAAAATAACGGGAGGGAAGGTTTGTTTGTAGGTGTTGTATTCGGTAACGGCATCATTAAATGCCTGACGCGCAAAGGCGATTTTATTTTCGGTGCTGGTGAGTTCCTCGGAAACTTGCAACATATTTTGTGAGGCTTTTAAATCCGGGTAAGCTTCCATCACGACATTCAAGCGCGACATTGCTGCACCGAGCATACCTTCGGCACTTGCCAATTCAGCAATTGCAGTGTGGCTGCCGGGGTTTGCACTCGCGGCTTGTAAACCTTGCATGGCCTGATTGCGCGCTTTCACTACAGCTTCCAGCGTTTCGCGTTCATGGGTGATGTAGGCTTTGGCGGTTTCTACCAAATTGGGAATCAGGTCGTAGCGACGTTTCAGTTGCACGGCGATTTGTGAAAAGCCATTTTCAAAGCGGTTTTTCAGCGTCACCAGTTTGTTGTAAATACCAATCGCGTAGAACACCAACACGGCGATCACAACAAGAATAATTACGGTGGTCATCATAATGAGGTTCCTTTGCCTGAAAATATTATTGTCTGAAGGCGACAGCAATGCCGCGCCCATACGCACTGCCCAGATACTAGCAGGATGGTTGCAGAATACCAGTGGTTGGCGATGAGCTGTTGGGGTTGGGGGAAACGTCAAAGGGTGGAGCGAGGGTTAATCGATATATTCAAATACTTTCACAACTTGTTTAACACCGTTGGTGGTGCGCGCCATTTCGGTAACACGATCTGCTTCGTGGCGCGATACCAACCCCATTAAATACACGCTTTGGGATTCGGTAATAATCCGAATGCGATTGCTTTGAATATTGCTGGCAATGAGTTTGGTTTTTAATTTAGTGGTAATCCAGGCATCTTTTGTGTGTGCGGGCAATCGGGTGCGTTCGCTTACCATCAGTTCGTTATGCAACTGGCGCACGGTATTAATTTGGCCAACAGTGGCGCCTGCCAATTGTCGCAGCGTTTCGCTGGGTACTTGTCCGGTAAGCAGAATGACACCGTTGAAACTATCGATATGAATACGTGAATCTTCCAGCTCTTTGCTGGCTTTGTTGAGGTTGACGCGCGCAAAGGTTTCCAATTGGCTGTCATTAATACGTGTACCGAGTGTGCGTTTATTGGTACTGATTTGAATGGGTTCACTGGTGGTGACCTGAATAATCTTGGCGCAACCACTGAGGTAAAACAGTGTGATCAACACCAGCAGCAGCGATAAAAAACCGGAGCGGGTTGCGCGATTAAATAACATTAGAATCCTCCAAACAATTGCTGGTCAATCAGGTCACACAAGCAGAATAAACTGAGCAGGTGCACCTCGTGAATACGGGGTTTGGCCACAGAGGGCACGCGAAGTTCAATATCATGCTGATCCAATAACGCCGCCACATCCCCGCCATCGCCTGCGGTGAGCGCAATCACTTGCATCTCTTTATCGTGCGCGGCGCTGATGGCTTGCAATAAATTGCTGGCTTTGCCGGTGCTGGTGAGCAGCACCAGCACATCGCCGGGGTGGCCGAGAGCGCGGATTTGTTTGGCGTAGATGTCATTGAAGTTGCTGTCGCTGCCAATCGCAGTTTGGGTAGTGAAATCTGCCCCGATATTAAATGCTGGCAAACTTGGCCGCTCTTGTTCAAAGCGATTAATCAGGCTGGCGGTAAAGATTTGCGCTTGCGCCGCGGAAATACCATTGCCGCAGGTTAGTACTTTTTTCTCATTGAGCAAGGCGTGCACTATCACTTGGCTGGCATGGGCAATTAGTGGGGCGAGTTGTTCACCCGCATGCATTTTGGCTTCGATACTTTCGTGAAACAGGGTGATGACACGTTGATCCATAGGTTTCAGCTGCTGTGTTCGTAGATAAAAATTGTTTGGCGGCTGCAAACTCCACGCGCATTTGATCAGGTGCCAAACGCGTTTTGAATCCATTGAATGGGTGGTGCAGTGCCGGTTTGGTCTAATGCTATCACATCAAAACGACAGCGAACTTTATCGTAGAGTTTTTGCTCCTGCAGAAAACGCATGGCAGTTTTGATGATTTTTTGCTGTTTGCGATAATCAACCGTCTCCAGTGCCGGGGCAAAACGTTTGTTTGTCCGCAGGCGCACTTCCACAAATACCAGCGTGGCATCCGCTGCGCTGTCGCCCGCTTTTTTATGCAGCATAATTAAATCGATTTCACCCAGCTTGCAGCGGTAATTGCGCGTGCGCGTCACCAGTCCTTGTTGAATTAAAAACGCCTCTGCTTGTGCTTCAGCGGCCGCGCCTATGGCAATAGTGTTTGTTGGCGGTGTTGTATTCTGATTTGGGGGGGCCGCGTCCTTGTTGCCGTACATATCCTTATTGCTCCTGTTATTAAGAAAAGTATCGCCTATTAATATTGCAGCTCGTTTTGGTTAATCACCATCGGTAGCGGTTGCGCTTCGCCATTACGGAATCTCACCCAGATTTGCTCGCGTTCGATGCGACCATCTTCCAACATATGCAACGCGCCGGTCGCGCCAAAAATACGCATGTCCGGAACTTGTTCCAGTTGCGGCAGGCGTGCGTACAAACGGAAGGCGTCTGCTCCCAATGCATGCAAGCGGCCATAGACTGCAGCGGATTTAGTGTGTTGGGCAACGGATTGTTTTTCCGGGCTGCTGGTATCAAATAACCAGGGCATGGTGTTAAAGCGCACGCCGTTTAAATCGCGGTCGGCTCTGGGGTTTGGTTGGCCGGAATAAATTTGGCTGGTGGCATAAACCGGAATATTGCCTGCGTAGTGAAATGCAAATGTCGGTTTGATCTGGCGACCTTGCGCCGGGTCGGCAATCAAAAAAATCATATCCACATCGCTGCGGCTGCGCGGTGAGGTTTGCAGCGGTATACCGAGCAATTCCTGCATTTCGCGATTGCGCACCAAACTGCTTTCAATCTGCATCGCATCTTTCACTAGCTTGGAATAATTGGCGCCGCTTTGGAATTGGCTGCGATTCACCACTACACCGCCGAGTTTTTCCCACTCATTGGCAAAAGCGCGCGCGCTGCGTTCGCTCCATTCTTGTGAGGGAATAATTACCATCGCCTGGCGATGCCCTTCCAAAAATGCCTGACGGGCGACTTGACGCGCTTCATCCTCTACGGCCAAACCAAATTGGTAAAAACCCTTTAGCGGTTGTGCGGGTGGCGTGTCCGGGTAGTTGAGCGAGAGCACCGGCACGTCCAGCGAGGGCATCAAACTCAGTTCGGTTACTTTTTCTTTGTCGATGGGGCCAATTACCAAATCCGCGCCCTCGGCAATGGCTTGTTGATAGGCCGCGATGACATCGCCACTGCTGTCATATTGGCGCACTTCCGGTGTGTGGCGACGATTGCTTACCGCTTGAAAGTAGGCGGCAAAAAAACCATCGCGCACTGCTTCGCCTGCCTCGGCTAGTTTGCCTTGCATTGGTAATAACAATGCAATTTGTTTGGGTTGCTGTTCAATTAAACTTTGCAGCAATTTTAAATCGCTAGGCAAATTGTTATGGGCGGGATGTTGACGCCAATCGCGCAGCCACACTTGCAGTTGCTCGCGCTGCTGTTCGAGATCGATTTGGTTATTTTTGTTGATTGCCGCCAAGCTGTACCAGCCGCGTGCGGTATCGCTCATGCCACTCAATGACAGTTGCTGCAGTTCGGTAAATGGAATGCTCATCAAGCTCTGCCAGAGAGCATCCTGATTTGCCTGCAACAATTTTTTATCGCTGCTCAAAGCCGCAATTTGAATGCGTTCACTCACGCTATTTTGTGGCTCACCCAAGAGCGCAAACACTTGCGCGCGCTTATCGCGCAGGGATATTTCCATGGCAGGCTCCATGGCTTGCCATTGTTGTTCCAAGCGCGGCTTGGTTAGAATGCCGTGCGCCAGAAAATTCGAGCCTTCCTGCAAGGCTACGGCGCTGAGTAAATCCGTATGTTTGATATAGGCTTGGTCGGGCAAATTGTCGGTGTTCATATCGACTAACAAATTGCGTGCACGATTGTATTTGCCGCTCGCGATATACACTTGCGCCGCCTGCAGCACCAAGCTTTCACGCTCGGGCGATTGCGCCTGATTGGCCATTTGCAACAACTTGCTTGCGCTGAGTTGTGCCGGTTGTGTTTGGGTGGTGGGCTTGCTCGTGGTTTGCGTGGGGGTGCTGCTACAACCGCTTAATCCCAGCAGTGTGGCAGTTAATACGGGCACCAGCAGTTTGGAAATGGCAACCTGATGGGAAAAACTGCGCATAAATAGCCGTTTCGGCATGCCTATTAACCTCAGTGAAAAAATGCGGTGAAAAACCTGCAGTGAATATTCAGCATCACAGAGCCGGCGAAATATCCGGCTTGGATCTCAACTTTTTTCGGAATTCGCTATGACAACTCCCGCTCCCAACCCAGGCACCCTTTATATTGTGGCGACCCCGATTGGCAATTTGGGCGATATGGTACCGCGAGCGGTGGAAACACTACAAACAGTAGCGTTGATTGCCGCCGAGGATACGCGCCACAGTTCACGTTTACTGTCCCATTTCGACATTAAAACTCCCTGCGTCGCCTACCACGATCACAGCGACGAACAACGCACCGAACAACTCATCGCCCGCATGCACGCCGGTGATTCCATCGCACTGATTTCCGACGCGGGCACCCCATTGGTTTCAGACCCCGGCTACCGTTTGGTGCGCAGCGCCCGCCAAGCTGGAATTCAGGTGGTACCCATCCCCGGCGCCTGCGCCATGATCGCCGCCCTCAGCGCCGCCGGTTTACCCTCGGATCGCTTCGCCTTTGAAGGCTTCCTGCCCGCTAAACAAGTCGCCCGCTGTACCCAGCTCCAAAGCCTCGCTGCCGACTCGCGCACCCTTATTTTCTACGAAGCCCCGCATCGCATTCTGGAAACCCTGCAAGACATGGCACAAGTCTTCGGCTCCGAACGCGAAGTCGTGATAGCCCGCGAACTCACCAAAACCTTTGAAACCATCAAAGGCGATAAGGTCGCCGACCTGGCCGCCTGGGTAGCCGCAGACACCAACCAACAACGTGGCGAAATCGTCCTCCTCGTCCACGGCGCCCCCAAACCCGAAAACGAAGCCATGACCCCCGCACAAATGCACATCATGAAAGTATTGCTGGAAGAACTCCCCGTAAAACAAGCCGCCAGCATCGGCTCAAAACTCACCGGGCTGAAAAAGAATTTTTTATACGACTGGGCGTTGCAGCAGGGGGAATAACTGAAGTGGTGAAATAGAGCGTAATTCGCCTGCAGTTGTAAATTACTTATGCTGCCGGTTTATACAGTGTATTTTTGGTGCTTGGATAAACATGCGCATTTGCAGCCGTGCAAATGCGCAATATCAGCTCCCTGCAATTAAAAATGCATTTGCTGTCAGTAAGTTGCAGTAACTGTCGGAATGATAACGCGCAAGCTACAGTGAGATAACGCGCATGCGCGATATACAAATGTTAGGTTAATCATGAACAAGATTTTCATCGACTCAATAAATTGGCTGGAATATCTGAAAGATGACTCTGGGAACCTATGGCTAGTGGATTATCCGAACTCAGAAATGCACGGAGGTGGGCCGCCGCGCAAGAGAATGCTTTTTGGCAATCAAATTATACTAAGTGATTTTGAAAAATTACTTGTTGTACTTGAGCAGAACTCAAATCATCTACATGAAAATCATGAAATAACCAAGCAGCATTTGAAGGCAATCGGTAATGTTGCAGAAAGCTTTACGACCTCTGAATCAAAAAAAGAATCTATAAGTACCGCAGCTCGCGCATTTGGCTGGTCGTACTTACCAGAATATTGGGGTAAAAACGTGGAATCTGCATGGGCAATTTTCACAGAAACAGCAAAAAACAAAACCTAACAAATCGCGCCAGGCTCGCAAACTTCGTTTGCTGGACGCATTGTAAGTCGCGCATTTAGCGAATCGCTGCGCGAAGTTTATCGCACATGCGCAACTTACAGCGCGCCCCTGCGCTCAACGTTATACGAGGAAAGAATGAAAGAATTCAAGGTTGAAATTCCAGAAGATAAACCTGAACTTTTTAAGTTCAATCAGGATAACCTGCCAGGAATTGTGTATGTAAATGCCGCTTTGTCTGGGTTTGAACCAAAAAAAGTTTTTGTATGGCATTTATCAATTATTATCAATCTAGAAAACTTAATTGAAAATGGAATGCCATCTATTGAAGAAAGAGAAATTGTTGACCCATTTGGTGACGAGCTTGAGAAGAATATACGTGGTGATTTGGAAAAGCCGAATGCACTATTTCTTGCAAGAGTCACATGGAATGCAACGCGTGAACTTATCTTTCGAGTTTTTGACCCAGAAATAGCAAATGACTATTTGCAAAGTATAATATCTTCAAAAAGCTACCCAAGGGAATTTGATTTTCGTATGGAAGAAGACTTTGAGTGGCAGAAAACAGAATTCTATCTTCAAGGTTATTAGTATAAAAATCGTATAACAAGCGACTGTGGTAGAAAATCAATATCTGTAACGCAAATCTAGTTAGCTTGCCACTCGCAATTATTTCGCACCATAGCATTTAAAATTGTCATCATTTTTCTCATGCAGGCTGTAAGCGCAACCTTCTTGTGCTTACCCTGCTCGACAAGCTTTTTATAAAATTTCTTCATCACCGGATTGCACTGAATCGCGCTCAGCATCGCCATGTACAACACCGTGCGAATCGGTGCTCTACCGCCTTTGATTCTGCGTCGGCCTTTCATCATGCCGCTATCGCGATTAAATGGCGCTAATCCGCAAAGCGCTGCTATTTTGCGTGGCGATAGCTGGCCTAATTCAGGTAACTCTCCTAATAGCGTAAACGTCACACCATCGCCTACACCCGGCACTGAGCTCAGAATTTCATAAGTGCGTTGCCATTCGGTTACTTCGCTAACCGCTTTGGCGAGAAGTTTGTTGACGCTCTCGATTTCTTTATCGAGCACTTTCAGTAAACGTTTGTGAGTTGCCGCAAGAATCGCCGGTGCTTTGTGCTGACGATTTAATTCCTGTGTCCGCATTTCATTCAGCTGACGCTTGCGTGAGAGTAAATCCCTGATATGGCGAACTTTTTTGCTATTAAGAGGCCTTGGCTCGGGTTTCAAAATCGCACCAAATTGTGCAATAAGCCGTGAGTCAATTTTATCGGTTTTGACAAAAACACCTTGTGCTTTACCAAACTGACGAACCTGGGTCGGCTGGACAATAATCACCGGCAATTCCTTTTCGGCGCAGGCTTCCACCAAACCTCTTTCGTAACCACCGGTTGCCTCAACCAGAATGCGCGTGAGGTTGTAACGCGATAGCTTTTTGATTAATTCACGAATCCCTTCTGTGGTATTGGGATACTGCAAATAAACATCGAGCTCGAAAATGCAAATATCCAGTGTGCTTTTTCCAATGTCGATTCCTACATTTCTTTCACTGCGATCAATGTGTGCGGCGGTAGTTGTATTCATAACTCACCCTTGCTACATTCGGGCTCGGAGCCCATTCGACTGTTCGAGTTAAAAGTAGAATCAGCAAGGTGCCCACGCTTGTTAACGGGCTGGATTACTCTGCGCCAGTGCTGCACCGGGCTACCTTGCTGAATACCTGTTGCTGCAGGTATGGGCTCCACCTTATCGCTTTAAGAATGATAAGAAAACGGGTGAAATCAATCATACAAAGTGCTGCAACCCGCGCACTACGTGCGCTGGACAGTTTGTAAGTCGCGGTTTTGTGGGTAAGACCAAAAAAATATGGAGAAAAAATGAATTTCATTAAAAGTATAATTTTTAAAATTGGAATTGGATTTCTATATGGTGCGGGGTTTGCTGTTGCCATTGTTGTAATAGTTTCAATTTCTTTTTCAAAGTTTTCAGAACGAAGTATGAGCAATATGAGCGAAGGAAAGGAGCTAAAAAAAGATCTAAAAACTGAAAGAGAGTTCATGTTCAGAGAATATGATGAAAGCGCAAACTTAGTTACTGAAATCACAAAAGAACGAATCAGTGAAAATGAGTTTACTCTTCTAGGTACTCTTAAAAATAATGGGAATGCAAATTGGTCTTCTATAAATCTAAAAGCTGAACTTTTCAATAAAGACGGAGAATTTATTGAAACATGCAGTGAATATATATCTGACAAGTCAAGCCCTGGAAGCTCAATTAATTTTAAATTGTCATGTGGCAACTGCTCAAAGCTTCAGCTTGAAGAATATCATTCATACAAATTAACAATTGCAGGAGCACACTTCAATATGAAGTAATGTATAACAACATGTCCAACACCGTTCCGGCGCTTCTCCCCTCCACTCGACAGGTTGTAAGTAGCGCATTTAGCGAATTGCTGCGCGAAGTTTATCGCGCTGCGCAACTTACAGCGCGCCCCTGCACTCAACGTTATGAGCGCGTGGCTTGTTAAACGTTAGGTTCGGAAAGTCAGTGCAAATTCTCTGGCATTGAAAATTAAGCAAGTTTTGAAATTGGTGGTTCCGTTCTTTGTGCAATATTTGTTTTGTATTATCGAACTTTGTAGCTTGCTGCAACAAGCGAGTTTCGGAATAGACCGGCTTCGTAGAGAGGCTTGCCAGTAAGAAGGTTTGCTGAGAATATCAGCAATAGAGTTTTTAACAGGGTGCCACGGCTTGGCTTCAGTTTTCCTTTCAAATCCTGAGCCACACAGGGCATTCATACAGGGGGTTGTAGCTCGCACGCTTCGCGTGCTGGACCGCTTTTAAGTCGTTTTTTTGTGGGTAAGACCACTAAGGATGAAGATGAAGTACTCAACATGTGGTGGCTGGCCGGATAAAAATTCTGAAATAGCTATTGAATATTCAAAACTAAAGCTTTTCAAATTAGAAGAGCCTCATCGGGAATTGCATTGGGACATAATGTCATTGGAATTGCGTTGTGAGGTTTTTAATTCCGAGCAGCTTTTGGAGCTCTTACCTCTTTTGGGTTATGACCCCATTATTTTATCTACTGATCTCCATGAGATAGAGAATGCAGGTGAAGCCAACTTTGAAATCATTGCTTTATCTAATGGATTTCAACTAGGAATTTTAAATCCAGGCACTACCATTTTACATGGTGTCCCAGCTAAATTAACCTTTGGAGTGACAGCGGTAGTCGTAAATATGAGTGCTCCTTCCTACTACGTAGAATTGGCTCACATATTAGCTGCGCAAAAACTAGAACGTATATATCTACAAATCCCTGAAGTTATCAGGGCTTGTGTCAGCTACCAACGCGGTTAAACATCGTTCCGTTTCGTTCCGCTGGGCAGGATTTAAGTCGCAGCTTTGTGGTTTTGCTACGAAAATTATTCCACAAAACCGCAACTTAAAAACTACCGCTTAGCTCGGTGTTATGCAAATAAATGTCTCATGAATCCAAAGTAAGCCAAAACGTGTCTAAGACTATGTTGTAGCGTTCTAGTTATGATTTTCCGCGCGCCGCGTATACACTTAAGTAAATGGAGTACATATGAAGCACATGTTTTTTTGGGTCAACTTTTTTAATTTAATAGCACTAAGTGCTTGCTCGCAAGTTTCCACGCGTCATCAATCTGCCTTAGTCGTGAATGATCCATTGTTTAATACTATATCTTCGAAGTATTCTATTTCAAAACCGGAGGAACTTGCGTTTGGCGAAAGTGTTAGTTCGATAAAGGAAAAGCTAACTACCAAGTGCACGCGTATGGTAGAGAAAGATATTATCCCAATTACTGCGCCCTTAGCTAAAGAGAGCCAAAAGCAAATAGACTGCTTTGGGTTCAAATATGCAGGTATACCTAGAAAAATAGAATTGGTTTTTCAAGACGATCAACTTGATATCGTATGGATTTTGTTCCCAGTAGAGGAAAGAGGAAAGTTAATTTCAAATTTTACTTCTATCTACGGTGAACCGTCGATGGCGATAGAATTTGGCACAATATATCTTCAAGCAAACGCAGCTATTCGAAATCATCCATCAGAAGTGCTTTTTGCATCAGATCGTCAGGTGAAAATGATGTTAAAAAGTCTTTCAAAAACGCAGTAAGCATAACAAGCGACTGTGGTAAAAACTAATACTGAACTATCACTGAGCTACGCGCGTTGGGCGTTTCTGGTTGTGTCGTGTTGGGAGGGGCCGGTTACTACTCCCGTTTTGGTTTCAGGGCGGAGCCGTCGCTTGTCCTGCCACAGGTGCCTCCGGAGTATTTTCAGGCCGCTCTCTTCGGCGGTTCGTTACCTTCCGGCTCCGTTTCCTACCATGAATCCTTTGCAGCGCAGTGCTAGCAAGCAATCAAACGGATGGTTTTTAAGTTGTATTTTTGCTATTCCCTTTGTTCCATTTGTAGGTAAAACCAGCGGTATCAGATCGCAACAAGAAAGGAGAATTTACTGTGATAAATGCGTTAGTGGCATATGTTCATTTTTTGGCTGCCTTTACCTTGGTCTTTTCGATTATTTTTGAGTGGTTCACCTATAGTAGACACCTCACTTTAATAGAGGCAAAAAGGCTGCAAACCATAGATATTGTTTATGGAGTGTCTGCTGCTGTCGTTTTAGTGTTTGGTTTTCTTCGTATACTGTATTTTGAAAAAGGCAGCGAATTCTATTTTCAGAATCCATTCTACAAAATTAAATTATATACTTTTCTCGTGGTCGGTATTTTATCAATTTACCCAACTGTTAAATTTTTCAAGTGGGGAAAAGTAACCAAATTAGGAGTGGCGCCAACATTCAAGGAAGAGGAATTTAAAATAATAAAATGGATCTTAAGAGCGGAGGTTGCAGGGTTGCTAATCATAATTTTATCTGCTTCCTTTATGGCTAAAGGTATCGGTTATTGACGTTACATAAAATGTGTTGCACCCGGTAGGCTATAAGTAGCGCTTATTTAATATCGCTGCGCAAAGGTGCCCCGCAAAACCACGAGTTAAATTCTGCCGGTTATTACGGTATTACAAAGTATCAACACAAGGAGAAATTTATGGAAGAAGTTGGAATAGTTCGAATTTACCTATTAAGAGGTATGTATTTTCTTATCGCTTTGGGGCTTGGTCTCTCGGTCATTCCTCATGTTGTCACTGCATCCGGGAGCCCTGTCGATCCTCACACGGTAATCAATTCAATACTCATAGGCTTTTTCATCATGGCGCTATTGGGTATTCGATATCCACTCAAAATGTTGCCAATTCTTTTTCTGGAGTTCATCTGGAAATTATTTTGGCTACTGGTATTTGCGCTGCCGATGTATTTAAACCATGAACTCGATCAATACGCCCGTGATGTAGCGTTTGCATGCGTTATGGGCGTTGTTCTTACACCATTAGTCATACCTTGGCGCTATGTTATAAAACATTATTTTGTGGCAAAGGGTAGTGCGTGGCGATAATTTTCAGGTCATTAAGGAGGATGTATGTACAAAGCCAACAATAAATTTTTAATCGCGGCAGCAATTTTCACTGCCTTGGCTGCACTGGCTCATATCGGCTGCATTATTTTCGGTGCGGATTGGTATCGGTTTTTTGGGGCCGGTGAACAAATGGCGCAGATGGCAGAGGCGGGGCATTGGTATCCGGCGGTGGTGACTTCTGTGATCGTAATTTTTTTAGCAATCTGGTCTCTTTGCGCACTGTCCGCTGCGGGTGTTATTCGGCGTTTGCCCTTGTTGCGTTTGGCTTTGTGCCTTATCGCCAGTATCTTTTTAATTCGTGGTATTTCTTTTGTGATGTTAATGCCCATGTTTCCCGAAAATAGCCTGACGTTTTGGCTGGTGAGTTCAGGGATTTGTTTAATGATCGGTATTTTGTATGCGGTAGGAACCTATCAGCAGTGGGCAGAGTTGAGAGTTAAGCGCGCTTGAGTTTGTTGTCGCTAATGTGCGCCAATAGGTCAATAAAATTAATCACTGAGAGCGGTTTATTGTGGCTACCATTAGTGAGTTGATACGGGAACCTTATGCACGTACTGATCATTGAGGACAACCCGGATATCATCGCGAACCTGTATGGGTATTTAGAACCGCTTGGCTATACGCTGGATGTGGCTCGCAATGGTATTGCCGGTGTCTCCTGTGCGACAGGTGCATTTCATGATGCGATCGTTTTGGATCTGTCATTGCCGGGCATGGATGGGGTGGAGGTATGCCGGACGCTGCGGCAAGAATATCGCTTGGCGACACCGATCCTGATGTTGACGGCGCGTGACACGGTGCATGACAAAGTCACAGGGTTTGAAGTTGGCGCTGATGATTATCTTGTCAAACCTTATTCCCTTCCCGAGCTGGATGCGCGCCTGAAGGCATTGATTCGCCGCGCGCGCAACGAGCAAGTTCAGTCAGTGTTGACCTTCGGCGACCTGCGTCTGGATGCAAGTACCGGCCAGGCAACACGCGCCGGGCAACCACTCGATCTCACTCCCACCGGTTACAAAATACTTGTCGCGCTGCTGCGTGTTGCGCCGGGCTTAATAACGCGGCAAACGCTTGAACGTGAGGTGTGGGGTGATAGCCCACCGGATAGCGATGCCTTACGCACCCATATCCATACATTACGTCAGGTACTCGATAAACCCTTTCCCCAGCCTATGTTGCGAACGCTACCGGGTACGGGTTACCGGCTGGTGATGCCCGATGAAGCCTAGACTTTCGCTCAAACAAAGCATTTCACTTACCTACATCCTGTTGGCGATCATAGTGGCTGGTGCCTTCAGTTTGGTTTCTTATATTTCGGTGGAGATTATTGAAGAGAAGGTAATCGATGCACGATTGGCAATGATGGCGGACAGATTGATTGATTTCCCGCCGGGGGAGCGCATGCCTGACGCGCCGCCGGACATACAATTCCTGATCGACGACGCTATACCCATGGAGCTGCAGCAATTACCGGTGGGTGTCCATGAGCTAATGCTCGGGAGCCGGCAGGTTCGTCTGTTATTGCGTGACCATGACACCCACCGCTATGCCGTGGTGCAGGAGGTTGATGAGCTTGAACATACGGAACGGGTAATCCGCCTCTCTTTGGCGGTTGGCTTTGTGTTCAGCATTTTGCTCGCCGCAGTGCTTGGCGTATTGTGCGCACGGAGGATGATTGCACCGGTCGCGGCGCTTGCCGATGCGGTCGGTCGCAATGCGGGGCCTACTGAACTGCCTTCCCTGTCTGCGCAAGATGAAATTGGCGTATTGTCGCGCGCTTTTGCCAAGCGTACTTATGAGCTTCAGCAGTTCCTGCAGCGCGAGCAACTGTTCACCGGTGACGTCAGCCATGAGTTACGCACACCTTTAACGATTATGCTGGGCGCCGCGGAAGTATTAGCTGCGCAATTGTCGGATCACCCGGCACAACTGGCTACGGCGGAGCGCATTCGCCGCGTGGCGGCAGAAACAGCACAGCGGGTTAGCGCACTGCTTCTGCTGGCGCGCGCCCCGGAATTGCAGGGCGCACCGCGCACCATTCTCAACACTATCGTAGAGTCAGAAATGGAGCGCTGCCAACCCCTGTTGTACGGCAAACCGGTTGAATTCACCCTGGATTTACGCGCGTCGGTTTCTGCCAATGTGTATCCCGAATTGGCTGGCATAGTGATTGGTAATTTACTGCGTAACGCCTGTCAGCATACCGAGCAGGGGCATATTTCGGTTCAGCTAGTCGCTGGCCAGCTAGTGGTCGAAGATACCGGTACCGGTCTTCCCCAAAAGGTGCGCGAGCGATTGTTTGAGCGTTTTATCCATGGTGACGACCGACCGGCACACGAGGGGGCAGGGTTGGGGCTGTCAATTGTCAAACGCGTGGTCGACTATTGCAGTTGGAGCCTGCAGCTGGAAACTCCAGAAGCCGGAGGGACGCGCTTCGTGTTGTCCTTTCCGCCCGCCTCTCACTCTTAATCTCTACTAAATGGGTCTTAACGGGTTCTTAACGCGCTGCTGTCTATCTTGCTAACTCCATTGATAAGACATTCACGGGTTGATCCATGAAAAAAGCATTAATTGCAGTTGGTCTGTTATCGCTTTCAAGTTTTGCATTTTCCAATGACGGCCCCGCTTGGGACTACACCGGAGCTACAGGGCCTGACAATTGGGCAACGCTAAGCCCGGAATACGGTGCGTGTGCGGGGAGTAATCAATCGCCAATAAACCTGACCGGTTTTATTGATGCCGAACTGCCCCCGATTGCATTTCACTATGAGGCCGGCAGTTCGGAAATTGTTAATAACGGTCACACCATTCAGATAAATACCCTTCCGGGCAGCACAATTTCTGTGGATGGTATTGAGTTCGAGCTGAAGCAGTTTCATTTTCATGTGCCGAGCGAAAACCAGATACACGGTAAGTCGTATCCAATGGAAGCGCATCTTGTCCATGCGGATAAAAATGGCAATCTTGCCGTAGTAGCGGTGATGGTTACTGAGGGAAAAGAAAGCAAGGTGCTTGCAAAAGCCTGGGCAGAAATGCCGAAAGTGGGTGAAAAAATAGCCCTGTCGTCGGACATCTTGCCACTGGAAATTTTGCCCTCAACACGGGATTACTATCGGTTCAATGGTTCATTGACGACACCACCATGCTCAGAAGGTGTGCGTTGGCTAGTTATGAAACATCCGGTTTCTGCCTCCAAAGCACAAATAGGGCAGTTTTTGCAGGTAATCCATCATCACAACAATCGTCCCGTGCAACCTGTAAACGCGCGGCCGGTGTTGGAGTAGTCGTTCCCTAATATAGTAATCCGCGTTGCTTGTTAACAAGCAACGCGGTTACGGAGTGGCGCGGTTACTGATTTACTTCGCGCACAATTGTCATTTTTTCAATTTCTACGCGACGGTTGGGGCTTAAGCAGCGAATTAAATCTGCTTTGCCTTGATCGTCACACATCACCACCGGATCTGCTTCACCGCGGCCTTCTGCGCGCAGGCGGCTTGATTCTATGCCCTTGCTCATCAGGTAATTTTTCACGGCGATGGCGCGGCGTTCGGATAATTTCTGATTGTAATCATCGGAGCCCAAACGGTCGGTGTAGCCGACGATAACAATTTCATCGGGCGAGCCATCACCTTTTAATGCGCTGGCGATTTCATCGAGTTTGGTTTGCGGTTGACGTACGGCAGAGCTGTCGAAGGTAAATAATTCGTTGGCCGACAAGGTATATTTTTCGGTACGCGGTGGAGGCGGCGGTGGTGCAACCGGTGCGGGCGCAGGTTGTGGTGGTTGTACCACGGCGACCGGCGCTGATGTTGCGCCGAAGCGATACAGCAATCCAACCGATACCATATCAATATCGCCTTTGTTGCCGACGGCGTCGTTAATACGATAGCGTTCCGTTTCTACGCGCATCGCCAATGCATCGGTAAAGGCGTATTGCACCCCGGCACCGAGTTTTAAATTGGTATCGCGTTCTTCCGCGCGTGGGCTAAGCACGTTGACCGCGCCTGTTCCACTAAAGCGATCTTTGGCTTCGGCGTAGTTAACACCGACGCGACCAAAGGCTGAAAATTTTTCACTGAAGGGAATAAAACCCAACAGATCCAGATTAAAACCTCGGAGTTTCATCTCGCCGTCCAGGGTGCCCGCAGGCATGGTCGTGGCGCGATAACTGAATTCACCCAAATCGAAATAACCGGCTTCCAACGCGAAGTTCCGATTGAATTGATAACCACTAAACAGCTTGTAGCCGGTATCGCGGTCGTCGCTATCAATCATGATTTCGGAGAAGCCGCCGTCTAACAAATTTTCGGTGATGCGATCATTGTCGATGTCAGCGTTGGACTGGCCGATATTGCCGCCCAAGTACCAACCCGCATCGTCTGCATTAACAACAGAGCTGGTGGCAGCTGCAAGTGCCATCAGACCAAACATCCCTGACGCTTTAATAAATTTCATAGGTTATTCCTCAGCAATTTTATGACTCCAGTCGCGTCGGCAGTGCAGGGCACGGGCCGACGTCGATGACTGGTGATTATGGGGTGGGTACGTTAATGACGGTGTTAACCATGGTCACGGCGGCGTTGAGGGAAATTACCCGGCCGTTGATGGTGACTACCGCCACATTGCCGTCGGTAGAAATCTCCGCGCCAGCCTGTGAAATAACGGTACCTACCATGGTTCCACCGCCTGCGGCGTTAATGGTCGCTGCGGTGCCCACTTGCCAGAACACGTTCTTCGCTTGCGCGCCGTTAACCAGCAGGATGCTCTGCGGTGCGGCGGCGCCAGGGCCACCGACTCTGAGGGTGCTTGCCATCTGGAATACCCAGGTCGCGTTGGTATCACCTTGGGCGTCGAGCGTTAAGTCACCGCCTTCCACCATAAATGAACCCGCAGCAGCGGTATAAACACCTGGCACTAACACGAGGTTGGCGAGGTTACCCGCCCCTTGGTCCGGGCCACCCGGTTGGGCAACAAGGGCGTTATAGGCGATGAGTGCATCGGCGCGCGCTTCGGCGGCGATTGCTGCGGTGTCGGCAGTGCCTTCCGTTGGGCAGGCAACTGTAGGTGATGGTGGTGAGGTGTAGATTTTGCCGTTAACCGTACCGACGTTCAGCGGTGTTTCGGTGTAGATACAACCCACGCCGTTATCGTGAAAACCGGTTACGGCGGTGGACACGGCAGTGGTGCCGATATCGCCATTAATGATGGTCAGAATGCCCTGATTGGTCGTACCCGCTGAGCCGCCGAAAGTACCAAAAGTGGCTACTGAGCCGAGCGGGATCAATACCGGTGGCGTGGTCGAGCAATCCACGGCAGTGAAGTCCCAGCTGTAGTCGGTCGTCATGGCATTGGCGGGAATGGCTGAATCCTTCACGCCGTTTGCACCACCTTTCAGGGTGGCGGTGTAAGTAACGCCGGGAACGAGGTCATTGAGTGGATCAAAACTGGCAATGCGACCGGTCGCCGCATCAAGCACTACGGCAGCGGCTATTACTGGTGTCGCGGCAGTCGTTGCTTCAACAATAGTAAAGGTCGATGAGTTAACGCTAATGGGGTTCATACGCACGCCGGATGGCACCATAAAGGTGGCATTAATCGATGCGTCCGGGCAAACATTTCCTGCATTATCGGCAGGAATAGTCGTGGTGACGGAGATATTGCCACCGGCAGTTGCCTCGGCTCTGGTGGTGAACATCCACACATAATCGCTCGCGGCCGGTAAGGCGGCTTGATTGCCTGCCAGCGCATTTTCGGCGATGTCAGTTGCTGCGCTGGTGATTCGCGCGGTGTAAGTGGTGTCTGCCATGAGTGCGGCGGTTGGCGTGAACAACAGGGTTTGGGTGCCCACCGCGTAACTCACATTGCCCGCAGGGTTCACACACGGCGCTGCACAGGTAAGGCTAAAGCTGGTGGACGAAATGCTGGCGGGCGCCATGTTTTCGGAGAACACCGCACTCACCGCCATATTGGTCGGCACACCGGTGGTTGGGCCCGGTGAGGTAGTGGCTGGCACAGTAAAGGTTACACGCGGACGGGTCGTGTCAGCCGTGTTGCCGGTAGTAAAGGTCCATACAAACGGGGCGACCAAGGCCGCACCTGTCACCAGGCTGCGAACATCGCTCACGGTGGCGGTATAGGCCGTCATCGGCTCAAGCTGGGTTCCCGGGGTAAGCGTAAAGGTTGCAACGCGATTGGTTGGATCGCGGGTCACCGAACCGGTTGGGCTGGTGCAAGGCGCGGCGCAGGTGAGGGTAAAACTCGCCGGGTCCGTGATAGGTGCGATTGTTTCGTTAAAGTCGGCACTGACAATAGTGTTGTTAAGCGATACCCCTGTGCTGTTCACACCGGGTGCCACCGCCGTAACGGTAACGGCAGTCGACGCCGCACCAGTAGTGAAATTCCAGGTGTAAGGGCTGGGCAGTGTAAGACCTGTCGCCAGGCTTTTAGCGCCGGTGATGGTCACAGTGTATTGGGTCATGGCCATTAAATCGCTGGCGGGCGTGAAGGTGGCGATACGGTTAGTGCTATCCACACTCACTGTGCCTTCCGGATTGGTACAGGGCGACAGACAAGTCACCGCGACACTCGCGCCATTGCCGACAACCGTTACCGCTTCGTTAAACGTAGCGCTAATCATCGGGTCGTAAACGAGTACGTTGCTGGCATCTCTGGCGGGCGTTATGTTGGTGACCGAGGGAGCCAGTGCCGCATCGGCGCTGGAGCCCAGTACGTCATCTTTGCCGCCGCAAGCGGTCATCAGGGTAATAGCGCATACCGGGATGATCCATTTAAGTCGCGAAGAGTAGTTGTGTAATTTATTCATGGTTGGCCGTCCTGGTTATGATTTTGATGCTGAACCGAATCGCGCGCGCTTATACAAAACACTCGCGCAGAAATTGTTGATGGATCAATGGCGCGTAAGAAAACAAAAAGCCTGCGCGCTAAAAAATTAGCCGCGCAGCAATTGAAGGGAATGCTACAGAAGGAGGGGGTTTATCTCTGTTCGCCTGCGCACTTAGCGTGGGGCTGGCGCGGGATAGTTTATTGGCAGGCTTATCGGCACTTTTGCCTTGTGTGTGCTGGGGGCAAATGCCTTGTTGTGCGCTGGGGGCAAACGCCCGGGTAAATAATCACTGGTTTATTTTTCTTGCGCCTGCACCGCGATAATTTTGCGCAGGGCATCGATTACCATTTGATGATCCACTTCTTGCGCCAAGCCCGACACAGTTACAGCGCCAATCAAGCCGCTATTTTTAATGCGCAGTGGAAAAGAACCACCGTGTGCGCAATATTGTTTTGGGTCCAAATGGGGGATGGTTTCAAAGTCGCGATTTTTGGCGGCATTGTATTGGCCGGTGTAATAAGAGCTGTGACTAAAACGCATCACCGATTGGCGTTTGCGGTTGATCCAGTCTTGATTATCTTTATTGGTGCCGGGCATGAAATAGCTAAATAACACCTGCTCAAAGGCATAAATTTCTATCGCGATGGGCGCGGCATGTTGGTCGGCAGCGCTTTTAATTAAAGTGCCCAATTCCCACGCCGTTTGGTTATTGAAATAACGCAGTTGCAGTTCGTCTTCCTGGGCTAATAATGTTTTTAAAATGTCGTTGTTCATTGTCAATGCTTCGTTGGCTGTTGGGTGCCCGGTATTTTGGCGGGGCAGGGCCGGGCTTTCAAGCGGCGATTGCTTGACTGCTATGTGCGCCTTAATTTCACTGGTGCTATTGTGCGCCGCGCAGTACTCTTGAGTGTGCGTGGTGTTAGACGCCTTGCGCTGGGTGTTTTTGAATAATAAATTGTCGCCCCTTTGACTAGCCAATGATCCCCCTACCATGCTGGAATTTTATAAAAAAGCGCTGTTGGGTTTAGCCTGTTTGCTGGTACTCAGCGTGCTTGTTGGATACCTGTGTGTGCAGCGCACGTTTTTGCATCTGTCACTTTTGCCTGCACAGCAGAGTGAGTTGCCCTGGGCGACTGAAACCGGAGGCGACGCTTATTGGGGCGGGCTTTCATCGGTAAAGATTAACGATGCCAACTACAGCCTCGATGTGGATATGAAAGTGTCCAACAAGGTTGACCACCCCTTTGCGTCGGTATCACTGCGCTTTAGCGATGCGCAGGGCAAGCCGCGGTTAGTTGATTTATCCTCGTTTCAAACCATTTCCTTTAGTGCCAAATGCGCACCGGCCAATGTCTTGTCCTTTAGTTTGAGTGCGGTGGATGAAAAGGTAACCGATCCAAATGACCCGCTAAGTTATCGCTCGCCCTCGGCGTTTTTTTCCTGCGATGAAAATTGGAGTCAGGTCGAGCTGGATTTGACCCGGCTGGAAACGGCGCAGTGGTGGCTGGAGCGGTTTCATCTCAAATTGTCGATGAAGGAGTACCAGCTCAATCAGGTGGCCCGCTTGATATTTGGTAGCAGCCCGCAAAGCCCGGCAGAGGTGAATGCGCGCATCCAACTGAATGAAATCAGTTTGCATGGTCGCGATTGGTATTATCTGTACCTGTTCGGGGTGTTTATGCTGCTGGCATGGGGTGGCTGTGGCGCGTGGTTTTTTCGCCAGCACACCCGTGCCCTGATTGCCGAGTTGCGCCATCGCCAGCAAAAAGACCGGCCTTTGGTCGCCTACCAGCAGCTCTCGGTGGAGCCGCAGCGCGATAAAGATACGGATGCAATACTGCGTTTTATGGCGACTGAATACGCCAATGCCGAGCTGAATCTGGAGGGAATGGTGAGCCGGATCGGGGTGAGCCGCACCAAAATTAACGACATCCTCAAGGCGGAGTTGGGTTATACCTTTACCGGTTATTTAAACAAATTGCGCCTGACCGAAGCCGCGCGCCTGCTCGCGGAAATGGAGGAGGCCAATATTGCCGAAATTGCCTATTCGGTGGGTTATAACAACGTCTCTTACTTCAATAAATTATTCAAAGAGGAATATGGCTGTACGCCAAAAATCTTCAAGAGCCTGTGCAATAAGTAGCCAGTGGTTTCTTGTTCTGCATGTAATTCTTCCCCGAAAACTTCAACAAAAACGAAAAAAACTTCAACTTTTGACAATTTGAAGGCTTTTTCGGAAAAGCGTTACTGATATCTCCTTGTTTTTAATAGGCTTGTTTACACGCGCAGACACCTTGGTCGGCAGTGACCATCGGCTGTGAACCCCTACTAAAAATAAGCATCGAGATATAGGTCATGAGAGTAATAAACGTGTTCGCCATGTTGGCAAGGATGTCACCGTCGTCTGCCTGTGGCAGCGGCTCATCCTCAGCGCCCCCAACCTCCAGTACCAATACCCTTGCCTTCTCAGTCGCCTTGTCTTTTGCCCAACCCAGATCGGTTGCGCTGAGTTCCAGCCTTGCCTGTTCATTAGTGGTTGCGCAGTAGCCACCACCGGCGCTCATACCGCGTAAGTGCGGTAACTTTTTAGCCCTCTTTGCCAGTGTCCATTTCGTGCGTGGACACTGGCTTTTTTATTTATCTCCCCTCCGTTTTGTTCTCCCTATTCTTCGCGCCCTGTTCAGGGGGCAATTTTAAGTTTGTCTTAAGTTTACTTGGCTAAATTCGCTCGGATCAGTTGTGTCAAAACGAGTTTGCATAAGTAGATGAATAAAATGAATAAAATGAATAAAATGAATAAAATGAATAAAATGAATAAAATGAATAAAATGAATAAAATGAATAAAATGAATAAAATGAATAAAATGAATAAAATGAATAAAATGAATAAAATGAATAAAATGAATAAAATGAATAAAATGAATAAAATGAATAAAATGAATAAAATGAATAAAATGAATAAAAAGCATTGGCTGTCGTTTGGGTCTGTTACTGGCCCCTATGTGTACCTGTTCCGCATGGCTTTCCTTGGATTGGTTCTGCTCAGCGTGAGCCGCATACTGTTAGCTTTGTGGCAAAGCGAGCGGGTAATGGCGACTGGCCTGCTAGCTGACATTCTGCTTCAAGGTATACGCGCCGATATTATTTTGCTTTCCCTCTGGTGTGTTCCCGCCGTGCTGTTGCTGCCGTTCTTATCCTATTGGCGCCGGCTGTGGTTCCCGTTCACTTTTTATTGGGCCTGGCTCGGGCTGGGGCTGATAGTGTTTATCGAGTTGGCCACACCTGCGTTTTTATTGCAGTTTGATGCGCGCCCCAATCGTTTATTTATTGAATATCTCCGCTATCCCAAAGAAGTTTTTTTAACCTTATTATTTGGTTTTACTACGGCATTTATTGCGGGCACCTCGCTAACGGTTTTGCTCGGTGCGCTGCTGTATAAAGTATTGCGTGTGCGTGAATCCCACGTAGCGCTTTGGTCGCTGCGTAAAAATATAGTTGTGTGGCCATTGGTGGTGCTGGCGTTATTGATGGGGGTGCGTTCCACCACCGATCATCGCCCGGCAAACCCGGCTTTTTTTGCGATTACGGGCGATGCCATGGTGAATTCGCTGGTGATTAATTCCGGCTATTCGGTGCTCTATGCCATTTACAATATGAAGCACGAAGCGCGCTCCAGTGAAATGTATGGCAAGTTATCAACTGCCGACATGTTGTCGCGCAGTTTGGATTGGCCCTGGTTAAAAAATTATGAATTTACCGACAAACAATATCCGACCTTTCATTACCAGCGCGCGTTAAATTCACCTGCCAAACCACTCAATGTGGTCATTGTGTTGCAGGAGAGCATGGGCGCAACCTTTGTGGGGGCGCTCGGCGGTGTGGGGGTGACTCCCGAGTTGGATAAATTGGCCGATGAAGGTATTTGGTTTGAGCGGCTTTATGCCACCGGCACCCGTTCGGTGCGCGGCATAGAAGCAGTAGTGGCAGGTTATCCGCCCACACCTGCGCAGAGTGTGGTGAAACTTTCCAAAAGCCAACGCAATTTCACCACGCTTGCATCGGTGCTGAAAGCCGCCGGTTATACCACGCAATTTATTTATGGCGGTGAAGCGCACTTCGATAATATGCGCAGCTTTTTTACTGGCAATGGTTTTAGTCAGATTGTGGATCTACACCAAATTAATGATCCGGTGTTTGTGGGTAGCTGGGGTGCCAGCGATGAAGATTTATTCACTACCGCCCATCAACAATTAACCCGTCTACATCAAGCCGGGCAACCATTTTTCTCGCTGATTTTTACCTCCAGCAATCACGAACCGTTTGAATTTCCCGACGGTCGAATCGCCTTGCACGAAGAGCCCAAGGCTGTGGTGAATAATGCGGTGAAGTATGCCGACTGGGCCATGGGACAATTTTTTTCCAAGGCCAAACAAAGTGAATACTGGCAAGACACAGTATTCCTTATTGTTGCGGATCACGATAACCGGGTGTACGGCAATAATTTAATTCCGGTGGAAAAATTCCATATTCCCGGGTTAATTTTGGGGGGCAGTGTTAAGCCAAAACGTATTAGCGAACTGGCGAGTCAAATCGATTTGGCGCCCACGCTGTTATCGCTTATGGGCGTATCCAGTTGTCACACCATGACGGGGCGGGATTTTATTGCCGACCCCAACAGCCCCGGTCGCGCACTCCTGCAGTTTGACGATTATTTTGCGTTAATGGAGCCAGAAAAAATCACCTTGTTAAAACCGGATTCCAGTGCCGTCATCGCCCAGTACAACGAAACAAACGAGACACTAACGCTGCTGCGCCCCGCGCAAGTGGAAGAACAATACAAAGCGCTGGCGCAGGTGCAATTGCCTTCCTATTTATACCGCGAACAAAAATATGGACAGGGTCAGCGCTGTGCCCCCATGGCGGCTAAGGCGGATTAATTATTTCACATTGACTACGCGCACCTCATCGCCACTGCGAATGGCATCTGGCGGTGTAGTAATAATACGATCTGTTGCGCTAATGCCCGTCAGTATTTCAACAACAGTGCCTTCATCGCGGCCAATTTTTATCGGCTTGAGGGTCACTCTATTGTTATCGTCGATAGTGGCAACAGAGGGTTGTTGGTCGCGATATAAAATGGCACTGCCGGGTACACGAATTTGTTGTTTGTTAGCGGCGAGCTTGAAGCTGACTTGAGTGTAGGCACCGGGCATTAATTCGCCCCGGTCATTGTTCGCTTGCAGTTCGACGAGCACGGAACCAGAGGTAATATCCACCGCGCGAGCGCTGCGGGTGACCGCGGCGGAGAAGGTTCTGTCGCTGTGTTCAGGCAGTGATAATTCTGCGCCTTGACCGGCTTGCATTTGGGTGGCGTAGCTTTGTGGTACTCGCACAAAAATGCGCATGACGCTGGTATCGGAAATGGTAAATAGCGGTTGTGCATTTGAATTTCCAGCCACCACCAACTCGCCGATTTGTGCAGAGCGGCTGGTGACTTGTCCATCAAATGGCGCGGTGAGTTTGGTGAAGGCTTGTAACGATTCCAAACGATCTACATTGGCGCGCGCAGCTGCTGTCGCGGCTTTTTTTGCTTCTGCATCGCGTACGCGTTGCTCTAACATTTCACGCGAAATTGCGCCGCTATCAAGTTTCATTAATTGATTGGCGCGATCTGCCATGCTCTGTGCGTTGTTTTGTTCGGCAATTGCTGTGGAGTAATTAGCTTTGGCCTGCGCTAATTGATGTAACAATTCCGGTGCGTCCAATATCGCAAGCACTTGCCCCTTTTTTACCGTATCACCAATATCCACTAACCATTCTTTGATGTAGCCATTGGTTTGCGCATAAATGGATGCGCTATTGAGTGGCTCCACATTGCCGGGCAGTACCAGGCTGGTAGTTTCATTACTGGTGGCGGCCGCAATTACCGATACACTCGGCACTGCCGACTGCGCAGCCACTTGCGAAAGTTCTACCGTGGCATTGCTGCGCTGCCAAATACCCAGGCTTGCCAGCACAATCGCAACGGCACCAATAACTATGCTGAGTTTAATGAGTTTGCGGCGAAATTCAGCCGGATTCACCGGCGGGATTTGAGGGTGATGTTGTTGGGATGAATGGTTAGACATTGTTTGGCATTAGCTCCGAATGAGTTGCGATATTTTTAGCGTGATGGCGATGCGCCCAACTAAATAGTGCAGGAACAAAAAATAATGTAGCGATAGTGGCGGTAATTAAACCGCCGATAACAGCGCGACCCAGCGGAGCATTTTGTTCCGCGCCTTCACCTATACCGAGTGCCATAGGAATCATGCCAATAATCATTGCCAGCGCGGTCATAACCACCGGGCGTAAGCGCACGTAACCGGCTTCCAGTGCCGCCTGTAAAGCATCACCGGTTTCAGCGAGCCGTTCGCGGGCAAAACTCACTAATAAAATCGAATTGGCGGTGGCAACACCCATACACATAATTGCGCCGGTTAATGCGGGTACCGAGAGTGGCGTGAAAGATATAAATAACATCCACACAATACCGGCGAGTGCGGCAGGCAATGCGGAAATAATAATGAACGGATCTTTCCAGCTTTGAAAATTCACCACGATTAAAAAATAAATCAATGCAATAGCGCCGAGCAAACCATAACCCAAACCACTAAACGCAACATTCATGGTTTGGTATTGCCCGCGCAGTGTTACCTGCGTGCCTGCTGGGCGCTCTTTATCCAATTCGGCGATAACCGCATTGATGTCGTCGGCAACGGAGCCTAAATCGCGCCCTTGTGTGGTGGCAAAAATATTAATCATGGATTGCATGTTGTATTGCGATACCACGGGCAAGGTGGTCGAGCGGGTAATGCGTGCGAGGCCACCCAGACTTTGTGAGCTGCTATCGCTGTTGGTGGTACTGGAAATTGGCACGTTTTCCAAATCGCTCATGTCAGCCATTAAATATTCTGGCACCTGCGCAACTACCGGGTAAGAAACACCGTTCGCTGGATTGATATAAAACACCGGCGCGGTTTGTTGGGTGCCTGCCAGTGATGCACCAAGGCTGTTGGTGACATCGCGCGCGGTAATGCCGTATTGACCGATGCGCGAGCGGTCGATATCGATATTTAATTGCGGCGTGCTTTCCGGCTGTTGGATGCGCGCATCGGCAATGCCGGGAATCCGGTTGATGCGGTGCAATAACCTCTCGGCAAATTCGCGATTAGCCGCCGCATTGCGCCCGTTGATTTGTATATCCAATGGCGATGGTGAACCAAAATTTAAAATCTGACTGGTGATGTCGGCGGGTAAAAATGAAAAAGTGGTTGCCGGGAAGCGCGCGGGTAGCTCCTGGCGTAGGCGTTCTATATGTTTAGCGGCGCGGAATCCGGGTTTAAGGCTGATCATGATGTCGCCATCTTGAGCGCTGATAGTACCGGAGGTGTTGTAAATCATATTCAGCATACTCACCGGCATACCAATGTTGTTGATAATGGAATCCAATTCGTTGGCCGGAATTAATTCGCGCAGTGCGCGACCAATAAGTTCAAAACGTGCAGCACTTTCCTCTACTTTAATACCGGCGGGCAGGCGGACATGCAGCAAGATACTGCTGGAGTCTACTGCCGGGAAAAAATTGCGGCCTAAAAATGGCACCAATACAAAAGAGATAAGTACCAGCCCCATAAAACCGGTAACAAAAAGTTTGCGCGTGGCGAGTACACCGGCGAGGGCGCGAGTGTAGCTGGTGCGCATTTTTTCAAAGCCCTGCTCAAATTTTTTCTGGAAGCGAATAAACGGTGCGAAGAATTGTTGGCTAAAACTCGCCTGATTTTTGCGAATGGGTGTTTCATCCGGTGTTGCAACCGAATGTGGTTTTAATAAATACATCGCCATAGTGAGTACGACGGTGCGCGATAATAGGAAGGACGCCACCATCGCAAACACCACCGACAGCGCCATAGGCACAAACAGGTAACCGGAAATTCCGGGCAGGAAAAACATCGGCACAAATGCAATACAAATACACAGCAGTGCCACAAATACCGGAATTAAAATTTCAGCAGCGCCATCCATAATCGCTTGGGTAACGCTTTTGCCTTCACCCAAATGCCGCTCGATATTTTCAATGGTGACTGTGGCTTCATCCACCAAAATACCAATTGCAATGGCGAGGCCGCCAAGGGTCATGGCATTCAGGGTTTGCCCAAATGCATTGAGTACCGCGATCGCGGCAAGAATAGAAAGTGGAATAGAAGCTGCCACAATTAGGGTCGCGCGCCAGGAGCCAAGGAACAATAAAATCAACAGCGAAATCAAGGCGGCAACCAGTAGCGCTTCATGTACCACGGTCATCATGGCTGCACGCACAAAAATAGATTGGTCGGCAATGGGAATTGCTTTGAGCGAGTTGGCGAGGCCGTCGGTAATGCGCGGTAAAGCTTCTTTCACGCTCTCGACTACCGAGAGCGTGGAGACAGTACCATTTTTTAAAATGGTTAATAACACTGAGCGAGTGCCATCCACATGCACAATATTTTGTTGCGGGCTGCTGCCGTCGCGCACAGTGGCAAGGTCGCGTAGATAAATTGTCGCGCCATTGACAACTTTTACCGGGATATCACTTAACGCCTGAATGGAATCCGGCGCGTTATTGAGTTTGACGTTGTATTGTTGACTGCCCATTTTGATAAAACCAGCGGGGCTGATTTGGTTTTGTGCAGCAATGGCGGCGCTCACATCGGCGGCGGATAAACCAAAAGATTGTAGCGCAATCGGGTTGATATCAATCTGGATTTGCCGCTGTTTTCCGCCTGAGGGCAAGGGCATGGCTACACCGGGCAGGGTGAGTAATTGCGGGCGAATTTGCGTCATACCCAAATCATTTAATTGTTGCTCGGTGAGCCCTTCGCCCGAGAGTGCAACTTGCAGCACCGGCACGGTGGACGCATCGTAATTCACGATAAACGGTGGCGTAATACCCGGCGGCATAGTGCGCAACATGGTTTGCGATACCGCCGTGACTTGCGCGGTGGCAGTGCGAATATCCACATTGGGATGAAAGAAAATACGCACGATTCCCATGCCAGTCATCGATTGGCTTTCGATATGTTCAATATCGGCAACCGTGGTATTTAGCGCACGTTGATAGGGGGAAATTATGCGGTTGGAAATATCCTCGGGTGCCAACCCGTTATAAGTCCAGGCAACCGCAATCACTGGAATGCGGATCGCAGGAAAAATATCCACCGGCATACGCAGCGCGGCGAGAGTGCCGAAACCTGCAATCAATATCGCCAGCACAATAAACGTCAGTGGCTTTTGCAAGGTGATACGAATCAGGCTTTTCAATGATGCCTCCCCGGTTGGTAGAGTGAGTTCAATAATGAGTTGCGTGTATGAAGGATGTGCATATATCGCGTCGTGATACGCAAAAAGGTGCCGCACTGTGCATCACATAATCTGGATACATAGTAGGTAGGGGAGTGGGTCGATAGGCTGACGTTTTGCTGACAGGTTTGTCAGAATCTTGCGGAGGGAGGATGATTTACATTTTTTAATAAAGTGCCATCGAAAATCCAAAACAATTAATACCATTATTGCTGCGGGCAAATACATCGCCGTGGTGCATGAGTGCCACTGCACGCACAATCGATAAACCCAGGCCATGGTGCATATCACTGCGCGCCCGCGAGGCATCTATACGATAGAAGCGTTCAAATAAACGGGTAAGGTGTTGCGCTGCAATGGGTTCACCTTTATTGGCAACACTGATTAGTGCAAAACCATTTTCTTCTTGCAAACTGACGGTGACATTGGTGTTATCTTCGGCGTGGCGCGCGCTGTTGCTGAGCAGGTTTGCCAGCGCGCGATGAAATAACCGGCGATCAACTCGCGCTTGCACATCGCCTTCGATGACCAGATGCAGGGATTTTTCCAGGAAGGATGGCTCCAGATACTCCGCTGTTTTTAGCGCTTCCTCCCGCAGCGATACCTCGCTTAATTGAGTAGCCTGTTCACCGGCTTGGGCGTGGGATAAAAACAACATGTCATTAACAATAGAGGTCATGCGCTCCAATTCTTCCAGATTGGATTGCAACAAATCCTCCAGCTCGTGTTGCTCGCGCGGTCGCGATAAACCCAGCTGGGTCTGGCCGATTAAATTGGTGAGCGGTGTGCGCAATTCGTGGGCTACATCGGCATTAAAACTTTCCAATTGGTTCCAGCCAATTTCCTGTCGCTCCAGTACGCCGTTAAATGATTCAGCCAACACCTGCAACTCTACCGGCAGGGCTTTGGTATCGAGCCGTTGACCGCGATTACCAGGTGCGAGGTGATGCGCTTGTTGGCTGAGATGGTTGACCGGTAGCAAACCAATACGTGCCACAAAAAATCCTAGCAGTGCAACCAGCGCAATACCCACGACAGAAATTAAAATCATGGTGCGGGTGAATGCCTGCAGTGTTCCCATGTAAGGGGTGGAGTCTAGTGCGGCGACATAGCGCACGGCAGGTCGATCGCCCTTGGCGGGAATTTCAGTAATCAGTAAATAAAGCGAGCAGGGTTCTTTCGGTATGCGGGAAAATCCGCTGGGCTGTTTCGCCCAATCAACCCCCTCAAGTGGTTCGCCGCCCACACGATAGCGCGGGTCGTCGCTGAGCACCCAATAGTGGGTATGGCCACCTTCCACAGTAGTCCAGTTTGTGAGTTTGGTTTCTACCGTTGACCAGTCGGCAAGGGATTCGCGCGCCGTAATGTATGGCACCATCAAGCTATGGCGAAATTGTAATTCCTGATGCATTTGCTGGCGCAGGGAGTTGAGCAAGGATTGGTGCAACATCAGTGCTGAGACTGCAACAATCGCAACAGCCGTTAACGCGAACATCAGCGCCAGACGAACAGCGATAGACTGGGTGATAAAAATTTTATTCATAGTGACCTGGGCGCGAGAATTCTGACCGGGCTTCCAGTACATAGCCCATGCCGCGCACTGTGTGAAGTAATTTGACGGGGTAGGGCGTGTCGATTTTGGCGCGCAGACGTTTGATCGCCACTTCCACAACGTTGGCATCGCTATCGAAGTTCATGTCCCATACCTGTTCCGCGATCATCATTTTGGAGAGGATTTCCCCCTGTCGCCGCGCGAGTAAGCTAAGCAGCGCAAATTCTTTGGCGGTCAGCTCCAGCCGTTGCCCAGCCCGGGTGACCCGGCGTGCCAGTAAGTCCAGGTGTAGGTCGTCTATCTGCAATTGAGTGACATCGGCGCCATCGCTATGACGGCGACGCAATAGCGCCTGGATGCGCGCCACCAATTCAATCAGCGAAAAAGGTTTCGCTAAATAATCGTCCGCGCCGCTGCGCAGCCCCTTGACCCGTTCATCCACCGAGCCGCGCGCCGAGAGCATCAGCACCGGTGTCTGTTTAGTTGCACGCAACTTTTCGAGCACGGCATAGCCGTCTTTTCCGGGGAGCATCACATCCAGAATGATCGCGTCATAGTCGTGTTCTTGCGCCAGATACAGGCCATCGATGCCGTTATCGGCCACATCGACCCTAAAGCCCAGTTCGCTCATGGCACGGTTGATATAAGACGAGGTTTTTTCTTCATCCTCGACCAGAAGTAAGCGCATTCCGGAGATCTCCGCTTTGTGTAGCCAGTAACGTCATGCCACAAGTGTAGCCCTGTGTATCCAACATGAAGCCAACAACTGGCTGACATTTTTGTCAGGAAGCGCCTGTATACAGAGGGGCTAGAGCTGATCAGATTCGGGTTTGGCGGGGGCGGCCTTGGTGAAGTGGGATTTAAACGCGATGATCAAACCGGAAATCGCCACTATGAACATACCGATCAGGCTGGTGCCGTCGGGAATGGTGCCGAAAATCAGCCAGCCCATTAGCCCTGCCCAGAGCAGCTGCAAATAGGTCATAGGTGCCAGCACCGAGGCGGGTGCATGGCGATAGGCGAGGGTGAAGAGATAGTGGCCCAAGCCGCCGGTTAGCCCCATGCTGAGCAAGAGAACCAGTTCCATAGTGCTGGGCGTTTTGTCCTCCCAGTACCAGGGCAGGGCGAGGCCGAAAATGATGGAGCCAATCAATGCAGTGTAAAACAGCAGGGCGATGGCTTTTTCGGTGCTGGCGAGTAGGCGTGACAGCAACTGATAGGTCGCGTTGGAGCAGGCGGCCATCAGCGCAAAAAATACCCCCAGTGCATCCAATCCGCCGCCCGGGCGGGCAATCAGTAATACCCCGACAAACCCGGTCACTATCGCCGCCCAGCCCCAGCCGCCAATCCGTTCAGTCAGCAGTGAGCCTGCCAGTAACGCAACCAGTGTGGGTGCGAGGAAGTTGATTGCCGTGGTTTCAGCCAAGGGCATACGCTGCAGCGCCATGCCCATGCACAGCGATGAAAGTGTGAGCGCCAGGCCGCGCAAAATCACCAACCCGGTGCGCTGGGTTTTAACCAGTTGGGTGGAGTGGCGCGGTGCGAGAATAATCAGCATCACCGAGCAATGCACCAGGTAGCGCATGGCCACCACAAAGGGCACGTTGTAATGGCTGGTCAGGTATTTGGTGATGCTGTCCATGCAGGTGAAGAGAAAGAGTGCGGCGGCGGCGAGCAGGAAGCCCTTGAGGATGTTGTGCGGCAAGTGTGAATGTTGTGGCTGCGTAGCGGTCGTCCGGGTTGCCTCCAGTGTGGACGGAGACGTCGGAGACTGTCCGTTAGGGGAATCGCTCATTGCTCGTTATCCAATCGCCGCACAAAAATAAGTCGGATTAATAATAGCAGCAATGGCGATGACCCGGCAGGGGCTGCCGGGTAAAAATCCCGCTTCAGCCGATGCGGGGGCGGGTGAGAATAGGCCAATACAACAGCAGAAACAGGGCAAATGCGAGCGTCCAGCCACTCGCGGCGAGCATCAGGCCAAAGGAGTAATTGATCCACCCCAGCGCGGCCAGAACGCGACTCAAGGCGGCAATACTGATGGCGAGATAAATAATCACCCCAAAGGTGGGCAGGGTTAATGCCCTGCCGGTATGGCCGAGAGCGACGCGGGTCATCACCCCGAGAATCAGGGTGCCCATGGCGCCAACTCCCAGTGCGTGCTGCCAGACGGAGGGCGCTATCAGGTTGAGTGCAGCCATGCCTTTGAGCAGTAGGCCCGCAATAATCCAGGCGTAACCCAGGTGCAGAATCCACAGCAGTGGCTCGGCGCGCGTTAACCAGCCAGACCAACTCCAGAGGCGCCAGGCGTTGGCGGCCGCAGCCGCGAGAATCACCAATGCGGCTACTGTCCCTGAACCCAGCCAGACATCAACCGGAATAACCGCCGCGCTGAGTATCAGGGTGATGGCGTCGGTGCGGTTGGAGGATTTCACTGCGCCCTCATTGCCGCCGCGCTGGCGCAGCCAATTGCGGCTGAAGGCGGGGATAATGCGCCCGCCAATCACAATCATTATCAGGGTGATAAGCCCAAACGCCAGTTGCTCCCCCTGCACCAGCCATGCGGTTTTGCCGGTCAAAAAGCCCCAGTGCATGGCCAGGTTGCCCATGCCGAGCAGGAGCAATATCGCCACCAATACGAGGTTGCGTTGGTTGCCGTGGCGCAGCAAAAGTTGCAGTAAATAAAGCGCCAGAATGGGGAAGAACAAGCCATCAATCAGCATCGCGGTGCCTGCCGGTAACCAGCTTGCCGTCCATAGGCTAAGGCGCCCGGCGAGCCAGAGCCCCACCAGTGCCAGCAATTTGCCACCCTTGAGTGGTGGTGCCCCCGTCCAGTTGCATACGGCGGTGAGGATGAACCCGGCAATCGCGGCGCTGGTGAATCCGTAGAGCATTTCGTGGCTGTGCCAGTGTAGCGATGTCCAGCCCAGCGGCAGGGGAATGCCGCCAAACAAGTAGCTCATCCAGGCGATAACAACGGCAATGCCATAGAGTGCGGTAGCGAGGAAAAACACCCGGAAAGGATAGGAAAACGTGGCCGAAACAGAACTATTAGTCAAAGTGGTTATCCGCAGTTATTTAATCAATGATGAAAAGCAGGTTGTTTTCCAGCGCTATATGCAGGCGCAGTTGCATGGTGAAGTTTTGCAGTTCCGTGATGAAGTGAGTCACTGCCTGATCGGGATGTTCCTCCAGCAACTCTTGGCAGAGGCTGTCCATCGCCTGTAGCAGGGATGCCTGACTGTCGTGATTGTGATGCAGTATTGCCAGCGAGCAAAAACTGTCGAAATCTACCGGTTTGAGCAGTGCGGGGAAAATACGCTGCTCCTCGTGTTGCATATGCGGGAATAAATCCTCTTGTAGTTGTTGTATGAGTAATTGCAGTTGTTCCAGTTGGCGGGACTGGGCGGTGCCTTGCAACTGTTGCGCGCTCGCCAGCAGCAAGGGCAATTGCGCAAAATGTGCCTGGTGGAACTCGCGGCAAATATAGTGAATCAACTGCGATTTGGGGCGCAGTTGCCAGTCGTCAAGGTAGCGCTGGTTGGCCAAACTCTGCAGCGTATCTTGCAGGCGCAACCGGTAGCTGCGCGATGGGTTGTGAACGGCGCCGTGCAGTGCAAGATCGCACAAGTGGTAGCCTGCCGTCTCCGGTTGCAGCAAGCCGGCCGGACGTAGCAGTGCCGCCGTAGCCTCTACCTTTTTGGCCCAGTCGGTAAAACTCCAGGAGTACATATTCATAGGCCACCTCTGCGCAAGGTTGGGGTCGGGTGGGCAATCTGCTGCAGACTATCGATTTATAAGCAGTTTGCTGAGCAAGCCAAGGCGTTGAATACCCAGTCTAGGTAAATGCGCCGGGGTGATATTGATTTGCATCAAGCTGATGCAGCGCAATCGCGAGAAAGCAAAAGGGGCGCAAGTGCGCCCCCTGTTGGTAGATCCTGATGTGAAGTTTAGAAGCGAATCGTGCCTTGAATGGCCACACTCTTCGGACGTTCATAGAAGGCGTAATAACCTGAACCAGTACCGCGGGTCACTGTAGAGGCGACGGGCAAACCATTGGCATAGGGCACAATAGACTCATCCGTCAGGTTCTTGCCTATCAATGCCAGTTCCCAATTGTCCGAGTCGCCACTAAGTGCAATGCGGGCATTGATCTTGGTGTAGGCGTCCTGCTGGAAGCGCGGGTCAAGTGATGGTGTGGTCAGGTATTCATCGCTGTAAATCAGGTCGAGCGTATTGACCAATTTCAAGCCATTGCTGAAGTTGATGGTGTAATCCGCACCGATATTGCCTTGGTATTCTGGCGTGAATTCACGGCGCTGTCCTGTCGCATCACAGGCTCCGTCACCGATTGGTGCAATGTTATCTGCCTGACCAAAGTAGCACTGGGAATTGGGGAAGTCAGTGTATTCAAAGTCGATATAAGCCATACCGCCGCGCAGCATCAGGTTATCGATTATCGCCCAGCGTCCGTCAGCTTCAAGGCCTTGCACCACCGCCTGGCCGGCGTTGGTCACGTTGAAACTCAGGCTGCCATCAAACTGGCTGGTTTGCATGTCTTCAAATTCGGAGCGGAACGCGGCAAGGTTTAGCTCTGCTGCGCCATCAGCCAATACAAACTTGGCGCCAACTTCAAAGTTTTCGACCTTTTCCTCATCAAATTCCCAAGTACCTTCAATGGCCGGATAAATGCCATCCAGCTCATTAGGAGCGGCGTTAGCGCGCACATCGAAACCACCCGATTTAAAGCCCGTGGTGTAGCTCGCGTACACCATATCGGAGCCCCAAAAATCATGCTGCAAGGTAATAAGCGGGGTGAAACCGGACTCGTCGCGCTCGCCACTAACGGAGTGAGGGTCGATTTTGAACTGGCTCCAGATAATGTTGTAAGTATCGCTCGGGCTGCCTTGGGGTAACACGGCGCCACTGTTGCTGACGTGATACTGGGTGCGGCTCGCCTCTTTGGTTTCTTCAGTGTAGCGCGCGCCCACTATCACTCGCGACAGATCGGTGAAGTTCCAGGTAGCTTGCGCAAAAATGGCGGCTAAATCTGTGTCTTGTTCAAACGAGCGGTTGGATGAAGCACCGCGTAATAAATTGGCCGCTCCTGCGCCCAAAATGGGGGTAAACGCAGTGGCGATAAAACTGTCGGTAGGAACCCGTACGGCGTCGTTAAATTCCATCGAGCTGCTTTGGAAAAACAAGCCGCCGATGTAGCTGATGGTCTCATCTTCCGGTGAGGTGATGCGAATTTCCTGGCTGATCTGGCTGTAGTCCTCGTTGGATAAAATATTGAAGCCCGAGGCGCCGGTAAAGTCGCAGTCGCAGAGTTCATCGTAGGTGTAAGCGTTGTAGCCAGTAATCGCCGTCAGGGTGTGTTCACCCAATTCGCGTTCAATCGAAAGGGTGACGTTTTCGGTATCGTTGTAACTGAAATCACCGTTGGATTGGCGTTTCCAATCGTGGGTGGTATCCAGCAAATACTGGCCTTGGGTAAAGAATTGCAGAGCATTGGCGTAGGGCGTAGCAACCCCGGTCAGTGGCGAAGGAATTTCAACCGGTTTGACTACTTCGATATTGCGGCCATTGCTGTCAAAGGAGCCGTCCTCCAGCTTGAGCACAATGTCCCACTGATCGCTGGGTTGCCATTGCAGTGTGGCGCGAATAACACGGTTTTCATCGCCGGATTCGTCGCGCCCGAGGGTGGTGTTTTCCATAAAGCCATCGATGCGGCTATCCAATATCGCCAAGCGGCCGCCGACTGTGTCGCTAATCGGGCCGGAGAGCACCAGGCGAATATCCTGCTCGCCATGTTCTGGTTCGTAAAGCGCGGTGAGTTTGGCTTCGTGTACATCGCCCGGTTTGGCGGTGGTGATACTGATGGCACCCGCTGTCGAGTTTTTGCCAAATAGAATACTTTGCGGGCCGCGTAGAATTTCTACTCGTTCCAGGTCAAGAAATGGCGCCCGCGACAGTTGCGAGCGGCCAAAGTGAATACCGTCTACAAATTGCGCGGCGGACTGCTCAAAACCGGGGTTAACCCCGGAGCTAATACCGCGGATGGCGATGTTGGTGCCGATACCGGTTTGTGTCATGTTGAAGCTGGGGATGTAGTCGGCCACCCGTTCAATACTGGTGATCCCGGCATCTTCCAGCTTTTTGCTGGAAAGTGCATTTACCGAAATTGGCACATCGCGCAGGCTCTGCGGACGTTTTTGGGCGGTCACCATCACCTCTTCCAGAGCGAGGTCATTTTCTTGAGCGATGACCGGCAATGCGAGTTGGGTTGCAATGGCCATGGCAAGAAGGTTGTATTGATAAGCTTTCACTAGAAGTTCTCCTGCGCTTTTATTGTGAGATCCGATTCAGGGGGGAGATAAGCCGTAATAACCGGTAATTGAATTACGTTAATTAATAGCCTAAGGCGGCCAAAATACCAGTTAAAAGCCTCATTTGGCGATATTTGGTCATAAGCAGGATGATATAGGTGAACTTGTTGGCAAAAGTGAGTGAAAAGGCGACAGAAAAACTGGGTGTTGCACAATCGTCGAACTTGCACTTGTTGCCGCGGGCAGTTAATGTGCCGCCTCGGAGTCGGCCCGACAGTCGCTCCGGTGTTAACTGCATAGCTCTCTTGAGTGCTGTGTGGTGCATCGGGGAGGAAAGTCCGGGCTCCATAGAGCAGAGCGCCAGGTAACGCCTGGGAGGCGTGAGCCTACGGAAAGTGCAACAGAGAGCAGACCGCCTAAGTGCTCGCAAGAGCAACGGTAAGGGTGAAAGGGTGCGGTAAGAGCGCACCGCGCAACTGGCAACAGGCTGCGGCATGGTAAACCCCGCTCGGAGCAAGACCAAATAGGCCCTCAATGATGCGGCTCGTATCGAGGGCGGGTAGGTTGCTTGAGGCTAAGGGTGACCTTAGTCCCAGATGAATGACTGTCCACGACAGAACCCGGCTTATCGGCTGACTCCGACTTAATTCTGCTTTTTAGCTAGTGCGTGACCTCTAGTTTGTGGTTTGTAGTTCTCTTCAAGGTCGATATAGACCGAATCCTTCTAAAGATCCCTGCTTATTACCGCGAAATAATCGCAAACTTAATGTTTTACATTAGGTTTGCGCGCTATCGCTTTGTTTTATCTGTTTATGTTGGTTTTTGCAGCGTTGCTTTTATGTCTTTTCCCTTCTTGTTCGCCGATTTTTCCTGATTTTTCCCGTGAAATTACCCATGTTTTCGCGCCAGCTCGCTTGACTTTGACCTGCTCCGATTTATAGTGAGCACCGTGGGGAAAAGTGGGTATTTGTGGTTTTTTGTGGCTTTTTGTGAAAAGCAATCCCGTCAAGTGGTGAAAAGTGGCTACAGGCAGTTATTCCATCAGCATGGACCCCAAGGGTCGCATGGCGATACCAGCGCGCATTCGCGACTCGCTGCTGTCCACTGGCGCCGGGAGTTTATGGGTGACTGCGCATATGTATGAGCGCTGCCTGCTGGTTTACTCCGAATCCGAATGGGAACCCGTACTCGCCAAAATTCAGGCCCTGCCTTCGGGTAATGAGCAAGTCCGCAAGATTCAACGTCGCTTTATGGGGCAGGCGGTGAACTTGGAAATGGATGCAAATGGCCGGATTTTGGTTCCCCCCACCCTGCGCGACTTTGCGCATCTGGATAAAAAACTGATGTTGGTCTGCCTGGGCAACAAGTTTGAGCTGTGGAACGAAGACAGCTGGAACGCGCTCATGGATCAATCCATCGATGGCGAAATGCCAGCCGAATTACAAAATCTTTCTTTCTAGGTATCTACGTGTCTGACGCTCAACACATCACCGTGCTCCTGAACGAGGCGGTAGAGGCACTGGTTACCGATACCTCCGGTTTTTACGTGGATGGCACCTTCGGGCGCGGTGGTCACAGTGGTTTGATCCTGCAGCAGCTGGCGCTTGATGGTCGCCTGTTGGGCATTGATAAAGACCTTGCGGCGATTGCCACCGCCAATACCCGTTTTGGCAGCGACGCGCGTTTTGCCATCGCCCATGGTTCGTTTGCCGAGTTGGCGGCGCTAATCGATGAGCGCGGTATGACGGGCAAGGTGACCGGGGTGTTGTTGGATTTGGGGGTGTCATCGCCCCAGCTGGATGAGGCCGAGCGCGGCTTTAGCTTCATGCAGGACGGCCCGCTTGATATGCGCATGGATCAAACCCGCGGCCAGAGTGCGGCGGAGTGGGTCAACAGCGCCGGTGAAGATGAAATTACCTGGGTGCTGAAAGAGTTTGGTGAGGAGCGGTTCGCCAAGCGTATGGCACGCGCGATTATCGCCGAGCGCCAAAAGCAGCCGTTTACGCGCACCAAACATTTGGCGGAAGTGATTAAAGAAGCCAATCCGGCGTGGGAAAAGGGTAAGCACCCTGCCACGCGCGCGTTTCAGGCGATTCGCATTCAGGTCAACAACGAGCTGGGCGATCTGGAATCGGTATTGGATCAGGCCCTGACAGTACTGGCTCCCGGCGGGCGTTTGGTGGTGATCAGTTTTCACTCGTTGGAAGATCGTGTGGTGAAGCGCTTTATTCGCCGCCAAGAGTTGGGTGACCCGGTTCCCAAAGGGTTGCCGATTCGCGATGACCAGTTAAATAAACGCATGCGCTCGCTCGGCAAGGCAATCAAGGCGAGCGATGCAGAGGTAAACGCCAATGTTCGGTCGCGCAGTGCGGTGATGCGTGTAGCCGAGAAATTGTAAATCCCGATTGTTCGTCGATTGAATCAAAACAAAAGCAGCTATCAGTCAGTTACACAGAACCTTCACCACAATAATTGCCAGGGATTCCATGAACAGAAACCTCCAATCACAAAAACCACCTGCGACCGGCGTTTTGCTGGTGGTGGCGGTATTGTGGCTGGCAACGGTGGTTTCTGCGCTCGGGGTGGTTGCGACGACACAACTGGTGCGCCGCGATGTAAACAGCTTGGAAACCCTGCGGCGTGAGGCTGCACAGTTGCAGGTACAGTGGGGTCAGTATTTGCTGGAGCAGAGCACCTGGGCGGCCTATGGTCGCGTTGAGAATGCCGCAATCTCCGAGCTGAATATGATGGCTCCCACACCGGAAGAGATTGTAATGATCTCTGGTGATCGCATTATCGATGGTCGCGGTCAGGTGCAGGCACCTGCGGCAGGTGGACAATGAGCCGCTCTTCGGCATTTGAGCCGCGCCGCGCGCGTCCGCTCGCCAAACCTGATCACAAGCCGCTCAAGGTGGCACGCTGGCGTTTCTACAGCGTCGGATTGGTATTGGCGATTCTGGTGGCGGTATTGATAGTGCATGTTGCCAGCTTGCAAGTGCTGCCCAACGCCGATAAAGGTTATGAATTCCTGCAGGATCAAGGCGAGTCGCGCACCCTGCGCACGGAAATTATTCCGGCCTACCGTGGTGTAATCACTGATCGCAACGGCTCGCCATTGGCGGTGAGTACTCCCGTCTCCACGCTGTGGGCCAACCCCAAAGTTTTATCCCAGGCACCTCATCGCATTGCCGACTTGGCTCAAGCACTCAAAGCTAACAAGACGGAATTGGAGTCGCGTCTGGCGCGTTACGCCAATAAAGAATTTATGTATCTGCAGCGTCAAATGTCACCCGAAGCCGCGCAAGCGGTTTTGTCGTTGGATGTGCCCGGGGTTTACGAGCAAATTGAATATCACCGTTATTACCCCGCTGCTGATGTGGCTGCTCATTTGGTGGGCATGACCGATGTGGATGATCGCGGTCAGGAAGGCATGGAGCTCGCTTACGACGCTTGGCTCACGGGTGAAAATGGCGCCAAAGAAGTATTGAAGGATTTGCGTGGGCGCACGGTAAAAGAATTGCGCTTGGTGAAAGCGGCGCGCCCCGGTCAAAACCTGACGCTCAGTATTGATTTACGCCTGCAATATCTTGCGCATCGCGAATTAAAAAAAGCGGTTGAGGCCAGCAGTGCAGTTGCCGGCTCAATTGTCATTCTCGATGTGCTCACCGGTGAAGTGCTCGCGATTTCTAATTTGCCCAGCTTTAACCCCAATGATCGCAGCCGCGCCCGTGGCGACGGCTTGCGCAATCGCGCCATTACCGATTTGTACGAGCCAGGTTCAACCGTAAAACCCTGGGTGGTACTCGCGGCGCTCGATAGTGGCAAATTCAAACCGGAAGATATTATCGATACCAATCCCGGTTACTTTATGGTGGGCAGCAAGCCCATTAAAGATCACCGCAATTACGGCGCGATGGATTTGGCTATGGCGATTGCCAAATCCAGCAACATCGCCATGACCAAAATTTCCTTTGCATTGGATACCAATACCGTGCGCGATATGTTTGCGCGTTTGGGGGCATCGCAACCTGTGGGTACCGGTTTCCCCGGTGAAGGTACAGGCAATGTGCCCGTGCTTAAACCGCTGCAGCGAATTGAGCGCGCCAACATTTCTTACGGCTACGCCATGACCATGACGCCGCTGCAAGTAGTACAGGCTTATGGAGTAATTGCTTCCGGCGGTGTGAAGCGACCGGTATCGTTACTGCGTGTGGATAATGCGCCGCAAGGCGAACGAGTGATCGATAAAAAATATACCGATCAGGTTACACAAATGCTCAAGCGCGTGGTGACGGCTGAGGGCACAGGCTCACGCGCAAAAGCAATTTCCTATTCGGTCGCCGGAAAAACCGGAACTGCATACAAGGCAATTAATGGTCGCTACTCGGACAAACAAATTGCTTCGTTTATTGGTATGGCACCGGCTGATAATCCGCGCATTGTTGCCATGGTGATCGTCGATGAACCGCAAGGCTCAGGTATTTACACCAACGGTGGCTGGGTTGCTGCACCTGCGTTTTCAAAAGTGGCGGAAGATGCACTGCGTATGTTGCAAGTGCCGCCCGATAATATTTATCAGCATGACAACAAAGAGATAGTTGACAAAGCAGCTAGCAAAACTGCACCGGCGAAAACGGTGGAAAGTGAAAAACCCGCGGTAAAAGCTGCGCCTATGAATGAGAGGTCAGCCACATGATGACCTCTCATTATTCCCGCCGCCCAGTAGCGCTGTGCGATTTACTACCGAATCTTGCGCTGGAAAAAGCCGCAACGATTACTGTGGGTAATTTGTGCCTGGATACCCGCCAATTAAAAACTGGCGATGCGTTTATTGCATTGGTTGGTAATAAAGTGGATGGCCGCGATTTTATTGCCAAAGCGATTGAGTTGGGCGCCAGTGTAATTTTGGTAGAGGCTGATAAAAATTGGCAGGGCATTGATTGGTTGGGCAGCGTTCCGGTTATCGCCGTAGAACAACTCGCGTCGCAAGTCAGTGCTATTGCGGCGCGCTTTTTTGATGAGCCCAGTAAAAAAGTTCAGTTGTTGGGTATCACCGGCACTAACGGCAAAACCACCTGCAGTTTATTAGCGGCGCAATTGTTGGCGAGATTGCAGCGCAAGTCGGCAGTAGTTGGCACGCTGGGGTATGGAGTGCTTGATGCAACGGCCTTGGCGCCCATGGCGCAGCAAGTCAGCGCATTACATTCAACCGGATTAACTACGCCGGATCCAATCGCCTTGCAGCGTATTTTGGCCGAATTGGTACATGACGGCGCTACCGCTATTGCGATAGAAGTGTCATCGCACAGCTTGCAACAAAAGCGTGTTGCCAGCGTGAGTATTCACACGGCTATTTTTACCAATCTCACGCAAGATCATTTGGATTATCACGGCGATTTAACCAGCTACGGCAATGCCAAAGCGCAATTATTGAATGCCCAAGGTTTGCAAACTGCAGTTGTTAATCTTGATGACGCATGGGCCAAAAGTTTGGTTAACAACGTGCCGGCCGGCGTCACTGCACTTACCTATTCAACCAAAACCGTTGCTGATATTTACGCTCAAAATATTGAGCTGCACGCCTTTGGTGTCAGCGCAAATATAGTTACACCGTGGGGCACTGCAAAAATCAACTCGCCGCTTTTAGGCGAATTTAATCTCAGTAATTTACTGGCAGTCATTGGCGCGGTTGCCCTGCAAGGGTTTCCTCTCGATGCAATTGTTGCGCACATACCGGAATTATTGCCAGCCCCGGGCCGCATGCAGCAAGTGGTGGTTGATCAACAGGCTCAGCAAGTTCAAGTAATTGTAGATTACGCCCACACCCCCGATGCACTGGAAAATACCTTGAATGCAATTCAGCAGCACAAGGCGGGCAACATCTGGACAGTGTTTGGCTGTGGTGGTGATCGCGATAAAACCAAGCGCCCGCAAATGGGCACCATTGCCGAGCGGTTAAGTGATTATGTGATTGTCACTAATGATAACCCTCGCTCGGAAGATCCTTCTGCTATTGCCGGTGAAATTCTGCGCGGTATGAATCGGCCTAGCGGTTGCTTGGTTATTGCCGATCGTGCACAGGCAATTGATTTTGCCGTGCAGCAAGCCAAGGCGGGCGACATAGTGTTAATCGCAGGCAAGGGGCATGAGGATTATCAAATCTTCGCCAAGCAAACCCTGCCTTTTAGCGATACCAAACAGGCGCGTATTGCATTGCAAAAACGCATTGCCAAATTTGAAAATGACGAAACGTCACAAGGGGCTACACCATGATCAAGCCTCTAACTTTAAAATGGGTTGAGGAATTTATTGCAGCGCGTAAACCTTTGCGTGCTGTCACTGCAAAATGCCATCAGGGCGATGCAGAATTTACTGCGGTCAGTATTGATTCGCGCACCTTGAATGCAGGTGAATTGTTTATCGCATTGCGCGGTGAGCGTTTTGATGCACACGATTTTATTGCCGACGCTGTTGCCAAAAAACCTTGTGCACTTGTGGTAGAACGTTTTTTCCCCGAGATTAAATTGCCGCAACTCGTAGTGAGTGATTCACTGTTGGCGCTCGGGCAAATTGCTGCACTCAACCGCAGCTTATTTGCTCGTCCAGTTATTGCCATTACCGGCAGCAGCGGAAAAACCACAGTAAAAACCTTGCTCGCCGGCATTCTTGCTGAGTGTGGGCCAACCCATGCCACCAAGGGAAATTTTAATAACCATATTGGTGTGCCATTAACATTGCTGCAGCTCGAAGCGCATCATGAGTTTGCTGTAATTGAGATGGGCGCGAGCGGCCCTGGCGAAATTGAATACCTCTGCTCACTTGCCGCGCCACAAATCACCATGGTCAACAATGTGATGGCCGCGCACATTCAAGGGTTTGGTTCACTGCAAGGTGTTGCGCGCGCCAAAGGTGAAATTTACGCCGCACTTCCCACGACCGGTGTCGCCGTAGTGAATATGGATGATCGCTTCGCTCCTGACTGGTTGTCCGCCTTAACTAATCGTCGCGTGCTTCGTGTGTCATTTAAAGATACCGGTGCCGATTGTTTTGCGCAGGATATTCAAACCAGCGCCAACAGTTTGGAATTTGCCATCAACCTGAATGGCCAAGCCATGCAAGTGAGCCTGAATGCGCAGGGCGAACACAATGTTCGCAATGCCTTAATGGCCGCTGCTTGTGCCTCTGCCGTGGGTGCAGATTTGCAAAAAATTAAACAAGGGCTTGCTAACTTTGCGCCAGTTGCTGGCCGCATGAGTCGTCATATCGGTATTAATGATGTGGCAATTATTGATGATAGCTACAACGCTAACCCTGGTTCAGTGCGCGCGGCTATCGATGTGCTTGCACAAAAAAAGAATAGCATTTTGGTATTAGGCGATTTGGGTGAGCTGGGGCCAGAAGCGCCGCAGTTACACACAGAGCTGGGTGAATATGCGCGCGCCAAAAAACTGAGCCATTTATTTACGGTTGGCAAACTCAGTGAAAATGCGAGCCAGGCATTTGGAGCTGGGGCGGAACACTTTGCGGACAAAACCGCTTTGGTTGCGCGCTTAAAAGCTATCGCCAATAAAAAAACCACCATTCTTATTAAAGGTTCCCGCAGCGCAGCAATGGATACCGTTGTGCGTGAACTCTGTGTTTCGGCAGGAGAAAATCACTAATGCTTTACTGGCTAGCAGAATACTTACAAGAATACCTGCGCAGTTTTGCAGTGTTTCAATATTTAACGGTGCGCGCCATTTTAGGGGTGCTCACCGCATTAGGTATTTCGTTGTTACTTGGGCCTTGGTTCATTCGTCGCTTAACAGAATTGCGTATTGGTCAATCTATTCGCAACGACGGCCCTCAATCGCACTTGAGTAAATCCGGCACACCCACCATGGGTGGCGCATTGATTTTGTCGGCAATTTTTATCAGCACCTTACTCTGGGCCAATTTGTCTAATCGCTATGTGTGGGTCGTGCTGATTGTCACCGCAATTTTTGGTGCAGTAGGCTGGGTGGATGATTACCGCAAAGTAGCCAAGCGCGATTCCCGTGGATTACCTGCGCGGTGGAAATATTTTTGGCAGTCAGTGGCTGGCTTTGGCGCAGCGGTATTTTTGTACTACACCGCACAAACTCCTGCAGAGACTCAATTGTTTATTCCCTTCTTTAAAAATGTCGCGCTCGATCTGGGTATTTTTTACATAGTGTTTACCTATTTTGTGATTGTAGGAACCAGTAATGCAGTAAACCTGACCGACGGGTTGGATGGCTTGGCAATTATGCCGAGTGTAATGGTGGCGGGAGCATTAGCGGTCATTGCTTATTTGGCAGGGCATTCACAATTTTCCCAATATTTAAACATTGCTTATATCCCCGGTGCTGGTGAATTGGTTGTGTTTTGTTGTGCGCTGGTGGGGGCTGGCCTTGGTTTCCTCTGGTTCAACACTTATCCCGCACAAGTATTTATGGGTGATGTGGGCGCTTTGGCATTAGGTGCGGCGCTTGGTTTAATCGCCGTTATAGTTCGTCACGAAATTGTACTGTTTATTATGGGCGGTATTTTTGTACTCGAAACTGTCTCGGTTATTTTGCAAGTGGCTTCATTTAAATTAACCGGTCGGCGCATTTTCCGCATGGCGCCAATTCATCATCATTTTGAATTAAAAGGTTGGCCTGAGCCGCGCGTGATTGTGCGTTTTTGGATTATCACCCTGGTATTGGTATTGATTGGTTTGGCGACGTTAAAAATTCGTTAATGATTGTTTTATATAAAGTTGGAGTGTGTGCCTGTGTCTCAAATGATTGCCACCAGTAAAGTAAAAGCGATTATCGGTACCGGTATTACCGGGCTATCGGTTGCGCGCTTTTTGGCGGCACAACAACAGGCGTTCGTTCTGCTCGATACACGTTTATCGCCACCCAATTTGCAGCAAATCAAAACGGAATTTCCCCATGTCAGTATTGAGTGTGGTGAATTGAATCCACACACCTTATTGGCTTGCGACGAAATAATTATCAGTCCCGGAGTCGCGATTGCAACGCCGGCAATTGAGCAAGCGAGAGCAGCTGGTATTCCGGTTGTTGGCGACATCGAAATTTTTGTGCGTTACGCCAAGGCGTCGATTGTGGCAATTACCGGCTCAAATGCAAAAAGCACGGTTACCACTCTGGTTGGCGAAATGGCCAAGGCGGCTGGAATTAATGTTGCTGTGGGTGGCAATCTCGGTACTCCGGCGTTGGAATTGTTAAACGATAGTGTCGAGTTGTATGTGATGGAACTTTCCAGTTTCCAATTGGAAACTGTGACCAAGCTTAACGCCAAAGTCGCAACTATTTTGAATATCAGTGCTGATCATCTCGATCGTTACGAGAATATGCGCGCTTATATTCTCGCCAAGTTGCGGGTTTATTTTGGTGCGGAACATATTGTTGTTAACCGTAATGACGTGCTGACTCATCCCCCATTGGCTGCAGGTGTCAAACCTATCTACTTTGGTGGCCGTGCCGATTTTGGCAGCTTTGGGTTATTGACTCGCGACGGCATTGAATATTTGGCTAAAAATCTCACGCCATTAATGGCCGCGAGGGAATTAAAAATTCGTGGTCGCCACAACATAGATAATGCCCTTGCTGCGCTCGCGTTGGGTGACGCCGCCGGTATTCCGCTCGATGCCATGCTTGGCACCTTAAAAATCTTTTCCGGTTTGCGTCATCGCTGCGAATTTGTCGCTGAAAAAAATGCGGTGGAATTTTATAACGACTCCAAAGGTACCAACATCGGCGCAACCCTCGCGGCGATTTCGGGTTTGGCGCGCGACCCCCAGCAATTAATTGTGATTTTAGGTGGTGAAGGGAAGGGGCAAGACTTTACAGAATTAACCCCTGCCTTGCGTGCCATTAATAGCCGCCTGGTGCTCATCGGCCGCGACGCCACTGCTATTGAACAGGCTGTAGCCGATGCGGCACCAATAATTCATGCAGATTCAATGCAGGATGCAGTTAACAAAGCTTTTGCATTAGCGCAGCCGGGCGATGCGGTGTTGCTGTCGCCTGCCTGCGCCAGCTTTGACATGTTCAAAAATTACGAAGATCGCGGCGAGAAGTTTTGTCAGGCTGTGCAGGAGTTGTGCTCATCATGATGACCTCTGCCACTTTAACGAAATCAATGCCTTTAAGTCAGCGTATCGATTGGCCATTACTGTGCCTTTGGTTTGCACTTATGTCTATTGGTTTAATTATGGTGGCCTCTGCTTCTGTTTCATTTGCGGCATTAACTTATAACGATGCCTGGTTTTTTGCGAAGCGACACGCGATCTACATGGTGATGGGGGTTTGCTTAGCCGCCTTTGTTGTCTGTGTTCCGATGAGCGTGTGGCAAAAATATTCGGGTCATTTTTTGCTGCTCACTATTTTTCTGTTGGTAATAGTACTTATTCCCGGCATTGGCAAAAAAGTAAACGGAAGTCAGCGCTGGTTCAGTCTGGGTGTTATATCTATTCAGGTATCAGAAATCGCCAAATTTTGTGCGGTAGTTTTTTTCGCCAGTTTTTTTGCGCGTCGCTATCAAGAATTACATTTCGGTTGGCAGGGGTTCCTTAAACCTTTAATGGTTGTCGGCGTATTTGTTGGTTTGCTCTTGCTTGAGCCTGACTTTGGTAGCTCGGTGGTATTAAGTGCAACTGTGTTTGCGATGATGTTTATTGCGGGTGTGCGCATGCTGCACTTTTTATTGCTAATTGTGATTGGTGTCGGCGGGCTGGCGGCGGTTGCCGTCTTGTCGCCCTACCGTATGCAGCGGTTGATTACCTTTCTCGATCCATGGGCGGATCAATTTAATACTGGTTATCAGTTAACGCAATCGCTAATCGGTTTTGGACGCGGAGAATGGTTCGGCTTGGGCCTGGGTAATAGTTTGCAAAAATTATTCTTTTTGCCGGAAGCCCACACTGATTTTATTTTCGCCATTATTGCAGAAGAGTTTGGTTTGATTGGTGCAGTGTTATTACTCGGTTTATTTGCTGCCTTGATCCTGCGAATTTTTAATGTTGCCAAACAAAACCTTGCTGCCGGAAAAATGTTTGCCGCCTTGGCGACATTTGGCATCGCGATTTTGTTTTCATTCCAGGTATTCATCAACATGGGGGTCTCCTCCGGATTATTACCCACAAAAGGTTTAACTCTGCCTTTTATCAGCTATGGCGGCAGTAGCCTGTTAATTTGCTGCGTGCTTATGGCATTTGTGATGCGCGTGCAGTGGGAGTTGGCCGGTTATGTTCCTGAAGTGCCGGAGCCGGCAAAAGTGCCGCGCACTCGCCTGATGGAGGCCAGTGTATGACACAGAAAACGCTGCAGGTTTTGGTAATGGCAGGTGGCACTGGCGGGCATGTATTTCCGGCGCTGGCAGTTGCAGATGAGTTGCGTGCACGCGGTGCGCTGATTAATTGGCTGGGTACAGCGCGCGGTATAGAAACGCGTTTGGTTCCTGCGGCCAATATTCCTCTGCACTTTATTAGTGTTGAAGGTGTGCGTGGCCGTGGAGTGGCAGGTTTACTGAAAGCGCCTTTTTTAATTATTTATGCTGTGTTGCAGTCGTTGCAAATTATGCGACGCATCAAGCCGGATGTAGTTATTGGTTTTGGTGGCTTTGCATCTGGCCCCGGTGGTTTGGCGGCAGTGCTCAGCGGTATTCCTTTAGTAATCCATGAACAAAATGCGGTCGCGGGTACCACTAACCGATTATTGGCAAAAATTGCGCGGCGCATATTGGCCGCATTTCCTGATGCATTTATCGGACGTAGCGAACCGGATGTTCAGGTAGTGGGTAATCCCGTTCGTCAACAAATTCAACAACTGGCATCGCCATCAGTTCGTTACCAGGCGCGTATTGATCAGCAATTACCGCTGCGACTTTTAGTGGTCGGTGGCAGTTTGGGCGCTAAAGCGATTAATGAATTGGTACCGGAAGCGGTCTCGCATCTACCACTCAATGTGCGCCCACAAATTTGGCATCAAACGGGAAAACTTCACGCTGAGGCAACTACTGCCCTGTATATGAAACATCAGGTTAATGCCAAGGTGGATGCCTTTATTGATGATATGGCAGCAGCCTATGCGTGGGCGGATTTGGTGATCTGTCGCGCCGGCGCGCTTACTGTTTCAGAATTAATGATGGCAGGTGTGGCCTCGATTCTGATTCCATTGCCTTCAGCAATTGATGATCACCAGACATTTAATGCCAAAAATTTAACTGACGTGGGTGCAGGTATTGCACTGGTGCAGAAAGATTTAACCGCAGCAAAACTCGCTGCATTACTGTTAACCGAATTAGCTGACCGCAATCACTTAAAGTCGATGGCGGAAAAAGCGCAGCAATTGGCTAAGCCCAATTCCGCATGCGATGTTGCTAATGTTTGTGAGGAGGTCGCCCGTGGATAATTCTGCGCAGAAGTCCATAGGTCAATTTTGTGTACCGGAAATGCGCCGTATTCGTCGTATTCATTTTGTCGGAATTGGTGGTGCCGGTATGAGTGGCATTGCCGAGGTGTTGCTCAATCAAGGATATGAAATTTCCGGTTCGGATATCAAAGCATCAAATGTTACTGAACGGTTAGCGTCCAAGGGCGCCACTATTTATATCGGTCATGCTGCGCAAAATGTTCAGGGCGCTGATGTAGTGGTGAATTCCAGTGCGGTAAATGCCCAAAACCCGGAGGTTCAAGGCGCGCGTGAACTGCGTATTCCGATTGTACGCCGTGCGGAAATGTTGGCTGAATTAATGCGTTATCGCCACGGTATTGCCGTCGCGGGTACCCACGGAAAAACTACCACCACCAGTTTGTTGGCGTCGGTGCTGGCGGCAGCAAAATTGGATCCGACGTTTATTATTGGCGGTTTGGTGAATAGCACCGGTACCAATGCGCAGCTGGGAGCCAGTCGGTATTTGGTTGCCGAAGCGGACGAGAGCGACGCATCATTTTTACACCTGCAACCAATGGTGGCGATTGTTACCAATATCGATGCCGATCATATGGAAACCTATGGCGGTGACTTTTCCAAGTTGAAAAAAACCTTTATCGAGTTTTTGCACAACTTGCCTTTTTATGGACTTGCAGTGCTGTGCGGTGATGATCCGGTTGTGCGCGACATTATTCCTGAAGTGGCGCGCCCGATTCTCACTTACGGCTTTGATGAAAATAGTGACTTCCGTGCAATCAATATTCGTCAGGACAAAATGCATTCCGAGTTTGATGTTGTTCGTCCCGGTCATGAAAAAGCATTGCATATTCGCATCAATATTCCTGGTATCCACAATGTCTTGAATGCAACTGCAGTAATTGCTGTCGCTACCGATGAAGGCATTAGCGATGAAGCTATTCAATTTGGTTTGGAAAACTTCCAAGGTGTTGGTCGACGCTTCCAGGTTTATGGCAATTTCCCTGTAGGTGAAGGTGATGCCATGTTGGTGGATGACTATGGTCATCACCCACGGGAAGTGGCTGCCGTGATTAAGGCGGTACGTGATGGCTGGCCGGATCGCCGTTTAGTAATGATTTATCAGCCGCACCGCTACACGCGCACGCGCGATCTCTATGAAGATTTTGTGGAAGTGCTGTCCACAGTTGATGCATTAATTATGTTGGAAGTGTATAGCGCAGGTGAGGACGCAATTCCTGGCGCTGATAGTCGCCACCTGTGTCGTAGTGTACGTGCACGCGGTGTAATTGAACCCATTTTTGTTGAAACAGTGGATGGTGTTCCTGCAATCGTAAAAGACATAGTGCGCGCTGGCGATATAGTAATTACTCAAGGTGCGGGTAATGTGGGTGTGCTTTCTCCTGAATTAGCAAAACGACAATTGCGTTAGAGGTTATAGAGTCATGCAAGCAGTCAAGTTGCCCATTAGTGAGGCGCTAAAAAAACAAATTGGCCGTGTTGGTGTGTTATACGGCGGTCTTTCCGCTGAGCGCGAAATTTCGCTACAAAGTGGCGCCGCCGTTTTGGCTGCATTGGTTGAGGCAGGAATTGAGCACGTGGCTATCGATGTTGGTCACAACGTTATTGCGGATATCCAGGCTGCAAAAATTGATCGCGCATTTTTAATATTACATGGGCCGGGTGGCGAAGACGGGCGTATTCAAGCGCTGCTGGAGTTTTTAAATATTCCTTATACCGGTAGCGATGTGCAGTCCTCCGCCTTGGCGATGGATAAGTTGCGCACCAAACAACTATGGCGTGGCGTGGACATTAATGGCAAGCAAGGTTTGCCAACGCCAGAATTTGCGGTGCTGAACGAAAACTCTAATTTTGCGCAGGTGCTGGCCAGTTTGGGTGGCGATGTAATGGTGAAGCCGGCCAATGAAGGTTCAAGTATTGGAATGTCGCGCGTCAATACCCCCGCAGATTTGGAGTCCGCGTTTAATAAAGCGGCGCAATATCAGGGCAGTGTGTTGGTAGAGCGATTGATTGTCGGTGGCGAATATACCGTTGCCATTCTCGATGGTGATGCGCTACCACCGATCAAGCTGGAAACAGATCATAGCTTTTACGACTTTAATGCCAAGTATATTGCTGAGGATACTCGCTATCTTTGCCCTTGCGGTTTATCGGCAGAAAAAGAACAGGAATTAAAAGCGCTTGCGCTCAATGCATTTAAAACTGTTGGATGCCGTGGCTGGGGCCGTGTGGATGTAATGGCAGATCACCAGCAAAATTTTTATTTGTTGGAAGTGAATACCGCGCCGGGCATGACCAGCCACAGTTTGGTTCCTATGGCAGCGAAAGCAATTGGTTTGTCATTTGCGGAATTAGTGCTGACAATTTTGCGTGCAAGCGTGAAGGGCAAAGCGTAAATCTATGCGCGATTTTAAGGGTGTTGGTGAACGCATTGAGCCGCGGATTGGCCGTGGTCAACTGGAGGGCGATGCGCCTCCAGTACGCTCCCGGCGTCCAGCAGTTGAGCGACATGAGGCACCTAGCGCGGCAGAACCAACGACGCCAGCCGCGCGAATCATCCGCGATGTGTTGTTGGACTCGCCTGAACCAACAAGTACGCAGAGTGATTTTGCGCGTAGATCAAGCGCACGAGTGGTCCAACGTGAGCAGGGCTATGCAAAAGCATCGCCCCAGGGGGGAAATAAAACGCGTCGCCCGGCTGCGCAACAGCCTAAGTGGAAATGGAATTTCTCCTGGTTGAATCGGAAATTTGCGGTGGTTGTATTTGTATTGGCCTTGGCGATTGGCTTGTATTTAGTGAGCGAACCCTTGGTTAAAGTTTTTGAGCGGCCAATTAAAAGTGTTGTGGTTGAAGGGGAATTCAATTTAATCACCAAAGCACGTGCAACCGAGTTAATTGGCGGTGAGATTGATGGAGATTTTTTGCAATTAAACCTGATGCGTCTCAAGGAGGCATTGTTAACCGATCCCTGGGTAGAAAAGGTTACGCTTAACCGACGTTGGCCCGACACTTTAGTGGTAAAAATTACCGAGCAAAAACCGATTGCGCGTTGGGGCGATGGGTTCTTGAATCAGCGCGGCGAAATTGTCCGTGTTGAAGATGCGACCAAGCTTTCTGGTCTGCCTTGGCTGCAAGGAAACGAGGCGGATGCGATTGAAATTTTGCAGCAGTATCAGGATTTATCCCAGATTTTGCGCTCGCGTGGATTGGAAGTTTTGGCATTAAAGTGTGATAACAAAAAATCCTGGCGATTAACGATAAAAAATCATGTAGAAATCGCACTTGGACGCGATCAAGTGATGGAAAAAATACGTAGATTTGTTACTGTATACGACACAAAACTAAATAGTGTATGGACGGACGTAAAAGCGATTGATCTAAGGTATAGCAACGGTGTTGCAGTGCGTTGGGTTGCTGATTCAGAGATGGCAAAAAAATATATTAAAAGTCAGTCTCAAGTTGGCGTTGCTGTTCCGGCAACAAAGGTTTTACCGCAGATTAATTGATTATGAATATCGCCAGTTGTATTGAAATTGGCTTACTACTGGCAAACGAGGTTCACTGAATGGCACATGTTAGCGACAACAAAATGATTGTAGGCCTGGACATAGGCACGTCCAAGGTTGTAGCTATCGTTGGTGCTATTACCCCCGAAGGTCAATTGGAAATTGTTGGAATAGGTTCTCATCGCTCAACCGGTTTGAAAAAAGGCGTGGTGGTAAATATTGAATCGACAGTTTTGTCTATTCAGCGCGCTATTGAAGAGGCGGAGTTGATGGCCGGCTGTCAGATCCATTCGGTGTATGCCGGTATTGCCGGGAGCCATATTCGCAGCTTGAACTCGCACGGTATTGTGGCGATTCGCGATCGCGAAGTATTTTCCCAGGATCTGGAGCGAGTCATTGATGCAGCTCAAGCGGTTGCAATACCTGCAGATCAAAAAATTCTGCACATTTTGCCGCAAGAATTTTTGATCGATGATCAAGATGGTGTGAAAGAGCCGCTGGGCATGTCTGGCGTGCGCTTGGAAGCTAAAGTGCATTTGGTTACTTGCGCCGTGAATGCCGCACAAAATATTGAAAAATGCATTCGTCGCTGCGGTCTTGAAGTGGAAGACATCATTCTGGAGCAATTGGCTTCTAGTTATTCCGTATTAACTGACGATGAAAAAGAACTAGGTGTCTGTGTTGTTGATATTGGTGGCGGCACCACTGACATAGCGATTTTTAAAGAAGGCGCTATTCGCCACACGGGTGTTATCCCGATTGCGGGTGATCAAGTGACTAATGACATTGCAATGGCATTGCGCACGCCAACACCGAATGCTGAAGAGATCAAAATTAAATATGCCTGCGCATTGGCAAAACTGACCAGTCCGGATGAAACCATCAAAGTGCCAAGTGTGGGCGATCGTCAACCGCGTGATTTGTCGCGTCAGGCACTGGCAGAAGTTGTTGAGCCTCGCTACGACGAATTATTTACCTTGGTGCAAGCTGAGTTACGTCGCAGCGGCTATGAGGACTTATTAGCCGCAGGCATTGTACTGACTGGCGGCACCTCAAAAATGGAAGGTGTTATTGAGTTGGCAGAGGAGATTTTCCACATGCCGGTGCGCTTGGGTGCACCGCAGAACATTCGTGGATTATCCGACATAGTCAACAATCCAATTTATTCCACCGGTGTAGGTCTGTTGATTTACGCCATGAAGCAGCAGCACAACCTAGGGCGTTCTTCGCCTGCTGCCAAAGAGTCGCAAGGTTCACTGCTCAGCAAGATCAAGAAAATTTTCCAAAGCAATTTTTAATGAGTTGTGCATAAACCAAATTATTTTTCACAGATTGAGTCAAGGGAAACAAAGGGGTGTGGCCATGTTTGAATTAGTTGATAACTTGCATCAAAACGCGGTAATCAAAGTGATCGGTGTTGGTGGTGGCGGCGGCAACGCAGTCAAACACATGATTGCCAGCAAAATAGAAGGCGTTGAATTTATTTGTGCCAATACCGATTCGCAAGCATTGAAAGACATTGATGCGCGTACGGTACTGCAACTCGGCAATTCCATGACTAAGGGTCTGGGTGCTGGTGCAAATCCGGAAATTGGTCGTCAGGCAGCGATGGAAGATCGTGAACGTATCGCTGAAGTGCTGCGCGGTGCTGACATGGTATTTATTGCTGCCGGTATGGGTGGTGGCACTGGCACTGGTGCTGCTCCAGTGGTGGCCGAAGTTGCACGTGACTTGGGTATTCTGACTGTCGCTGTAGTGACTAAGCCTTTTCCATTCGAAGGTCGCAAGCGTATGGTGATCGCTGATGCTGGTATTAAAGAGTTGAGTGAACGTGTTGACTCCTTAATCACCATCCCCAATGAGAAATTGTTGTCGGTGTTAGGTAAATCTACCAGCTTGCTCGATGCGTTTAAGGCTGCCAATAACGTATTGCTTGGCGCTGTTCAGGGTATCGCTGACCTGATTATTCGCCCTGGTATGATCAACGTTGACTTTGCAGACGTACGTACTGTGATGTCCGAAATGGGCATGGCAATGATGGGTACGGGTCGTGCAACTGGCGAAAATCGTGCGCGTGAAGCTGCTGAGGCCGCTATTCGTAGTCCTCTGTTGGAGGATGTAAACCTGCAGGGTGCTCGTGGTATTTTGGTAAATATCACCGCTGGTATTGACCTGTCTTTGGGGGAGTACTCCGAAGTTGGCAGCATTATCGAAGAATTTGCGTCGGGTGATGCGACTGTGGTTGTGGGTACAGTAATCGATCCTGAACTCACCAACGAACTGCGCGTTACTGTGGTTGCAACCGGTTTGGGCGTCGCTGTGACAGCGCAGACCAAAGAGGTTAAACCAGCACCAACCAAGGTGGTAGATAACACCCGTCGCGCTGCTCCACCTGCCGATTATGCTGCTTTGGATCGCCCTGCACATCTGCGTGCCAACGCTCATTCATCAAATGCGGCGGCCTTGGCTGCACCATTGGGTGATAAAGAATTGGAATATTTGGATATTCCTGCATTCTTACGTCGGCAGGCAGATTAATTAACGCTTTTACTATAAGGGGTATTGCCAGCTTTAACTGGTTGATAATTCCTTGGGTTGGTAGCATATGTAGCGTTAACAAAAGGTGCATTACTGCCTTTGGTGTCACCTTAACGCAAATTGGAAACTGACCTGGTAGAGGCACGACCGATGATCAAACAGCGAACGCTTAAAAATTCGATCCGCACAACCGGTGTTGGGCTGCATACAGGCGACAAGATTCACCTGACGTTGCTACCCGCGCCTGTTGATAACGGTATTGTATTTCGTCGGGTGGATCTGAATCCGCCTGTCGAGATTAAAGCGACAGCCAAAAACGTTGGAGAGACAACACTTTCTACCTGCCTAATTAAAGATGATGTCAGGGTTTCTACTGTGGAACACTTGATGTCAGCGATGGCTGGCATGGGAATTGATAACGCGATTGTCGAATTAACGGGGCCCGAAATTCCTATCATGGACGGCAGCGCCGGTCCCTTTGTGTTCCTGATTCAATCTGCCGGTGTCCAGGAACAGAATGCCCCGAAAAAATTCGTGCGTATAAAGAAAGAGCTGACGCTGAGGGATGGCGACAAGTTTGCCACATTTATGCCTTTCGATGGCTTCAAAGTGTCCTTTTCCATCGAGTTTGATCATCCAGTCTTCAAAGATCGCAGGCCGCAAACGGAATTGGACTTTTCCAGCTCCAGTTTTGTGCAGGACATAAGCCGGGCGCGTACTTTCGGTTTTATGCATGAAATCGAATATTTGCGATCTAAAGGTCTGGCACGTGGCGGTAGTATGGATAACGCGATTGTTGTTGATCAGTACCGTATCCTTAATGAAGAGGGATTGCGATTTGAAGATGAGTTCGTAAAACATAAAGTTCTGGATGCGATTGGCGATCTGTACATGCTGGGTAACAGTTTGATTTGTGAATACAAGGCGCATAAGTCTGGTCATTCACTCAATAATCGCGCATTGCGGCTGCTCTTGGATAATCCAGATGCGTGGGAAATTGTGACCTTCGATGAGAATCAGGTGGTCCCAATCACTTATATAGAGCCGATTGTTGCTGCCTAGGTATTTTTTACGTCATGTTCAAAATGTGAACATGGCCTAATTTTATGCTTGTTAAATCCTTCCTTTCTGTGCGATATTCCTGTTACGCGTTGTTTTACGCGCACTGCAGGGAGTCTCCGCACCTTTTAATCTCCTCCGTGATTTAAGTGCAGTCCTTTGTTTTGTAAGGATATTTTTATTCAAACAAAACTATGTTAAGCAGGATGCATTGGGTGGCTAATATTTAAATAGTCACCACTTCAGATCATACAAAACTTTTAAGAGTCTGGTGGCTCTGAACGCTGCCTAGTATTTATTATTAATAAAAATTGATTTACAGATGAAGATTATTATCGTCAATAAAAATCACGCACAAGCTCGCAGCTTCACCCTCGGTGGGTGGACTCGCGCGTTTTTGTCTGTGTGTTTATTGGGGATTCCTACTTTTGTAGGCGCCTGGGGCTATAGTTGGTTGGTGTCGGGCGATAACGAGGGCTTTTTTACCGCGGACTCTAAAGCCTGGACGGATATCTTATCGGCGCATGAAAGTGAAATCGAACAAGAACGTGCTGCATCTGAGGCGCAAATCGCCGCCTTAACAAGCAAGATGGCTGAGCTGCAAGCCCGCCTGATGCGTTTGGATGCTCTGGGTGAAAAGCTTACTTCTGCCGCTAATCTTGAGCAGGGTGAATTCGATTTTAGTCAAATTCCCGCTGTAGGCGGCCCCTCTAAAGTAACTCCTAATCAGCTTTATCAAACCCCTGATTTCTTTGCTGCGATAGATCAATTATCTAGCCAGGTTGATAGTCGTGAGCAGCAGCTCAATACCATTGAATCCTTGCTGGCGAATCGTAGCTTACTGGAAGAGACCCTGTTATCGGGAGCTCCTGTCGCCAACGCATGGATGACCTCTCGCTTTGGTTATCGCAAAGATCCATTTACCGGGAAAACTGAATTTCATTCAGGTCTCGATTTTGCCGCGCCCACAGGCAGTAAAGTTAGCAGTGTTGCCGCAGGTATTGTCAATTGGGCTGGTCGCCATCCCGAATATGGCAATATGGTAGAGGTTAAGCATGGTGATGGTTTAGTTACTCGTTATGCTCATAACAAATCCAATCTGGTGAAAGCCGGTGATGTAGTAAAAAAAGGGCAGATTATTGCTCTCTCAGGCTCCACAGGTCGATCAACCGCGCCTCATGTCCATTTTGAGGTGTACAAAAACGGACGTGTTGTTGATCCTGCTTCTTATATTCGTCATACCACTCGTTAGTTATTCCCTCTAGTCGATAGCTGATTCGCTCTTGCTTTAGTCGACGCCTTCCTATTTACTTGCCAGCATTTTCGGGTGTGTCCCGAGCTATTAATAGCGCCAATGTGCTGCGCATTTTTTATTCAGTTTTTCGTTTTATTACGGTATTTATCATGATCGGTAAGTTAATAAAGGCAGTTTTTGGTTCAAAAAATGAGCGCGAATTGAAGCGCATGAATAAAACTGTGGCGCGTATTAATGCCTTTGAACCTGAAATGCAAAAGCTCAGCGATGAGCAATTAAAAGCCAAAACCATTGAGTTTCGTGAGCGTTACAGCAAGGGCGAAACTCTGGACGATTTGTTGCCAGAAGCGTTTGCCACTGTGCGCGAAGCCAGTAAACGTGCATTGGGCATGCGCCATTTCGATGTGCAAATGATTGGTGGCATGACTCTGCACGAAGGACGCATTGCGGAGATGCGTACCGGCGAAGGTAAAACCCTGGTGTCAACACTTCCAAGTTACTTGCATGCATTGGCGGGTAAAGGTGTTCACATTGTTACAGTGAATGATTATCTGGCAAGTCGTGACGCAAACTGGATGATGCCTTTATATGAGTTTCTCGGCATGACCGTTGGTGTTATCCAATCCATGCAGCCTGCGGCAGTTAAACGTGCTGCTTATGCTGCAGACGTTACTTACGGTACTAATAATGAATATGGTTTTGATTATTTACGCGACAATATGGCGCTTAGTAAACGCGATAAAGTTCAGCGCCCGTTAAATTTTGCAGTAATCGACGAAGTTGACTCGATTCTTATCGATGAAGCGCGTACACCTCTCATTATTTCTGGCGCTGCAGAAAATAGTTCAGAACTGTACAAGCGCATGAATCAATTGGTAATGAAACTCAAGCGCCAAATTGATAACGGTGAAGATGGTGAGCGTCGTGTTATCTCTGAGCCAGGAGATTTTACGGTTGATGAGAAATCGCGTCAGGTTGAACTGACGGAAGACGGTCACCAGCGCGTGGAGGATTTGTTGATCCAAGCTGGTTTGTTGCAGCCAGATCAAAATCTTTATGCAGCCAATAATTTAGCATTGTTACATCATGTGAATTCGGCGTTGCGCGCCCATGCATTATTTCATTTGGATGTTGAATACATCGTACAGGAAGGTCAGGTTGTCTTAATCGATGAACACACTGGCCGCACTATGCCTGGTCGTCGGTTATCTGAAGGCTTGCATCAGGCAATTGAAGCCAAAGAAGGTGTTGCGATTCAAAGCGAGAGCCAAACATTGGCATCCACTACCTTCCAAAATTATTTCCGTTTATATCCAACCCTTTCTGGTATGACCGGAACTGCCGATACCGAGGCTTATGAATTTCGTGAAATTTATAGTTTGGATGTAGTCGTTATTCCTACCAATCGTGCAGTACAGCGCTTGGACATGAATGACAAAGTTTTCTTATCGCTGGAAGAAAAATATCTGGCAATCGTGGATGATATTAAAGCGTTTCAATCGAAAAATGCGCCCATTTTAGTGGGAACTGCATCTATTGAAACCTCCGAAGAAATGTCGCGCCGTTTGACCAAAGCAGGTATTAAGCATCAAGTACTCAATGCCAAGTTTCACGCACAGGAAGCTGAAATTATTGCGCAAGCTGGGCGTCCGGGTGCTGTCACTATTGCAACTAACATGGCTGGCCGTGGTACAGATATAGTGTTGGGCGGTCGCTGGGAATCTGACATCGCCAAGCTGGAGAGCCCTAGTCAAGAACAAATCGATGCTATAAAAGCCGATTGGAAGCAGCGCCATGAAACAGTGTTGGCTGCCGGTGGTTTGCATATTATTGGAACTGAGCGCCACGAATCGCGCCGTATCGATAATCAGTTGCGTGGACGTGCCGGTCGTCAGGGTGACCCGGGTTTGACGCGCTTTTATTTATCGCTTGAAGATAATCTGATGCGTATTTTTGCCTCCGAGCGTGTGCGTAACTTTATGCAGGCGCTGGGCATGGAAAAAGGCGAAGCTATTGAGCATCGCATGGTTAACAATGCGATTGAAAAAGCCCAGCGTAAAGTTGAAGGCCGCAACTTTGATATTCGTAAACAGCTGCTGGAGTTCGATGATGTAGCGAATGACCAGCGGCAGATAATTTATCATCAGCGCAACGAGTTATTAGATGCAGAATCTATTCGCGAAACCATTACGGCGATTCGTGAAGAAGTTGTTGAAGATGTGATTAACGGTTTTATTCCGCCTCAATCCATTGAGGACCAGTGGGATGTTGCTGGTTTGGAAAAACAAATTGAAATGGATTTTGGTTTGCATCTCACGATTGCCAAATGGTTAGAAGAGGATACGCGCTTACATGAAGAAACTTTGCGCAAGAAAATTCTCGCCGAAATTCAGGGAGCCTATGATGCCAAGTGCGAGCGCGTTGGCGACATTATGCTGGAAATTGAAAAACAGGTAATGTTGCAGGTGTTGGACAATGCTTGGAAGGATCACTTGGCAACTATGGATCACCTTCGTCAGGGAATTAATTTGCGCTCCTATGCACAAAAAAATCCGAAGCAAGAATATAAGCGCGAATCATTTGAGTTATTCCAAAGTTTGCTGATGACAGTAAAGCGTGAAACTATTTACTTAATGGCACGTGTTGAACCGATCTCTCGCGAACAAATGGAAGAGATGGAAAATCAGCGTCGCGAAGAGTTAGCTCGTCAAAAAATGCAGCTTCGTCACGATGAACTTTCGGCATTGGCTGAACCTGAGCCTCAGCCAACAGCTGTACCGCGCACGCCCTCTCCTGTAGTGCGGGAAGGCCGTAAAGTAGGTCGCAATGATCCTTGTCCATGTGGGTCAGGCAAGAAATTCAAAAGCTGTCATGGTGCCCTTGAGTAAAATCCTTGGGTGTGATGCTCTGTTATATGAATTTTTTTTGAGTAAAAACAATTTTTTGTCGAGTGAAAGTTATGGCTGTTGGTGATTATCCGTTTCCTCAAATGCACCCTGTTCAAGGTGTAAAACTAACTGCAGTGAGTGCCGGCATTAAAAAAGTTGGGCGTCGCGATGTTGTGCTACTGGAGTTGGCAGAGGGCAGTAGTGTTGCGGGGGTCTTCACTAAAAATGCTTTTTGCGCGGCCCCTGTCACTGTCTGTAAGGAGCACTTAGCCAAAGCACCTATTCGGTTTTTGGTTATCAACTCTGGCAATGCAAATGCTTGTACTGGTGAACAAGGCTTAATGGACGCGAAAGCAACTTGCGCTGCCATTGCAGAATTAACGGGTGTTACTCCAGAGCAAGTACTGCCATTTTCTACCGGTGTAATCGGCGAACCTTTACCTGTCCAAAAAATTACAGCGGTAATTCCTGAAGCGCTACAAAAAGTAAATATCAACGGTTGGGATGATGCCGGTGCAGGCATTATGACTACCGATACCCGGCCGAAAGGATTTAGTCAGCAGTTTGAATATCAAGGTAAAACAATTACCGTGAATGGTATTTCCAAAGGTGCTGGCATGATCAAACCCAACATGGCAACCATGCTGGGTTACATCGCAACTGATGCAAAAATTGCACAACCACTATTGCAGACACTTGCACGTGAAGCTGCCGATAAATCATTCAATCGCATTACTATCGATGGCGATACTTCCACTAACGATTCTTGCATTTTAATCGCAACCGGCCAGGTGGATGTCCCGGAAGTGACCGAAGCAACGGGTGAGCTCTATGAAAAGCTGCACGACGTTATTCTGGCCGCGCACATTCATCTCGCTAAAAGTATTGTGAGTGATGGTGAGGGCGCTACCAAGTTTGTCACTGTTGCCGTGAGTGGTGGTGCAAATCGCGATGAGTGCCTGGACGTTGCTTACGCGGTTGCTCACTCACCACTGATTAAAACTGCATTGTTTGCCTCGGATCCCAACTGGGGGCGTATTGTGGCGGCTATTGGTTATGCCGGTGTGCCGGATTTGGATGCAACAAAAGTTCGTGTCCATTTGAATGATACGCTGATTGTTGAGCACGGTGGTCGTGCTAAAAGTTATACAGAGGCGCAAGGGCAGGCAGTGATGAGCCAAGCTGAGATTTCTATTAACATTAATCTGGGGCGTGGTGAAGTTGCAGAAACTGTCTGGACTACTGACTTGTCTTACGAGTATGTGCGCATTAATGCTGATTATCGCTCGTAATGGCAGTTCTAATTCTTGGCTCAACGAATTGTAAATATTGATGGTGAGTAAATTGGTACATGTTGCCGTCGGTGTTATCTGCGATGGTAAGGGTAAGATTCTTATCGCCAAGCGCCCTGATAGTGCGCATCAAGGCGGGCTCTGGGAGTTTCCCGGCGGTAAGGTTGATGCTGGCGAAACTATAGAGCAAGCGCTGGTGCGAGAGTTGCTCGAAGAATTAAATATTGGTGTGCTTGCCAGCGAACCACTGATCCAAATTCGCCATCATTACCCTGACAAGTCTGTACTTTTGGATGTGCATCGCATTACTCGTTTTTCTGGCGTTGCTCGTGGTAACGAGGGGCAGCCAATTGAATGGGTGGATGTTAAGCAACTGAATCAGTTTGAGTTTCCCGCTGCAAATCGCCCCATTATTTCTGCAATCAATCTGCCCTCGACCTACGCGATTACTGGCCCTCTTATCGATGAGCATGGTTTTATTGAGAGAGTGACGGAAGTTCTGGAGACTGGGGTTGGTGTTTTACAGCTACGCATTCCCGGTTTTTCTCTCACTCACCACCAAGATGTATTGAGTGTTGTTGCCGACTTGGCCGCCTTATACAAAGTACCGCTGCAAATAAATGTACCTGTTGATATTTTTAAGCAAATGCAGGATTTGTTTCCGCATATAAAAGCAGGCCTGCATTTAAATCGTCATGAGGCTGCTCAGCTAACCAAGCGCCCGATAGCGGATAACCTATTAATGGGTGTGTCTTGTCATAACGCGCAGGAAATTGAACAGGCTCAAACTATAGGTGCAGATTATTTACTGGTATCGCCTGTAAAAAACACTGCATCCCACCCAGATGTAACGCCACTAGGTTGGGCGCAGTTTTCACGATTGGTAGAGTTGGCAAATGTGCCGGTTTATGCACTGGGTGGTGTTTCTGATAAAGATATTCGTGAAGCTCGCGCTAATGGCGCACAGGGAATAGCGAGTATTAGTGCCTGGTGGTGAGTAGTTAAAATTCACCTTAGTGTTGTGATTCATCTTCTGAATTAATATCCAGATTGTCTCCTGCAATCCGATGGCTTTCACTGGCCCATTCCCCCAAATCAATCAGGCGGCAGCGATCGCTGCAGAAAGGGCGGTGGGGGAATTCATCATTCCAAAGCACTGTTTTTTTACAGGTAGGGCAGGTCAGTTTCAAACTGCTCAAGTCAGTTTTTTGATCGATAGTCGACATAAATACAATTACTGCGCTGAAGTGGTTTCGAGTTGAGCGAGCTCTGAATACAGCTCGTGTAGTTTATCCACTTGCTGATTAAGTTCATCAATGCTCCCATGATTCTGAATAATATCATGCGCGCGCGCGCAGCGTTCCTGACGGCTTAATTGCGTCTCCATAATCGCTTCTATTTTTTGCGCATCGCTGTTATCGCGCAAGCTGGCTCGCTCTATTTGTACCATCTCACTGACATCAACAACCAATATGCGATCCACCATTTCATATTGTTTGGTTTCAAGTAAGAGCGGTGATTCAAGTATGGTGTAAAGGCTGGTTGATGCATTTAACTGGCGACGGATTTCGGCATTTATTAGTGGATGTAACAAGGTTTCGAGCCATTGCTTTTCGGTGGGAGTTTTAAAAATAATATCGCGTAGTTTGCGTCGATTTAAGTTGCCGTCGGTTTCTATAACCTGACTGCCAAAACGTTGTGCAATTGATTGCAGCGCAGGGCTCCCAGGCACCACTACTTCGCGAGCGACGATATCTGCATTAACAACAGTGATCCGGTGCATTGCAAAGCGTTTACTTGCTTGCGATTTGCCGCTGCCAATACCGCCAGTAAGCCCAACAATCATTTTACTGAGCCCCTTGATACAGTTTCTTAGTTAGTGACAAATAACTTCAAATAAGTTTGATTGATGGTGTCTCCCCATATGAATGCAATCCAGCCTGCAATAGCAAGGTAGGGGCCAAAGGGAATTGGAATATTTTTATCGCGTCCACGCATTATTATCATCGCGATGCCAATTACTGCACCTACCAACGATGACAGTAAAATAATTTGCGGCAGCAGTTGCCAGCCCATCCACGCGCCCAGTGCAGCCAGCAATTTGAAATCCCCGAAACCCATTCCTTCTTTTCCGGTCACCAGCTTGAAGGTCTGGTATACCAGCCACAGAGACATATAACCTGCAATTGCCCCCCACAATGCGTTGGGTAAATCGGTAAATACACCAAAGCTATTAACAATCAAGCCCAGCCACAGCAATGGCAAGGTTATATCGTCGGGCAACAAATAGGTGTCTATATCAATCATGGTCAACGCGATGAGTGACCAAGTGAGTATTAGCGCGGCTAGCCCATTCCAGTTAATACCAAAATAGCCAATAGCAATTACCGAGAGAACACCGGTAATAATTTCAATAATTGGGTAGCGAATAGAAATCGCTGTTTTGCATCTGGAACACTTACCACCAAGGCATAAATAACTAATAACAGGAATATTTTCCCATGCGCGAATTTTATGCCCGCAGCCAGGGCAACGCGATGCAGGAACCATTAAATTGAATGGTTCCTGCTTTTCGTCTTGTGAAGGAAGTGCGGCTATATTGCCATCACTGGCAAGAAAATCTTTGCATTGGTTTTGCCAGTCGCGCTCCATCATTTTTGGTAGGCGATAAATAACAACATTTAGAAAACTACCAACTAGTAAACCTAGGACTAAAGCGCAAGCCATACCCAAAATTGGGTAGGCTTGCAGAGCAGAAAAAAGAGTCACGTTTATACAACCGCACCGAGTTGGAAGATTGGAAGGTACATGGCGATCATCAAACCGCCAACTAGTACACCTAGAACCGACATAATTATTGGCTCTAATAATGAGGTTAAACTATCCACCATATTATCTACGGCTTCTTCGTAATAAACGGCGACTTTATCCAGCATCGCATCAAGAGCGCCCGATTCTTCACCAATTGCAGACATTTGAATTAAAAGGGTTGGAAATATGCCGCGTGCTTTTAACGCTGTGTTTAATTGTATCCCCGTTGATACATCCTCTCTGACCCTAATAATTCCTTCACTGTAAATCCTATTTCCTGCTGCACCTGCGACGGAAGTTAGTGCGTCAATAAGCGGAACACCGGCAGCAAAAGTTGTCGCCAGTGTACGTGCAAACCGTGCCATTACTGATAAGTAAATAATTTGTCCAATAATCGGAAGTTTCAGAATATATTTATCTACAGCGTAGGCCAGTGCAGGAGACCGTTGTACGGCAAGTTTAAAACCAAAAACACTAGCAATCATTGCGACTAAAATAATGAACCAATAGGCTTGAGCTAATTCTGAAAGATGTAGTACAAATAGAGTGAATGCAGGTAGTTCGGCTCCGAAGCTACTAAATGTTTCTGCAAATTGAGGTACGACTTTTACAAGTAATATGCCAGTTACCACTACGGCAACAACAACAACGGCAATAGGATAGGTCATGGCTTTTTTGATTTTTGCTTTGAGTGCTTCCGTTTTTTCTTTATAGGTTGCAATCCTATCAAGCATGGTTTCCAGTGCGCCTGATTGCTCGCCTGCGTCAACCAAATTACAGAAAAGGTCATCAAAATATTTTGGATGTTCTCTCAAAGAGTTAGCGAAACCACCACCGGCTGCAACACTGTCTCTGATTTGCAGCACCAGCTTTTTTAAATTCGGATTTTCCAGTCCGTCTGCGACAATATCAAAAGCTTGGACTAGCGGTACGCCAGCTTTCATCATGGTCGCCATTTGGCGAGAAAAAACAGCAATATCTGCAGGTTTGATTGCTTTACCGCTGGAACCAAACAATGGTTTAGCTTTTTTGGAAACTGATTTGGCAGTAATTCCCTGCTTGGCGAGTAGTGTTCTCACAATAGTAGGGCTGCCGCCATTCATTTCGCCCTGGATTTTATTGCCTTTTTTATCAACACCTTTATAGACGTAGGTGTTGGTAGTGGCTATTTGTTTGGGTTTGGCTGCTACTTTGCTTTTACTTGTGCTGGCCGATTTTGTTGTCGTAGTTAATGCCATGGATTAATCCTTGGTGACTCGGTTGGCCTCTTCGAGGCTGGTTAGTCCCATTGCAACTTTGCGCAATGCAGATACCCGTAAATTATTAAAACCCGCTTCTTTGGCGGCGCGTGCAATTTGCAGTGAATTGCCGCCTTCCATTATAAGGTTGGCAATTGTTGGGGTGATGCGAACCACTTCATATACCCCCACGCGCCCTTTATAACCGTTATTGCACTTCTCGCAGCCGCCGGGGTGAAACAATTGAAATTCCGCCCGAGGAATCCCAATTTCATCAAAACCTTCTTGGGTAAGGATGTCGGCAGGAATATCGATTGCTGGCTTTTTGCAGGCACTACACAGTCTGCGCGCCAGCCGCTGAGCAATAATCAAACTCACACTGGTTGCTACGTTAAATGCAGGTACACCCATATTCAACAAGCGCGTCAAGGTTTCCGGCGCAGAGTTGGTGTGCAGGGTAGATAAAACCAAGTGACCTGTTTGTGAGGCTTTAATTGCAATTTCAGCGGTTTCAAGGTCGCGAATTTCCCCTACCATAATCACGTCAGGATCCTGACGCAAGAAGGAGCGTAGTGCTTCAGCAAATGTAAGGCCTACGCGCGAGTTCATCTGAACCTGGTTAATACCTTCAAGGTTAATCTCCACTGGATCTTCTGCAGTAGAAATATTCACTTCGCTGGTATTCAAAATATTTAAACCGGTATAGAGCGACACGGTTTTACCACTACCCGTTGGGCCTGTTACCAGAATCATGCCCTGCGATTGAGATAGTGCATCCATATAGAGTTTTTTCTGCTCGTCTTCATAACCTAATGCATCAATCCCCAATTTGGCGGAGCTGGGATCGAGAATACGCAATACAATTTTCTCGCCGAACAAGGTGGGCAGGGTATTTACCCGGAAGTCGATAGCGCGAGTTTTGGAAACTTTTAATTTTATGCGGCCGTCTTGTGGCAAGCGACGTTCAGAAATATCCATTTGCGACATTACTTTCAGCCGCGCTGCCATACGAAATGCAAGGTTTACCGGCGGGCGAGACACCTCGTGTAAAACACCATCGGTACGAAAGCGGATGCGGTAGCTTTTTTCATAGGGTTCAAAGTGAATATCAGAGGCACCGCCTTTAATTGCATCCAATAAAACTTTATTGATGTATTTAACAATAGGAGCTTCATCGGTCTCACTGGTGTCATCATGTGTTGCCGTGTCGCTAACGGCCTGAACATCCAATTCGTCCATATCGTCATCAAGGCCACCTAATGCATCACCAAGTGATTCCTCTTGCGAGTTTAGGTATTTATCAATAGCAATCTGAAGTTTGTCTGCCTCCACTAGGACAGCTTCAGTATTAATCCCTGTATTGAATTTAATTTCATCCAGTGCATGCAAATCGGTAGGGTCGGTGACAGCAAGAAAAAGGCGGTTTCCGCGGCGCGCAATAGGTAAAGTGTGGTGTTTGCGGATCAGTTTATCGTCAACTAGTTTTTGCGGAATCATCTCCTTGTTAAGCGCGTTTAAATCGAAAACAGGTGATCCGAACTCTTCAGATGCAATCAACGCCAGTGTGCGCGCATCCACTATGCCATTGGCAACCAAGTGTTGTGCGAAGGGAATTTTATCTTTCTTTGCTTGCGCGACGGCTTTTGTTGCCAGCTCAATCTCTAAAATGCTGTCGGCGACAAGTCTGCGAGCCAGTCCATTTAATGACACAGGTGTTGGATTATTCATCTGTTATGCCATAGGTTACGAGTGTTATAAATAAAACGATTATTTGTGCCAATACTACCTCAACTCTAGCAGCTAACAACCCGCAGGCCTAACCTAACTCGCCAAATTAGCTAATGTTTTTCTATGGGTGACAAAAAATGTCAATTAATGCCTGTTTGTGGAGTGGGCTGGTCTTCAAACCATCAGGAAAAAGTTGCTTTCTGTGATTAATGTCTCGCAATATTGCGTTTTTCGTGTCTTGTAGTCGGTTGGCACAGCTGTTGCTAAACTCATTCTGTGTGTTGTTTAAAAATCAATAATCCTCCGGAGTTTAATTATGAAAAAAGCAATCCAGAAAGGTTTCACCTTGATCGAACTGATGATCGTTGTAGCTATTATCGGTATTTTGGCTGCAGTAGCTCTGCCTGCGTATCAGGATTACACCGTTCGTGCGCGTGTGACTGAAGGTGTTGGTTTGGCGGGTAGTGCCAAACAATTGATCGGTACTGATGCAAATACTACTGCTGAGTTGACTGCTCTGGCTAATACTTACAATGCGCAAGTTAATGGTAACGGTGCGTCAAGTAAATATGTAACTAGTGTGCAGATCACGCCGGCTTCAGGTGTGGTTACAGTTTTGTTTAATCCTGCGAACGTTGGTGGTTTCCAAGCCGGTAGTGATACGTTGGTATACACTCCTTATGTAACTAACAATGCGGGTGCTGTTGTTCTTTTGGCTGCTGCTTTGGCAGCAACCGAATCTGGTCCGATAGATTGGGCTTGTGCGTCAGATTCAAATGCTGTTGCTACGGCGCGTGGATTCGCCAACGTGTCGCCAGGTACTCTGCCTGCTCGTTTTGCGCCAAGCGAATGTCGTTAATTTTAATAGTTGCATGTTCACAAAAAAGGCGCTTAGGCGCCTTTTTTGTTTTTTCTTTTTGGTGGGGGTTCTGGTATGTGGGTAGCTAAATGTGTTGCTGCGGCTAAACACAGTTTGGTAACACTGGTGTGTGCTATCGTGACCTATATTCTGGTCTTTTATGTTTGGTATCCCGATGTGTTTGCGCGGCTTATGCCGGGGACAAAATTATTTTTGCTGGTGTTGTGTGTAGAGGTGGTGCTGGGGCCTTGCATATCCTTGGTAATTTTTAATCCGGCCAAGTCCAGGCGTGAGTTAGTTGTTGATTATTTAGTTGTCGGTTCCATTCAGCTTGGTGCTTTGGTCTATGGCGTTTTGAGTGTTGTTGATTCACGCCCTGTTTATGTTGTTTTTGTTAAAGACCGCTTGGAAATTGTTTCTGCTGCTGAGCTGGATAAGTCTGATTTGCTGGAGGCATCTTCACAGCAATTTTCTGAAATACCATGGTCTGGTCTAAGATTTATTTGTGTTCGTGAGCCGCGTGATACGGCAGAAAAAGAGCGGCTGTTATTCGATGAAATACCGTCAGGAAAGGATGTTCAGCATTTGCCTCGTTTCTATCGCGAATGTGATAAAAACGAGCTTTCGCAGCGTGCCTTTGCAATATCAAAGCTTAAATCTATTGCTGCGATGAGAGACATGGATGCGGTTAGCTCTGAGCTCATGAAGCTTGATGATAATAAAATCTGGCTACCTATAATGGGCAAAATGGGTGTTTGGGTGGCAATTTTTGATCGGTTATCCTCAGCGCCTATTCGCTACATTCAATTTGATCCTTTTTAATAAGCTGACGATTTTGGTCATAAATGTATTTTTTGTGCCTCAGCAATCAGCATTAATGTGGATAAGTATTTAAAAAGCTATGTTTTTGCTCATTTTTATTTTTGGTTTGCAATTTGCAACGGGGGAGTTTGTTCTCTTTTTGTAACTTGCAATGGTGGGCGATGATGAAACGTAATTACGGCTTTACTCTTATTGAATTGATGATTGTGGTTGCAATCATTGGTATTTTGGCTGCGGTAGCTCTACCTGCATATCAGGATTACACTATCCGAGCTCGCGTTGTAGAGGGGGTCAATCTTGCTTCTGGCGCAAAACAAATTATTGCCACTAGTGTTAATACTGGCGCAGAGTTGGTTGCAACAGCAGGTACTTGGAATGCACAGGTTAATGGTGTTGGTGCTTCTAGTAAGTATGTTGAGCGAGTATTAATAAATGCAGCAACGGGCGAAGTTATTGTGGAGTTCGACGAAACTAATTTGGGTTCTATTGCAGATCTTAGCACCTTAGTTTATAGCCCTTACATACAAACGGATTCTGGCCCAATTAGCTTGGTTGCCGCGATTGCTGCTGGTGTATCCGGTCCTATAGATTGGGGTTGCGCTTCAGCAACTAATGAGGTCTCTGCATCACGTAGTTTATCTGCTACTACTTTGGGAACCTTATTACCGCAATTCGCTCCGAGTGAGTGTCGATAATTTGTATCAACTATTGAGCGTGGGGGCGGTATTTGCCATGTCCCCCAAGCTTGCTCTTGCAATCTTGGTCTCTCGATAAATGTTTTGTTGCTACTGTCTTTCCGCAATCCTCATCGGAAAATCCACCGCCCTGCAATGTTTCGTTAGGTCACCAATCGAAATAAAATCCACTCCGGTTTCGGTAGTAGGCACCAATGTTTGTTCGTTAATATTGCCTGCTGCTTCCAGTTTCGCTCTTTCTGCATTAATGGCGACGGCTTTTGTCACATTATTTGGTATTGTTCATTTGGTTGTCATCAATGATTTTTCTATGAGTCTGTTTTGGAGCTTATATTTTTGGCAAACTCTTTAAAGTCCTCCAAATGTTTTGATGCAACAGCAAATACAATATCCCAGTTCAAATCATGATAATTATGTACCGCTAAATTGCGGAAGCCGACGGATTTTTTTAAACGGTCGGCGAGGTGGTCGCTAATCAGGTTCTGTTCTGCAAGACGCTGAAATGTTTCACTCATGGTGTTTGGTACTGGCTGGCTGGAGTTTGTTAGTGAGTGTGCGGCTATATCTACACACAATTGCACGGCGCGGCTGAGGTTAAGCACAATAACGTCTTGCAGATCAATATTAGTTTTAAGTTCGCTCGCATTCGCCGGACATTTATCTTCAATCCGTTTAATGCAGCGATAAAGTGAGTCCAGCTTTTTATTGATAATTATTTTGTCCATTGTGCTCTTCTCTCTGTAAGCATTCGTTCTACATAAGGTAAAAAGTCTGCGCTTTCGAACAGGTGGCGTTTAATAAGTTCGGCGTGGTCTGCATCGCTGCCTAAAAGCCTTTGGCCTTGCAGAATTTCTCCTAATAAAGGTACGCCAGTTGTTTTTAGATCGATAAGGTCAATAGCGCGTCCACTTGCAATCGCAAGGTCCTCAACCAATGCGATGTATTGCTCGGTGGTAAGAGGTTTACTGTCTTGAACTGCAATATCCAGGTCGCTATCTGGTCTGGCCGTACCTTTGGCTACTGAGCCGAAGATATAAGCTATGTTTATTTCGGGATGCTTTTCTAGCGCTGCAATAATTTTTTTCTGTTCCATCACAAAACCCTCATCGACAAATCTACCGCCCTGCAATGTTTTGTTAGTCCACCAATCGAAATAAAATCCACTCCGGTTTCGGCAGTGGGCACCAAGGTTTGTTCGTTGATGTTGCCCGATGCTTCCAATTTCGCTCTTCCTGCATTAATGGCCACGGCTTTTTTCATGTCTTCGATGCTGAAGTTGTCGAGCATGATGATATCTGCACCTGCTGCCAGTGCTTGATCCAATTCTGCAAAGGTTTCTACTTCTACCTCAACCGGTTTACCTGGTGCAATTTGATGTGCGTTGGCAATCGCCTTTGCTATGCCGCCACAGGCAGCAATATGGTTTTCTTTGATAAGGAAGGCATCGTAAAGACCGATGCGGTGATTGTGGCAACCACCGCAGGCGACAGCGTACTTCTGGGCGGTGCGCAAACCGGGAAAGGTTTTGCGGGTATCGAGCAATTTGACTTGGGTGTGTGCAACTTGTTGGGCGTAATGGTGGCTAATGGTCGCTGTGCCTGAGAGTGTTTGTACAAAATTCAGTGCAGCGCGTTCACCGGTTAACAGGCTGCGGGCGCTCCCGTGTAGGGTAAAAAGTGTGCTGTTGGCTGGCGCAGCTTGTCCGTCGTCTATATGCCACTCAATAGTGACCTGTGGGTCGATCTGTTTGAAAACCTCGGTCACCCAAGCCCTGCCGCAAAAAATACAGTCTTCTCTGGTTATTACCCGGGCATTAGCTTGTTGTTCAGTGGGTATTAGTTGGGCAGTAATGTCGCCGCTGCCAATGTCCTCTGCTAAGGCAAAAGTGACCGCTTGAGTAATGTCGGAGGTCAGAGTGTGCAGATTTATCTTGTGATTGATTATCATAGTGGTTGTCGAATTAATGTGCATAAATGAGGCAATAAGCGACCAGTTTGGCGTCTTTCTCTTCGTCTAATTCCAAAAGGAACTTTAAAAGGGGTAAGCCAACGGTATGGTTATAGCCATTTGTGATATGTCTCTCGATCTTATCATTTGCCTGCTTGATGTGTCTTTGCCTTCGTTATACTCCCTTTATGCAAGTTTTCTTTCAATGGTAATTCACCATGAGTGAACAGATGAAATCAGACACTAATAGGGTGGTTCAGCTAGTCACTGAGCGTCCCGCCCCCGTCACTCAGCCCGTTGTGCTGGCGCGCTTACCTGCCCCCATGCACTCCTTGCGTGATAAGGCTCGTCAGCAATTGCAGCTTTATCTGCGCGAGCTGTTTGATCGCATTGACGATGCCATGTTTGAACTGGCGGATAAGGCGAACAACAATCAGGATCAGAACATTTTCTTTGATTCCATGCGCGAAGTGCGTATCCGCCGCCGCGCTATAGAGAATTCTTTTTTCCGTACTATTGATATCAGTTTTGCGCGGTTGTTAGACCCCAGTGCTTACAAAGATGAAAAGCGTTCAGCGGAAAAAGCTGTTTCGCTGGATGAGTTGTCGATTGTAAAAAATGATGAATTGGAGGAAATGGTTGCTGTAGAGGGGATGGTAAATAAAGCGAATGAGCAGTTTGCCGAACTTATCCAGCACCTGACTTTGCGCATTGACCACTTGGTTCCAACCAAGGTTTATCAAAAAAATAATCCTTTGGGTGTGGATGTTATTTGCAGCGCATTTACTGATGCGGCGGAATCTTTGAGCATAGATCTCAAAGCCAAGCTGGTCATGTACAAAATTTTTGACAATGTGATGATGAGTAAGTTGGGCAAGTTATTTGAAGTGCTCAACCAGACTTTAATTGATGCCAATATTTTGCCATCGCTCAAATCTGAGCTGCGCCCCGTGAAGCGTCCTGACACCTCGTCTAGTCATGCTGCTGACAATTTTGGACAGGGGTTGACGGCGGAGTTGAGTGGTGGGATGAATCATTACGATGATCAAACCCGACAAGTATTGAACCAGTTGCGTAATCTATTGGGCCCCAATAGAAGCGCTCAGCGCAATCAAGTTCCTGGTGATGAGATTAATACCCAGGACTTGATTAAAATGTTATCGCTCGCGCAGCAGCAAAATACCTTGGCCGCAAACAGCGCTGGCCCGTCCAATTTGCGCAGTTTTCTAACTGATTTATTACACAGTGAAACGCAAACGGCCGCGGCAATCAATCAGATTGATGATGATGTTATTAATCTGGTTAGCATGATGTTTGAGTTTATTCTGGATGACCGCAATTTGGCGGCGCCCATGAAAGTGTTGATTGGTCGCTTGCAAATTCCAATGGTAAAAGTCGCCATTGCGGACAAGACTTTCTTTAGTAAAGGTGGGCACCCAGCACGCCGCTTATTAAATGAAATGGCGATGGCCTGTTTAGGTTGGCAAGAGCCGACCGATGAGAATCAGCGTAAGGATACCCTGTTTGCAAAAATGGAAGAAATGGTGCAAACCATCCTTGCCGAGTTTGATACCGATATTGGTATTTTCGAACGTTTGCTGGTGGATTTCCGCTCGTATCTGGATAAAGAAAAGCGTCGTGCACAAATTCTTGAACAGCGCACCATTGATGCTGAAGACGGTAAAGCCAAATCCGAGCGCGCGCGCGCGCAAGTGGATGCAGAATTAAATCGTATTACCGTTGGCCGCGACTTGCCCTTTGCAGTGACTAAGTTATTGCGTGAGGCTTGGGCCAATGTGATGTTTATTACCTCGCTCAAACAAGGTGTTGAAAGTGAAGAGTGGCGTCGTTGTACACTCACTGCCCAGCAATTGGTCTGGAGCGTTGTGGCGCCGATGGATAAAGACAACCGTCAAAAATTATTGAAATTGGTTCCCGAGTTGTTACAGAAGTTGCGTGCGGGCTTAGAGAGTATTTCGTTCAGTCCATTTGAGACGGGCAATTTATTTAAACAATTGGAAATTGTTCACTTGGCGCGTTTGCGTGGCGACACCAAACCTATCGCACCTGCGGCACCGGTGGCTCCTACCATGGATCTTGCCGCTAAAACGCAAGAGATGGTCGCCAAAGCAGCAAGCATGAAAGCGGCAATGGCTGATGCCCAAGCAAGATCACAAACAGTACCTGCTGCGGTACCCCCATTTGAGGTAGAGGAGTCTGTGGCGGTTGCTCCTGTTGCTCCGGTAGTGGCAGAAATTGTGGAATCTGTAGTGGCAGTCGCTCCGGCTTCTGAATCAGAAGCTACTTCCGAGTTGGTTCAGGAGCATGTGGCAGAGCCTGTCATACAAGAAGTAATTGCTGACCCGCAACATTTGGCGTTGGTAAACAATATTACCCAAGGCACTTGGTTTGAAATGCAGGGTGAAGCCGGCGAAAAATACCGTTGTCGTTTAGCGGCAATTATTCGCTCGGTAGGAAAATACATTTTTGTTAACCGCTCCGGAATGAAAGTCGCCGAAGAAAGCCGTGAAAGTTTGGCGATTGCATTACAAACCAAACGTTTAACTATTTTGGATGATGGCATGCTGTTTGATCGTGCGCTGGAAGCGGTGATTGGTAGTTTGCGTGATCAGCGTACCTTGAGTTAATCGACGAATTGTTGTGCGTAAAATAAAAACGCCTCCCTTTAACAAAGGGAGGCGTTTTTATTTCCCCTTTTAAAAAAGGGGAGCTAGGGTGTTAGGAGGTGTCTTTAAATCCCTGCCAATCTCCCTTTGTCAAAGGGAGGGAGCCAGCACCACCAATGTTTGCCCTGCTTGCACGCGCGCGCCATCGGTTTTTAACAGATGAGTGACTTTGCCGGAGCAACTGGCGGTAATGTTAATTTCCATTTTCATCGATTCCAATATTAATAACACATCTCCCGCGTTCACCTCTTGCCCGACGGTTACTTGTGTTTGCCATACGCTGCCCGACACTGAACTGTCGATGCGAATGGCGTCTTCGGGAAATTCGGTTTCGCTATGCTCTTCAATTATTTCTTCCTGTTCATAATTGAATTGGCCGTTGGCATGCCAGCGCGCTAGTTCTTCATCAAATGCTTGTTCCCGCTGTTGGGTAAACTGATTGATCGATGGCTCATTCTGCTCGATAAATTGCTGGTATTCGCTTAGGCTAAAATGGCTTTCTTCAATTTTTAGTGGGTAGCGCCCTTGCGGAAAGTTTTTGCGAATCGTTTGTAATTCTTCAGCGCTGACTTCATAAAAACGAATTTGGTCAAAAAAGTTTAGCAACCAAGGTTGTTTAAATTCTTTCGTTTGGCGATAGCGGTTCCACATTTGCAATGTGCGCCCGACAAACTGATACCCACCTGGGCCTTCCATTCCGTATACACATAAATAAGAGCCGCCGATACCGACGGAGTTTTCTGCCGTCCAGGTGCGGGCGGGGTTGTATTTTGTGGTGACTAAACGGTGGCGCGGGTCTACAGGCGTTGCGACTGGCGCGCCCAAATACACATCGCCCAATCCCATGACTAAATAGGAAGCGCTAAATAAAATGTTCTTAACGTCGGCGATGGAGTCCAGGCCATTGATGCGGCGGATAAATTCCAGGTTGCTTGGGCACCAGGGCGCATTGGCACGTACTGACTGAATATATTTTTGAATGGCCAATTGGCACGCTTCGTCATCCCAGCTGAGCGGCAAGTGCACAATGCGTGAGGGCACACTTAATTGGGCGAGCTGTGTTTTTAATGCGCGTTCGCCCACTTCAAGGTGCGCTAATAATTGTGCGAGAGATAATTGCTGGCTGTCGTAGTGAATTTGTAGTGAGCGAATGCCCGGTGTTAATTCACGTAAACCAGCGAGCGTATTTTGCTCCAACCATTGCATTAACGCGTGAGCGCGAAAGCGCAGTTTTATATCCAACTCAAGCGCGCCGTATTCAACCAATAAAAAATGATCACCCGCCGCGCGGTAAACAATATCTTCACCAAATTCAGTGGCGGCGAGAGTTTTTACAATTGGTGAGGAGGGAATGGTGATGCGCCAACTACAATTGATAGATGCTAATTTTTGCAGCGATTCGTTTTGCGTTTTTTCAATAACAACTGCATCTGCAATACTAACGGCGACAAAACGAATTTTATCGCCTGCACGCACTTGTCCGAGTTTCCATAAGTCGGCGCTAATCACCGTGGCGGGGCAGACAAAACCGCCGAGTGAGGGGCCGTCCGGCCCGAGAATAACGGGCATGTCGCCGGTGAAATCCACAGTGCCAAAGGCATAAGCATTGTCATGAATATTGGAGGGGTGCATGCCCGCCTCACCGCCGGAGCTGCGTGCCCATTCCGGTTTTGGGCCAATTAAGCGCACACCGGTACGGCTGGAGTTGTAGTGTACTTCCCAGTCGGTAGCGAAAAATGTATTGATGTCTTTTTCAGTGAAAAAGTCTGGTGCGCCGTGGGGGCCGTAAATAACGCGTAGTTGCCAGGTGTTGTTAATTTCTGCCTTCAACTGTCCGTTGAGTTCGGGCGTTGTAATGCTGGGGTTACAATTTTTTTCATCGAGTGATAATACATCGCCTGCACGCAACGCCCGCCCATTGTGGCCGCCAAATTGGCCGAGCGTAAAGGTGGATTTTGCGCCGAGGTAATCAGGGCATTGAATGCCGCCCGCCACGGCTAAATAACTGCGTGCGCCTTTGTCGCTGATTCGCCCAAGCTGTAATTGTTGCCCAGCCTTTATTTCAATCACTTCGTACAGCGGAATTATTTGACCATCGAGTTTTGCATCAATTTCCGCACCCGTTAATACAATTTTAGTGTCGCAACCAAATTTTAATCCGGGCCCTTGCAGGGTGATTTCCAAACCAGCAGCCGTTTCGCAATTGTTTAACAGGCGATTCGCCAAACGAAACGAGTAACTATCAAAAGGGCCGGAGGTGGGAACACCCACATGCCAATAACCGGTGCGACCGGGGAAATCCTGAATGGTGGTTTGCGTGCCGCCCTGAATTACATCGATGCGCGCCGGTTTAAATACAAAATTATTTAAGTAACGCGTGGTCATGCGACCTTGTAGTAGTGTTTCGTCTTTTAGCAGGCTGCGTAAATAACCAAGGTTAGTTTCTATGCCGTAGAGGTAAGTGTTATCCAGCGCCTTGGTTAAGTTTTCCAGGGCGTGCTCGCGGTTGTCACCTTTAACAATAATTTTGGCGAGCATGGGATCAAAATACGCGGGGACTTCTATGCCGCTTTCAATCCAATGATCGATGCGCAGATGTTTTTGTGATTCAGGGAACGACACCTTGCTCAGCAAACCGGCGCAGGGTTGGAAATTCAGGGCAGGATCTTCCGCGTAGACACGCACTTGAATAGCGTGGCCCACGGATGATAATTGTTGACGCAGGTTTTTTAATTCAGCTAATTCACCGGCTGCTTGGCGCAGCATCCACTCCACTAAATCCACACCGTATACTTCTTCGGTAACACCGTGTTCAACTTGCAAACGGGTATTTACTTCGAGGAAATAAAACTTGTCGTCCAGTGAGTCGTAAATAAATTCTACGGTGCCTGCGTTGCGATAATTAACCGAGGCGAGTAATTGTTCGGCCGTGCGCTGCATGGCTTCGCGTTGCGTGTCCGATAAGTTGGGTGCAGGGCACTCTTCTACCACTTTTTGATTGCGGCGCTGACTGGAGCAGTCGCGCTCACCAATTGCTACTGCGGTGCCTTTGCCATCGCCAAACACTTGTACTTCAATATGACGTGCAGCAGCGATAAATTTTTCTAAAAATACGCCGTCATCGGCGAAGTTGTTTTTGCCTAAACGTTTTACCGAATCAAAGGCACCCATTAAATCCGCTTCGCAATTGCACAGCTGCATGCCAATGCCACCGCCACCGGCAGTGCTTTTTAACATGACCGGGTAGCCGATAGCGGCTGCCGCTTGTTTGGCATCATCTACATTAATTAATAAATCGGTGCCGGGGCAGAGTGGCACATTGGCTGCCTGTGCCAATTCGCGCGCTTTGTGTTTTAAACCAAAGGTAATCATTTGTTCCGCAGTCGGGCCGATAAAAACCACGCCTGCCGCTTCACATTCCGCCACAAAGTTGGCGTTTTCGCTTAAAAAGCCATAACCGGGGTGAATTGCTTGTGCACCAGTTTGCTGCGCAATGGCGATAATTTTTTGGCGATCCAAATAAGTCTGGGCAGCAGCGCCTTCACCCAAACAATAAGCTTCATCCGCCAGGCGTACATGCAGCGAGTCCGCGTCTGATTCGGCATATACCGCGACGGAAATAATATTGAGTTTCTTGAGGGTGCGAATGATGCGAGTAGCAATGGCGCCGCGGTTGGCAATAAGCACTTTGGTAAACATGATTTGCTCCGGCAGGCCGTCCTGCTGGTTTTAATACGACAGTGGTCGTCCACTGAAGATTTTCGAATGCAATTATTTATGTAGGTTGGAAGAGCGAAGCGACTTCCGACATTAATTTAATTCCACACAATCACTTCAATCGGTGTTGGGTTGTAGCCATTACACGGATTGTTTAATTGCGGGCAATTGGAAATTAACATCACAATGTCCATTTTCGCTTGCAGCTCCACGTATTTTCCCGGTGCGGAAATCCCATCGGCAAAAGTGAGGCCGCCATCAGCGGTGACAGGTACATTCATAAAAAAATTAATATTGTGGGTGATGTCGCGTTTACCGATACCAAACTCCGGATGTTCGGCAACGGCGAGCATCCAGCTGTCGCGACAGGCGTGCATGCAGCGTTTTTCCAAGCTGTAGCGCACGGTGTTGCTTTCAGTCGCGCAGGCACCGCCCAAGGTGTCGTGGCGGCCGCAGGTATCGGCAACAATTTCCAGTAATTCATTGTTAGCGTTGGATATGAGTTTGGTGCCTGCCGATAAATACAAATTGCCTTGAGTGCGAATGGTATCCATCGCGCTGTAGCGTTCGCTTGGGTCTTTGGCGTTATAAAATAAAACGTCTGCCGCCTGGTTTCCTTCCAAATCCACAATGCGAAAGGTTTGGCCTTGTTTTATTTCACCTAAAAAATAATCACCGGCTTTGATGTGATGGCGCGCGGTGGCCGTTTCCGGATGTAAATGGCTTTGTTTGAGAGAAGCGCTGTGTTTGAGTGAAGTGCTGTGTGTGTGTGACATGCTGGGCCTCTTAAATCTTCGCTGCCAAATAATACAGTGCGTTGTTTTGGAATCCGCGTTGGTTTTCCGGGCGGAAATTTTTGCAGTAGTCGTCATCGCCCACGGGATCGGCTTCGCCCAATTCAATTTGCACTGAGGTAAAGGGATAACTGCTTGTGTTGTTCAGCGGATGCGGGCAGGCGTGCATTACCACCAGCGTATCCATTTCAAAACGCAACGTAACGCTATTGCCTGCGGCTTGGTTGTTGGTGTCGAGGTGGATATTGCCATTATCATCGGCAATGACTTTGCTAAACCAATTAATGTTGGATGCCATATCCGCGCGGCCTAAACCATATTTAGCCAACTCCACTAAAAAGGCGTCGTAACCGTTTTGCAGCCATTGATTGCGATCGGTTTGATAATCACGTTTTCCAAATTGCTGCGCAATAATCTCTGCGGTGCTATTGCCGCAAACTGTGTCGTGCCAGTTGCCTGCGCCATTCACCGAATAATCTTCAACAATCGAGGCGAAAATGCGGCCCATATCTGAGTACAAACAATTGCCGCGCTGTAATTTAAAAGTGTGTTGGCATTTGAGGGTATCGGGTGCGTTGTAGCGCTCCAGCAAATTGCGTGGGTTGTAAAACAACATACCGACGTTCGCGCCGCCGGTTAGATCGGTAATTTTCATCAAGCTGCCGCGGCGCAATTCCAGTGACCAGTGGCCATTGCCGGGCAGTGTAGTGGTGTAAAGAATGTTGCTCATGCGTAAACCTTAACCTTCGTTGGGCTCTTGGGCGATTGATTTCAGTTCTGCCGGAATTTCTGTACTGCGTTTGGTGATCGGTAAATCGTAAGTGATATTTGCACCGTAGGCGGTGGGCGCTTGATTGTCGCGGCGCAGCTTGTCAAATACCCACAGCCGCGTGCCTAAATAAAAACCTTCACTTAAATCGTGAGTCACCATAAATACAGTGAGCTGATGTTCCTGCCAGAGTTTTAAAATTAATTGATGCATATCGGCGCGAATGCCGGGGTCGAGTGCCCCGAATGGTTCATCCAATAACAAAATACGTGGCTTGCGAATTAAGGCTTGGGCGATGGCAAGGCGCTGTTTCATGCCACCGGATAATTCGTGCGGGTAGTGGTTCAGTGCGTGACTGAGACCGACGGAATCCAGTAATGCTTTTGCTTCGTCGATAACAACACGTTTTTGTTTGCCGAATAATTTCCCCAGCAGCGGTGAACGTTCAAATTCACGCGCGATGATGACATTCTCCAATACGCTTAAATGGGGGAAAACTGAATACTGTTGAAAGACTATACCGCGCGATTGATCCGGTTCGCTGCGAATGGTTTTACCATCCAGTAACAACTCACCCGAGCTTGGTACTTCCATGCCCAACAACATTTTTAAAAAAGTACTTTTACCGCAGCCGGAGGTGCCGACCATGGTAATAAACTCGCCAGCCTTAACACTGATATTTAAACGCTCCAGGACTACATTGTCGCCGTAGGTTTTCCACAAGTTTTTTGCCTGAATCATGGGTGCTGGCATCTGCTGGGCTCTTTTTTCTTCGAGACTTTTTTTGTCACGAACAGTTTTATCAAAAGGAAGAATTGTCATAGTGCTGTTCGCCTAGTGTTTGCTGCTTGGCTTAATGTTTACTGTTTGGACTGTGCCAGGGAAAACACCAGAGATTTATTTTTGCCAAAAGCCAATCCACCAAAAAGGCGAGCAGGGTGATCCAGGCAACGTAAGGCAAAATCACATCCATCGACATATAACGACGCACCAGAAATATGCGATAACCCAAACCGTCGGTAGAGGCGATGGCTTCGGCGGCAATTAAAAACAACCAGCCAGCACCAAGCGATAAACGTACGGCATTAATTAAACGCGGCATTAATTGCGGTGTTAGTACGCGCACAATAATTTGCCAGGTAGATGCACCCAGTGTTTGTGCTTTGACGAGTTGTTCGAGTGGAATTTCCTGTGTGCAGCGCTGCATGTCGCGCGCGATAAACGGGGCAACGCCGATCACAATCAATGCAACTTTGGATAACTCGCCCAAACCAAACACAATAAATAACACTGGCAGTAACGCCATGGGCGGCACGAGTGAAATCACTGTCAACAGCGGAGCAATCGGTGAATAAATCGTGGGAATCGCACCGGTTAATAAACCGATGGTAAAACCCAAAATGGCAGCGATAAAAATTCCCAGCGCTAAACGATGCAGGCTGCTGAGTGTGTCCTGCCAAAATAAATACTCACCGCTACGTTTGCTGGGTTCAAACGCGAGGCTTTGCATGGCCGAACCCATTTGCGCAAAACTTGGCAAGAGTTTGTCATTGGCATTTTCGGCCAAGCGCGCATCGGAGGCGACCAGATAAATCACCAGCAATAACGCAAAGGGCAGAATGCCCAATAATAATTTCAGCGGTTTTGATGGTGTTAAATTAATTAATCGTTTCATGGCGCTCTTCTTTTTTGTTTGACGTCACTCCCGCGTACGCGGGAGTCCAGTATTGTCTCTGGATCCCCGCTGGCGCGAGGATGACGGCTCTCGTGGTAATTAACCCAAGGAGTTAAAGTTTTTTGTCGGCAGCCATTTGCATGTAGGTGGTATCAAAACGCAGTTTCACGTTTTGTTTGTTGCCATAAATTCCTTTGGGGCCTGCGACGCCGATGAATTCGGCATCGGGTGCACCTTCGCCTAACAGGCCGTGGTCAAAAGAAAATTCAGCGACTTTTTGCATGGTGCTCAAGAGTGCGTCGCTGTTGACGAGTTCCAGCGCGGCTTGCGGGGTGTAAAACATTTTGGTGCTGGCGAGTTGTGCTTCAAAACCGGCGAGGTCAGTACCTGATGCCACGGCCATTGCTGTTTTGGCTTCCGTTGCGGCTTTGTCGCTACCACTCATGGTGGTCATGATTTCATACCAGGCGCCAACAAGCGCTTTGCCCAAGGCCGGATTTTTTTGCAGGGTGGCGGTGTTCACTATCATCAAATCCATAATTTCGCCGGGGATTTGTGAGGAGTCAAATACCTTGGTGCTGTTGGGTTGTGCGAGGATTTCGCTGAGCAGCGGGTTCCAGGTGGTCACTGCAGTAACGTCTTTGGTGCCGTAAACCGCAACCATATCGGCATCGGAGGTGTTCACCACTTTCACATCGGCTTCTTTCATACCGACCGATTCCAAGGCGCGGGCGAGTAAGTAGTGCGACACACTCAACTCAACCAAATTCACTTGTTGGCCTTTGATGTCCTTGAGGGTTTTGTTGGTGCCTTTCAGCACAACACCGTCGTTGCCGTTGGAGAAGTCACCCACGATCAGCGCCGTTGAATCCACGCCGCCTGCCGCTGGAATGGTGAGCGCATCCATATTGGTCATCACGCAACCATCAAATTGGCCGGCGGTATATTGGTTAATTGACTCGACGTAATCGTTGATTTGTACCACTTCGATTTCAATGCCGTATTTCTCGGCCCATTTATCGACAATTTTTTGCTCGGCACCATAGCCCCAGGGCATCCAGCCTACATAGATGGACCAGCAGACTTTGAAGGGTTCAGCGGCACTGGCGAGGTTGGCGGAAAGGCCAAGTGTAAGGGCGAGTAATAGTTTTTTCAGACGGGAATGACGCAACATGAACAACCTCCAAGGGTATGGGTATACATCGGCGCAAGCATTAAGAGACCACTCTGGCGATTAGGCCAATCATCTCCCGGGCTTTTGTCCCGCCGTGTAACCCATGACCTGCCAGAAGGTCTGGCGGCAGAGGTCGAAAGCTCTCGGACCAGACATCATTGGATGATTAATCGAATGACCGGAACCCTAGCTCTCTATTTAACAAATTGTGTGAATAGCCAGATCGCCCAGAGTGCGAATCAGTTATTTCGAAGTTCATATCGCAATATGAGTGCCAATTGTGGCAATTGGCGCGTGCAAGCGGTAATGGCGCGACTTGCCGCGTTTCACGCGCGGTAGAAGTTGGGTTGAGGATTGTAGTGGTGTTCTCATTTGGTGCGTACGGGGTTATAGACAAGTCTGGTTGTGCGCTTTTTTGGTGCTATTTGTCTGCTGGCAGTGGGTGATTATTTTTTGCTCGCTGAGGGGCTAAAGCCGAGCTATTCTGTGAAACATCCACTGCAAGCTGCTAAGATTGTCGTTCAGGACAACCTTTTTGCCCATAACAGCGGTGGTTTCTTGTTTGGTTTTTAGGTTCGCACAGGCCCCTGATCTGGGTCTTCACAGGCAGGGTCTAAGGAATATGAATCTCACGGACTTATTATGCAAAACTCAGGTATGCAAAACTCTGGTGTACAAGCTTCAGGTTTACCCGGTGCCGATACTCCCAAATCGTCTCAATACACGACTGTCGCTATGTCAGAGCAATTAATTATTGAACATTTAAAACATTGTCGCGATTTAACGCGCGGCTTTGCGTATCGTGTTTTCCCCAATTTTTGGCGCGAGTGGTGTAAACAGATCCTTGAAATTGCCGAGCAGGCGAAATCGAATAAAGATCAGGTTGCGCTCTATGAAATCCAGAACTTGCTGAGCGCTGTGCAACAGGCGGCGGAGCAGGAGTTTTGCCAGCACTTGGCCAATGGCTTTGTAAAGTTCAAAAACAAATCGCTTAATACCCTGACCGGCGAGGAGCGCTTTAGTGGCGACATTCTCTCGCTAGTCGAGCATTCGGATCTGGAAGAGACGATTGCCATCACCTCAATTACCCATCGCGCGGATAATTTTTTTGCCGAAAACCTCTGGGCATTGCAACAGCGTTTAGCCCTGCTCAATGACGGCGAAAAAATTGATGAGCGCACCAACCCTGCCAGCCCGGTACAGTTTTGCGAGGCGCTGCGCAAGGTATTAACGAATCTGGATGTGGATGTAAAAACCAAAATCATCGGCTACAAACTGTTTGATCAGGACGTGATCGGCATGCTCGGCGAGCTGTATGACGAGCTTAACGACTATTTGATCCGCCAGAATTTACTGCCCAATCTGCGTTTTGTGGTAGCACAGGATAAAGCTGACGCAGCTCGTGAGGACGCCATCCAGGATGATCCTTCCGAGCGAAACAGAACGGATGCTGAGCTGCAGCAACAAACCCTGGATGCCCAACAGCATCAGCGCCGCGCTAGCGATAAACTGCTAACCGGTGCGCTCAATCCCAACGATATTCAATATCAAAACAGTTTGCTGAATGCGATTCGCTTGTTGCAAACCCATGTCACCCAATTAATGCCCGCTGTTCAGGCTAGCGGCTTTACGGGGACGGCGGAGCAGGGCAATCGCGGGGCGAATAACATACCAGCGCCTGCCACTACAATGCCGGGCGCCACGGCGGTTGCCGCTGTGGCCAATACGCCGCCAGCGCAACTGCAGATATACAGCAGCAATCAATTGGTGAATGTTCTGGAGCAGATGCAGGGCAAGGCTTATCACCTGAGCCAGCAAGCCTTGGCTGATCGCGACGCTGGCCCGGTTGTTATTCCGGTGCAAACCGTTGCCGCTGTCAGCCAGCAAATGATGCAGCAGATTGCCAGCGAGAATGAAAACGGCGCGGTAGAAGCGGGTGATATGCAAACCATCGACCTGGTCGGCATGTTGTTTGAGTACATGCTCTCCGACGATCACTTGCCCGATTCAGTCAAAGCGCTGCTCAGTTATTTACACACGCCGTTTCTCAAAATAGCTTTTATCGATAAAGGCTTTTTTGAGCAACCGGAACACCCGGCGCGGGTGTTGCTCAACAGCCTTGCCGAAGCGGGTGTGCGTTGGGTGAGTAATGACGGTAGCGATCAATACGATATTTTCACCAAAATCAAAACCACGGTGTTCCGGCTGTTGCATGAGTTCAAGAACGATGTGCGCATTTTTGCCGAGCTGCTGATTGAATTTAATGGCTACACCAACAATGTGGCGCGCCGTCAGGAATTGATGGAGCGGCGCGCGCTGGAGAAAGCCCAGGGTGAAGAAAAACTGCGCGAAGCTAAATTGCAGGTGAATCACGAGGTGCGTAGTCGCACCGATAACCGTGAAATGCCTTCTGCAATCCTCCTGTTATTGCTTCAGCCCTGGTCGGATTACTTGTCCTTTGTGCTACTGCGCTACGGCGAAAAATCCGAGAGCTGGACGCGTGCGCTCAAAGTAATTGACGATTTGCTCTGGTCGCTGGAACCCAAAACCAGCCAGCAGGACAAGGTCAAACAAATGGAGCTGCAGGATAATCTGCATGCGGCGCTCGAGCGCGGTTTTGAAACCATTGGCTACGAGCAGGCCAAGGGCCGCAAATTGTTGGATGCGGTAGCGTCCCTGCAGCGCATGGCGTTGCTCAGCCGTAAAGCCGAACCAGCTCCGGCACCAATGCGCAGCAAACTGGAATTACTCGCCGCGGAAAAAGCCGGGCATGCCAACGTTCAGCAGCAGCCTGTTTCTACCGAAGAAGCCAAGATTGTCGACAGCCTGAAAATGGTGGAGTTTGGTACCTGGTTTGAGTTTGATGGCGGCAAGCGTCTGAAAGTGGCCTGGTACAACAAAAAGACCCAGCACTACATGCTGGTGGATCAGCAGGGGCGCAAAGTATCGCTGGCTGCAGGTTTACAGCTGGCGCGGGATATGATCGCCGGGCGAGCCAAAATTATTGCGGGCAGTACCAAACCCTTCTTTGAGCGAGCGCTGGAAAATATTTATCACACACTCAACGAGCGTGCCGATCACCTCAAAACGGGGGCTGCATCATGACGCATAATTGTTCCAAGGAGCATGATCGCGAACTGGAGCGGCATATCATCAACGGCGATGTGGATGTTTATGACAGTTTGCGCGATATGTATGTTGGCCGCTTGGTAAATATCCATGCCCAAGGATTGATGGTGATGGGGGATTTGTCACTGGAAGAGGATCGCCTTTACACCCTGGACTTGCATTTGCCCGAGCCAGTTAATGATCAAATGGTGATTCATTTGGGGGTGGATTGTTTGTGGACGCGGGAGGCTGATCTGGCAGGTAAATACTGGATTGGTTTTTCCATCATCGATGCCTCTTCACAGGCGTTGCAGTCTATTCAAGCGTTGGTGGAGCGATTGGGCGAGTCTTATTAGTTTGTGATTGCCACCCTTATCCCGTTAAAAAGGCGCCGCGTTGGTAACGCGGCGCCTTTTTGCATTTCAGGCAAGCCAGTAGGCGGCATTTAAAACAAGTCAGTAAATACTATGCCCAGCGCAAATACTTCCAGGTCGACGTTGTAGTCAATCAGGCTGTGGCCATAGCCCTTAAAGTATTTCAATTGGCCGCGCAGGTTGCTGCTGATTGGGAAACTCCAGCCCAGTTCAAGGGCGCCGCGATTGTCGCCATCCAGCGCGTTGCGCAGCATAACGCTGTAAATGTCGTCCTTACGCTGATAGGCCGCGTTAAATTCAAATTTCCCCATGTAATCAGTGATATCCGGATTATCGTCGCCATCGGGATCGCCGGGGTATTCCTGTGCGGATTCCGGCAGGCGATACCAGGGGTTGAGTGCAAAGGCAAAGTTGCCTCGCTCGAACACGCTATTGAGCATCACCCGGTTCCAGCTGCGCGATAACAGACCGCCCTGGCCGTTGGATTGATGGTTGAGAATTACGTCGTTGAGCACATTGCGAAAACCCAAAAACTCCCAGTCATTGGTAAAACTGAGAATTAACTCTGGTTGGTGATTGGTTTCGCGAAAGGGGGCTGAGTCGGCATCGCTGTAAAGCTGCCACAGCGAGTGGTTGGTATAACCCAGGTAGAGGTGGCCATTATCGCCAAAAATATCCTCGCGCAGCAGTATTTTGATGCTCAGCTGGAAGTCCGCTTCGGCTTTGCTCAGGTCGCTCAGGGATTCATTGTCATTGTCGCGATAGGGTGACTCGTTGGGAGTGCGGGTGTAGCTGGCGGGGAAAAAGTAATTAATTTTGTGTGGGGTGAGCATAAACCGGTTGGCGCGATTAAGTGCCTCCAGCGTCATGCGCCGTTTGAGCAGGCGCTCACCCTTATCGTCAGTGCTGTCTTCGCTGCTGACCTGTTGCTCTTGTAATTCGCTTTCGCCCGCGCTCTGCAATTGTTGTTCATAGAGTAACTGGCACCCCTGACGCAACTCAGCGACGGTCATGGTCGCAGCCGCACTGGGGATGGAGGCTTGCAGGCAGCTATTCATCGCCTCGGTTGGCATCTCGGGCGCAGATGTGGCGGGGGTGGTCTCTGTGGGCTGCGCGCTAAGGTTAGCGCTGAGCAGGGCGGAGCAAACCGGTAACACCAAAGGCCAGACGGAACGCATGGGCAGCTTCTCTCGGGGTGAGGTTGAGCGACAGTTGGCCGTTATTCTAGGCGTTGTCGCTCAGGAGGCAAGCAGTCTACCCTGCACTGTGCGGCATCGGTAAAGTGATTCACAGATTGCCAGCACATTTGCTCGCTCAACACGTCTCCAGCCAGAGTTCTATATCCTGTTCGTGCCAATCGGTGAGCAGGTGTACACCCTCATCAACCACTTTCAAATACATGTCGATTATGTCGGAGGCCAGCACAAACAAACGATGGCTGTCGGCATTGATCTGGTGCGGGTTAACCACATCGCTCTCCACCATGGTAAGCAGGAAATCGAGTTTGATTTCATAGCTTTTCAGTTGTGAGAGCATAATCAGGTCTTTATCCAGCAAACCTTCCAGACGTTTGGTTTGATGGCGCAATTTTTCGTTGTTCACGCGGGTGCATTGAATGGCGTAGCGCAGTTTGCTGGTCACATCTTTATCGCAGTAGCCCAGTGCCGAGGCGTAGGTAGACAGGGCGCGAATACGGCCAATTTGCTCCGCCACGGCGGGCATTAAGCGCGTGGAAAAGTGCAGCACCTCCAGGTATTTAAAACGATTGGGGTAGCTACTACCTTCGGTGGGCGGCGCGCTGGGTTCGGCGCTGTTGCGCTCGGTTTGGCTAAGCGCTTGCGATGTGGGCTGCTCCAGCTGTTTGCCCAGCGCGGCAACCATGCTCAGTAACTGTTCGATCAGGTGACAGTGCAGCTCATAGTTATCGACCACGGCGTCCTGTTGCCAATCGCGGCTGATGGTCAGCCAGGCGTTGCTCAGGTTTTCCCGATCCCGGGCGCTGAGCAGGTTAAGGCTGCGGGCGGCAAACGCCTGCACCAACTCCAAACGGCGCTCCAGTTGCACTTGCAGTTGGGTCAATTCCGCGCGGAATAATGCATTACCCCCCAGGGCTCCCATCGACATACCGCGGTGTCGCTGCACTGCTTTAATCATCTGGATCAGTTGCTTCACCAGTGTCAGGGCATCCAGTCGCTGCTGGTACTCTTCGCAAAACAGGGCAAATTGGGGCGACCCTTTGCTGCCTGATGGTGCACCAAATGAAGGGCTGTGCATGTTGATAGTGCCTGTTCCCATTTTCTCTACCGCTCTATTCGTGAAATTGCCTGTATTCCGGTGCATTTTGGCGCATCAGAAAACCTACAAATCGCTATTACCTGTCTATTGCCTAAATCTTGGCAACAGACGTGCCAGTTACAAAATAATGGTTTTGCATGGATGATAAATATTGTGCCAATAAAAATAGGGGCTTAATATCAATCATCTGGTCTTAATGACAATAATAAGTTGGGGCCACTTGCGATTGTGCTAGCAGCTTGGGAGTTGTGTTGATGTCAAACAAACCTGTTAACCACATAGTCATTGCTGGCGGCGGTACCGCCGGCTGGATGACGGCAGCCTATTTAGCGCGCTGGCTGGAACCCACCAATATCCAGGTCACGCTAGTCGAGTCTGAGTTAATTGGCACAGTGGGGGTGGGGGAGGCCACGGTGCCGGGCATCCATCAATTCATTAAACACTTGGGCGTAAAAGAGAGTGAGTTTATCGCCGCCACCCATGCCACCTTTAAGCTCGGCATCGAATTCGAAGGCTGGGTTGCGCCGGAACAGACGTTTTTCCACCCGTTTGCCGGGTACGGCGTACCGATTGAGGATCGTCCCTTTCACAAGACCTGGTGGTCAGCCAAACAGCAGGGTTACAGCGCCAGTTTGGCAGAGTTTTGCCTATGCACCCAGCTGGCCGGTGCAGGCAAATTTGCGCAGCCGAGCTTTGATCCCGACAGCCGTTTAGCCTGGTACAACTACGCCTATCACTTTGACGCCTCACTGTTTGCCAAATACCTGCGCGGCTACGCCGAACAGCGCCGGGTCACGCGGATAGAGGGAAAAATCCAGCAGGTTACACTCGATCCCGACAGCGGTTTTATCCAGTCATTGCAACTTGAATCGGGGCAGGTTATTGGCGGCGATTTGTTTGTGGACTGCTCGGGTATGAGTGCATTGCTTATCGAAAAAGCCTTGGGTGTGGGCTATGAGGAATGGAGCCAGTGGCTGCTGAGCGATTCGGCGCTGGCAGTGCAGACCCGAACCGTGGCCGAGCCAGATCCATTCACTCGCTCAACCGCACGTAGCGCAGGCTGGCAGTGGCATATTCCGCTGCAGCATCGGGTGGGCAATGGTTATGTCTATTCCAGCCAATTTATCAGTGAGGATCAGGCGCGTGCGGAGCTGCTAGCCAACATCGAGGGCGAAAGGCTCACCGAGCCGAGGTTGATCCGTTTTACTACCGGCATGCGCGACCATTTCTGGCATAAAAACTGTGTGGCGATTGGTCTCTCCAGTGGTTTTCTGGAGCCTTTGGAATCCACCAGTATTTCCCTTATCCAGACGGGCATTAATAAATTGGCCGCGTTTTTAGTGAACTTTGAGATTAATGACCAACATGTGGCTGAGGCCAACCGCCTCAATCGCCTGGAGTACGAGCGCATCCGCGATTTTATTATCCTGCACTACAAGTTAAATGGTCGCCCGGAGCCCTTGTGGCAGCATGTACAGGCGATGGATATCCCTGCCAGCCTTACGGAAAAAATTGCCCGCTTTAAGGCGGCAGGCGATATCCAGTTGCTGGAGCAGGAATCCTTTGTTGAGGAGAGCTGGATCAGCATGTTTGCGGGATTTGGCCTCAGTCCAGCTGCGCTAACACCATCCCGCGACTCCGCCAAAATGCACACCGTCATGGACAAAATGCGTGCGGCGATCGTTAAAGGGCGCGAGTACGCCCCTTCTCATGCCGATTTTCTGCGGACTCTGGGTTCATAAAGTAGCCACGTTGTTTCCTTTGGTATCATGAAAACGGTGCCATTTTTGTTATAGGTGATAAAGCTTGCGCCAATAAAAACATTGCCTTAACATTGCTCCATATAGTCATATATACCATATACATCTGACCCATTCTGAGGTAAGCCGCTTGCGCTGTTATTCTTCGCTTACATCTTCCTTTTACCCCCTGCGTGGCATTTGTGCGGCGGCACTGATGCTGGTTGGCGTTGCCTCTTCAGTGCAGGCCGCTGGTGGTGAGTCTATTTGGTTTGATGCGCCGGCTGCTGATTGGGAGCGTGAAGGTCTACCTATTGGCAACGGTGCTTTGGGTGCCGTTATTGCCGGCGATGTGACGCGTGACCGTATCCAGTTCAACGAAAAAACCTTATGGACTGGCGGCCCAGGTGCGCAAGGTTACGATTTTGGTTGGCCACAACAAGCACAGGGCGATGTGGTCGCGCAGGTCAGAACGACCATCAATGAACAGGGTTCAATTACCCCGGAGGACGCCGCCAAACTGTTGGGTCACAAGATCACCGCCTACGGCGATTACCAGACTTTTGGCGATCTTATAATTGATTCGAATAAAAATGACAGCGATGTCAAAAGTGTTTTCACTAATTACCGCCGCGAGTTATCGCTCAGCGATGCGCAAATTAATGTGAGTTACGAACAGGGCGGTGTGCGCTATCGCCGCGAGTATCTCGCCAGTTATCCGGATGGCGTGATTGCAATTAAATATTCCGCCGATCAGCCGGCGAGCATTTCCTTCACCGCCAGTGTGCAAGTGCCAGACAATCGCAGTTTGGCTGTGGCCATCGACCAAGGTCGCATCACTGCCAGTGGCAAATTGCACAGCAACGGTTTGCAGTTTGAAACCCAAATCCAACTGCTCAACCAGGGTGGTGAATTAGCGGTAATCGACGGCAATAAACTTCAAGTCACCGCTGCTGACTCGGTGGTGATTCTGCTCGCGGCAGGTACTGATTACGCCCAGTCCTATCCAAAATATCGCGGTGCGCATCCCCACAAGCGTTTGCATAAACAACTTAACAAGGCGAGCAAAAAATCTTTTGAGCAATTACAGGCCACACACCGCGCGGATTATCAAACCCTGTTCGACCGTGCTGCGCTGGATATAGGTCAAAAACCACAATCGCTCACCACACCAAAGTTGCTTGCCGGTTATAAAAAAGGTGATGCCGTATTGGATCGCACTTTGGAGGCAACCTATTTCCAATTTGGTCGCTACTTGTTGATCTCCTCGTCGCGTCCCGGTTCACTGCCCGCGAATTTGCAAGGTGTGTGGAATAACTCCATCACCCCGCCGTGGAATGCCGACTACCACGTCAATATTAATTTGCAAATGAATTACTGGCTGGCCGAGACCACCAATTTGCCAGAGTTAACCGCACCACTGTTTGATTTTGTCGACAGCCTTGTGGTACCGGGCACTATTGCCGCGCAAAAAGTAGCGGGTGTAGATAAAGGTTGGACGCTTTTTCTCAACACCAATATTTGGGGCTTTACCGGTGTTATCGATTGGCCCACCGCTTTTTGGCAGCCTGAAGCGGCAGCCTGGCTCGCACAGCATTATTACGAGCACTATTTATTTTCCGGTGATAAAAAATTTCTGCGTAACCGCGCTTATCCATTAATGAAAAGCGCGAGTGAATTCTGGTTGGAGTTTTTAGTAAAAGATCCGCGCGATGGCCAGTGGATCGTATCACCCAGCTTCTCACCCGAGCACGGCCCTTTCACTCGCGCGGCTGCTATGTCACAACAAATTGTGTTTGATTTACTGCGCAATACCCACGAAGCCGCACTGCTCACTGGCGACAAAAAATTTGCCCAAGCTGTGCAAGAAAAATTGGCGAACCTGGATCGCGGAATGCGCATTGGCAGTTGGGGTCAGCTACAAGAGTGGAAGGAAGATATTGACGATCCAAAAAATGAACATCGCCATATTTCCCATTTATATGCACTGCATCCGGGGCGTGATATTAACGCGCGCAATACACCGGAATTACTTGCGGCAGCACGCACCACACTTAATGCGCGTGGCGATGGCGGCACCGGTTGGTCGCAAGCCTGGAAGGTCAATATGTGGGCGCGTTTGTTAGACGGTAATCGTGCGCACAAAGTATTGGGCGAACAATTACAGCGCAGCACACTCAGTAATTTGTGGGACAACCATCCACCATTTCAAATTGATGGCAATTTTGGCGCGAGCGCCGGGATTGCCGAAATGTTATTGCAAAGTCACGGCGACGAATTACATTTTTTGCCCGCATTACCTGCAAGTTGGCCAAGCGGTTCGGTGACTGGTTTGCGCGCACGCGGCGGCATTACTGTAGATCTGCAATGGCACAAGGGCGAATTAACCCAAGCACGTATTCACACGCAACATGCACAAAAAATCAATATCAGAACTTCACGTCCTGTAGCGGAATTTACGCTGCAGGATGTAAAGCACGGGAAATCCCTTGGCATAAAAGCTGAGGGCAATTCAGGGAGTTTTGCAGCGCAAGGAACGGGGACATATCTCTTATCCAGCAGCGGGAGATAGCTCAAGGGGTAGTTTAAATAATATTAACTGGAGAAAATCATGACAACTAACAATAAGCACAACCTCGGAAAAACATTCCTAAAAAAACAATTGCCGGCTTATATCAAACTTGCATCCAGCGTATCTCTGGTTGTGGGCGCGATGGGTGTGGCACCTTATTCGTTTGCGCAAGATAGCGCAGATGCTTTGGAAGAGGTTGTAGTAACCGGTCAGCGCGCAAGTATTCAGTCTGCGCAAGACATCAAGCGAAATTCATCCACTATTGTGGATTCAATTGTTGCAGAAGATATTGGTAAGTTGCCAGACCGCAGTGTTACCGAAGCGTTGCAGCGCGTTCCCGGTGTAACCGTCGGCCGCTATACCAATAACGACGCGGAGCACCCTGCTGCAGAGGGGAGCGGTGTCGCTGTCCGTGGTTTATCGCAAGTTCGTTCAGAGCTAAATGGACGTGATGTGTTTTCGGCGGCTAGTGGTCGTGGCTTGAGCTTTGAGGATGTCCCTGCGGAATTAATGTATGCCGTTGATACTTACAAAAGCCCTTCAGCCGATATGATCGAAGGTGGTTTGGGCGGCACCGTAAACCTGCGTACCCGTATGCCATTTGATTCCGATGGTCAAATGGTTAGTGTTTCTGCAAAAGCCAACTATGGCGATCAATTAAAAGAAACTAACGGCGAATATTCTGGTTTATATAGCAATCGCTGGGAAACTGATTTAGGGGAGTTCGGCATTTTAGTGAATGCGTCAACTTCTGATCTTTCCAGTCGTTCGGATCAAGTTTACACACGTGCTTATTTGCCGCGTGAAATTAACGGCCAAGACGTATGGGTTTCCAAGGGGGTGGACTGGCGTCGTAACGATTATGAAAGCACTCGACAAGGTGGTTACCTCGCTTTGCAATGGGCGCCAAATGATAGAACAGAACTTTACTTTACTGTTTTCCAAAGTAAGCACGATACTACTTATGATGAGAATGCTTTCTTCTTGGAAGGTGCTAATGGCGATCAAGCGTTGGTTCCAACGGCAGATAATGATTGGATGTATAGCGAAAATAATGCCCTTGAATCGGGTACTGTGACTGTTAATAATCCGGCACAATGGGGACTTGATTTCGGTACTAGTACTCGTTGGGCAAATAATGTTTCAACTACTACTGATTACTCAACAGGTATTAAGTGGAGTCCAGATGATTACTGGAAATTCTCAGCCGATGTGCAATATGTAAAATCAGAGTTGACCATTAATGATTACACTCTAGGTTTAAAAGTTATTCCAGAAGAAGCCTATATGAATGGTATAGGTACAAAAACTCCATCTATTTTACTTGATCCTGAATACATGGCTAATTATGCCAACTACAGTTTAGGTCAAGAGATGACGCACTTCGAACGTAACGATGCCGATGCTAAGACAGGTCGTTTCGATGCTGAATATAATTTTGATGGTGCAGTAATTAAATCAGTAAAAGCTGGTGTGAGATATTCCGAGAAAAAAGCGGATAACATCAACACTGAGTATGATTGGAATACACGTTATGCCACTTGGTTTACTCAGCTCGACTGGAATGGCTATGATAAAAATACTTTGCCTAAGGTAACTGAAGCGCAAGCGTCACAATATTTGAATCTGTATAGCTTCGATGATTTCCAGCGTGGTGATGTTGCTGTTCCTGCAGCAGGATATTTGTATTCCAGCGCTGCAGTAAAAGACTTCAGGGCTACAACAGATGCCATTAATGGTGATCGTGCAACTACCTGTGCTCCTTATCAATCATGGATTTGTGATTCTATTTATCCTGAGTGGAATCGCCTAACTGATCCTCAATATCGTAATCAACAAAGTGAAACCAACTTTGCCGCTTACATGATGGCTAATTTTGGCTTTGATGATTTGGCGATGCCGGTAGATGGTAATGTTGGTGTTCGTGTAGTTCAAATTGATAACGAAGCTGAAGGTTATGAAGGTTGGAATAACTTAGATGCTCCGCCTGGGGTAGGTTTCGCTTCAAAAACTAACCCTTACACGACTAAACATAGTCGCAGTTATGTATTGCCAAGCTTAAATCTTCGTATACAAACAACCGATGACTTGTTTATTCGTTTTGCTGCTTCCAAAGCAATTTGGGCACCAAGCTTTTCTGATTTGCAAGCTAAACGCGTTATTGGTAACAGTAATAAGGAAGGGGTACAAACTGTAACAAGTTTGGATGATGTTGAGTTTGCTCAAGATCAATTTACCAATCCTGATTTGGCGCCGATGACTGCAAATCAGTTTGACATTACTGCTGAGTGGTATTTCGATGATAACGGCGGGATGGCTCACGCAGCATTTTTTAGTAAGCAAGTTGATGATTTTTTCCGTAGAGAAAATGTTGTTTATCAGTTGCCAAATCCAAATGGCGTTGTTGTGCCTGTCAATACAACAGTGCTGAAAAATATTGGCTCTGGTGATATTAAAGGTGCTGAAATTGGTGTCAGTAAGTTCTTTGATGCCTTGCCGGCCCCCTTTGATGGTTTAGGTATTCAGGCGAGTTATACCTACATTGATAGTAAAGCGGAAATTCCTGCAAATGCTGAGGGAGTTAGCCCAATTGATACAGACCGTTCTCCCTTCGGGCAAATGCCAATTGATCAGCTATCGAAGAATTCTTACAACCTTATTGGTATGTATGAAAAAGATGGTTTCTCTGCGCGTTTGGCTTATTCTTGGAGAAGCAAGTATCTGATTACATGGGGTGGTAATGGATTTGATCCTGATTTCAACTTTGGAGCGGAAGGTAAGGCTCGTATTCCAGTCTACAATGATGATTACGGTCAATTAGATGCTTCAATCAGTTACACCTTCCTTGATAACTATACAGTTACCGCAGAAGCAACTAATCTGCTGAAAGAGAAAACTGTTGGCATTATGGAGCAGAATGGTGCTGGCGATCATATTGCCTACTCCTACGCACAAGATGCTCGTTTTGCAGTTGGTATCCGCGCCAAGTTTTAATTAGCGCGTGTTAAAAACCTTGCCCCAACCGGGGCAAGGTTTTTTTGTTTTTGCCTTTTTAGTTTTCTGTTTTTTCCGCAAGTCTTACACCGATCTTTAGCGTGAAAAACGCATCCTCCCATAAACACATCTGCATTACCGCAAGAGGATTTATGCAAATCGCCACTTTCTTTAGTTCATATTTGTTTTGTTCGCGTTTATTGCGCTACCTGAGTGCAAGTATTTTATGCTTGGTGGCGCTGCCGCTTTGTGCCGCGCCCTTGCCCGAGCTGGTGAGTAAAAATGGCCGTCATGCATTATTGGTGGATGGTGCCCCATATTTAATGTTGGGGGCGCAAGCCAATAACTCCAGCAATTACCCGGATGCATTAAAAGACGTATGGCCTTCGGTAGAAAAAATGCACGCGAATACCTTGAGTATTCCGGTGGCCTGGGAGCAGATTGAACCAACAGAAGGTGCGTTTGATTTTTCGTATGTGGATGTATTAATTAAACAAGCGCGCGAGCGCGATGTAAAAGTGGTGCTGCTGTGGTTTGCCACCTGGAAAAATAATGCACCGCACTACGCGCCAGCTTGGGTGAAGTTGGATAACCAGCGCTTCCCCCGTGTAGTGAAACAAGATGGTGATACCTTAAATTCCCTCTCTCCACTTGGCCAAAATACCTTGGCAGCCGATAAAAAAGCCTTTGTGGAGTTGATGAAGCACCTGAAAAAAATCGATAAAGATCACACGGTGATTATGGTGCAAGTGCAGAACGAAGTTGGCACCTATCAATCAGTGCGCGATTTTTCTGCGCTGGCGCAACAACACTTCACTGCGCAAGTGCCGGCAGACTTAATTCAACAATTGAAACTAAAAAGCGGTACTTGGGCGCAGGTGTTTGGTAAAGATGCCGATGAATTTTTTCACGCCTATTACATCGCCAAATACTGCAATGAAATTGCCCAAGCGGGTAAGGCGATAAAAAATCTGCCTATGTATGTGAACGTGGCATTGCGCAACCCGTTTAACCCCGGCTTGCCCGGACAATATTCCAGTGGTGGTGCAACCGATAACGTGCTGCATATTTGGAAAGCCGCCGCGCCCGCGATTGATTTAATTGGCCCGGATATTTATTTTCGCGATCACAAAACCGTGAGTAAAGTATTGGAACTATACGCCCGCCCAGACAATGCATTGTTTGTGGCAGAAATTGGCAACGATCAACCCTACGCGCGCTATTTTTATTCTACGCTCGGGTTGGGCGGCATTGGCTTCTCACCTTTTGGTATGGATGATACGGGCTACACTAACTACCCCTTGGGCGCCAAAGAATATAACGCTGAAACCATCGAACATTTTGCGCAACACTATCGCGCGATTGAACCCATGATGCGCGACTGGGCAAAACTCTTATTTGAAAATAATAGCTGGGGTTTTGCTGAGCCATTGGATACCACAGGCGATACACAAAAAATCTGGAATGCCGAAGCAACTCCGGCAGAAAAAGAACAGCATGCAAAAGATAAAGCCGCTGCGCTCACACAATTAGTAGATGGAGGCTTGTGGGATATAGAAGTGACCTACGGCCGCCCCATGTTCTGGATCGCACCACCCGAAGGTAATACTCCCGCTGCTGGCGGTGCTTTGGTAGTGCAATTAAGCGATAACGAATATTTGGTAACCGCACATAAAGCGCGCGTGGAATTTAAACCTTCCGCAGAGCTTGCCAGTAAAAAATTTATGATCGATCGCGTAGAAGAGGGGCGTTACGAAAACGGCAAATGGATACTGTCGCGTGTATGGAATGGCGATCAAACTGACTGGGGCTTAAATTTTAGTGACCGCCCGGTAGTGTTAAAAGTAAAAATGGCGGCTTATACCACTAATTAAAATCTATAAATAAACCGTTCAAATAAAAACCCCAGCGTTGCAAAACGGATGGGGTTTTTATTTGTATTTTTTTATTTAAATGATCTTTAGTGGATTGCTTAAAAAACAACGCTATTCACATGCGGGTTTTCTACGCACACATCCAGCTGCATTAATTCGCTTAGCACTATCAGGTGTTCGTGGCCGTCGGCGGTAATTTTTATACACTCATCGCGATTGTCATTGCGCTGCGTGTCTTGCGCTATACCCTGAATAACTGCGCCCGATTTCATGGTTAACCGCACCGGGTAGTGATACATACAAACAATTTCTATGTAATCGTGTTGGTTGCAGCTGATCATTTTGATATCCCCTACAACAGATCTTTGTGTTTATTTCACCATTATTCCCAGCAATTTCAGTACTTCGCGGTTTGGAAAACCGTCGGCGATCATGCCTTGTTGCTGCTGGAATTCGCTCAGCGCGCGGCGAGTGCCGGGGCCAAAAATACCGTCGGGTGTGCCTGCATCAATGCCTTTGGTGTTGAGTTGTGTTTGCAGTGCGATTACCTGGTCGCGATGTAAACGCGGTGCATTTTCCGGTGGCGATTGCAGCAACTTTCCGCCCCCCGCAATTTGATCGGCCAATTGCCCAACGGCAATGGCGTAAAACTCCGAGCGGTTCCAGCGCATAATCACGTTAAAATTGTCATACACCAAAAATGCCGGGCCTTGGTGACCAGCGGGAACGAGTAGTGCGGCTTGCATCTCATCCTCGGGTAGCGGTGAATTGTCAGCGCGAGTTACGCCCAGCTGGCGCCATTCACGGAGTGATTTGGTATTTTTTAAACCAGCTTCCAGAAACGGAAAATCTTTTGGCAATTTAACTTCGCGCCCCCAGCGTGCCTTGGGTTGCCAACCGAGATTGCGCAAAAAGTTTGCACTGGATGCCATAGCATCCGCTTTGCTTTTCCACAAATCGCGCTTGTTATCACCATCGTAATCCACGGCGTGTTTTAAAAATGCCGAGGGCATAAATTGCACGTGGCCCATAGCACCCGCCCATGAACCGACCATCTGCGCGGGCGCAATTGCACCTTCATCCAATATGCGCAGCGCATTCATTAATTCGATGGTAAAAAATTCACTGCGGCGCGTATCACATGCCAGGGTCGCGAGTGAATCCACCACATTGATGTTGCCAAAAAAACTGCCGTAATTAGTTTCCAGCCCCCAAAATGCCAACAAGTAGGGCGCGGGCACACCGTATTCTTGCTCAACACGTTCAAGCAATGCGCGGTGCTCAACCCACAAGCTGCGCCCTTGCGCTACCCGTTGCTCAGTAACACGGCGATTAAAATAATCAGCAAAAGTGGTCGTAAATTCCGGTTGTTGTTTATCCAATTCCAATACGCGTTGGTTTAAGTTTGCTTTGGCCAAACTGTTGTTGATGGTATTGGCAGAAATGCCCTGGGTTTTGGCAAGGCTGGAAAAGTGATTAATACAGGCAGAAAAATCCGCGGCGCTCATTGTCGCGGCTACGGGTTTGGGGGCTGCTGGTTGTAGCGCTTGTCTGCCGGTGGCGGGGTTGTTGTTAATTGCCGCTGCGGGCGTTACAGCGGATTGCTCAGCAGGAGCGGGCGCCTGCGCACAGGAAAGTAAACTGCTACAGCACGCAATGGTTAAAAAGTGACGCAAGGTATTCATCATAATCCGGGGCTTCCCTTGGGGATTCGGGGGTTTAATGCCGTTATTGTAAGCGCTTTGGTCGGTAAACGTCATTGACTCATCTACCTTGTGGCAATAGCATCCGCGATAAGTTTCCCAATCGTTGCGGCACAGGCGCTGCTCCTGCGCATCCTCCCTCACTCAGGTGCAATTCATGAATAGCCTTACCCGTATTTCCCTCGCAGCATTAACCCTTGCTCTGGCTGTGAAAACCCCCGTGTTGTGCGCCCAACCGGCTGGCAATAAAACGGCGGCGGAATTTAATACCCCAGCCTATTGGTATGAATCCGGTCAGGCTGCATTGCACGCGGCAAAACAAAATACTTATGTCGGCACAAAAGCCAAAAATGTCATTTTATTTGTAGGCGATGGCATGGGCATTTCCACCGTAACCGCCGCGCGAATTCTTGAAGGACAAATGCAACAACGCGATGGCGAAAGTAATCGCCTCGCGTTTGAAAAGTTTCCCTATTTTGCATTGAGTGTTACGGCAAGCGCGAATCAACAAACATCGGATTCCGCACCCACCGCCACCGCGTTAATGACGGGAATAAAAGCCAATGATGGCGCTATAGCGGTAAACCAAACTTTGGCGCGCACCGAAAGCAATGCCGCCCTGGTTGCGGCCGCGAGTGTAAAAAGTATTTTGCAGCAAGCGGAAGAGCAGGGCTTGGCGACGGGCATTGTCACCACCGCGCGCGTGACTCACGCAACGCCCGCCACCAATTATGCCCATGTGCCCGACCGCGAATGGGAGGCAGATGTAAATTTACCAAACGGTGCAACCGTAAAAGATATTGCGCAACAATTGTTGGAGTTTTCTCATGGCGATGGAATAGAAGTCGTGATGGGCGGAGGGCGCAAACAATTTTATGCACACACCGAAGCCGACCCTGAATACGCTGGTCGCACTGGTATTCGCCGCGATGGGCGCAATTTACATAAAGAGTGGGTGGCAAAACATCCGCGCTCGACCTATGTGTGGAATAAAAAATTATTGGATGAAATCGACCCGAAAAAAACCAAACATTTACTCGCCTTATTTGAACCTTCGCATATGCGCTACGAAGCAGATCGCGCGCAAGATATTGCCGGTGAACCCTCGCTCGCGGAGATGACCACCAAAACACTGCAGATATTGCAACAAAATAAAAACGGATTTTATTTAATGGTGGAAGCAGGGCGCATAGATCACGCACACCACGCCGGTAATGCCTACCGCGCACTGACCGATGCGATTGCATTATCGGATGCAGTAAAAGCAGCACAGGCCGCAACAGATCCGCGCGACACGTTAATTATCGTCACCGCCGATCACAGTCACACTTTCACCATCGCGGGCTACCCTGAACGCGGCAATCCTATTTTAGGTAAAACGCGCGCAGGCGGTGAATTGTTAACCGACACCATGGGATTGCCGTACACCACTCTCGGTTACGCCAATGGCCCCGGTTTTACCGGCGGAAAAACGCGTCGCGAATTTAACGGCAAAAGTGAAAGCGCAATTGCTGCCACCTATAAAGGCACGGCTAAACGCCCTGACTTAACCGACGTGGACACCACCAGCCCCGCCTATATGCAAGAAGCTACCGTGCCGCTCGCCTCGGAAACTCATGGCGGTGAAGATGTCGGCATTTACGCACTGGGGCCAAACGCACATTTATTTCGCGGTGTACAAGAGCAACACATTATTTATCACATCATGGCCGACGCACTCGGTCTGAATAAACAGGCTAAATAATGAAAAATTATTGCGCGATAATTTTATATTGCCTGCTTGGCATTGGCTGCACCTTTCATTGCGATGAACTAAGCGAGCCAGTGCCGATAATAAATACCCAAAACCTGCCGCCACTCGCGGCAGAATTTGTAACCACTATTTCTGGCGATGATTCCACCGTAAATTCTGCTCGCCTGGTGCGCACTGCCAGTGCCGTGGAATGGACTTATCTCACCACTAATACCAGCGAGTTATGGACTAAAACCAGTAACGATTTATGGTTTTACAGCAAAGTTTTTCACGCGGATCGCCAAGTCATTGAATACTCACCGGTGGATATTAATTTGCTTGGCATTCATCAGCAGTGGCAACAGCTCGCCATCAACCCGGATATTTTGCACGCCGCAACCAGCACCAAACCCGCTGCAGATTTTCGCGGTTGGAAAAGTGTGATTTATACCAGCGAAGTGGAAGGAATAACTTATGAAGTGCTATGGCTACCGCAACTTTCCATCGCGGCGCGGGTAATCGCTAAGCAGGGTAAACAAAAAACCGTAACCGAAATCCGCACGCTTTATGTCAACCAACAAGCACCATTTACCTTTTCAGATATCACTCACTATCGCACCATTGAATACACAGACTTAGGCGATATGGAACGCGACCCGTTTGTAATGAAAATCCAGCATGAGCTGCTGGATCATCATGGGCATTTGCATTGATTTTGGCTGAGGAGTAAAACTCTGAAAGCTAGTCTGCCGTCATACCCGCGAATGCGGGTATCCATAAAACTATTCGAAGTAAATTGATAGGTTGGACAGTCAAACCCAACTTAATTTTTGATCTCTTTCACGTAAGAACCAATATCTATTGAATAAAAATATCCGCCGTCAGATACGGGGGTGGGAAAGTCAATATAGATGTAAGTACGATCCGCTTCGTGCGCTGGGATAATCACCTCATAATATTTTTCTATATCCGGCTCATCTGCCTGCGAAAATATAGGTATTCCATTTGGTCTAAGCGGAATAATAGATTCAATATTCTTTGTGTTTAGGTTGTCACCCCAAAAACGTGTTCTTTGGTTTTGTTCTTTCGGCGATATTGGTTTGGGAGTCACAATTAGCCAAGCTTGCTTTGAAGGAAACGAAATGGCAGGTAGCCGAATCAAGTATGTTGTGTTTTCTTCATTTGTTGGTGAAACGTAAACATTCAAATCATACGCGTTTTCACATTTTGGCGTTACATGCGCATATCGGCTCCAATTTGCAAGCGTATGGGCTGATAAAGTTAAAGAAATAAAAAGTAATAGAAAATTTTTCATTTTTCATACTTTTCAAAAAAAGAATACTTTTTTAAGTTGGTAATGGGCCAAAAGTGGAAGTTAGCGACTGCCTAGACATTTAACGAGTTAGGTAATTTGGCCGGTTTTTTTTCACACCGCTTGTTAAGATTTTTCCCTTAGTTTGATTTGCTAGGTTTTTCGTTTTTCTCAAGCAAGATAAGCATTTCTTTCGCCACTAATGCAGCAGATGGCAGGAACATCGTCGAGACAATGCGATCATCAATAATTACATCATGCTTGTCGGGAATATTGTCTTTGTTTACGGTGATCGCGCCTTTTTCTTTAAGTCTCTCTTCAACTAGAAAGGGCAGTAGGCTCCCTTGTTTTGCCCAGTCCTTTTCTTTTTCTGTTGAGTTGGGGAAACCTGCAATGCGTTTACCCTTTACAAGAGGCTGACCACTGGAAAGCATTGCGTTCGCAAAGGCGCCAGCCCCATGGCCAACGCTTCCAATGACTCCGCCACTCTCGTAGATCTTCGCTATGATGCCGAGCAAATCTTTATTAGACGCCACATCAAAAACATTCCCGTAACCCCCGCCGATGAACACTGCGGAATACTCACTCGGATTCACCTGCTTAGGCGTTAAAGAGTTGTTGGCTTTACTCAAGAAGCCCTCATATTTGATGGTATAGCTGCTAATCCCCAACGGGTCTCTCATGAACGGCACGGTGCCACCCAGCGGAGAAGCAAAGTCCACGTCGTAACCATGCGAAACAAATACATGGTATGGCGGTGCGTACTCCCACAGATCGTTTCTGGCCTCGTGCTTCTCCGGGTCTCCCATATCTGTCAAGTTTGAAGCAATGATGAGAACTTTTTTTGCATTGCCTGCATGCGCTGGCATGTTGGATACAACAGTTTGAGAAAAAGCTAACGAGGAGAATAAAAGAGTGATAGCTGTAATAAATAATTTTAGCAACATATATTTCCCATTTTGGCTACTTTAAATTCCGATTTAAAAAATAACTTATCAAGTTGCGACTAGCCTTAGACACACCCAAGGTTCACTTTGGATTCACCGAGCATCACTTTTTTAAATGGCTGTTGATCCGCGTTCAACCCATATCTATTTTGGTGTTTGATGTTGACCCGCAAAAAACTACAGTGTTCGGCCAAAAAGCGGAAGTTCGCGTTTATGTAGGTTGGGCAGTAATGTCCAATCTACGGGCTATTCTTGTTCTCATACCCGCGAACGCGGGTATCTATTTTCCCCACACAACTACAATAGCTTTATTATTCAGAGCAGCATCTTTTAAAAACTCGAACATTGAATCGAAAAGCCAAAAGTCTGCCGAGCAATCAATATCATCAAGTAGTGCTTTGTAATGTGACTTGGATTTTCTTTCAATTTCGTTCACGACTGAATTGACCATTTCTTTATTAACAAAAACAACATCAGGATCGTCGAATTCATTTTCCTGCGCTCTCATTTCACCTTGAAATAACATGCACACAGGTGACCCTTCATTTTTCAACGCCAAGGCCCAAGCAGGTATTGATTCTTCAGCATCACAAGATTCATAATTTTGAATATTGATTCCATCCAAAGCCTCATACCAATCACTTTTTGTAACACATCCCTCAAAATTTGATCGCATTTTATCTTCAACTTTATAAAATACTCCAAAACTCATTTTACCCTCCAAGCGAGTTAAAGAAATCAGAACTATCTTGGTTTGGTGTTGATGGGCTCTGCAATTTTAAAGATACCCCCTCCTTTAAAATCCATCAATATGCGTACCAAAAACATACCCGTAAATAATTAAGATATACATAATAATAAAAGCCAGTAACAAAGGAATAAAATAAATCAGCCTAACTAAAATCGATTTTTGTGTCGTATTTTTCCAAAACACCAGCGCAGCGAAAATGCCCACAACTCCATGAAGCGAAAACCATAAGGCTTCTGGCAGCCCAAGGTTGTTGGTGTGTCCGGTGTAACTTCTTAATGAAAAATCAATAACCACGATAAGTATTAATCCTACGGAAAACCAGATGATTGGAGTGAGGTGGGTTTTTTTATAGTTCATAATGAGCTCCTACTGGTTGAGCTTGACGCGCGGTTTTGATGGGCAATAGGGAAGAAAATATGTTTCAGGTATTCTGCGGTGGTGGAAAATGTCCAAACCACGCATATTTGAAGGTGCTGCTCCGCGAGCATATTTAATTGCTGATTGTGCCCAGCTGTTGCTATTAAAGCCTGCGCCCGCTGTTGGGTATTGAATGGGATCAAGGATTTGATTTGTTATATAAGCATTGATTAGCGATATTAGCTTTTTCTCTCCGTATGGGGAGATGGCCGTTCCATTAAATCTAACTATATGTAGCTCCGCGTCATAGTCAGACTCATACCACTTTTTTTCAAGTCCGCCAAAAAATTCTCTAGCAGCTAATGTATCAGCCACTTCAAATGCTTCAACGTTGAGTGATTCTCGATTCTGTGCGCCAATTACTATGCCGTAAGTTTTGGGGCCTAGTGTTCTCGCTGAAACAGCTTTTCCACCAAGAATGATTGTTTGAGGGGAATTAAAAGTGATTACAATAAACTGATGGGTTCCAACTGGCAGACCATTAAGGTCTCTTGCTCCTATATATACAGTCATAACATTTCCTTTTCAGTGCTATTTTTCCAGCGGTATGTTGCTTTTGCAGCAGCGTAACTTAAACTCCTTTGCTTTATTTTGCTAAAACCAATTCACATACTTTGTTTTAGGTGGATATCCCGGCTTAATTTTTGATGTTTTAACGGGAGGAGTTAAGTGCGTTGCCAGCTGCAAAGCAGCACTCTTTTGTGGGTCAGGTATAGCACCCAGTTTGTTGTTTGCAATCAATACCGTCGAATATGCTTGCCAATATAATAAGCTAAAAATATGCAACCTATTCCCGCTAAAATCATCCAAAACCCGTCCGCAAGTCCAAGTCGAAATGCGGCTTTAATAATAACTACCGTCCCGATTACATAAAGCCATAATTCAATTTTTTTCATTTTGTTTTTATTCGATTGGTGCTGGAGTCAGCCAAGAGCTGAAGTTCGCGTTTGTGTAGGTTGGGCAGTAATGCCCAACCTACGGCTAAGCAGAAGTTTCTGCGTTGCTAGCATTCTCAGTGCTTGCTCTGCGCTGAGTATGTTCAGGTTGTACTTGGCTATTGTTTTCAATACAGCTTTCTTCAAAGTTAATTTCTGGTAGAAGCTTCATGATTGGTGGGGCTAGCTGTTGAATTCCCGTGGATATGGATACGATCAATGCCACGTTCGCCATTTGTTGCCAAAATTTCTTGGCTATCGGATCTGATTTTGCAAGTTCAACAGAGTCAGCGTGTAAAACTCCATAACCGAAAGCAGCATTAACAGCTCTGGATACTGATTCTGAGCCGCAAATCGAATGTTCTTCTACAGCAAGACAAATTTCATGTAACTGCTTAATCATAAATTTCTTAATGTGATCAGGAAGGTTTGAATCTCTGACCTCATCAATTAAGGCACGTGTATTGAGTAATATGGAGTCTAAAGAGGGTTCGCTAATTATTGATTCTGCATTTTTATGGGAAAGTAGATCTGATGTCATTGATAAATAATTAATAACATGGACGTTAATATGAGATTTAAAAGTTGACCAAGGACTATTGAGATTACTGTTTATAAATGCTGTTTCAAGTGGTTCTACCCAGTGAAGATACCTATCTATTTTTACGTCGCCAATATTCTTAAGATTTTCGATGATGTCAGTTGAGAGCGACATTACCTTTCCAATACGCCCCATAAGCATCGCATTTTCTCCTTTAGGGACATTTAGGAGCTGGCACCAAGCTTTTCTACACCCCATTTCATTCTGAAGCTCAATGCCTTGCTCTAATATTGTTAAAAGTCGAGCTGCCGGGTTATCTAATTTCATTGTTTATAATCTCTCCTGTTCTAATGCTGGGGTAATCAAGTTTTGAGTAAAACTAAAACGGTGCTTCCCGTTAGTCCATAGGGATTTTGGCGGCTTGCCTCGCAACGCGCCTCCCGTAAAATCCATCCAATGATTGAAGCACATATAACCTAAATAACAAATTTCGCGCGCAACGGTAATTACCGCCTATTACACAGGTAAAGAATTAATAAGCTGCTGCAGATAAAGCCATGCGCTGATGTTTTAGCCGTAAAATAGCAGCATATTCGTTAGATGAGGTGCTTATGTCTGTTGAATTCTCTCTGCTTGAACTCGCCTCGGTGCGCGTCAATGAAACTCCTTGCGATACGTTTAATCACGCGGTGGCTTATGCCAAGGCGGCGGATGCGTTGGGGTTTAAACGGTTTTGGTTGGCGGAGCATCACAATATGCAGGGCATCGCCAGTTCGGCGACGGCGGTGTTGATTGGGCATATTGCGGGGAATACGCAGCGGCTGCGCGTCGGTTCCGGGGGAATTATGTTGCCCAACCATTCGCCGCTGATTGTGGCGGAACAATTTGGCACGCTTGCCTCACTGTATGGTGACCGTATCGATTTAGGTTTGGGGCGCGCACCGGGAACTGATCCGGTTACCAGTCGTGCATTAAAACGCGATGATTCGGCAGCAGAAAATTTTGCGCAAGAAGTTCAGGTGATTCAACAATTATTGCAACCGAGCCAGCCACAACAGCGTTTGCGTGCAGTACCCGGTGAAGGTACGCAGGTGCCTATCTGGATTTTGGGTTCGAGCCTTTACAGTGCCGGACTCGCGGCGCAATTGGGTTTACCTTATTCATTTGCGGGGCACTTTGCGCCCGCGTATATGCGCGCTGCACTCAAACGTTATCGCGCGGAATTTCGCCCCTCGGCGCACTTGGAAAAACCCTATTTTATTTTGGGTTTGCCAGTGGTGTGGAGTGAGACGGAAGCGCAAGCGATGTTTAATGCAACTACCAGCTTTCAGCGTATTACTGCGTTATTTCGCGGCGAACCTTTGTGGTTGTGCCCTCCGGTGCAGCCAGAGGAATTAAATTGGTCGGCGGGTGAAAAACACAATGTGGAAGAATTTTTAGCGCTTGCCCAAGTTGGCGATGAATTACAAATTCTGGATGGCTTGCAACAATTACGCGATGAGCTCGCGATTGATGAATTTATGTTTACGATTGATGTATACGACCGCGACTTGCGTATTCAAACATTGGAAACGCTGGCACGTATTAAAGAACACTTGCGTTAAACTTTTTTAAGGCGGGGTGAAACAACAATTCCACATTGGCCCGCAATCCGTTGCACTCCTTGCGGGCTACGCTGGTTTTTCGTAGGTGACGATACAATTGCGGCCTGATGCTTTTGCGTTGTAGAGCGCCACATCGGCGCGCTGGATTACAGCGATTGCGTTGGGCTCATCGGCTTGCCAGTGGCTGCTGCCGATGCTCATGGTCATCTGGCTGACTTCGGGGAACGTGGCGGATTCAATCGCGCTACGAATTTTTTCGGCAACTGTGTGAACTTCGCTGGCGCTGGGTGCGTTGGGCAAAATCACTACAAACTCTTCGCCGCCATAGCGTGCAACAAAATCAGTTGCGCGGGTGTTTTGCATAATTAACCTGGCGATTTGTTGCAACACGGCATCACCCACCGGGTGGCCGTAGTTGTCGTTTACTTTTTTAAAGTGATCGGCATCGAGCAATAAAATAGAAAAGCCGCGCCCGGTGCGTTTGCCCATTTGTACATAATCCACCAATTTCTCGTCAAAGCGACGCCGGTTATTTATTCCTGTTAGGGGATCGGTAGTGGCTAAATGTTCCAATTGTTTATTGGCGACGGCTAATGCATCGGTGCGCTGTAATACTTGTTGTTCCAGGGTTTGATTGAGTAATTCCAGTTCGCGCTCGCGTGTGAGCAGGGATTCTGTCATGGACTGCATAGCGTTACTCAACTGCGCAACTTCACTCAGGCTGGTGTCGGTAGGATACCTAGGTGCGCTCGTATTATGTTTAATGCAGTGTGCGGCAGCGGCGAGTTGTTCAATCGGTTTACTGACGCTTTGTGCGAGCCGCCAAGCCAAGAGTGAAAATAAAATAACTGCAATCAATGCCAATACCAGAAAGCGGGCATACATGGCATAAACGGGCGCGAGTGCATTTTCCAGCGGTTGGCGCACCACAATTCGCCAGCCAAAATTGGTTGTTGAATCTGCATCCACTAAAACCTGACTGGTTAAATAACGGTGTCCGTCATCCCACATGGCGATGGAATAATTTTTAGTAAGCGGCAATTTTGTGGGAAGTTCGCTTACGCCTGCCAACGTTTGTGGATAGAGCACATTGCCGCTGTTACTCACAATCAATATCTGTGTTTCACTATCGTTATTGCGGCGATTAATAATGGACTGCACGGTGGAGGTAACCCAATTCCAATGCGCGTGTGCGGCAACAACGCCAATTACCTTGCCATCACCGGTGCGAATGGGGGCTGCAAAGTCGATAAAGCGCAAAGGTTCATCGGTGTGAGTGTTGGGTAAAAGTTTGGCGAGTAACAGCGCTTCATGTACATCGCCACTGTAGACGTCTTTTAATCCGGCGATAAACCAGGGGCGCTGCGCTACAGATTGCCCTACGAGCATATTGTTGCTGGCTTGAACTACTGTACCAGTGGCGTCGGCCACACCCAGCCACGCAAATTCGCTGCGCAGTGTGCGGCGCCGTTCAAGTGAGGCGAGAATGTCCGGGCTGGTTAAATCGCCGCGTACAAAATGGGGCGCTTGGCTGAGCAATATAATTTCTATTTCACGTTCATGCAGGTTGGCGCCCAGCAGTTCGGCAGCGGCCACGGCTTGGGCGTGCACAGCTTCACCGGCATTAATTTTCATTTGGTTGGCCGTTATCCAGCCCGCATAAATACCTACGCTGAGAAGCGTAAACAGTGACAGCCCGCCAAACCACAAGGCCAGCCGCACTCTAAAGCTACTGTGTTTGAACAATTAGCATGCCTTGTCTGATTAAGTTGACGTCATAATATACATTTTTAGCGCGGGTCTGGCAGTATCCTGCGTGGGAAATAAATCGCAACACATCACAGGAATAGATAATGGAAGCTGTTCAATTGTTTGGATCAAGTGTGCCGGTGGTGCCGCTGTTGTTATTGGCGGCAGGGTTGCTTATTGCACTGCTCGGTAAATTACTTCGCGCGCCGTTTGATGCGAGCGATGTTTTTTTAAAGCTGATGTTAGTGAGTTTAGTCCTGGGGCGTGTGGTTTTTGTGCTGCTGCACTTTGATGCCTATCGCGATAATGGTTGGGCAGTGCTGGATATTCGTGATCGCGGTGTGGATATTTACGCGGCGCTGATTACGGCGGTTGTGTACCTCGCGTGGTTGGTTTATCGGCGCCCTGCGCAGCGGCGGTTGTTATTGCAAATAATATTGCCGGTCGCACTATTAACCGGTGGCAGTTATGTATTGTTAAAAAGTTATTTGCGCCCGCCATCACTCTGGCCGGATTTAACCTTTGTAACATTGGCAGATGAAACCCGTTTATCACAAACCGTCAGTTTGCAAACCGATGTGCAGCGCGAGTTTACGCTAGTGAATTTGTGGGCGACTTGGTGCCCGCCGTGTCACCGCGAAATGCCGGTATTAGCAGCGGCGCAACATGAATTTCCGCAGGGGCGATTTATTTTGCTGAATCAAGGTGAATCGGCTGAGGTGGTGAGTGAGTATTTATTGGAAAACAATTTGCACTTTGAACAGGTGTGGTTGGATGCACAAAGCCAGTTCAGTCAATTTTCCGGTAATCGCGGTTTGCCACTGACTTTGATTTACGACAAGCAGGGCAAACTAATCGATGGCCATGTTGGCCAGCTGTCGCGCGCGACCTTGATGCAAAAATTAGCGGTTTTTAAATCCGAAAAATAAGCTGGTGTTTAATCTCCCCCGGCCCCTCTTTTTCAAAGAGGGGAGCTAATCTCCCCGGGTTCTTCTTTTACAACGAGGGGGGAGCTAATCTCACCCAACCCCTCTTTACCAAAGAGGGGAGTTTTATTAAAGATGGGAGTCCAACTCCTCCCTTTGTAAAAGGGAGGCTGGGAGGGATTCATCTTCAATTACTACAAAAAACTATTCTGTGCGATACCGCTCCAGCCAATGGGCATAGGGTGCAGGTAAAACCCACGCGGATTTTTCTACGCCCAATTCTTTCGCCGCAAAATAGGGCCAGTGTGGGTTGGCCAAATGCGGGCGACCAATCATCACCAGATCCAATTGTTTATTGGCGATGGCCTGTTCCGCTAATTGCGGTGTGCTGAAACCCCAGGCTGATGCCACGGGAAGATCAGCTTGGTTACGCACTTGTTCGGCGATGGGTGCAAGAAATGCCGGGGCCCAAGGGATGTTTGCATCGGGTGTGGAGAAGCCGACGCTCACACTCAACATATCCAAACCATTTTTGCGCAATTGTTTGGTGAGTTCGATGGATTCGGCGAGAGTTTCTTCATCGCGACCATCGTATTCGATGACACCAAAACGTGCGGTGAGCGGTAAATTTTGTGGCCAGACGTTGCGTACAGCAGCGAGAGTTTCCAATAAAAAACGGCTGCGGTTTTCAAGGCTGCCGCCATATTCATCGGTACGTTGATTAGCGTGGGTGGAGAAAAAACTTTGCGCCAAATAACCGTGGGCAAAATGCAATTCCAACCATTCAAAACCAGCGGCGCGTGCACGTTGCGCGGCAGCGGCAAAATCGGCAGTCACGCGCTGGATATCGGCCAGCGACATTTCCTGCGGCACTTTGTCTAAATCGCCACCAAAGGCAATTGCCGAGGGTGAAATGGTTTGCCAGCCGCGCGCATCGCCTTCGGCAATATGATCATCACCTTCCCAAGGGCGATTGGCACTGGCTTTGCGGCCAGCGTGAGCAATCTGGATTCCGGGCACTGCACCGGCTTTTTTAATGGCAGCGGCAATTTGTGCAAGGCCCGCGATATGTTCATCGCTCCACAATCCGAGGCAGTTGGGAGAGATACGCCCTTCAGGCGATACACCAGTTGCCTCCACGATCACCAAACCTGCACCGCCGCGCGCAATGCTGCTGTAGTGGGCGAGGTGCCAATCGTTGCTGAAGCCGTCGGTGGCCATGTATTGGCACATGGGCGGTACGGCGATGCGGTTGCGCAATTCAATATCTTTCAGTTTAAAACGGCTAAAAAGGGCGGACATGAGTTTCTCCAGGCTAAAACACTTTCCCCGAATCACGAGGCTTGGCGCCTAGAGTAATGGCTGGCGAGATATAAAAATAATCAGCTTTTATTATCTACGTCATAAGCTGAGCTTATGAGTGGGGGCCGCTACCGATTTACACCGCAAACAGTTCAAACAATAAATCGCGAATCCAGCGGTGCGCCGGGTCTTTGTGGGTGCGTTCATGCCATGCGGCGACCAGTGTAAAACCTTCAACCGGCAGCGGAGTTTCTTGTGTTGCTAGTCCATCGAGGTGTTCGACCAAGCGTTTCGGAACCACGGAAATCAAGTCGCTGGCGCGGACGATATTGGTCATCACCAAAAAGGATTTTACCGAGAGCATTACTTGCCGCTCGCGCCCGATTTTTGCCAAGGCTTCGTCAGTCGCGCCACTAAAGCAGCCGCCGTTGTAGGAGAAAAGTGCGTGTTCGAGGCGGCAGAATTCATCGAGTGATAAGGTTTTTTTTGCGGCGGGATGTTCATTGCGCATTACGCACACATATTCTTCGTCGAACAAGCGACGTGCATGCAAATCCGGTGGGCTATTTGCCGGGCTCAACAGAACCAGTTGCAGATCACCGCGCTCCAACTGCGCCTGCAAACTTTCGTTTTCAATGGGGAGTAGTGCCACGCGAATATTGGGTGCGCGCTTTTTCAGCTCCAACACAAAGGGCACAGCAACCGCTTGCAAGGCATAGTCGGTCGCGGCTATCGATAAGGTCAGCCGTGCTGTGAGCGGATCAAATTCGGTGGCTGTGAGCAATACCGCAATTTCTGCTAGCACTTTTTTGACTGGCGCGGCTAATTCCAGCGCACGTTCGGTGGGAACAACACCGCGCTGGGAGCGGACAAATAAGGGGTCATTAAAGCTCTCACGCAAGCGAGTCAGCATGCCGCTCATCGCCGGTTGTGTTAGCGACAGCCTCGCCGCCGCCCGCGTTACATTGCGTTCATCCAACAGTGCATCCAATGCTTTTAATAAATTCAAATCAACGGTTTTTATATCGCGCATGGGGTTGGTGCTCGTGGGTGTGTGTTGTGAGAGTGGTTTGCTTATATCCCTGTGGGTGGTTTTATGCAATGAACACGCTGGCGTTAGGCCGCGCACAAAAATAGCTTAACACCTGTTAAAAAAACCGTAACAAATCCTTCATATACTTCTGTGCAACCCATCAACCTGTTTATTGCTGTATCAATTTATTGCTGTAACAATCGGCTTGGATATTGCTGCATAAATTGGGTTGGTTAAACGCTATTGCAAATAAGAAGGAAAAAACGTGCCTGAACTTATCGCTCCTCCCGCGAAACATACGCTTGGTGCTTACGGTGTTTGGTTGTTTACCGACAAGCACCCGACCCTGAAAAAGATTAAAAAACAAGTGACGCCCAGTGTGCACGGTGATCGCCATTGGGATTCCAGTTATCTGTTGATGGATTATTTTACCGAGCATCGCCCACGCAAAAATACCCGGGTATTGGATGTGGGCTGCGGCTGGGGGCCAACGTCGATTTTCTTTGCGCGTAAAGGCTGCAAGGTGACGGGCATGGATGTGGATAACGATGTGTTTCCGTTTTTAGAGGCCCAAGCCGATTTGAACGAGGTGAAGATTCAAAAGTTAATCTGCTCCATGAAGCAGATGAAAAAAAAGGATTTGGAAAATTACGATGTGATCGTGGGCGGCGATATTTGTTTTTGGGATGAACTGGCCGATGAGTGGTTTGCCATGCTCAAGCGCGCTGCGTCGACCGGGGTAAAAAAACTGGTGCTCGCCGACCCTGGTCGTCAGCCATTTTTGGATTTAATCGATAAGTGCGATAAAAAATGGCCCACCGAACATTTGATTTGGCTGGCGCTGCAGCCGAAAAAATTTGAAGGCAGTTTGATGATTGTGACCTTGAACGACTGATGAGGTTACACTGATGGGGTGGCAGTGCTGCTCCCCATGCTGGTGAGAAAACTGTCCGTTACGTCAGTTTCTCGCCAGAGGTCATTGCAGCGCAATGCAAGAGTTTTATACCAAAGTATTTATCAGCGGCATGTGTTTGCTATTGCTCAGCCTGCTGCTTGGCTACGCTTGTGTCAGCCGCACCTACCTTTATTTGCCTTTAGTGCCCGCTGGTCAAAGCGAGTTGATCTGGCGGGCGGTGCCACGCACCGATGTGGAGGATGGCGGTGAGTCATCTGTCACTATCAACGATGAACAATTCAGCCTGAGTTTTGATTTCACCGTCGTCAAAAAAGCCCAATACCCCTACGCCGAAGTTGCCCTGGAATTTACCGATGCCGCCGGCGCGCCGACATGGGTTGATTTAACCGCTTATGATTCCCTCTCGTTCAACGTGAAATGTTCACCCGCCAATACCATGCTGATGAGTGTGTTGACCTTTGAGGAGGGGGTGACGGTTGCCGACGATCTGGTGACTTATCGTGCGCCCTCGGCGTTTTTCTCTTGCAATCAAGCTTGGTCGCGCATTGCGGTGGATCTCACGCACCTTGAAACACCGCAATGGTGGTTTGACTTGCACAAGCTCGACCTGGCGCAGCAGGCCTACCGGCTCAACCGGGTGCCGCGTATCGCCTTTGGCAGCACTTTTCAAACTCCTACCGATACCCAGGTGAGCGTGCTGTTAAACAACATCACCCTCTGTGGCCGCGATTGGCGCTACCTGTATTTCCTGGCGGTTTTTTTGCTCTTGGCATGGGGTGGTTATGGTTTCTGGTTGCTCAAGCAATACACCCGCAGTTTGGTGGCGAGCCTGGCCGATAAACAGCAGCGCGACAGACCCTTAATCGCCTATCAACAATTGTCAGTAGAGCCGCTGAGGGATAAAGAAAAAACGGCCATTTTGAATTTTATGGCTACCCGCTATGCGGATGCCGAATTGGATTTGGATGCGATGGTGGAGGCAATCACAATTAGCCGCGCCAAGATCAACGATATTCTCAAAGCCGAATTGGGTTATACCTTTACCAGCTATTTGAACAAGCTGCGGTTAACCGAAGCGGCGCGCCTGCTTGCTGAAAAGCCCGAGGCCAATGTGGGCGAGATCGCCAATTCCGTGGGTTATAAAAATGTGTCTTACTTCAACAAGCTGTTTAAGGAAGAGTACGGATGTACCCCCAAAACCTTTAAGAGCGTTTGTAAAAAAACGTAAGTGAGCAGCGGCAAAATTAACAATAAAATAAAAAATATTTCTACTTTTGCTATCCGATAGCAATGTTAGGTAAAGCGTCACCACGCGCTGTAAGCGCTGATTACACTGGGTTTACCTACTGGGCAACCTGATAAGAATTGTAGTTATGCGTGAGCTGCCAGATTGCATTAAACCCCTTCTGCTTAACCATTCGGCCAATCTCTTTTTTGCCATTCGTGTCATTGATTACGAGGCGGGCAGCGTTAGCCTGAACCTGGAGCTGCGCACGGAATTTGCCAAGGCCAGTTACACCACCAGTGCGCTGGGTTGTGCATTGGATTGCATCGCCCGTATGGCCGGTCACGAGGTGCTGGGCTACTGCGCGGCCTCCGAATTTGAAGTCAGTTTTCACGATGGTTCGCTGGCGCAGCAATTTGTGGCGACGGCGACGGTGGAGTCTGTGGATAACCGATATGCCTCCTACAGCGGTCGTATCTATGCCGTGGATAAACAACACAATCGCTTGGTGGCCAATGCCAGCGGCACACTCACTCGCATGAAAAATAACATCGCCTTGATTGCGGATCACCGCGTCTTGCATGGGGCTCACGTCAGTTAAGTTTCCGCGCGCATTCCTGCCGCGCGATTGTTCATTCCGCCATTGTTTATTCCGTCATTTACAGCAATGCGCGGCTCACACCCATTCGCTACTTCTACCAATCCGCTACGCACGGGAGTTACACCATGTTTGATGCAACCCGCAGAGATATTTTCAAAGCCTGTTTGGCCGGTGCCGTGGCATCGCCTTTGGCATTGTTGACCAGTGCCCAAGCTGCTTCGCCGCAAACTACCTCATCACCCGCGCCCTGCGTTCCCTACAAACCGCAATGGGGCCGGGGGATTGAAGGCCAGCGCAAAGCGGATTTGGGTAACGGGACTTATCTCAACCCGATTATTGCGGGTGATCGCCCCGACCCTACCATCCTCAAAGATGGCAATGACTACTACATGACCTTTTCGTCGTTCAATACTTACCCCGGCATTGTGCTTTGGCATTCCACCGATCTGGTGAACTGGGCGCCCATCGGTGCGGCCTTAACACGCAATATCGGCACCGTGTGGGCTTTGGATATCTGCAAACATGGCGACCGCTATTACATCTATATTCCCGCGCTCACTGACGGCAAGCCCTGGTCTACCTATGTGATTTGGGCGGACAACATCAACGGCCCCTGGAGCGACCCCATCGATCTGAAGATTGAAGGTTGTATAGACCCCGGCCATATGGTGGGAGAAGACGGCAAACGTTATTTGTTTGTGAATGGCATCCGCAAAATCCGCCTGAGCGATGACGGGTTGGCGACCGACGGCGAGTTGCAAGCGGCCTATAGCCCCTGGCGTTACCCCGATCATTGGATTGTAGAAAACTTCGCTCCCGAAGGCCCCAAGTTGTTCAAGCGCGGCGACTGGTTCTATTTGGTCACCGCGGTGGGCGGCACCGCTGGCCCAGTGACTGGGCACATGGTAATTGCCGCGCGCTCGCGTTCAATCCATGGGCCGTGGGAACACTGCCCGCACAACCCCTTGGTGCGCAGTTTGTCGGAGGCAGAGCCCTGGTGGTCGCGCGGCCACGCCACTGTGATTGAAGGGCCTTCTGTGGACGGCAAGAGTGGCGATTGGTGGATGGTATACCACGGCTACGAAAATGGTTTTAGAACCCTCGGTCGCCAAGCCTTGCTTGAACCCATCGAGTGGACGGACGACGGCTGGTTCCACGCCAAAGGCGGTGACTTGTCGCAGCCCATCGCCAAACCGCGCCATGGCAAAACAAGCGCGAGTGGCGCCGCGCTCTCGGACGATTTCTCCCGCAACAAATTCGGCACCCAATGGGCATTTCACAACCCCGGCGCCAATGAATTAGCGCGGGTAGGCTACGGTAAAAAAGTGCTTGAATTAGCCGCGGCCGGTAATTCACCGGTGGATTCCTCACCACTCACCTGCGGTGTGGTAGATCGCGCCTATCAAGTGGAAGTGAGCCTGCAACTGGAAGGCGATGCTGAAGCGGGTTTGCTGCTGTTTTACAACCACAAAGCGTTTGTGGGCATGGGGTTTGCTGCCGAGGCAATTAAAAGTTTCCAATACGCCGAGGAGCAAAGCTGGGCGCGTATCCCGCTCAAAACCCGCAGCCTGCGCATGCGCATCACCAACGATCATCAGGTCATCACCTACGAATATTCACAAGATGCTGGCCGCACCTGGGTGCGTCACCCCACGCGCATGGAAGTGTCCGGTTTGAACCACAATGTGTTTGGCGGATTTTTGAGTTTGAGGGTGGGCATTTACTGCGCGGGCAGCGGAAAAGTGCAGCTGCGTGACTTTCAATATCGCGCACTCAGTGAAACCAAAACAGCCTGATTTTTTACGATAGCAAGTATGAAGCAATAACTTGACGGTATTAGGCAAGGTTGCCGCGCTCGGTAGGGATAGATTAACCGTGCAATATCGTTAAGCGCTCAATCAAAAACCAGCGATACAGTTTGCTGATTGTGGGTTGATCCGCGCCAACGAAATCAAAGAGGTATAAGCCTCTTTGGGTTCCTGACTTTGGAGATACCGATGAAAAAGCTAATTCTGTCGCTGGCATTAATGGTCAGCTCATTTACTGCAATAGGAGCTGATATGTCCCATGGTGCAAACAATTTTTATAAAAGTGACAAGGTAACCGAGCAGAAGGTGACCTTCAAAAATCAATACCAGATGACCGTCGCCGGGAATCTTTATCTTCCCAAAAATACTAATCAAAACACCAAAAGCCCCGCGATTATTGTCGGCCACCCGATGGGCGCGGTTAAAGAACAAAGTTCTAATTTGTATGCGCAAAAACTCGCGGAACAGGGCTTTGTGACCTTGTCCCTCGATTTGTCATTTTGGGGTGAAAGTGAAGGGCAGCCGCGCAATGCAGTATCGCCCGATATTTACTCCGAAGATTTCAGTGCAGCGGTGGATTTTTTGGGCACCCGCGCGTTTGTTGATCGCAATCGCATTGGGGTAATTGGTATTTGCGGCAGCGGCAGTTTTGTTATCAGTGCCGCTAAAATAGACCCGCGCATGAAAGCCATTGCCACCGTCAGCATGTACGACATGGGTTCGGCCAACCGCAATGCATTAAATCACTCACAAACTCTGGCGCAGCGCAAACAGATTATTGCAGCCGCAGCCGAGCAGCGTTACGTGGAATTTACCGGCGGCGCAATGCAGTACACCAGTGGCACCGTGCTTGAATTAACAGCAGACACCCACCCCATTCAGCGCGAGTTTTATGATTTTTATCGCACACCGCGCGGTGAGTTCACACCTGCAGGCGCGTCCGCGCAAACCACCACTCGCCCAACACTCACCAGTAATATCAAGTTCATGAACTTCTACCCGTTCAATGACATAGATACGATTTCACCGCGCCCTATGTTGTTCATCACCGGTGCTGAAGCGCACTCCCGTGAGTTCAGTGAAGCGGCCTATGGACTTGCCGGCCAACCCAAAGAGCTGGTCAAAATTCCCGGCGCTGGCCATGTAGATCTTTACGATCGTGTCGAGTTAATTCCATTCGAAAAATTAACCCGTTTCTTCCGCGAAAATTTGCAATAGGTCGGTGATGACTAACTCAACCAAACCTTCATGGAGCGCAGTGTGGGCTATGTCACTCTGCGCGATGGTATTGATCGCGGCAGAATTTTTACCGGTCAGCCTGCTAACACCCATGGCGGCTGATCTTGCGATCACCGAAGGGCAAGCGGGGCAGACTATCGCCATCTCGGGCTTTTTTGCTTTGCTAACCAGCTTGTTATTAACGTCAGTTATCGGCAATACAGATCGGCGTTACCTGCTGTTATTTTTTACCGCCTTACTCGCACTTTCGGCGGCGCTGGTTGCACTCTCATCGAATGTGTTTTTAATTCTGTGTGGGCGCGCCCTGTTGGGAATTTGTATTGGCGGATTCTGGTCGATGTCGGCGGCGGTTGTTATGCGCCTTGTTCCTGAAAATGCCATTCCCAAAGCCTTGGCTATTCTTAATGGGGGCAATGCGCTGGCGATGACCATTGCCGCACCACTGGGCAGTTTTCTCGGTGGGATCATTGGTTGGCGCGGTGCCTTTTTTTGTATTGTTCCCATCGCCCTGAGTGCATTTATTTGGCAGTGTTACAGCGTGCCTTCGCTGCCATCACAACCTGTGCGTTTGCAACAGAAATCCGCAAACAATGTGTTTATGTTGTTAACCCGGTGGCCGGTGGTGCTGGGCATGTTGTCAGTGCTGTTATTTTTTATCGGGCAATTTGCACTGTTTACGTATTTGCGCCCGTTTTTGGAAATAGTGACGGGCGTTAATGTTGGGCAATTATCGCTGCTGTTATTAGTCATGGGGTTTTGTGGGCTTATAGGAACCTTGGTGGTAGGGCGGTTGTTAAAAAATCGGCTATACAGCATTTTAATTGCCACGCCTTTTTTTATGATGCTCACCGCGCTTGCATTAATTTTATTGGGCGCATCCTCGGTGGCTACATTTATGCTGATTGCGCTCTGGGGATTTTTCGCCACCGCCGCTCCAGTCGCCTGGTGGACCTGGCTCAGTAAAACCTTGCCCGATTCTGCCGAAGCAGGCGGTGGATTAATGGTGGCAGTGATTCAATTAGCGATCACCTTGGGTGCTGCAACGGGCGGTTGGGTATTTGATGCCTACGGCATTGCCAGCAGTTTTAGCCTGAGTGCAGTGATTCTTTTCAGCGCGAGCCTGATGGCTTTTATTACCTGGAAGCGTGTCACACAAAAAGACGCTCACGCACAACCGGCGCACGCATGAAATCCACTTTTTATTTTTTGTAGTTGAATAAATACAAGAGACGGCCACCTATGAATACCGACAAGACTCCCGATCTGAAGGCAATTGCCCGGCTCGCACAATTGATTGCGACTTATGCACCGCACGACGGCTGCTTTGATTTACCGATTCCCGGCGTCAGAGTATTTCGCAGTTCAGCGGTGGATGCGGAACCCATTAATGTGATGAGTCAGGCGGGAATTTGTTTGGTTGCACAAGGAGCCAAGCGCGTTATTTTGGGCGATAAAATCTACGAATATGATCCATCGCGCATGGTGGTTTATTCCATGGCACTACCGGTGGAGGCGCGCGTAGTGGAAGCGAGCAGGCGCGAACCTTATTTGTGTTTGGTGATGGATATGTCGCCACAAAAAATTGCCAGCCTGATGCAAAAAGTATTTCCGCGTGGCCTGCCCAAAACAAGTGATGCCAACGGCATTCACGTCGGCCACTCGGATCAACATATTGTTGCTGCCGCGATTCGCTTGATTGAATTACTGCGCACGCCCAAAGAACTGCAATTGCTGTCTGAATTAGTGTTGGATGAAATTTTTATTCGTTTACTTTGCAGCCCGCTGGGTGCATCAGTTGCGCAAATAGGCGCAGCGGAATCCAAAACCTGGAAAATTGTAAAAGCAATTTCTTGGATCAGGGAAAATTATGCCGAGCTGCTGAACATTGAAGAGCTGGCAGGCTTTGTCAACATGAGCGAATCCTCCTTCCATCGCCATTTTAAATCCATCACTTCCATGAGCCCGGTGCAATTCCAAAAAGCCCTGCGCTTACAAGAAGCCAAAAGTCTGATGTTGTCTGAAATGATGGATGCAACCACCGCCAGCTTGCGCGTAGGCTACGCCAGCCCATCACAATTCAGTCGCGAATATTCACGTTATTTTGGCAAGCCGCCCGCACAAGATGTAAAAACCAGATAAGTTTTTTGGAGGCAGTATGAAACTGTTTATAAGTTGGAAAACAACAAACCTGCTGCTATTAACAGTGCTGTTGTTCAGTGTGAACGCGCGGAGTGAAACCATGAAAATTAGTATCACCATTAATGATGGAACCATAATTAATGCAACCCTGCTCGACAATGACACAACGCGGGATTTTGTAGCGCTACTGCCACTGACTTTAACGCTCACCGATTACAACAACACCGAAAAAATCAGCGACCTCCCGAAAAAACTCAGCCGCAAAGGCACCCCATCAACCATGACACCCAAAGTGGGCGATATTGCCTATTACGCCCCGTGGGGCAATCTCGCAATTTATTACCGCGACTTCGGTGACTCGCCGGGTTTGATCAAACTGGGTGCTATCGACGGCGATGGTATAGCGGCGCTAAAAGTCGCGGGTGACCTTCAAGTTATTATCGAGCGACAACAATAAATCACCGCGGTTGCATTTTTCTGGCATCAATATTTGCATTTTGAACTCCTACTTTTTTCCTTTCCTATACTGACAGGGCTTAACTTTGCTCAGGGAAAATCCACGTAGGAGGATGTACCGATGAAGTGCCCTGCCAAATTCCCCAATGAATCTGCACGTTTAAACGCTTTAGCTGATTACGGGTTGGATCAAGAGCAGATGCTGCAAAGCCTGGACCCGGTGGTGCGTATTGCATCGCGCATGTTTGATATGCCGGTGGCTGCCGTCAACATGATTGGCAGCGATCACGTTTTTTTCGCCGCCAGTGTGGGCGTGGGTGAGGTGGATATGCGCCGCGACGTATCTTTTTGCGCCCATGCTATTACCCAGTCCGATGTGATGGTGGTGCCCGATGCCACTCTCGATGAGCGCTTTCACGATAATCCGCTGGTAGTCGGGGAGGCCAATCTGCGCTTTTATGCCGGTGTGCCCTTGCTCTCGCCCGACGGCTTGGCATTGGGGGCGCTCTGCGTGATCGATGATCGCCCCCATAGCGATTTTTCCCAGGAGGATCGGCAGCGGTTATGGGAACTGGCAAAAATGGCTGCGGATCGCTTGGAATTGCGGCGCATTGAAGTCTCCACAGAGCGAAGCCGGCCACCATTCCATGAATATGCGGGAAGCTCGTCCTCGGCGGTTATTTGGTTCGATGAGCAGTTGCAAATTATCGAGTGGAATAATGCGGCGGCAGAGGTGAGTGGTTATAAGTTGGAAGATAAAAATGCGCTGCAATTTGACCTGTTGTTACCCGAGCGCGATCGCGCCCATTTTCGTGCACTCATCACTCAAGCGATTGATGCCTACTCTCTCGACCAAATTAATATTCCCACTGAAGTAACCGGGCTGCGCAAAGACGGCAGCGAATTTCGTTTTAGCTTTGCGCTTTTTGGTTGGCGCGATGGCGGCCATATGAAATTTGAAGCTGTACTCAAAGACCTGAGTGCGCAGCAGCGCGAAGAGGAAGCCTTGCGCCAGCAGGCTAATATCGATGGGCTTACGGGGCTTGCGAATCGCGGAAAATTTTATCGCAGCGTGGAGGAAATATTAATTAGCCCCGCACCGGCTACCGTGCTGATGATTGACCTCGATGGATTTAAAGATGTTAACGATACGCTCGGCCACACTCTGGGCGATGCCATTTTGTGCGAAGTGGCTAACCGTTTATCGCAACTGGTGAGCAGTGAAGATCTGGTGGCTCGAATTGGCGGCGATGAATTTGCGATACTCCTGGCGAATGTGACCGATGCCGCCACTGCTATGCATGTGGCCGATGCCGTGCTTGCCGCCATTGCGCAACCAATTAATGTCGATGGCAATGAGGTTCGGGTAGCGGCGAGTTGCGGTGTAGCGCTCGCACCTACGCAGGCGCAAGAAGCGTTGGAGTTGGTCGGCAATGCTGACCTGGCATTATTTAAAGCAAAGAGTAACGGGCGCGGGCGGGTATTCCTGTTTGTGCCCGCCCTGCGCATGGAGGCCATGGCGCGGCGGCTGTACGGGCTTGAATTGCATCGCGCGGTGGATAAAGGCGAATTCCTGTTGTTCTATCAACCACAAATCAATATGGCGGATGGCACCATCACCGGCGCCGAAGCCTTAATTCGCTGGCTTCACCCCGAGCGCGGTTTGTTAACTCCCGCAGCATTTTTACCTGCACTCGAAGGTGGCCCACTGGCGGCCACGGTCGGTTCATGGATTCTGGATGAAGCCTGTGCCCAAGCTGCATATTGGCGCCGCAGTGGCGCGCCGGAATTTCGCATTGGCGTCAACCTGTGCAGCGCACAATTTCGCGTGGGGGATTTAGCCGCAGAGGTGATGGAAACCTTGGCGCGCCATGGGCTGCCGGCGGAAGCGCTTGAACTGGAAGTGACCGAAAATATCGTGCTCGATAACGACGATATTGTGCTGGAAATTTTGCAGCGTTTGCATCAACAGGGGGTGGGCATTGCGTTCGATGATTTTGGAACGGGTTACGCATCCCTCAGCTTGTTAAAAACTTACCCGCTATCGCGCATTAAAATTGACCAATCATTTGTGCGAGGAATTTTAACCTCCAAACGCGATGCCTCAGTGGTGCGCGCAATTATAGATATGGCGCGCAATTTTGATCTGGAAGTCATCGCCGAAGGTATTGAAACCCAGGCCGAATACAATTACCTGCGCCGTGAACAATGCGATGAAGGTCAGGGTTATCTTTTTGGCGCGCCCATGCCTGTGTCACAATTCGAATTGTTATTGGGGATCGGCAGTTCACTCAAAGCAATTGCCTAGCGGTTTGTAATTTTTATTGGTTAATTATTTTCTGCCAGTAACCCACATCAAGCCACTGGCCAAACTTGCGGCCCACTTCGGAAAAGTGGGCGACTTTTTTAAAGCCAAAAAATTCATGTAGTTGTTCGCTGCTTTCATTGGGTAAGGCGATACAGCCAAGAACAACATGACAATTTAATTGTTTTAACTCATCGAGCAGCGCGGCATAAAGCGCTTTCCCATAACCTTTGCGCGCCAAACCGTTTGCCAAATAAATCGTCACCTCTACGGTGTTCTTGTAGGCCGCGCGCTCTTTCCATTTGGTCGCGTAAGCATAACCCATCACCTCGCCATCGACCTCGCACACCAACCAAGGGTACTCCTGGGTGTACGCGGCTATCCGGCTCGCCATTGTCGATGTTGTCAGCGGTGTTTCTTCAAACGTAATCACGGTATTGCTGATGTAATAGTTGTAAATCCCACAGATTTTTTCGGCGTCTTTCGGTTCATAGGGGCGAATATGCATTTTTCTATTCCATAGGGCGACTGTTGTTGAAATCTATGCGAGGACATCTTTTTTCTATTGTTATTTTATAAATTTTCCGCCGCCATTGAAGTCACTTCAATATCTTCTTTATTGACCGCATAACTCACCCATACACGGTTATTCCATACAATACTTTTGGGGTAACTGTAGCCGGTGCGTTTGTATTTTCCTGCATACAACATGGGTGGTAATTCGGATTCGCTGCGCAGCAGGTAGGCTTTATCAAACAGTTGACCGTCGCTGCTTAAAGTAATGGTGAGAGGTGCGCGGTTTTTGGTTCCGCTGGGGTTATTAATTAAAAAAGCGCGGCCATCGGGTAGGTTGCCTGCGCTTTGTTTGGCGCGGGAGTCGGGCATGTTGGTGGCGGTGGGTTTGGTCCAGGTTTTTCCGTTGTCGTTACTGCGCGCTGCCAACAAGGTGAAGCTGCTGCCTTGATCGCGAAATACCATCACCGGTTGCTGCTGTTGTTTTAGTTGTTTGGTTAAAAACCAACTGGGTTCCAACTCGCGGCTTATACCCGGTTGATGTGGCAAGTTTTCCATCTCGCCTTGCGTCCAGCCACTAAGCCCTGTTGCATCATCCGTATAAAACGGTTTGGCAATTAAACCGGGTTGATGATGAATTGCGGTGAGAATTCTGCCGTTGGGTAATTGTTTTAAATCCTGCTCAATAACACCTGCCACCGGTTTACCGGCGTAGTCCAGCAACGGTTTTGGTTTAGACCAATGGTTGCCATCGCGGCTGGTAATGTATTCCACATAACCCGCTTTAGGTTGCAAGCCCTGTGGCCACACATTAATAAATGCCACTAATGTATCGCCATAACGCCACCAGCCACCGTTAGTCAACAACGCATCAGTGCGCGCCGCAACTAATTGTTGCGGCTCACTCCAGTTATTGCCGTTGCTACTACGGCTGTACAGAATTTTGGTTTCAGGTGCATCTTCATCCTGCTGCGAACTTTGCCACTGAATAAATAATTCGCCGTTAAATGCAAACAACACCGCGCCGTGATTATATTGCGCGCTGCCGGCTTTGGCTTTAAATACCAAGTGATGTGCTATTTGCGCCGGTTTTTGCAAACCCAAGGTATTTGGCTGGGATTGATCAAATACGTTATTTGCCACTTGCAGTACTGCAATATTTGTTTCGGTACTGTTTGTTTTTGTGTCATTCGTCGCAGTGCTGGATTGCAGTGAGCAAGCAGTAAGCAGAAAAAGTAAAAAACCGGCAACAACATAATTCATTTCGATATTTCCATTGTTTAGCATTAATCAGGCAACAATCAAAACCCCATCCACTTGCACCACCGTTTTCGCTTCTGAGCGCTCGATCATTTTTACAATCGCCGATTGAATAACTTCATCCTCACGTGCATCTATTTTGCTGGAGAAGCGTTCCACTTGAGTATCGGCGCCTTCCTCTAATACAAACTCTATCGCCACTTCATCGGCATGGCTGGTGGTTTTACCGTAGTAAGTTAATGATATTTTTGGGTAACCTTGAAATCCCATTTTGGCTCTTTTGGCGATACGTTTTTTTGATTTATCTAAATTCATAATCCATTCTCGGGTGATTAAAGTGGCGCAAGGCAGCGCGGGATGTTTTATCGACTAATGCAAATGCTTTATCTAACGTATCTTTTTCTCGCGCCGGTTTATGTCCATCCAGCTTAATAAGCGTGCAGGCGCAGCGATCCATCATCCCATAAAACTGCTGGTAAAGGTCGGCATTATTCAGCCGTTTACCCGAGTTCGCACAATAATCCCGCTGCTCCAAACCAGTACGTCGCGCCGGCAAACCCACTATGTTTTGTGAATCGCTATAAATCATTACCTGCTGTGTTTGTTCGGTATTGGCTAACAGTATTTCATCCATTGCCCACAACAGGGTTTGCAACTCCAGTCTGGTGGACGAGGTATTTTCAAACGGTTTTACCTTCACCGTGGCGAGTAAATCAGAAAGTGGTGAATCGATATTCTCAACCGCAAGGTATGCCCCAAAACCAACCCGGGTTTTGGTATCCACGCTGCCATCGGTAAATAACATTAAGTTGGGCATTTGTGTTGGCTCACTGGCATCAGTAGTTGTTTATCAAGCCTTGCTCACAAATTGCGCTGCACCATTTCTTTAATTTTATGCGCTTTAACGAAGTGATCTAATTTGTGGGTTTTAATCCACCAGGTAGCCGCTTCCATTAGCAACTCAGAGTTGTCATTTTTATTGGCGAAGAACGCATAAAATGAAACACCCACCCCATCACCTTTGCTGGCGATCTTTTTGTCGCACACCTCTATAATTTTGGATCTCAGTTCTGGTCGCATGACGATAAGTTTTCTCGAAGTGGTAAGGGGGTGTTGGAGTCTAAAGGTATGCGGGCTACTTGCTAAGGGGGGCTTTAAATTAATGCATTTATAGTGCTTCTTGAGTTATTTCCATATTGACGCAGATGGTGCCGCTAGATAATACGTCTGCTCTCAATCCACCCTTTTTGACAAAAGCTCTAATAGCTTCATGTTTTTTCATGGACGGGGTTTCAAGAATCTCACCCAAAATGGAACATGGCTCGCATAACTCAATACCCCTGAAACGACATTCACCTATTATAAATGTCTTTCCAACGAGTTCATTTAAACGAATGCCTCGGGTAATGATATTTCTACGCGTGGACGAAGATTTTATGCTTCTATTAAATGCTCGATTAAAGCTTTCTATTTCCTCAATTTCTATAAACGTAATATTTTGTCCGGGCCAGTTAGATTTATCGAAATTTCGATCACCTATAATTCCCTTTCCTTGCACTAGTTCAGCGATACTCAACTGGAACTGATCAGCTCCCCGAGATGGCGCTATATAGATTTCCTCAATCATGGTTTCCCTCTATGATGTTGTGTTCAACTGTAGTTTGTAAGTGGTATGTTGCGATAAGCTGTGTAGCGCGGGTATTAATTTTTTACTACATTCGCTTACTATTTTTGGTTACCTTCAAAATTTAAATTAGCTGGATACCCCTTTTTGCTTCTTTCTTTAGTTTCACCTGTTGTTTCAATATCGTAACCAACTTCCTCAAACTTAAAGTCATCAAAGTAAATCTCTCCTTTACCATGTAAACTGATCCCGAAAAGTATTTCTGCACTACGGCTCTGGGGCATGTCTAGCACAATAGAAAATTTTTCCCAGTCAGAGTTTTCAGTGGTTTTGTTTAAAGGTTGTATGTCAGATGTTTTATAGCCATCACCGTGATCGATACTCATGAAAATATTGGCTGAACCATAGAGTGTTTTAGTGTTAATTAGAGCCGTAAGTCTAATTCTTCGCCCGAGCCATTCTTGTGGTGGGGATACATTCTGTAAAATGTTTCCCTTGCTTGCGTGTTGTGAAATTTCATTTTTTGATTTTAGATAACCGAATTTATTTTTTTGTGCGTCATCCGTTATCAAAACTCCACTTTCGTACAGCTCCAGGTTTGTTTGATACCATGGCTTGGGTAGTGGTTCTGCGCTTGCTAATGCGCAGATAAGCATGCTTGCTAACGCTAGTATTATTCTCATAAATTGCTCCATGTTTATAAAATCAAAATTTATCAGACGATTCAGTCGTTTATCTTCCTGCTTCATATCATTGGTTACACATTAGTTGTTTTCTGGTTTTCCAAATTCGCCCTTAGGTTCGGGTTTAACATCCAGCTCCGCTAATACCTTCGCTTTGCTTTTTTTCCAGGAGGGTAGGGCATTTTTATTTATATATTCCATATAGGTTTTTTGCAGATCCGGCTGGGTAAATTGTTTGTGCAGTTGCGCCAGTAATACTGCTGCTTCCAGTGCGGCGGAGTATTCGCCGCTGATATTGGCTTGTTTAAAGGCAGCTTCGGCTTGGGTTTGGGCCAGAGCAAAGTTGTTTTGGTTAAAGTGAATTAGGGCTTGATAAAAAAGTTCGGCGCCGGAAAAGTGAGTTTCTTTGGCAAATACTGCAAAGGCGTCCTGCCAGCGCTGTTGCTCGATATAGAGGTCGACTAAATGCTCCTGCGCGCGCTCTTTTACCCAGGCTTCTTGCTCGGGGCTGAAGCGGTTGAGTGCCTGCCAGAAAAAATATTCTTTTTGGCTTTGGTCACTCGTGAACATGCCTGCAATATCTTCCAGCAGTGCGTAGCTTTCACTGGGGAATTGGTGTTGATCCAAAATAGCGTGTGCGCGTGCAAGATACTCATCGCGTTTGTCGGCGCGGTCTAATTTATAACTAAAAATGGATAGCAGTCGCAGTACCTGTGCTTGCTGTTCCGGTGCTTGTGCGGCCTCGGCCAAGGCCAGGGCCGTCAGTAAATTTTTCTCCATCAAATCAAAATTTTTCATCCGGTGATAAATATAGGTGTAGAACTCCAGTATCTGGCTCTCCAAAATCGGGTCGTTAAATTCTGTCGCCAGAGCGTGGGATTTATCCAGCAGGGCGATGTAGCGGGGCGCATCGATCAGATCCAAATTCGCCAGAGCCTGGGCGCGTATAGCGAGTGCTTGATAGGGCAGATTCTGGGTAGTCAGTGCTTGCTGTTCCAGTTCCTGGGCGTGCAGGCGGGCTTGATCGACATCGCCTAAATAGAGTGAGTTGTTCATCAGCTGGTAGAGCATGGTCAGGTTGCCGGGGTTTTCGCTGTAGAGTAATTGCAGTTGGGCGTTGATCAACCGTAAATCGCGGCTCTCCCAGAGCACTTTCATAGGTGCAATTTTGTGCAACAGGCTGTGCAACTCAGTCGCTAAAGCAGTGGCATTGCTCGCCATTAAATAACCCCTCCACTGGTTTTGTTGACCCTGTATCACCAGCGACAGAATTAACTGGTCGCCTAGCTGTCGAGTGCGCCCACTCACTAATAGATTAGCGGCGATGGTTTGTTGGTAGAGGTGTAAATAATGTGCAGGTTCAGCGGCAATTTGTGCGGGTGAATAATGCGCGGGGGGTAAATGCGCCACCAGCGCCGCTTGGCTATTAATTTGTTCAAACACGGCGTCGTGCATTTGCTGGGCAAGGTTGGGTGCGCCGGTGTGCTGAGTGTCGAGCACAAAGGGCTGCACAATGATCGGGATGGGAACCGTGTCGTCTCCCACCGAGAGATTTAGTAGCAGAGTAAAGAGTAAACCCGGCAGTAGCAGTGCGGCGCACAACCAGAGCCACAATTGGTGGCGAGGATGTTTACTGCTGGTTGTCGTCGTTGGTTCCGCTGTTGTTAGGGGTGATGTTGGATTAGATGTTGGGCTTGTAGCTGACGGCGCCTGCTGTAAATCGATTTGCCATTGATAACCTTTTTTGGGAAAGGTTTTGATCGCCCCATCGCCAAAGATTGAACGCAAGTTGCTAATCGCTTGAAACACGGCTTGTTCCGAGACCACCTTGCCCGCCCACACACTTTCAAGAATCGCATCTTTGCTAAATACCTGCTGCGGACTGGCCAAAAAAAACGCGAGCAGTTTTGCTTCGTTATTGCGAACGGCCAGTGCTTGGCCATCTTTTAGTAGCAATAAGCTCTGGTCATTAAATTGAAACTGATTGAATTGGGCGTTAGTAAAGTAATAGTCCACGGGCAATACAACATCTTATTAGTAGGAGTTAGTGCGCGGGAGTTTACACCGGTTTTTGCGCTGGGCGCGGTAGGCGCTGGTGTTAGGCGCAGCTAAAAAATCTATAGTTTTTCTATAAAAGGACAAAATCAGGAAATTAATAGGATTTTGCGCGAGTGCCTTGCTCAAATCGCCAGCAGTGCCGCTGTGTCGGCATGGTCACGCGCTTGCTTGAAGGCTGGGCGCTTTCGCAATTAATTTCCCGGTTAAGGATTCGATTTATGTCACTTGTAGGATTTTGTCTTAAACGTCTGCCCGTTTTACTTATCGCCAGCCAGAGCCATTTATTGTGGGCGGCCGATGGTTTGATTGAGCCCATCATGGTGGATGTGCCCGCCGGGCAACTCACCCTGCACCCCAAGACTACCACCCAAAAAGATGGCACGGTGGTGAGTACCGGCACACAAATAGCGACCTTGCCCATCAAACCCTTTCGCATGGGTAAGTACGAAGTCACGGTGAAAGAGTTTGGCCAGTTTATTGCCGCTACTAATTACCCCGCGCCCACCAGCTGCCAGCAAATGGACAGCCAAAAGTGGTTTGCCAAACGCCCCGGCAGCTGGGCCAAAAACAAACATTCAGCGAGTGAGTTTGAACCAGTTACTTGTATCGGTTGGGATGCCGCCCAAGCTTATGTGGAATGGTTGAGCAAAGAGACTGGTAGAAGTTATCGCTTGCCGAGTGAAGTGGAATGGGAATATGCGGCGCGTGCCGGTACAACCAGCACTTACTTCTGGGGTGAAGAGGCAACACAAGCCTGTGCGTTTGCCAATACCGCTGATCAAGCGGCCGAGGCAGCGATCAAGCGCGATTACGATGGCTTGGAATCCAAAGACCATGTGGGGGTCTTGGCCTGCGATGATAAAAGCGGTTATGCCAGTGTGGTGGGTATTTACCAGCCCAATGCCTTTGGCCTGCATGACATGATTGGCAATATCAACGAATTTACCCGCGATTGCGCCAACGAAACGTACCCCGGTGATGCGAAGGATGCCTCAGCACGTATGACGGGCGATTGCACCAAGCGCATGATTCGCGGTGGCTCCTGGCATTGGGCGCCCTTTGCAATGACCCAGCGCTCGCCCTGGAGTATCGATTTTATCGGCGCGCTGGAGGGGTTTCGTATCGCCGAAGATATGCCGAATAAAGATAGCTGCGCAAAGCCCAGCCCCGAACAGCGCAAACGTAACAAACAGTTCAAGCGCGAGCTGAGTAAGGCTCAAAAAGCCCTGCGCCAAGTAACTCGGAGTTAAACAACTACCGCTAGTGCCAGAAGTGCCAGCGCAATTACCGCTGGCACAGTTTGGATAAAAATAATTTTGCGCGCGGCGGTCAGTGCGCCGTAAATACCGGCGATGGCAATACAGAGTAAAAAGAAAATTTTAAGGTGTAGCCCAGCATCGCCCAGCCACAACCCCCAAGCTAATCCCGCCGCTAAAAAGCCGTTGTATAAACCTTGGTTCGCTGCGAGCACGCGGGTGGCGGCTGCTTTTTCGGGGCTGTTGCGAAAGGCGCGCAGGCCGGCGGGTTTTTCCCACAGAAACATTTCCAGCACCAGAATATAAATATGCAGCAGGGCGATGGCGGCGATCAGAATGTTGGCGCTGAGGGCGAGCAATGAGGTCATGGAAACGCTCCGGAACTGTGGGATTCGGGTGTGGTGGTGACTATAACCCTAGCCGATTGCTGATGAAATGCGGTGAATAAATCTGACTAATCTGGCCGCTTCGTTTTGGGGCTGAGATTGCATTCGTATTCATGGAAACCTCGATGGCTTCACATTTTTTGGCGTGATAGTTTGCGGGTTGTTTTTTAAACAAACCAATAACCATAAATTACGGCAAGAGGCTAACGAACAGTTATATGCGTAACACATCCCTTTATTCAGCTTTTATCGCGGCGGGTCTATCGCTCATCAGCGTGGCGACTCAGGCTTATAGTATTAGCGGCCTGCAGGATGCCAGTACCAACGGCAGTGGTTGGTCGGGGGCGACGGCGGATTATCAGATCATCGCCACTCCCGGTGCGACTCCCGGTACCAATGAATGGTTTTCCCGCTATACCCTCGGCAATGGCGACAGTCGCTTTAATATCGATGAAAGCATTCTCGGGCAATTCAAAAACGCGCCCTTGCAAGACAATGTCGGTGCCGGTTTGGCGGCGGCGTCTGAATCGGTGCGGGTGACTTTTTTAGGTACTGGTGCGGCGCGCAATTCGGTATTGTTTCTGGCGCAACAGGGCACCGACCTGCTGGATCGCACGGCGTTTTGGGACCCTATCTACGCCACTGGTGGCACCAATAACCTGGGGACTTTTAACCCGGTGAATGCCAGTAATCAACTGTTTGAAACCCGTGGCGGCTGTGAATATGCCGAAGCGAAAGCGGGTAATAGCTGTGTGCCCGATAACCTTGGGCAATCGCGGGTGATCTCCGGTTTGGCGGTGGGTGACAGTTTGATTTTTGGCCTGCAGGCGCTGGTGCTGCATTACAACGCGGACAATATTCACTACCCCAATACCAACTATTTTTTCAGCGGCGCCGCTGCTAATAACCAGGACAACAATGGCTGGAATGACGGACAGGTGCACACCAAGGTGCTGAACCTGGGCAGCAATCGTTTTCTGGTGGGTTTTGAAGATATTTGGGGCGGCGGCGACCGCGACTTCAACGACAACGTCTTTTTGTTTGAGGGGGTGAGTGTGGATATCCCCCTGCCGCCACTGGTGGTGAGTGAACCGGCCACCTTGCCATTGTTTGGGGTGCTGCTGGGGGCATGGTTTTGGCGCCGCCGTTCTGCGCGCCGGTTGTCCTGATTGGGGCGCGAAACCCAGCAAGAAGGTCTAAACTAAAAACCAGCGTAACGGCTGGTTTTTTTACGCCAGCCTTTTTATGCTCTATATTAAAATATAAATATGATAAATTGAGCCTTGGCTCAGACCACACAACCCCGGCATGGTTTTTTTATGACTAGATCTTTTGTTCGCCAGCTAATTGCAGCTTCTCTAATAACCTCCGCGTTTCTTGCGTCGCCACTCAGCGCCCAACCTAACATTATTCGTGTTAATGGCGCGGCCGATGGCAATGCCAGTTATGTCATGGAAATACTCAACCTGGCGCTGAGCAAAACGGACACCCGCTATGAACTGAAGGTGGATAACACCCCGGTAACCCAGGCACGCAATATGGATGATGTGGCCTCTGGCCGGATGGATCTACTCTGGGCGGCAACCAATATCGAGATGGAAGAAATGCTGCTGCCGATTCGGATTCCGCTTTATCGCGGTTTACTTGGGCACCGCATTTTTATTATCAAACCCGAGTCACAGGCCCGTTTTGATCAGGTGAAAACCTTTGATGACCTGAAAAAGTTTACTTTTGGGCAGGGCACTACCTGGGCGGATTCGGGCATTTTGGAGAGCAATGGCCTCAAGGTCATTCGCACCAACAAGTACCCCAGTTTGTTTTATATGCTGGATGGCGACCGGTTTGATGCCTTCCCACGTGGTGTGCAAGAGCCTTGGGCCGAGCTGGAGACCAATAAAAACCTGCCGCTGACGGTAGAGAAGCGCATCATGCTGGTCTACCGCATGCCGCTGTATTTTTTTACCAAACACGGCAATACCAAGCTGGCAGCAGATTTGGAGCTGGGTTTGAATCGTGCGATTGCCGATGGCAGTTTTAACGAAGTGTTTTTCCGTCATCCGATTGTGCGCTCGGCGATCGAGCAGGCAAATTTGCACGACCGCATCGCTTTTATGATCGACAACCCGACCCTGCCCAAAGAGACACCCCTGGATCGGGCCGAGTTGTGGTTTGATATCAATACCTTAAAAAAACCAGCGCCCACGCCTGCGGATGAGGTGGTTGCTGAGCCTGACCTGACAGAATAATTCCGCTCGTTAACTGGCCTGATTCACGGCGTGGAGTTGGGCCAGCTTTCCTTTCTGTTTGCCGCTAATTTTCCTTTCCCCACGGTTCCGGTTGTATTGATTTTGCTGCAGGCATATCATCGCGTAAAAAGCGTTATGGTTTATTTGACTCTATGCTAGTATGTTTTAAATATGAACTGTGTTTTGCTCGTAAACAGGCTTGTCCGGTTTGCAGCAAACAAATGCCATAGTCACAGTGATAGTCATAACGCGGCTCGGCGAGCCATCTCCATCCTAATAATGAATAAGTGGTTGCACTCAAGTGCCGCCAGTGGAGCAAAGATGAATACAACGCCCAAAGCGGCCCAGGTGCTGCTGCCTTTGGTATTAATTATCAGCCTCTTTTTTTTATGGGGCATGGCGAACAACCTTAACGACATACTCATCACCCATTTCAAAAAGCTGTTTACCCTCTCGGACTTTAAGGCCGGTTTAGTGCAATCCGCGTTTTATACCGGCTATTTTGTGTTTTCCATTCCCGCCGCGCTGTGGATGAAGCGCTTCGGCTACAAAGCCGCTGTCGTTTTTGGCTTGCTGCTGTACGGCATGGGCGCGTTTATGTTTTACCCGGCGGCAGAACTGCGCGAATACAGCCTGTTTTTGCTGGCGCTGTTTGTGATTGCCAGCGGCCTCGCGTTTTTGGAGACCTCCGCCAACCCCTTAATTGTGGCGATGGGCGACCCGGCCACGGCGGAGCGGCGCCTGAATTTTGCCCAGTCATTTAACCCCTTTGGTTGTATTGCGGGGATTTATATTGGCCGCGAGTTTATTTTTTCCGGCCATGAACCCACTGCCGATGAGCTGGCCGCCATGAGTGCGTTGCAACTGGAGCAGTTTTACAGCAGCGAAGCCCAGGCAGTGCAGGGACCTTATCTGGTATTGGGAGTGGTGGTCGTGGTGTGGGCGCTATTAGTGCTGTGGGTTAAGTTCCCGCGCATCGCCACCCAGCGGACCCAGGATGACATTGGTGGCTGGGCGGACTACAAAACCCTGTTGCGCAATGGCCAGTTTATGTTTGGCGTGACCGCCCAGTTTTTTTACGTGGGAGCGCAGGTGTGCATCTGGAGTTTTTTGATTCGCTACGGGCAGGAGACCATGCCCGGCACCGGTGAGAAAACCCTCGCGAATTACCTCATGGCATCGCTGGTGTTGTTTATGATTGGCCGGTTTGTGGCAACGGCGCTGATGTCGCGCTGCCGCGCCGCCTGGTTAATGTGGCTGTACGCCCTCACCAATGTGTTGCTCTGCGCCTACGCCATTTTGGCCCCCGGTTACAGCGGCTTGCTCGCACTGGTGGCGACCAGCTTTTTTATGTCGCTTATGTTCCCCACTATTTTTGCGTTGAGCGTTAAAAATCTGGGAGGATTGGCAAAAGCAGGTTCATCGCTGGTAGTGATGGCCATTATTGGCGGCGCGGTACTGACCGCCGTGATGGGGTTGATCTCAGACCTCAGCTCCATTCATCTGGCGGTGATAATCCCGCTGTTTTGTTTTGTGGTGATCGCCGCTTTTGCGCGCCAGCGCGACCGGCTGGAAGTGGCCGATCAACCCCTGGCAAAACCGGAGTTGGGCCAGTGATTGATGCCCATCATCACCTGTGGCAATTGGGCTCCCATGGCTGTGTTTGGCCAACGCCGGATTTGCCCGCGATTTATCGCGACCACCACCTGCCCGAGTTCGAGGGTATTGCCCGCACGGCAGGGGTTTCGGGGTCGGTGCTGGTGCAGTCCCAAACCTGTGATGCGGATACCGATTACCTGCTGCAACTGGCAACCGGGTCTGGCTTTATCAAGGCCGTTGTGGGCTGGGTGGATTTAGCCTCGCCCACGGCACCGGCCCGCATTGCGCAATTAATGCAACCATCGGCGACGGGACAGGCTTCCAAATTGCGTAGCCTGCGGCCTATGTTGCAAGCGCTCGCCGAGGACAACTGGATTCTGCGCCCGGAATTGGAACCAGCGCTGGCGGCCATGAAGCAGCACCAACTGGCCCTGGATGCGCTGGTCTATACGCGCCACTTGCCCTTTGTGTACGAGTTTGCACGGCGCCATCCGGAACTGCCGCTGGTGATAGACCACGCAGCCAAACCGCCTGTTGCGGCCAGTAATCAGCTGGCACCTGATTGGTGTGACGCCATGGCGAAGCTGGCGGCGTTACCAAATGTGTATTGCAAAGTTTCTGGCTTGCCCACCGAGGCGGGGGCTAGCCAGGAGCCTGCACTGCTTGCCCGCTACATCACCTGGCTATATGCGCAGTTTGGAGCGCAGCGGTTGATGTGGGGCAGCGATTGGCCGGTACTGGGTGTGGCGGCCAATCCCCAATGGGCCAGCTATAGCGGCTGGTTGGCGTTGGTGCGCAGAGCTTTATCCGGTTGCGCACCGGAAGAGTTGGAAGGCATTTTTAGCAGTACCAGCTCGCGTTTTTATCGCCTCAACTAAAAACATAAATCACAAAAAACCATAAATCACTAAAACTAAAAATGGGTAAATCGCTATGACAACAACAATGAGCAACGCGGCAGACCAACTGGAGCACGAATTGGCAGAGGATGCCGAGCGTAAATATCGCGCACCAGCACTGGAAAAGGGACTGGATATTTTGGAGCTGCTGGCGCGCAGCCCGTCCCCACTCACCACTTCACAGATGGCAACCCACTTGGGCCGCTCGGTGAGCGAGCTGTTTCGCATGGTGTTGGCGCTGGAGTATCGCGGCTATATCGCGCAAATGACGGATGGGCGCGATGGCTACATGCTCACCAACAAACTATTCACCTTGGGTATTTCCCAAGGCACGGCAAAAACCCTGCTGGAAGTAGCCTTGCCCGCGATGAAAGAACTCTGCCGCGAGCTGGGGCAGTCCTGTCATTTGGTGGTTCCCTCGGGCGACCAGATTGTGGTTATCGCCCGTCAGGAAAGCCCCATGGATCTGGGTTTTTCGGTGCGTGTGGGCTATCGCCGCCGTTTGATCGATACCAATTCCGGTGCTTTGCTCTACGGTTTTGCCTCCCCCGATGCCCAGGCCAGCTGGTTGCCACAGTTGTCGGCGACGGTGGATCTGGAGCGTATCGAGCGGTTTTTGGCCAAGGCGCGTCGGGGCGTGTCCCAGGGGTATATCCAACTCAGCAGTGATTTTGTGGATGGCGTGACCGATTTCTGCGTTCCGGTGATTGGTGTGCATGGCGCGGTAGCGGTATTGATTATTCCGTTTATCAATATTAAAGCCCAAGCGGTCAGTACCGAACGTGTACTGGAGCGCCTCATGCAAGCAGCCGACAAAATCGCCCAAGCGCTCATGGATTAGTCGCCACGCCCGTTAATCCGCTTGCCAGTCAGGAGGTTGCGGGCGTTTTTACCTGTGAATTTGGTGGCTTCAGGTTGTTTTCACTAATGAATTTTGGGGAGCGATAGCCGCTATCGCTCTCTTTTTGTTTACTCTTTTTATCAAAAAGTCAGTTTAACCATATGTGATTTTTTTAGCGTATCGGATAAGATCTTTTTTATTAGCAGTTTTCATTTCAATTATAAAAAACAGACGGGCACATCTCACCATGGCATTGCCAGATAACATGAGCCAAAACCGCGATAAGCGTAGTTTCGGCAACACCAACTTGCGTCTCTCGTCCCTCGGTTTTGGCGCTGCACCTATTGGCAATCTCTATCAACCCCAGAGCGACGAACAGGCCTACGCTACGGTGGATGCTGTACTCGATTCAGGCATAAGCTACATAGATACCGCTCCCCACTATGGTTTTGGTTTGAGTGAATCCCGTTTGGGGGCTGCACTGGCGCGTCGAGAAGGGGCTGCGGAAAGCATCATCCTCTCCACCAAAGTGGGCCGTTTGTTAGTGCCAACTAACTCTAAAGAAACTGTAAGACATGGTTTTGCCGATGCACCTGCACTGGAGCCCGTATTCGATTACAGCTACGACGGTGTGATGCGCTCCTTCGCTGCCAGCCTGAAACGCTTGCAGCGCGAACAGGTAGATATTCTGCTCGCCCACGATTTAGGCCCGCTGACCCACGGCGCCGATCACCCGGTACGCTTCCGCGAGTTTATGGAGGGCGGCTACCGCGCCATGTGCGAGTTAAAAGCGGCAGGGCAGGTGACGGCGATCGGGCTTGGCACGAACGAGTGGCAAATTTGTGAAGCGGCATTAACCCACGGCGACTTCGACGGCTTTTTACTCGCCGGGCGCTACACCTTATTAGAGCAGGGGGCCTGCGAGACTTTTCTGCCGCTGTGCGCGCGGCGCGGTGCCTCCGTTATTCTGGGCGGCCCCTTTAACTCCGGTATTCTCGCCACAGGTGTTACCGCCCCTGCAGTTGCCTCGGGCAAACAGCCGGTTTATTACAACTACGAAACCGCGCCCCAAAGCATTATTGATCGTGTGGCACAACTTGAACGGGTAGGTGCAGAGTTCAATGTGCCGCTCGCTGCCGCCGCGCTGCAATTTCCGGCGGCGCATCCGCAAATTTGTTCCGTGCTGGCCGGGCTTGCCAACCCTGCCGAAGTACAACAGGCGAATGCCTGGATGAACACTCCAATTCCCGTTGAATATTGGCAGCAGTTGCGTCGGCAGGAGCTGATTCACCCCGCAGCCCCCATACCCATTTAACAAGCGATAAACGATTTAACCATGCCGATTTAACCATGCTGATTTAACTACGCGCAGTGAGTACCAGGTGTTATGACACAAAACCGATCAGTAACTGGCGAGAGTGTAGGTTCGCTTTCCCCCGTTATTTTGTTACACCCCAACGACAACATTCTGGTGTGTGTAAAACAAATTCACACCGGCGATGAACTGATTATCGACGGTGAAAAAATTCGCGCCGCAAGCGACATAGCGGTGGGCCATAAAATTGCACGCAATAATTTGGTCGAGGCTGAAAAAGTGTATCGCTACGGCGCACCCATCGGCTCAATGGTTACTGCGGCCGTTAAAGGTGAACATATACATATGCACAATATGAAAAGTGATTACATTCCCAGTCACACCCGCTCGCGCCAGAACAAAGACAGGAGTGAATCATGAGTATCACCCATACCACGCCCCCGGAATTTTTAGCCTGGCAGCGCAGCGATGGCCGCAAGGGTATTCGCAATGTGATTGTAGTGGCTTATCTGGTTGAGTGCGCCCATCACGTGACCCGCAAAATTGTAAATTTCGCTAACGATATGGATGTGCATCTCATCGGCTTCCCCGGTTGTTATCCCAATCAATACGCCTATGAAATGATGCGTGCGGTGTGTACCCATCCGAATGTGGGCGGCGCGTTATTGGTGTCGCTCGGTTGCGAAAGTATGAATCGCGAAAAATTATTAAGTGAAATTCTTGCTAGCGGCCGCCCGGCAGAATTATTGGTGATTCAGGAAGTGGGTGGCACCAAAGCGACGATTGATGCGGGGATTGCAGCGGTAAAACGTTTACAAACTGAAGCCGCAAACGTTGCACGTGTGCCCATGCACTTACACGAATTAATTGTGGGAACTATTTGTGGCGGTTCCGATGGCACCAGCGGCATTAGTGCCAACCCTGCCGTTGGCCGTTGCTTCGATGCATTAGTCGCGGCCAATGCCACCTGTATTTTTGAAGAGACCGGTGAATTAATCGGTTGCGAAACCATCATGGCGGAGCGCGCCATTACACCGGAACTGGGTGCGGAAATTGAAGCCTGTGTCGCTAAAGCGGAACACTATTATCGCGTGATGGGGTTTGGCAGTTTTGCGCCGGGCAATGCCGATGGCGGGTTAACCACAATGGAAGAAAAATCCATGGGCGCCTATTCAAAATCCGGTTCATCACCCATTAGCGGTTTAATTAAACCGGGCGATATTCCTCCTGCAGGCGGTTTGTATTTATTGGATGTGGTACCCGATGGCGAGCCGCGTTTTGGTTTTCCGAATATTTCCGATAACGCGGAAATTATCGAATTAATTGCCTGCGGTTCCCACGTTATTTTATTCACTACCGGGCGCGGCTCTGTCGTGGGCTCTGCGATTTCACCGGTGATAAAAGTGTGCGCCAACCCGGAAACCTATCGTCGTTTAGCAGGTGATATGGATGTCAACGCCGGCCGTATTTTGGAAGGTGCAGCAACACTGGACGAGGTGGGTGAAGAAATTTTGCAAAACGTTATTGCGGTGGCGTCGGGTAAACGCAGTGTGTCGGAAGATTTAGGGCATCAGGAATTTATTCTGACTTACAAAGCCTTTGAACCCATAGGGCCGAGTTGTTTGCCTGTACGACAAATGGTGTGAGACAAATACGATGAAAAGACTGGAAGGTAAAACTGCATTAATCACCGCTGCTGCACAGGGCATTGGTCGTGCCAGCGCTGAATTATTTGCCGCCGAAGGCGCGCGCGTTATCGCCACCGATGTGAATGTTGCGGCGCTAAAAGAATTGGTTGGCTGTGAAATTTATGGTTTGGATGTGTTAAAAAAAGACGACATCCAACAGCTCAGTGAACATGTCGGTGGCATCGATATTTTGTTCAACTGCGCCGGTTATGTGCACAGCGGCACTATTTTGGATTGCGATGAAAAAGATTGGAATTTTTCTATCGATTTAAACGTGACTTCCATGTATCGCATGATCCGCACGTTTTTACCGGGCATGCTTGCGCGGGGCGGCGGTTCTATTATCAACATGTCGTCAGTGGCCAGTTCCATTAAAGGCGCACCCAATCGTTTCGCTTACGGCATGACCAAAGCGGCGGTAATTGGTTTAACCAAAGCGGTTGCCGCCGATTTTGTCACCCAGGGTGTGCGCTGTAATGCAATTTGCCCCGGCACAGTACAAACACCATCGCTCGAACAGCGTTTGCACGCGACGGGCGATTACGAAGCAGCTTATAAAAACTTTGTCGCCCGCCAGCCCATGGGGCGTTTAGGCACTGCCCGTGAAATGGCAGAGCTGGCGCTTTATTTGGCGAGCGACGCATCGGCATTCACCACTGGCACCATCAATATTATTGATGGTGGTTGGAGTAATTAATTTTTTTGGAATTAACACAATGAAACTATTTCGTCACGGTAATCCCGGCCAGGAACAACCCGGTGTAGTTGATAACAATGGCCAACTGCGCGATTTATCCGGCGTAGTTGCCGATATCAACGGCGCAACAATTAGCGATGCCGCGCTGCAAAAAATTGCCGCGCTGGATTTTTCGTCCCTACCTCTGGTGCCAGAGGGCACACGTTTTGGCCCTTGCGTAAATAACGTCGGTAAATTTATTTGCATCGGTTTGAACTATGCCGACCACGCGGCAGAGTCAGGTGTAGCTGTGCCATCGGAACCGGTGGTGTTTATGAAAGCAACCAGTGCGATTACCGGCCCGAATGACAATGTGATCAAACCGCGCAACTCCACCAAACTCGATTGGGAGGTGGAGTTGGGCATCGTCATAGGTAAACACGCGAGTTATATCGAGTTGGATGAGGCGATGGATTATATCGCCGGTTACTGCGTGATTAACGACGTCTCGGAACGCAACTTTCAATTGGAGCGTCCCGGTGGTCAGTGGGATAAAGGCAAAGGCTGCGATAGCTTTGGCCCCATCGGCCCGTATTTGGTGACACGCGATGAAGTTGCTGATCCGCTAAATTTAAATTTGTGGCTCACCGTAAATGGTAAAACCTTTCAAAACGGTTCCACCGACCAAATGGTATTTGGCCCCCAATTTTTAGTGCACTACCTTTCACAATTTATGAGCCTGCAACCGGGCGACGTTATCAGCACCGGTACACCACCCGGCGTCGGTCTCGGACAAAAACCGCCCGTGTATTTAAACGCAGGCGATGTGATTGAATTGGGTATTGAAGGTATGGGTGTGCAGAAGCAGGTTGTTGTTAATGCGAAGTGATAAATCCCCCCATGCTCTTTTTTCTATGGGGCCAAGGGGGGATCTTCTCTTCTTCAATAAATAAAAATCTAAATAAACTCTTTATTAAAAACCATGAGAGCTAATAATGAAAAAATTTCATCAACTCAGCGGCATGTTTTTATTAGCGGGCGCTATTTTTTCCACTTCTGCTAGCGCAGCCAGCGATATTTCGCTCTACAAAAATAAACCCTTAAACGGTTGGCAATTATTTATTGAAAACCCCGAGCAGCAACAAAAATTCACTGGCACCACTGCGGTTACCCCCAAGGGGGATGTGCAATTGCAAGTCGGTGCAAAAGACAAAGCAGCGGACGCACTAATTTTTAACTGGAAAGATTCCTGGCGTGCGGGTATGACGTTGGAGTCGGGTAAGCCGTTAAATCTGGCGGCGATGATGAAAACCGGTGTGCTGGCACTGGATATAAAAATTAATGAATTAGAAAAAGGCGGCGTTTCTTTCAAAATGGAATGCAAGCCGGAAAATTGTGATCGCGTGGTGCCCTTCACCATGGCCGCGCGCGAATTGCGCGGCAAAGGGTGGAGCACGGTGTATGTGCCGCTGAGTTGTTTTGCACAAGAACAAGATGACTTCAGTACAACCACTATGCCCTTTGCGTTAGAGGTCGGTGGTAAAGGTGAAGTGGCTGTTGCCAATGTACAACTGCTGGCGAAGGCCCCTAAAAAAGTTGCGTTGTATGAATGCCCCAATTACAAAACCGCATCGGTTACACCGGGTATGTTAAATGAATGGTGGTCGATTGATTGGTGGTTGCCGCGTCATGAACAAAAACTGGCAGACGCCAAAGCCATTGCCGTTAGCGGCGGAAAAATTGATTTGTTGTTTATCGGTGATTCCATTACCCAAGGTTGGGAAAAAGAAGGCGCACCGGTTTGGCAAAAACATTATGCCGAACGCAACGCCTTTGCGATTGGTTTTGGTGGTGACCGCACCGAAAACGTACTCTGGCGTTTACAGCATGGTGCGGTAGAAAATATGGCACCAAAATTGGTGGTAATGATGATTGGTACCAATAATACCGGTCACCGCCATGAAAACCCTGCTTATACCGCAGCGGGCATTAAAAAAATATTAGGTGAATTGCACCAGCGTTTGCCGGAGTCAAAAGTATTGTTGCTGGCCATTTTCCCGCGCGATGAAAATCCGGATGGCAGCTTGCGTCAAATCAATAATGGCGTGAATGCAATCATTAAAGACTACGCCGATAACAAGCGTGTATTTTTTGCGGATATTAACTCGGTGTTTTTAACCAAAGACGGTGTATTGCCCAAAGACATAATGCCGGACTTGCTGCACCCCAATGAAAAAGGCTACAACCTGTGGGCTGAAGCGCTTGAACCCCACCTGCAAAAATTATTGAAATAATTGCCACAGCGGCGCCTCAGGGCGCCGTTTTTTTGTGACACAAAATGGTAAATAAAAATTAACAAATAAAAATAATAAATAAATTTGATAAATAAAAATAATTATCGGCACCAGAAATAATACGACAATCAACTGTATGGGAGTATTTTATGAAGTTCCGCACGGAATGTTTTTTTATCACCCTGATTATCTTCTGTTTTAGTGGGCCTGTATTTGCGTCATCGCCATTGGCTTCATCTTCACCCTTGGTGTCGCCTCATACACTCTGGTATGAACAATCCGCCCAACATTGGGAGGAGGCCTTGCCGCTGGGTAATGGCCGTTTGGGCGCGATGGTTTATGGTGGTGTGACCCGCGAAAATATTCAACTCAATGAAAATACGTTTTGGGCCGGTGGCCCGCACAATAACCTAAACCCCAAAGCGCTGGAGTCGTTACCGGAGATTCGTCGCTTAATTGCAGCGGGTGAATACCTTGCGGCAGAGGCGTTGGCAGAAAAAACAATTACCAGCCAAGGCTCCAACGGCATGCCTTACCAAACCGCGGGCAATTTGCATTTGGAATTTCCGGCGCATAAACAATTTAGTCACTACTATCGCGATCTGCATATAGGCAAAGCTATTGCGACCACGCGCTATCAAGTGGGCGATGTGGTTTATACCCGCGAAGTTTTTAGTTCGTTTGTGAATCAGGTAATAGTGGTGAAGTTGTCGGCCAGCAAGCCTGGTCAACTCAGTTTTACCGCGCATTTATCTCACCCGGCGACTATGCAATTCGCGCAGGAAAATAATCACACCTTGTTAATGCAGGGTATGTCCAAAGATCACGAAGGTATTAAAGGGCAGGTCAAACTCGCAACCTTGGTGGATGTGAATACAAGCGGTGGTAGCCTGAGCCAAAACAATAATCGCATTGCGGTAAATAATGCCGATTCAGCGTTAATTTTAATCTCCATGGCGACTAATTTTGTCAATTATAAAGACATCAGTGGCGATGCGTTGGCGCGTGCGCGCAATTATCTCGCCAATGCCAAAAACCAATTCACCCATAATCAGTACACCGCGCGTAAGCATGTACACAGCAATTTTTATAAACAGTATTTTGATCGTGTGGCGTTGCAGTTGGGTAAGAGTGAATTTGCGCAGGAGCCAACCGATCAACGCATTCGTTTATTTGCCAGCCGCCACGATCCGGAGTTGGCAAGTTTGTATTTTCAATTTGGTCGCTACTTGCTGATCTCCGGCTCACAACCCGGCGGCCAACCAACGAACTTGCAAGGTATTTGGAATCATCGCATGGATCCGCCATGGGATAGCAAATACACGCTGAACATTAATGCGGAAATGAATTACTGGCCATCCGAAGTTACGCAATTAAATGAACTAAACGAACCGTTTATTCAAATGGTAAAAGAGTTGGCGCAGACCGGTCAGCAAACTGCAAAAGAAATGTATGGCGCACGGGGCTGGATGGCGCACCACAATACCGATATTTGGCGCATTACCGGCGGCATAGATAAAACTTGGGGCTCCTGGCCTACGAGTAATGCCTGGTTAAGCCAACACCTTTGGGAAAAATATTTGTACAGTGGCGATAAAACCTATTTGGCGGATGTCTACCCGGTAATGAAATCTGCCGTCACGTTTTTTGAGGATTTTTTAATTGAATCACCAGACAAAAAGTGGCTCATAGTCTCGCCCTCCATGTCACCGGAAAATGCACCTACCGCAACCGGTGTTAAAATCGCTGCTGGCGTGACTATGGACAATCAACTGCTATTTGATTTGCTCTCCAATACCATTGCCGCTGCTGAAATTTTGGGGCAGGACAAAACGCAAATTCCAGTGTGGAAAAAAATCCTGTCGCGCCTGCCGCCTATGCAAATTGGTAAACATCACCAGTTGCAAGAATGGTTGGAAGACTGGGATGAACCGCAGGATAAACATCGCCATGTTTCCCATCTCTATGGGCTTTATCCGAGCAATCAAATTTCACCGCTGACAGCGCCTGAATTGTTTAGCGCGGCGCGTGTGACTATGGAGCAACGCGGGGACCCATCTACCGGTTGGTCGATGAATTGGAAAATTAATTTGTGGGCGCGGTTATTGGACGGTGATCGTGCACTGAAATTAATACGCGAACAAATCAGCCCAGCCATGACACTCGATGGCAGTGTGAATGAAAGTGGTGGTACTTACCCGAATATGTTTGATGCGCACCCGCCATTTCAAATTGATGGCAATTTCGGTTTTACCTCCGGCATGGCAGAAATGCTGGCGCAAAGTCACGACGGCGCGGTGCATTTATTGCCGGCTCTGCCGCAAGCCTGGCCCGAAGGTGAGGTAAAAGGGCTACTAATGCGCGGCGGTTTTGTGGTGGATATGCGCTGGGCTAACGGCCAGATTCGCGAACTAAAAATTCATTCGCGGTTGGGCGGAAACCTGCGTTTGCGCACTCATAGCGAGCTACCTGCCGTCAGTGATTTTAAAACTAAAAAAGTACGCGGCACCAAAGCTAATCCCAACCCCTTTTATGCCCGGGCGAAGATTAAAACACCGCTTAAAAATACCGGCAAAGTAATGCCATTATTGTCGCTGGCAAACACCTATGTGATAGACGTTCCCACTCAGGCTGGGCGGGATTATTACTGGGCGGTTAAATAACTCTTTACAGGCGCTAGCAATAGCGCCTGTTTTTTTGGTGGACTATATAAAAAATTATAGGTAGGCGTGGAGTGGTTTTGGTTATGAATAATGTATTAATTCGCTGTTTGATTTTACTGGGATTATTGTGGGCTGTTCCGCCCTTTGCCCAGCAAACCCAAATCCAGTATTTAAGTGGTACCGATAAAGACAACACCTTGCCATGGGACTTTAAAGTCAATGGCGGCCGCAACAGTGGCAGTTGGAGCCGTATTCCCGTTCCCTCCAACTGGGAAATGCAAGGTTTTGGTAGTTATCGTTATTTTATTGATTGGGGTGATAATCCAGCGCCCGATACCGAAGGGCTTTATCGCACGCGATTTTCAGTGCCTGAAAACTGGCGCGATCAGCACATTAATATTGTGTTTGGCGGTGTGATGACCGATGCGGAAGTAAAAATTAACGGCCAGCTTGCCGGGCCGGTGCATCGCGGTGGGTTTTATCAATTCAGCTATGACGTAAGCCCTTTGCTAAAGCCGGGCGAGGAAAATTTGTTGGAGGTAAAAGTTAACCGTTTCTCAGCGGATGAGTCGGTGAATCGCGCTGAACGCAAAGCCGATTTTTGGTTGTTTAGCGGTATTTATCGTCCCGTATGGCTGGAGGCAAAACCCCGCGAGCATATTCAACGCCTGGCAGTAGATGCGCGCCACACTGGCGACATCCAATTACAGCTTTGGCTAAACAACGCCGACACTGCCAATAATATTGTTGCGCAGGTTAGTGCAATTGACGGTGAAAAAAGAAAAAAAGTGGGCCAGTTCTCCGCAAAAATAGCGCCGGGTGCGAAACAGCTTAGCGTAGAGAATAGAATCAAAAAGATCATCCCCTGGTCTGCGGAAAATCCGCAGCGCTACCAGTTGCAGGTGCAATTGCGCGCTGGCAAAAAAGTCATTCATCAAGTTGAACAAGTGATTGGTTTTCGCAGTGTTGAATTGCGCAAAGGCGATGGTCTGTATGTGAACGAAGTAAAAGTGCGGTTGAAAGGCGCTAATCGCCATTCGTTCTGGCCCGACTCCGGGCGAACTACCAGCAAAACGCTGAGTTATGCCGATGCTCGTTTACTGAAAGAAATGAATATGAACGCGGTGCGTGTGGCGCACTATCCACCGGATCAGCATTTTTTAGACGTGGCTGATGAGTTGGGCCTCTATGTGATTAACGAACTCACCGGTTGGCAAGAGGCTTATAGCACTGAAGCGGGCACGCCCTTGGTAAAAGAATTAATTCTGCGCGATCACAATCATCCCTCAGTAATTATCTGGGCCAATGGTAACGAGGGCGGTTGGAATACCGAGTTGGATGATGACTTTGCCCAGTGGGATACCCAGGCGCGACCGTTGATTCACCCGTGGGGTTTATTTGGTGGCATTAATACCGCCCATTACGAACCGCTGAATTGTTGTGCGGGCCGATTGTTTGACGGTGAGGATGTTTTTATGCCCACGGAATTTTTGCATGGCCTTTACGATGGCGGTGCAGGCGCGGGGTTAAATGACTGGTGGAATAAAATGCTTGCCAATCCACTCAGTGCTGGCGGATTTATTTGGGCCTTTGCCGATGAAGGCATAGTACGCGCCGATCGCGCCGGAAAAATCGACGTGGCAGGCAATAGTGCACCCGATGGTATTGTCGGCCCTTATCGCCAAAAAGAAGGCAGTTTTTTTGCCATCAAAGAAATTTGGTCGCCAGTTTATTTCCCGCTCGCGGAACAGGAAATTTTACCCGCCAGCTTTAACGGTAAGTTAATGGTGGAAAATCGCTATGAATTTACCGGGCTGGATGCGCTGACCTTTCGCTGGCAGTTAGTGGAATTTCCGCTGCCACGCACAATTGGCACCCTGCAAAACCAAGCGCAAAATAAAAACGCGCTGACTAGCGTGGCTGAAGGCGAAATAAAAGCCTCTGCCATTGCGCCGGGCGAACGCGGTTTTATCACTGCGGATTTGCCGGAAAACTGGCAAGCGGCGGATGCATTTTATTTGACGGCCTACGATAAAACCGGCGCAGAAATTTATCGCTGGTCGTGGATGATTGCATCGCCGCAAACGGTGATTGATTCAATAATCCCTGCAAGGGTTGCTGCCGATGTTGTCGCAAATAAATCGAATGAAATTGCACAAGAGCAAGGTAAGTTCAATCTGGTGAATGGCGATTTACAAGTGCAGATCGATAGCGCCAGCGGTTTGCTTCATCGCCTTGTGCGCGGCACTAACAAATTGTCGTTTAACAATGGCCCGCGCTTGCTCAATGGCACGGGCACACTCACCGGCATTCGCGGTTATGTCGATCAGGGCGATGCCGTCGTCAGCGCAGATTTTAACGGTGAGTTGCGCAAAATAGAGTGGCGTTTGCAAGCCAATGGCTGGCTCAAACTAACCTATGCCTATCAAATGAAAGGCGGCACCAAGGCGGATTATCTGGGGGTAACTTTTGACTACCCGGAAACCCAGGTGAAATCCATGCGCTGGTTGGGTAAGGGGCCGTATCGCGTGTGGAAAAATCGTACCAAGGGTGTTGAATATGGTGTGTGGGAGAAAGCCTATAACGATACGGTTACCGGGCTGGAGTGGAATTATCCGGAATTCAAAGGCTTCCATGATCATGTCTATTGGGCGGAGCTGGCGACCACGGAGTTGCCTTTGGTGATGGTGATCAATGACCCCAACATCAACCTGCGCCTGTTAACCCCGCGCCAGGCGAGCGGCGAAGGCGAGAATCCCATGACAACCAAAGTGACGTTCCCCGAGGGTAATATCTCGCTGTTGCATGGTTTTGCGCCTATCGGCACCAAGTTCCACCAGCCTGCAAACCACGGCGCGGAGGGCGAGTTAAACCAGGTGCCGCGCCTGGGCCAGTGGTATCAAACAGAGGTGTATTTTTATATCGGTCAACCCTAAGCGCGACGGCCAGCGACCTGCAAAGGGTTGGCTGGCCGCTCATCTATTCAGCAAAGTTAATGTTATATTCAGCACCGGCGACCTATAAGGCTTATTGAGGTTGAACTCACCACTCCAAGGAGACTGAACCATGAAACCTGTGATGAATAAAACAATGAAACCTTCAATGAAACGCGCCTTTTTGCTGGGCGCAGTGATGACATTGGCACTGCCAGCGGTCGCCGAGTCGGTCAAGGTGGATATGGCACCCGGCCTGTGGGAAAACAAAATGCAATATACCGGCGATGGTGCGGCCCAAATGCAGCAAATGCAGTCGGCGCAAATGGAAACCGCCATGGCCGAAATGAAAAAACAATTTGCCGCTATGCCGCCCGAACAGCGCAAACAAATGGAAGCGTTGATGGAGCAATCGGGCATGAAAATGAGCGAAGAAGGTATGTCCTTTGAGAATAATCAGGTTAGTGTTTCTGCCGATGGCGCCACCGTAAAAAATTGCGTTACCCAGGCGCAAATCGACAGCGGTGATATGGGCATGGATGACAGTGAGGATTGCACCTCTACACTGACTCAGGTTAGCAGTAACCGTTTCAAATCCGTTCAGGTTTGCACCGGCGAAAATCCGTCGCGCAGTGAGGGCGACATAGTATTTAGTTCACCCAAACGTTACAGCGGTACCGGCATGATGACCCAAACCGTGAATGGCCAGCCGCATAAGGTAACCGTTGCGATAGACGGCACTTGGCTGGGGAGCGATTGTGGCGATATCCAACCGCAATAATCTTTAACTGCAACAGTTGTACATGTCCCCATCCTTAACCAAAAGCCGCGCGAGTAGTAATTGTGATTAAACGCTGCATCCTTGTCAGTTTGTTATTGCTAATGACCAGCCTTGCGGCCCACGCTCGCGAGCTGGTGGTGGTGTTTGAAAATAGTTTGCAACCTTCTACATCGCTGGATGCTATGGCGCGTTCACAAATGTTAATGCGCAACCTGGCGATGGCGGAGGTGCCGCAGGCGATGTTTTTAATAAAACCGCGCGCGCTCGACAACAAGGATAAAGCGCGTCTGCAGCTTTACAGTGATCGCGGCCATTTATTGGTTAATGCCGGTTACAACCATAGTTTGGTCAGCAAGAGTGACCTGTATGCCTATGAAGTCGGTATCCTCAAAGCCAATCGCCTGCTGTCGCCTTATTCCGGTTACCGGCAGCATTTGCATTTTTCGTATTTACACGAGCAAGGTGATAGCGCAATCCAGCGCAGTTTAATTGGGTTTGTCAAAATGCGCGGTTATCGCCCGGCGTTTACTACCTATAACCCATGGCGCGGTGTGGATGCTTATTTGAACCAGCTGTATCAAGCGCGCATTAAGCTCAATCGCCCGGTCAACATGGCGGCGCTGGAAAGTGCCTATGTGGAGTTGTTAGCACAGACGTTGGTCGAGCAGGATGCACTGGCATTTAACCTGCTGGGTTATTCGCCACCGCAAACCCTCGTATTACAGGAAAATGATCTGGCGGCGTATTTTGTAGTGGCATTGTTCGATGAATTAATTGCGCGTGGTTGGCAGTTGAGTAACGCGCAGCGCTTGGTGGATGCACCCATCGCCAACCCTTTATTTAGCAGTGGTTGGGGTGCCAATAGTTTTTGGCCCGCAGTGACTGGCCTGCCCGATATTCGTGTTGCTTACCCTCGCACCCTGGGTGAGCGCAAAACCTATGTGGATAATTTTTTACAGAGCCGGGTTCCCGGTTTACTTGAACACTAATTGTTTTTCTGAGGGAGTTTTATAACTACCATGCAAACTACAGCTGCAAAAAAATGCGCACTGGGTTTTACAAAGTGGACTGCGTTGGCTTTTACCCAATGCACCGCCGTGATGGTCGCCGCGCTGCTCGCGACCAGTGTTTCTGCACAGCAAAAAACGGTTATTTTTAAAAACGGTTTTGAAGCGGGCAATGACAGTAAAAAATGGGCGCTCATGTACGGTGCAAATTTAGTGGAAACCGATGCGCGCACCGGCACAGCGGCGCTGTTGATTGATCAGGGGGAAGCCTCTGTACGCAGCCGTGTCAGCTTGAGCGAGCAGGGCACGCTGGAGTTGTGGCTTAAAACCTCATCGCCTGCGACGCAATACAAAATTAATGTACTGGTAGCTACTACTCAAAATAGCGATAGCGGTTGGGTAAACGTTGGCAGCATTCGCGGTAATCATGACACCAACGAATATTATGCCAAGCGTGTTTCTATTGATGATCCGGGCAAAAAATTCCTGCGGTTGGATATTGAAGTCACCAACGGCCAGTTGTGGATCGACGATTTAAGCGTGGAAAAAATTCTGCTGGATACCGCGCTGCAAAAAAATCAGGAAAAAGTTATCGCCGAAGTCTTAGGTAAATTGCGCGACGACAAAAACTATCAAGTGCAAGCAGATGCACTGCGCACGCTCGGCAAAAATTATGCCGCGCAAGTGGATGTACAGCGTCAATATTTGGAATATGCCAATGGCATATACTCCAGCGTCACCTTGGTGCTTGCTACTTCCGAGCGCGGCAAAATGGCCAATCCACTCGGCTATCAAACCTTTAAAGGTGTAGTGAACGATGTGCGCACTGTTGCATCACCCATTCAAAAAGCGCGCATGGATTCTATGCTGCGCCCACTGGGCGATATCGCCACTGCCACGCTGAATATTATGACCAACGGTACCTACGCCGCCTTTGCTGAGCCTTTTAAAACGATTGTCGCCACCGCGTTTGATCGCTCATCCTATGAGAATGCGGGCATTGATCGTAAATCCCGTAAGTTTGCGGAAAAAAATGGTTTGGAAACCTTCAATAAAACCGAAGTGTTTTTGGGCGAAATTGAAAAAGAACTTAATACCGTCACCGCGCTGGACAAAGACCTGCTGGACATCCAGCGCGAGGTGGATAAATTCCGCAAAGACCTGGACAAACATTTAAAAGAATCGCTTATTGCCGGTGGCATGGGGCGCGGGCAGGACAATTACAAACGCGTAATGAGCAAAGACGAACCAGTGCGCGCTGCCGCGCTGCAAGAGATCGACAACTATTTTATGGTGCAAGCGGAAAGCTACCAAAATTATTCCAGCTCCAACACCGAGTTTGTGCAATTTATGATGAAAGCCACCAGCACCATGGAGGGCACACAAGTATTCAAAGAGCGCTTTAACCAAATCGCCTCCTCGGTAATCACCTTCTACGACAAATTCGACCGCTCCGTCGCCAAGGATCAAAACCCCTTCACCAACGACAAAGACCGCGCTGTGTGGGAATCCCACGCGGTAAAAGTCCGTGCCTACATACAGGAATCCAAAGCCGCGTTCGCCAAAGCTTATATGTAATTACATGCAGCCATGTTCCACCAAAACGCCCCGCAAGCCGGGGCGTTTTTGTTTCTAAAATTCACAGGGTTGAAGCTGGTAGAAACAGTGGTTTATCTTGTGGAGGAAATGTCGTATAAAGCGGCAGATTGCGAAGCTCTACCCTGATATACAGTCACAGGCATATTTTTCTTCTGTAACTTTATTGGCGACAGAAATTTTTATGAATAAATTCCATCTTAAATTAATTAGTGAATTAGTCGCAGCGACAGAACAGTTGGATATGCCGATATGGATTGGCGGTGGTTGGGCTATTGATGCCCGTCTGGGGCGGGTGACTCGCCCGCATGATGATATTGACATTACGTTTCCGGCAGAGCGGAAGGATGAATTTGTAGGGTTGCTTGAGAGCATGGGAGGAAGAGTCACCGAGGAGACTGATTATGGCTTTCTTGCGCAGCTTCGCGGTATTCTTCTGGACTGTGAGCCAGCTCATTGGGTGGGCAACACCTACGAAGTTGAAGATACGCCACAAGGCTCCTGCCCTATGGCGTTTGAGGGGCAGATCGAGGGAATGCTAATTAGGTGCAACAGCTGGGAAGCAATTTTGTGGGATTATTTTTATTTCGCTGACGAGCTTCCTCAGGCGCAGTGGCCAGCAAAACATATTCACTCCTATGCGTTAGTGTGTTCGGTATTGGGTGTTGAGCATGTTCAGCGTTTAAGAGCGACTTTTGACTCAAAGTAGTGAAGTGTTTACTTTGTATGGAAAATCAATGCAGCTAAATCTGTTCTGCATTGCAGCATTCAGCCGTTTAAAAACCTATTCATAATAAATAGAAGTAACTTATGCGTTTATTCCTTGGGCTTTTCCGGCTTGTTATCTGTGTTAGCTGCCTTGTGTTGCTCGCACCGCGCCTGTGGGCGCAGCCGTTGGAAGAGCAGAAAATTGTCGCTTCTTACCTTTATAACTTTGCCAAAAATATTGAATGGCCGCAGGTTAAAACTCTGCGCTCTTTTGAAATTGCGCTTTATGGCGATGCTGACCCTGCGCTCTTGAGTGCGCTGCAGGGCTTGCGTGAGCGAGTGAAGGTTCATGGGTTGGCGGTGAATTACCGGCAGGTGAAAACACCCGCGGAGTTGGCAGCATTTCAAATGGTTTATATGGAAAGCACCGATAAAAAAACCATGACCGATGTGTACGATGCATTGGATGGTAAGCCGGTGTTGTTGGTGACGCGCGATTACAGCAACCAGCAATTGGTGATGATCAATTTAATCAGCACAGGGCGTAGCCTAAAGTTTGAAGTAAACAAATCCAATATTCTCAACCAAGGGTTGGGAGTACAATCTGAATTGATTTTAAGTGGCGGCACAGAGATTGATGTGGCGCGTCTGTATCGCGAAGGGCAGGCGTCGCTGGTTGCCTTGCAAAAGCAATTGCGCAATCGTGAAAAGACACTAAAAGAATTGACCGCCTCTATTGATAACCAACAGGCGATTAACCACAACCTGCAGCAACAAATGGCGGATTTGGCCGAGAATATTGATGCCAGCGATGCATTGATTGCCCAGCAAAAGCACCAATTGCAATTGCAGCAAACGCAAATAGACGCCAGCCTGCGCGAGCGCGAAAAATTAATGCAGGAAGTGCAGTCGCGCACGGCAGAGTTGGATGAGCAGCAAGCCTATTTACAAAAAATCCTCCGTGAAATTGATGCGCGTGAAAAACGCCTTGCGGATTTGAATAAAAATACCCGCTCACTGGAAAGCACTATTCTTGAACAAAAAAATGCCATAGTGGGCCTGGATGAGATGGTGGATTCGCAGCAAGTAGCACTGCGTTACTTGTGGGGCTCGGTGGTATTGGGCGCGCTGTTAATTATCACCGTCTTTATTGCCTACATTATTAAACAGCGCGATAACCGGCGCCTCGCGGCGCGCAGTGAGGATTTGCAATTGGCGCAGGAGCGGTTGGCAATTGCCAAGCGAAAAGCAGAGGACGCGAGTCAAGCCAAAGGCGAGTTTCTTTCGCTGATGAGCCACGAATTGCGCACGCCATTGCAGTCGATCATCGGTTATACCGAGCTAGTAATTGAAGAATTAAAACTGGTTGAAGATGAAGCCCATGTGCAGGATTTACAGCGCGTGATTAATAACGGCGAGCGCTTGCTGAAATTAATTAATGGTGTGTTGGACATGGCCAAAATTGAAGCCGGTGGTATGGAGTTGGATTTAACCCACGTAAAACTTTCGCGCTTAGTGGATGAGGCGTTAAGTGCGGTGGTGCCATTGTTGGAAAAAAATGCCATTCGCCTGCGCGTGGATGTGGAGGACGGCGAGACGCTGCCCATTGCCGACCCTGAAAAGCTGCTGCATATACTGATTAATTTACTGAGTAACGCCGTTAAATTTGCGCCCCATGGCGAGGTGGAAGTGCAGGCATTTCATCGCCCGGAGGAAATATTTATCAGTGTGGCGGACACTGGTATTGGTATTCCACTTGAACAGCAAAACAGTATTTTTGATCCCTTTAAACAAGCCGACTCCAGCGCGACACGCAAATATCAGGGCAGTGGTTTGGGCTTGTCTATTAGTCGCCAGTTGTGTGAATTAATGGGCGGCACTATTCGGGTGGAAAGTGAATTGGGCAAGGGCGCGCGTTTTATTGTGGAGCTGCCCCTGCCGATTCAAACAACCGCAGTGGGTAAGGTTGCGGTTCCAGCATAATTTCCTGTGCGGGTTTGGGAGCACCCAAGTGGTAGCCTTGCACAAAGTCCACGCCCATTTCTTGTAGAATATTTAAAATGGCCTGGCTTTCAACGTATTCTGCAACCGCTTTTTTGCCCAAAGTTTGAATTACCTGAATCATTGATTTTACCAGCGTTTGATCAATTTCATCGCAATCCAGATTTTGGATAAATGAGCCATCCAACTTAATGTAATCTGCCGGCAAATCTTTCAGGTAAGCAAAGCTGCTAAAGCCGGAACCAAAATCATCCACCGAAAAACTGCAACCCAATTTGTGCAATTCGGCAATCACGCGCTGGGTAATATGCAGGTTAAACAAGCTTGCACTCTCGGTTAATTCAAAGGTGATGCGGCTCGGGTCTACACCGGTTTCGTCCAGGCTGGCGAGAATGGTGGCCATCAGCTGTTCGTCTTTAAATGCCTGTGCGGAGAGGTTGATCGCAATATGATTCAGTGCGGGGTAATCGCGCAGGTGACGAATGGCTAATTTAATAATCCAGCGATCCAGCAAATGCATTTCGCCCGACGCTTCCAGTGCGGGAATAAAACTGCAGGGGCCAATAACTTTTCCATCCAGATCGTGCAGGCGCACCAGTGCTTCGTAGTAAGAAACTTTTTTCGCTTTCACATCAAAAATGGGTTGGAAGTAGAGCATCATGCGGTCTTCCACAATCGCCTTGCGCACTTTTTGCGACATGTTGATGGAGTGACGCAACTCATCGCTTTCGCTGTCTTGTGGGTTGTACAAGTGAATCAAATTGCGCCCGCGCCCCTTGGCGACATAGAGTGCAATATCGGCGCGCATTAAATGTTCTTCCGGGTTATTGGTGCTGCCGTCAATCAGGCTCATACCAATACTGCTGCCGAGATTAATTTGTTGTTCCTGCAACGGGAAACCAAATGCGGCCACAATGGCCTGCACGCTCAGTGCAAATTCCCGCGCTTCACTGCTGCTGGTATCGCGCATTAAAATTGCAAATTCATCGCCACCCAAGCGGCATAAAATATCGGTGCTGCGCACTTGTTGGCTGAGCAGGCGCGACATATCGCGCAGTATTTCATCGCCTTTTTGATGACCAAAGGTATCGTTAATAACTTTGAAATGATCCAGGTCCATGTACACCAGCGCGTGTTGGGTATTGGTGCGCACGGAATCGGCGGTGAGTTGTGCGAGGGTCGTTTCAAAAAAGTGGCGATTGTATAAACCAGTGAGCGAGTCGTGCATTGCCAGATATTTTAATTGCGCTTGCGATTCGCGTCGCTCGGTCACATTGTCCAGACAGACTGTGAGCGTGGTTTGGTCTGCAACTTTTGTCGAGCGGCTGATTTTCAATTGCGCCCACAGTCGCTGGTGGCGACTGGTGCTAAAACAAAGTTCAATTTCCGGGAAGGTTTTTTTCTGTTGCAAGGCTTTGCGAATTTTGCTTTTGAACAGTGCAAATTGGCTGATGTCTTCCGGGGCGATAAAGTGATCCAGTTTTTTCCCAATACAATCGCCCACCGCAAAACCCAGCAGGGTTTCCCACGCGTGATTTAAATAGTGAATGCGAAAATCCAAATCCAGTTCCATCACCACCGATTGCAAATCATTGAGTAATTGGTGATGGCTTTCATAGAGCTGACGAAACGCCAGCTCGCGCGCTTCCAGTGATTTTACCCGCGCCGCAAATTGTGCGTTGCTGACGAGAAAATCCTCGCGGTGAATTGCGATGTCGCACACGCGGCGCAAATGATCGGCGCGAAAAGGTTTGGGTAAAAAATCTACCGCGCCGAGCAGCATTAATTCTTCTGCCTGATCGATAGTGGTGTGCGCAGTCATAATCACTACTGGCTGATTGGGATCAGTAGCTTGAATATCGATCAAAATATCGCGCCCGGACAATTTGGGCAGCATCACATCCAACAGCACCAGATCGTGGTGGCGCTCGCGCCAGGCGTTGAGGCCGGTATCCCCTTGATCGGCTATTTCAATTTCAAAATTGGTGGCCAGCACCCGTTTAATCAGGTCGGCGGTATCGGGCTCATCTTCAATGACCAACAGGCGTGGTTTGCGTGTGTTCTGCGGCATAGCGTCGCTGAGCTGTGCAATCGCAGGCGCTAAACGGTGCAGGTGATCCAGAGGAATAAGTTCATTGATGCCGTATTCGCGCGCGGTGACTTCGGCAATACGTTCGCACCAGGTGTTGGCGGTGATGATAATGGGCAGGTCGGCGCGGCAGTGTAAAATGCCGCTGCGCACTAAACGCGATAAGCGCCAGCCATCCAAATCCGGTGTTTCGACATCGACGATTAATAGATCAATGTGTTGGTGACGCAACAGACGCAAGGCTTTTTGTGCGGAGTCTACCGCATGGATTGTCTGATAATTTGCATCTTCCAGACAGGTAAGAATCGCATCCAGTGCGCTATTGTCGCTATTAACTACCAGAATACTGATGAAGGCGTGGGTATCTTGTCTTAACTTATTATCATTAAACACGCTAAGGTCTCCGCGTTACCGTGCGCGCAGCCTAGCATAAACCGTCCCTGGTTTTTACTTTTTAACGCGCTGTTGGCAGCGCGTTAAATGCCGGGTTTAGCTGAAGATTTGGTTGACGTGTTAATTGAGGCTCAGGCAACGCTTTTGGTGGGGACGGCAGCTTCTTTATCGGCGAGCTTCTCCGCACGCTTTGCACTGATCGGTTCCACTTTGCGTTGCTTCTCGTAAAGGAAGCGCAATACCGCCGAGCGATAACCGTTGTATTCCACGTTGTCCGCCAATTCCAAGCGATTGCGCGGGCGCGGTAAATGCACATCCAGAATTTCGCCCACAGTGGCGGCAGGGCCGTTGGTCATCATCACAATCCGATCAGAGAGCAGCACCGCTTCGTCCACATCGTGGGTAATCATAATTACGGTATTGCCTAGCTCGTTTTGAATTTCCATTAACGAGTCCTGCAGGTGGGCGCGGGTAAGTGCATCCAGCGCACCAAAGGGTTCATCCATCAATAATACTTGTGGCTCCATCGCCAACGCGCGCGCAATCCCCACACGCTGTTTCATACCACCGGAAAGTTCGTCGGGGCGTTTGTGCAGTGCGTGGCTCATGTGCACTAATTCGAGGTTGTGTTCAATCCATGCGCGCATTTCTGCTTTGGTTTTTTTACCTTTAAATACACGCTTAACGCCCAGCTCCACATTTTCATAGGCTGTTAACCAGGGCAGTAGTGAATGGTTTTGGAATACAACCGCGCGCTCCGGGCCTGGCTCGTTCACTTCGCGACCATTTAATACCACGCCGCCAGTAGTGGCCTGGTAAAGCCCGGCAACAATATTTAATACCGTCGATTTACCGCAGCCTGAGTGACCAATCAACGAGACAAATTCGCCTTTTTTGATTTTTAAATCCACATTTTGCAGTGCACAAAATGGACCCTTGGGCGTTGGAAATTCTATGCCGACTTTGGTTAATTCCAAGTGAACCTGGCTCATGGTGACTTCCTCAGTAATCTTTTGCTAACAATAAAAGTGTTTATCAATGTGAATAAAGCAATTCGTATGCCGTACTAATCAACACAAGGCGAATTAGCGGACTACGGCACTTTTGTCCCAATTCACATAGGTTTGAATCATCAAAATGGTGCGGTCGAGCAAGAAACCGATAATCCCGATCACCAAAATGGCGAGGCAGATACGGCTGAGTGAATCAGATGAACCGTTTTGGAATTCATCCCACACAAATTTGCCCAGCCCCGGATTTTGCGACAGCATTTCGGCAGCGATTAATACCATCCAGGCGATTCCGAGAGAGATGCGCAGGCCGGTGAACATCATCGGAATGGCGGAAGGCAATACAATTTTTGCTACGTGAGTAAACCAACCCAAACGCAGTACGCGGCTGACGTTCACCAAATCTTTACTGACACCGGCAACGCCAACAGCGGTATTAATCATGGTGGGCCAGAGTGAACAGAGGCTCACCGTTAACAGCGAAATAATGTAGGACTTGGAAAACATTGGTGAATCGGAAACGTACACCGCGCTGACCACAATGGTGACCAGTGGCAGCCAGGCGAGGGGTGATACGGGTTTGAATAATTGGATCAATGGATTGATTGCGCTGTATAGCGGTTGGCTCAAGCCAATCAGGATTCCCACCGGGATGGCGATGAGTGAGGCCACCAGAAACCCGGAGAGTACGGTAAATAAACTGGTGTAGATTTTGTCAAAAAAAGTTGGGCGGCCATTAAATTCGCGCACATCAAGAGTGGCGTTAGGGTCTTTGGCCAAAAGTTCGGCATTGCGCTTTTCCTGACGCTCGTAAAATACAGCTGCGCGTTCCTGTTCTGCCTGATATTCATCCACCAGGTTGCCCCATTGCTCGTAGACTTGTTTGGGTTGGGGGAAATCACCCAGCGAGGTTTTTATATTGGGCGCTACACCGTGCCACAACATCATAAAAAAAAGTACTCCGACCAAGGGCATTAAAATGCCAATCAATACCTCGCGCCATTTAATCGCTTTAAATTGTTCAAGTTTCAGGGTGGCTAATTTATTGCTCATGATCGTTTCCTCGGGCAGCCCGCTGAATCAGTATCAGCGGGTGCACTACAGCGGTTGCCAAAAAATTAAATCGTTGGTGTTGCAGTGAATTATTGAATCCTGTCGGTATTAAATGCGGCGGGTCAGTGACCCGCACAGGCAATTAAATTTTTTCATCACCTTTCAAACCAATAGGAAACTTGGTCAGGTAGTCGTTGGGTTTTGTTGCATCAAATTGCACGCCGTCAATCCATACAGTTTCATCGGGGGTGCGAATACCGGTAAAGGTTTTGAAATCAGGGAAATCGCTAGCCGCCATTTTTCCTTCTTCAATCAAGTCAGCTGCGGCTTGTTGATAAATTTCCGGAGCAACAGATTTTTTTGCCATTTCCATATACCAGCTGTCGGGTTTGGCTTCAGGAATTTGACCCCAGCGACGCATTTGAGTCAGGTACCACACTGCATCTGATACATGTGGATAAGAGGCGTTGTAGCGGAAAAATACGTTGAAGTCCGGTGTTGGGCGCACGTCTTTGCGCTCGTACTCAAACACCCCGGTCATGGAGTTGGCGATAACTTTATAATCGGCACCTACATAGTGAGCAGCGGAAATCATTTTTGCACCAGCAGAGCGATTGGCGTTGTTGTTTTCATCGAGCCATTTGGCGGCGCGAATCATTGCCTTCACTACGCGAATACTGGTGTTAGGATTTTTTTCCAGGAATTCTTTTTTCATACCAAATACTTTATCGCCAATTTTGTTGTGCACGGCCATTACCGGCACACCAATACCGCGAAATACGGCTTGTTGATTCCAGGGTTCACCCACGGAATAACCTTGAATTGTGCCCGCTTCCATCGTGGCCGGCATTTGCGGCGGCGGGGTTACTGACAACAAAATATCGGCATCAATTTGTCCGGTGGTGTCGCCTTTGTGCGGTGCATATAAACCGGGGTTAATTCCGCCGGCGGCAAGCCAGTAGCGCAAGCCCATGTTGTGAGTGGACACTGGAAATACCACGCCCATTTGGATGGATTTACCTGCGTCTTTCATTTCATCCACAACAGGTTTTAGGGTGCTGGCGCTAATAGGATGAACTGGTTTTCCATCGGCACCCACGGGTACATTTTTTTTCATTTTTTTCCAAATTTCATTGGAAACTGTAATGGCGTAGGTGTTCTGCGTCATGGTGAATGGAAACACCAAATCCGCTTGCGTGCCGTAACCGATATTGGCGGCAACAGGTTGTGCCAGCAGCATATGAGAGCCATCCAGCTCACCGGAAATTACCCGGTCGAGTACTACTTTCCAATTCGCTTGCGCTTCCAACTCAACGGTTAAACCTTCATCGTCAAAATAACCATTTTCATAGGCAACCGCGAGGTCAGCCATGTCGGTGAGTTTAATAAATCCAAATTTCAAATCGGTTTTTTCCGCTGGGCCAGTTGCTGCTTGTGCCGCGCTGATAAGCGAAATAGTTGCTGCAAGAACAGCAGCCGTTTTTTTCAACGGTTTTAGAAAACGTGAGACTGCATGCATTTTTTTGCTCCTGACTATTGGTCTAAAAAACTAAAAAAATTATTGGGAAAATCTGGTTGTTGCTGTGCAAGTACTGCTAATCAAAAAAACGTTTGGTAATTAGCTCTATTCAAACACTGTGCCAATTCCAGTAATGCATTTTTATGGCGCATTAAATTGGATTTTGATTCGTGTTTTTTTCGCTTTTGCACGCGCGCGGAACACAAAAAAATGCACTGCTTTTTTTTGGTGCCGTGAATGCACGATTTGATGGTTGTTGGCTGGTGCTTGGTTGTTGGTGTGCCGCACTTTATTGGCGCAAAATCGCACTAGTGCGGCGCAGCAGGGGAAATAGCAAACCCGAATCGGGTGAGCGGGGAGGGCGAAGTCATTTTAAAAAGTGTTTTAAGTCAATGGGCTAGCGATGGTTAGGTGTCAGCGCTCGCGCTGGGCAGCGTCTATACTGGAGTACAGATAGAACCCATGATAAGGATAAATAACGATGAAGTTGTGGCGGTTTTTGCTGGTTTATCTCTGCGTTGGCCTCTGGGGCTGTTCCTCGGTGGTGCAAAAAGTTCCGTTTTTGGCCGAGCAGGGCCCAATTGCCAAGGCGCTCTCGGGAGAGTTGATTCTCGGGCGCCCTTATACGGCTGCAGATTTACCTGACCACGAGCTATTTGAATTGACGCCGGAGATGGAAAACTTTGCTACCAGCACCGTCGCGGGTATTAGTGCGGCCGATAAAAAAGCCGAGGCATTGCATCGTGCACTAATGACATCGGTGCAATTGGGCGGGCGCGGCATTACTTATTCGGCTTACACCACCAATACCGGCATCGATGCTTTTGAAAAGCGCCAGGCCAACTGTTTAAGTTATACGTTGCTTTATGTGGCCATGGCGCGCCATCTAGGGCTGAAAGCAGAGGTTAATGAAGTGATATTGCCGCCCACCTGGGATATGCGCGAGGGGGATACCTATCTATTTATGCGGCATGTGAATGCCAAGGTGTTTATGCCCAGTACGCCGCGCACCTGGATCAGGGCAGTGAACACGGCGGATGTGAGCGACATTGTGGTGGATTTGGAGATGCGTCGCTTTCGTGCGCACTACAAACAAAAAGTGATTGGCAAGGATCTGGTGGCAGCGCAGTTTTATTCCAACCGCGGCATGGAGTTGGCGGCAGAGGGCGATATCCGCGCGGGATTTCTGTATTTGCGCAAAGCCTTATTGATGAGCGAGGAGCCGAGTTATATCTGGAGTAACTTTGGCAGTTTTTATCGCCGCCAGGGTTTTATGGCGGAAGCTGAGGCGATTTATTTGCACGGGTTAAAGGTAAACCCGCGCGATTACACCATCATGCACAACCTTGCCGGCTTGTATAAGGACACGGGCAATCTGGCACAGCACCAGTATTATCAAGAGCGGGTGCGTAAACATCGCAATGCCAACCCCTATTATATTTATCGCCGTGCGCTGGAGGCGAGCGAGCAACAAGACTATGCCAAGGCATTACAGTTAATTAAAAACGCCATAAAAAAAGAGAAAGACGAAATTCGTTTTTATCGTTTGGCGGTCACTATTTATGATGCCTTGGGCGATAGTGAAAATGCGGAGCACATGCGCGATAAGGTGTATCAGCTCAATACTATTCGTTTCTGACAATCACTAGCTGGATGCTGCCCACTTTGAAACCCCATTTGCGCAGGGTGGATTCGTTGAGCAGTACCTTGTTGTCCACTTGCCACATCCAATCCTCTACCCGCAGTTGTAGTGGCGAACCCTTGTAGGCAATTTCCAGTACATAATCCAGTTGCATCGCATTGCCGCTCACCTTGGCTTTGCCGGTGCCAATCACATCGCCTGCGGTGGCGTTGTAACCGTCGCCATTGGGCGTGAGTGTCCAGTTGCGAAACTGCACTTCGCCGTCATCAAATACAAACCGCTCCTCCAGTGTACCCACGCCGTTTTTCCAGTAGGCATTGATTGTTGCATTGAAATAGCGCGTGACCTTGCCGCTGCGATCCTTGAGTACACCGTGAGCGCTCAGCGAGCCATTAAAAAAAACGCGCGGATCAAGCTGCGGAGTGTTTTGGGTGTAGTCGTCGACACTGGAGGTAGAACATGAGGAGAGCATAAGTATCAGGCCTGATAAAAACAGCAATTTCCAAGGGGCGCGCATGGAGTTGAGCCTTTCGTGAATGAGTTGTGTCCGCCGTACAAGCGGTCTTGCCATTACATACGCCGCCGTGTGCAGGGGGGATCACCGGTGCGAGTAACAGGGTAAAAGACTGTAATTGTCCATTTGCCTATATGGACTCGGGGCAACTCAGGTACTAGTCTGCCGCTGCTCTGCTATTCCCTGCAGGGCTATAACAACAAACGGCGACAACGAGGAATCACAATGAAATTATCCCTTTTGGCATGGGCAGGTCTGGCGACTGCGCTGGTGACGAGCAGTGTGCAAGCGGCCGAATGGCGCTCACTGTTTAACGGTAAGGATCTCACCGGCTGGCAGCCTTATGTGAGTTTTCAGCCTGAAACCAATGCCTATAACCTGGTTTCCAAACACACCCCGCGCGGTATTAACAACGACCCCAAAAAAGTGTTTAGCGTGGTGGATGGCCTGTTGCGGGTATCGGGTGAAGAGTGGGGTGGTTTGACCTCGCTGGAAGAGTTTGGCGCTTTTCATTTGAAGTTTGATGTGAAGTGGGGCGAGAAGAAATGGTCGCCACGCTTGGATGCCCCGCGCGATAGCGGCCTGCTGTATTTTGCCGTAGGGCCGGAAGGCGCCCAGAGCAGCCACTGGTTGCGCAGCCACGAGTTTCAGGTGCAAGAGGGCGATAGCGGCGATTATCACAGCCTGGACGGGGTGATTATTGACGTGCACGCCACCGACACCAACATTGGCGATTGGAAATTCTACGCCTATGACCCCAAAGCACCGCTGCGCAAAGATATCGCCGCGCGTGTATTGAAGCTTGGTCTCCACGAAAAACCCAGCGGTGAGTGGGACACCATGGAAGTGATTGCCGATGGTGAAACACTAATCCATAAAGTGAATGGTCATGAAGTATTTCGCGGCTTTAATTCCCGTCACAAGGTGGATGGTAAATACGTCCCGCTGGCGCGCGGCAAGTTGCAAATCCAATCCGAAGGGGCCGAGACTTTTTATCGCAATATCCAGATAAAAGCACTGGATAAACCGGCGGCGGAGTATTAAGTCGCGCTTGATTAAATAGCGGCGCGCGTGCAGTCTGGGCTCATTACCTCACGAGGATTACTTATGAGCCCCTTCTATTCTTTCTCCGCCGAATCCCTCACTGGTCAGCCTGTGCCCATGGCTGACTACCAAGGTAAAGTCGTGCTGGTGGTGAATACCGCCAGCCAGTGCGGCTTTACCCCCCAGTACGCCGGTTTGGAAAAGCTGTACCAAACCTATAAAGATCAGGGTCTGGTGATTCTCGGTTTCCCCTGCAATCAGTTTGGCGGGCAGGAGCCGGGCGATGCCGCTGAGATAGCCCAGACCTGTCAACTCAATTACGGTGTTACCTTTCCAATGTTTGCCAAGGTGGATGTAAATGGCAGCGAAGCCCATCCACTGTTTCAATGGCTCACCGATGCAGCGCCAGGTATGTTGGGCAATGCGATCAAATGGAACTTCACCAAATTTTTAATTGGCCGCGATGGTAAGGCGATTAAACGTTTTGCCCCTATCACCAAACCGGAAGCGCTTGCGGACTCCATTCGCGCGCAATTGAATCCCTGATTTTAATGAAGGCCCGGTGTTAACTTATGCGTTTTGCTCCCTCGCTGGCACTGACGGTCATCGCTTTCGCAGCGGGCTTTTATGCGAGTGAATATCGCCACACAAAAGTTGCGCCCTCCGATCTTGCCCCAGCCTTAACCGAGAACCCGGCGACCAGTAGCTCCACTACCAATGCCGCGCATTCATCACCATCATTGAATGAGTCGCTTGATAAATCGCTGGCCGCCAGTTCTGCCATCACCCAACAACCGTTTTCCAGTCTTGCCGCATTAACCCCCCTCGAGCAGGCAACGCGATGGATCGCCACCGGCAACTATGGGCAAGCGGTGCCCTTACTCGAGCAGCTACTGCAAACTGATCCGCAATTGGCGGAAGCCATGCGTTTACTGGCGCGGGTTTATGAAGAGCAGGGGCAACATGAACAAGCTGTCGCGATCTGGTTTCGTTACTTCAGTGCAGAAATTGACGCGCAAAAAATCGAGGCGGGTTTGCAGTACCTCGCTAATTATTTGGTGCGCTTGGCATCTAACCCGGTGCTATTTGGCGAGCGTCAAGCCTGGTTAATGCAACAGCTAAATGACTTGATTCGCTTAACCCCGGACAATGGTGAGTTGCATTTGCGTTTGGCGAGTATGCATCTGGATGATAAAGAAAAAGAGTTGGCGCAGTACCATGCACTGATGGCGGCGAATCAGGTAGATACCCGCGCGCGCGCCGATGCGTTGTTAATTCTTATTAGTGGCGATGGTTTGAATAACGCGGCGCGCGGAGAAGAAGTCACCATTGCGCTGCAGCGTTTTGGTAAACAATTTTTAGTCCCGGTCACCATCGATGGTATTTCTGCGCGTTTGTTATTGGATACCGGCGCTTCCATCAGTGGGCTTACCGCGACTTTTGTAGAGCGCCACTATAGTTTGGTGCGCAATACCAAACCCATCAAACTCAATACTGCCAGCGGCACGGTGGACAGTTATTTATTTGTGGTGAATAGCCTCAATATCGCCTCGCTGGAATTTACCCAGCACCTGCTCGCCCGCTTGCCGATGGACAATGCCAATCAATTTGATGGCCTCCTCGGCGTCGATATTCTCGGGCGCTTTGAGTTTGTCATCGATCAGGAAAAAGCCGAACTGTATTTACGTAAGCGTTGATAAGGAGTTGATTTTATGGGTAAACGTTTTGAGGCTATTTCAGAAGCCTTGCAGGAATTTATTGCACAACAGAAAATATTTTTTGTGGGTACAGCAACGGATACCAGCCGGGTAAATATTTCCCCCAAGGGTTTGGATTCATTGAGAGTGCTGGATGCTAACCGGGTGATTTGGCTCAATGTCACCGGCAGTGGCAATGAAACGGCAGCGCATTTGCAAACCCACCCGCGCATGACGATTATGTTTGCGGCTTTTGAAGGTGCGCCGATGATATTGCGTTTATACGGAACCGCGCGTGCCATTCACAATGGTGACGCTGAGTGGGCAGCGCTCTATGCGCATTTCCCCGCAAATACCGGCGCGCGTCAGATTTTTGATATGCAGGTGGAGTTAGTACAAACCTCTTGTGGGATGTCGATACCATTTTTTGATTATGTAGATGAGCGCGAGCAATTGAATCAATGGGCTGTTAACAAGGGCGAGCAAGGTATACGTGACTATTGGCAAGAAAAAAATAAACTCAGCCTGGACGGTGTGCCGACGGGCATTGATAAAGTGCTGTAAAAAAGTAAAAACGTAAAAAACAGATAAATAAAAAGGCAGCCATGAGGGCTGCCTTTTTTAATGAGATTTTTTGTTAGAAAAAAATCCAGTAAATAAGTGCGAGATACAAACTATATTGCACTAAATAATAAAGTGTAGTGTTGAATGCCTTGAGCTTTTTGCCGAGCAAGCGAATTTTATATAGCGTGCCAAAGGCGCGGTTTAAAAAACCTACCTTGTCGCCATCCATATTCTTGGTTGCCGAGCCAGCCACCACAATGCGCGAAAAGAGTTCATTAAACCAATCGACCAGAAAGAAATTGACCGGGCGTTTAACATCCACAAATAAAATGATTCGATTTTGATCGGTTTTATTGTGTGCGTAATGAATATAGGTTTCATCAAACATTACTGCTTCGCCATCGCGCCAAAAATAGGGTTGGCCATCCACACTAATAAAACAGTCTTCGGAATTGGGGGTGGATAAACCCAGGTGGTAGCGCAGCGAACCAGCGTAGGGGTCGCGATGTTTTACCAAGCGCGCACCCGGCGGCAACATAGTAAACATAGCGCCCTTGATATTGGGAACCTGGTTGATCAGCGCTACCGTTTGCGGGCAAAGCTGTTCGGCAGATTTAAGGTTGGCGCCATACCATTTCAGGTAAAAACGCTTCCAGCCAGTTTTGAAAAAGGAGTTAAAACCCAAGTCATCCAACTTATCTGAGGCTCTAATTTTCGCCTCGGCATTCAAGCTTAATGCCTCGTCGCGAATGGTTTCCCAGTTGTCCTGTAAAATTTTCAGTTCGGGGAAATCGGCAGGGTTAAGGTAGGCGGTCTTTTTATCCTTGGCAAAAATATAAAACAGGCAATTAATAGGTGCTAAAAAGTTGGCGTGGTCACTCAATTTGCGCTGCCAGCGTTCATGCTGGACAGTACCGCGATTCTGGATATAAATGGCCGAAATAATAAAAATGGCCAGTACCAAAAGTCCCATTTGTTGGATCTCCGGGGGGGCTGCTAAACAGGCCGCCAGAATACTGATGGGGTATGGCTATTTCAACGGACAAATGTAAGAAGTTTGTGCGGCTTGCAGCCTTAGCTGGTATAAAACGTCATTTCGCTGCCAGCCCTGTGGCAGCGCCCCCTTCCCGCCCGGGCAAAGATGAATCGCAGAGGATTAAATGGAAAAGAAATTGGGTTTTTCGGCAGTCTTGACCAGTCAGGTCACGATCCTGCTTCTGGGGCTGGGAGCACTCCAGTTTGCCGCTATCGATTGGCAGTGGTGGGGCTTTTCAGCGGGTATGGATTTGCTCTTGGGTGTTCTGGCGGCGCTGCTGACCTATGGCATTATCTACTTCATGTATCGCCATGGCGGGCGATTTGCGGCAACCTTATTGGCAGATGTGCAGAAAATAACCGTGCATTTTGCCGACTACTCCTGGGCTAAAATTGCCTGTGTTGCACTGCTTGCTGGCGTGGGTGAGGAGTTGCTGTTTCGCATTGCATTGCAGTCCTGGTTGGCGAATCATGTTGCTATTTATCTGGCTATTTTTGCACCGGCATTAGTATTTGGGTTGTTGCATTTTTTGTCCTGGTCTTATTTTATTGCGGCAACCGTCATGGGTTTGCTGTTTGGTATTGTTTATCATCTCACCCAAAGTGCAATGCTCGTGATTGTATGGCATGCCGTTTACGACTTGATCGCCTTGGGGGTGATGATTAAATATCCTCAACTCCTGGGGTTGCCGCCGCGCGTTACCAATAATTATTTTTTGTCCTGATTCTTATTGGAATTATCACCGTCTTTTATTAACACTCTTGAAACCCGATATGAAAATTATTGAAACCCTGGCGCCCCATCATCTGCCGCAATTGCATCAGCTATATTTGCAACAGTGGTGGTCAAATACCCGTACTCTGGAAGAAGTTAACGCCGTACTCGCCGGATCTTCCATTACTCTTGGCGTAATTGACGAACAGAATAATTTAATTGGTTTTACCCGGGTGTTAACCGACGGTATTTTTAAAGCTTTGATGTTTGATGTGATTGTGGGCGAAGGTTATCGCGGCCATAAAATTGGTTCGCAGTTGGTGGAGTATGTAAAAGCTCACGCCAAGGTCAAGCGAGTAAAACACATTGAACTGTATTGCCTGCCTGAATTACAAAGTTACTACCAGCAATTTGGTTTTGTCACCGATGTGGGTGGCATGCAGTTAATGCGCCTGACAATGCGCTGATATTGTTGGATTTATTTTTTACTAAAAGGAATCTTTTATGAGCCTACTCGCAATAAAAACCGCAGGTATTGATGATATTAATTCGGTGGCCGTTTTGTTTGATTTATATCGTCAGTTTTATCAACAAGCTCCCAGCCTTGAATTGGCCATGAGTTTTATCAAGCAGCGTATATATAATCAGGAATCAGTTATTTTATTGGCGGAAGAATACGGGGAGCCTGTTGGCTTTTGTCAGCTCTACCCCAGCTTTTGCTCAGTAATCGCCGCCCCCATTTATGTTCTTTACGATTTGTTTGTTCACCCGGCTAAACGTCGCACTGGCGCTGGTAGGGCATTGTTGCTGGCGGCGGAACAGCAGGCAGAGTTTGCTGGCGTTGCGCGTATGGATTTAACAACCGCAAGAACCAATACATCGGCGCAGGCGCTTTACGAATCACTGGGCTGGAAAAATGACACTGTGTTTATTGCCTATAACAAAAATATTATAACCAGCTAATTGCAGGTTTTTTTTGTTATGGCCTTTGATTGTGTTGCGCAAACGCCGCCGTTAATTGTTCCGCGAGGCTATTCAGGTTTCTCATTTTGCAGAGTTCAATAATGCACTCAATCGTGCATAGGCCACCTTCGGGTTGATTGCGGCGCAGGGTAAAGGTTGATGGATTTTGCGCAGTCAATACTGCCTTGGGCGCGCGTTGCAGGTAAGGGCTTTTGTTAAATATTTTTTGCGCTTCCTGCCAGGTGCTGTCGATGATAATAATGGTTTCAGTCTTATCGATAGTGCTGTGTGTGGCTTCGGTAATGGGTGAATTTTCAGCAGTGGGTGCAGCGTTATCCGCAGGGTAAAGCAGCAGCGCTTTTTCGGTAGCCAGCCAATTTAACAAGTTTTGATTGGGCTTGGTGCGCTCCCATATGACACGCTCGACATATTCACTCGCGAGATTTAACGCAATGATTCCCGTATTGGTTTTGCGCTGAACTTCGCGTTCATGGGTTAATAAAATAATGTGGAGTGGTGTGGGCATTAACGTCAGGTCACTTGTTGGGCAGTGGTCGGTTAATGTAAATGAAGTTCACCGGCAATTACAGCAGTTAATTACAGTAGTTAATTATTGTTAAGCTAAAAGCAATAACGCCGCACAACAGCGCGACGTTGTTGTTTTAACCCTTTTTTGTTTAAGGCCTGACTGTTTAAGAACTGGCCGTTTAAATATGGATTGTCAGTTTTTCTTTCTGCGTGCGATAAGCAAACCGAATAAACCCAGACCTAAGAGTGCAATGGATGAGGATTCAGGCACGCTGCTGGTGCGGCTATCGCGCACGTACCAGGTATCCCAAGCCTCTTCCAGTGAACCGATATCAAGACCGTTAGTAATTAACCCCATGGATGCATCGCTTAAATCAATGTGATTAAAGTTGCTCCAATATTCCGAAGCAAAGCGATACAGCGAATGATCACCAAAACCGGAATCAGGATTGATGCTTGCATCGCCAATAATAAAGTCAGTCCAGTCAGGGCGCATGGCCCATTCCATTGCTGTTGCATAACGCCAACCTTCACTGGCGCGATATTCGGGCGCTTCAATATTGCCCTCGCCCCACTCACCAGTTCCAATAGGGCCAGCGTAAACCCAATCCAGACCGTTAAAGTTCAATAAAATATTGGCATCCGGAATCGCGGTGGAGGCGTCGATGATTACAGCCTTTGCCTGAGTGCTGAGCAACAGGCTGGCGGTGATTGCAAAAGTAGAAATTATTTTTTTCATCATAAATATCCATTTGTTTTCAGGTTAACCATGCCACTGCCACGCTACTAACTAATAGCTGTGCAGTGGCATGGCGGATTAAGCAGTTAATTGTCAGAGTTTGGTAATGCGCAACCAGTTAATACTCCAGCCACCTTGCTGTGCATAAATACCAACATTGAATGTTCCCGCGTTGATATTCACTGTGTGGCTGATGGTGGTGAAGTTGCCCCAATCACCGGTTGCTGGAATCGCAGCGCTGCCCAATACAATCGAGCCGCCATTCAAATCCAGCGACAGCATTCCACCACTCGGGCTGGCAACGCGGTACTCCACTAAATAACTTCCAGATGAAGGAAAGTTGATATTGGTAAAGGCCATCCAATCGCCGCTATCAATTGCGCCCACTACTTGCCCGCCACCAACATCAGTGGTGGGAAATAATTCCAGGCCAGACATAAACGCAAAACTTTCTGCCTCAATAAACTGACTAAAGCTGGCAACCGAACTGCTGCTGGATGAGCTGCTTGCCGGTGCACTGGATGCACCGCCGCCACTCATCACCAGTTCAACCCATGCAGTATCTATGGCGCCAATGTCCTGCGCGATAGTCATAAAGTAGCGAACCGTTGCACCCGCGGGAATGCCCGTTAATTCATAAAAATTTGAATTATCGCTGCTGTGTGTCATGCGGAAATTTTGTTGCGGCCCACCATTCACCGTGAAATGAATATCCGCCCAGGCAGCGTTGTTGGCAAAAAAGCGCAGGCTGTCACTGCTTAAAACTGTGTGACCATATTGATTGTTATTGGCTGCACTCGAACCCTGCGCGCTGCTGGATGACATTGCACTTGAGCTTGCAATGGCACTCGATGTTGTCGCTGATGTTGCTGCAGAAGTTGCAACCGAGGTTGCCACCGAGCTGCTGGCTTTTGATGAGGTCACACTGTTAGTCACCGAGCTTGCCACACTGCTGTTGCTGCTCCCGGTTGCCGGTGTACAACTGGTTGAGGTGGGCAATGCATCAGGCGTTTCACCGGTGCGTTTTATGCGAAAACTATTTGCCGGAACATTCAGTGTCATCCCATCGGAAAAACGCACGTACTGTGGGCTGCAACCAAAGTTGTAGGCGATGTAAGTCAGCAAACCATTTTTATTAAACGCAACGGCGCTGGGGCTGGACGCGGTTAAGGCACCAGTTCCCGTGGCTAAATGACCGAGTTGTTTGAGTGTGTGCACCCAGTGATAAGTGTGTGCTTTAGTTTCGCCCGCTTCGGGTGTGTAATTAAAATTGTAGGCGAGCATATCTTCCACGGCGGCTTCGCCATTGCTCATCGCCCAAATATTCCACCAGACATCGCGCCACTGATCATCAATTAAACCCGAGGGTTTGCCATTGCTGGATTGGCTCAAACCTAATTCAACGTAGTTATCCAAATAATCTGCATGTTGGCCAATGTGAAATACCAATGGGCTTAACGGCAAACCTTGAATACCTAAAATGTGCGCGTAAGCACCGCTAAACCAGGTGGAAAATACGTGGCCATTACCCCAAATAATGGAGGTGGTCATTTTGGGGTAGGCGGAATCGAAGTTATCGTAGTCGCCACCTAAACCACGGAAGCGATCAATATTATTCCAATATTCCCAATAAGCGGCGGTGGACGATGCATGTAAATACATACCGCGATCTGTGATGGCTTTATTGCGTGTGATTTGTCCGTAAAGCACCATCGCGCCATAAGCATTCGCTGCTTCCGAGGTGGATTCGTTATTGTTGCCCAAGACAAAATTTGCATGGCCCGATGCCCAGGAAAAACCGTTGGCGGGGTCAAAATTGCGCAAGTAGGGAAACAAATTGTCGTCGCGGGCGGCGGCGTAATCGCGAATTAATAATTCCACCATTGGCCCGTATTGGGTTGCACTACACCAGCTGGCTTCTACGCGACAAATTTCTGCAGCAGCGCGCACAAAATAGCCGTAGTGAAAGTGGTGATCGTTTAATTGCTGTTGTGAACCGAAGGACTCGTCAAAACCAAGCAGCGTGTTCCAGTTGCTGTCATAGGCAAAATATTTGGTGGTGTCCAAACTGCCGTTGGTATTTGCGCGGAACCAATCTTCCAATTCGGCTTTGAGCCACGCAATTAATTGATCGGCTTCCACCGTCATCCCAATTGAACGCGCAATTGCAGCGAGTTCAGCAATTTTGCCGTAATTTTTCCCGGCCCAATAAGTATCGGTAAAGGTGTTCCAGCTGGCGGGATCCTGATTAATAAATTCATTTACCAATTGGCGTAAACGGGTTTCATCGTAGTCGCCAATATTTTCCGGTAAGTAGGGCAGCACACCCACAAACGGAATGGTGTAACTGAAATTTTTAGTCGCCGCAAATTTGGTAACGCCGCGTGCGCTGCGCACTTTGTAAGGCGTAAAGGCTTGTTGCGTTGCATTTTTCCACGCCATAGGCAGCAGGCCCGCCATAGTCGTTACTGGCATACCATTAAATTGATAGCTGTGAGTGACGGTCACTTTATTGCTGTTGCGATTAACCGCGTAGGTGATGTTGACCTTGTCCACCCGCTGGGTCGCGTGTTGGGCGAAATCCTGAATCATCGCGGTGGAAGGCATGCCGGATATTTGCGGAAGCAGAGTAACCGTCATGCGTTTACTGGCATTGTTCACACCAATCGTTGCGGTATTCGGGTTGCTGAAACTGGTGGCGTCGTGACCGGTAATTAAAAAGTTATTGTGATTACCCGCAACGTTCGTCCATACCCCCAAGCTATTTCCCGCTTGATAAAACACTCCCTTTTCGCCGCCGTCGCCCGCTTTGGTGCGCAGTTGTAAATTACCTTTTAACGCCGTGAAATAAGCGTAAGGCGAGCCGTGTACAAAAGTGGCTTCCATCACCGCCGTGCCCGCACTTTGCCACTGCACGGTCACTGAACCATCGCTATAGTCTTTTAAATAAGCTTCAAGGTTGCTGTAATCGCTGTTACCAACGGCGATGCCATCAAACACTTCATTAAACGGATCGGGAATGGAATATTGCGTCGCGGTTGGATTGGTGCGCAACCCGCCGGGTATTCCCAAAATACGCACACCGCGATCCGTAATACGCGCGGTCATTGGGTCTGGCGTGATATAGCCAGCACCGTTGGGGTCGCCCACTTTCATTTCGCCCATAAATGAAATAGAGCCCCACCAGCGATGGGTCATGGTGTGTTTATCGGCAGCCGGTGAAACCAGTTGCGGGTAAATCGGTGTGGGTGAACCAATGGGGTTACAGCTACTTACGCCGGGTTTTACCAGTCCGGCGTTATAAATCCAGTAGCCATAATCGGTTGCGCATTTATACCCGGCGGGGTTTGGTCCATTGGCAATATTGCCCGCACCGTAGGGCGTTACATTGGCAAATGCACTCGGGGCAAGGGCGATGGGAGAAAGCGCGATAGAGGTAAAGGCAAGGGGCGCGATCACACCAGCCCCCCACGCACGTAGGGTTTGTCGTAACTGTTTCATGTTATTTCCTATTAGATGACCGTCATTATTGTTAGAAAATGGTGCCGCTTTTATCCTGACGCGAGCGGTGTCCCAATGTAGGTAGCTGAGCCGATGAAATCGTCCCAAATTGGCGGAGGAATGAAGGTGGGACGGTTCCACTTTGCGGAAAATGTGGCGGAATTCTGGGACAGGCGCGATGATGCGCGTTGTTGCAACGCATTCGATCTGAGAAAAATTCTGCTTATTCGTAACGGCGGATTATGGTAAGAGCAAGAACGACGGAGGCTAACCATTGAAAATAATTAATTTACGCTCAGCACCTGAGCATATTCCCACCATTGCGCAGTGGCATCACGCGCAGTGGGGCTATTTAAATCCCGGCGGCACAGTCGCAACGCGCATTGAAAAAATGCAGCGTTACCTTTCGGCGACGGCAATACCAAGTATGTATATCTGTGTAGATGGCGATAAGGTATTGGGCACGGCAGCCTTGGTAGAAAGCGATATGGACAGCCACCCGGAGTTATCACCCTGGCTGGCAAGCGTGTATGTGCATGCGGATTATCGTAAGCAGGGCATAGGCGCGCTGTTGGTGAACAAGGTAGTCGCCGTCGCAAAAACGCTCGGCTATAGCCCCATCTATTTATTCACCCCCGATCAGGCGCATTTTTATGAAAGTCTGGGTTGGCAATTTATTGCACAAGAATCGTATCGCGGTGGCGAGGCGACCTTGATGAAAATTGAGTTGGCTTAAAAACCTACAGGAAAATACTTAAATGCAAGGTGGCGATAAAAATGTTAGCGCTAAGGCAATTTGAAAAAATAGACGAGGATTTGCTGGTTTCATATTTGAATGACACCGCCCAAACACATTTTCTCTCCGCAAGAATCCCGCAGCCCTATACACCTGAAGCAGCACGCTGGTGGGTAGAAACAGGCAGCAAGCTTGGAATTACCCGCGCCATAATCAGCAATGGTATTTTTGTAGGCTCAATAGGTGCCATTCCCGGTGAATTTGAAAAACAAAAAACAGCAGAAATAGGTTATTGGGTGGCAAGGCCATATTGGGGGCAAGGCATTGCCTCAGAAGCCTTGCAAAAGTTCACTCATTTACTCTTTGAAAGCACAGACCTAATTCGGCTCTATGCTGCCGTTATTGAAGGAAATGTAGCCTCTGCAACAGTTTTACAAAAAAGCGGATACAAACTAGAAGCTGTCTTGCAAAAAGCGATTTACAAAAATGGCTCGGTTTTTAATGAGTTGCATTACAGTAGGGTGCGGGATGTATAAGCTTGCTAATACTATTTTCTTAAAATGCTAACGATTCAAGGATTTTTATGATCAACTTCAAATGCTGTGGTTTATTTTTAGGCACATTTTTACTGTCGATATCCTCTTTCGCTGCGGAGGATTCGAAAACTAAAAAGTTAATTACAATAAAATCTGTACCTTACGAAATGCGTATAGATAACCAGCTTGGCGAAGTGAAAGTGAATGCTGGGGATATTGAAATAACAGCTTTAAAAGGTACTGATTTATTTACCGATACAACAGGTGCAAAAAACGCAGATAATACACCAAGGCTACTGTTTGTACCTGAAGGTGATTTTATTTTTTCTGCCAAGGTTTCAGCTGAATTCGGCGAAACGCCCTATGATGGCGGAGCATTAATTGTTTATGCTGATTCAAAAAATTGGGGAAAACTACTCTTTGAGCGTTTTAAGTCAGGAAAAATTGGCATAGCTACAACCGTTACAAAGGGCAGCGGGGATGACGCCTATCATGGCACCACAGATTCTAATCACCAATACCTGAAGATCGTTAGGCATGACTCCTCTTATATTTTTTATACATCACAAGATGGCAAGGATTGGAATTTTGTACGTCACTTCGAGTTGAAATCCACAGTGCCAGTACATATCGGTTTTACTGCCCAGGCGCCTTTGGCTGAAAATTTTATTGCGACCTTTTCCGATGTGAAATATCGTGCAGGGAAATTTACCAATTTCTGGCAGGGCGAATAGTTAAACTTTTCTGTTATCTTTCTATGGTTCTCGAATCGCAAGTTTCCAGGTGTTCTAAAATTTGAAGTTGTGCTGAGGAAAATTAACCGCAACCTTCAATCGAGTTTGGCTGTTTTTGGCCGAGCTCGGTAAATATAGATAATAAAAATTGCAGCGTTTCACTGAGGAAGTAAAAATGAATCGAAGGAAATTTATAGAAACGATGGGGATATTAGGCGCGGGAGCTGTATTGCCGGTGTCTGGCTATTCGGCGGCTAAAAAACCAAAATACAAAATGGGTCTTCAGCTTTTCTCTGTTAATGAAGATATGACTAAAGACCCCATCGGCACATTGAAAGCTGTAACTGCTATGGGCTACGAGGATTTTGAAACGTTTGGATTTGATGGAAAAAAAGGAACTTTCTACGGATATAAGTCTTCTGAATTCAAGAATATATTGGAGGATTTTCAGGGCTCTGCTTCGAGCGGGCATTTTGGGTTTTCTTCTTATCTGGCAAAGCCCGAGGATGAACTCATGCGTTTCGTAGATCAGTGCATAGAGGGTGCCCGAGTTTTAGATATGAAATATATCACTTGGCCATGGCTAGCCCCAGAGCAGAGGACGATCGATAACTATAAATTAATGTCGGGAAAGCTCAACCTAATAGGTGAACGGGTAAATGCGGCAGGGCTTGGGTTTGCCTATCATAATCACGGTTTTGAATTTGAGGATCACGGTGGTGAAAACGGTTTCGATATCATTTTGAAAGAAACAGATCCCGCACTGGTAAAGCTTCAAATGGATATCTACTGGGTAATACATTCTTCCAAGCGGTCCCCGAGAACTTTGATCAAAGAGCAGCCAGGGAGATATGTGATGTGGCACATAAAGGACATGGATAAGATCACGAGGGACTATACCGAACTGGGTAAGGGTTCTATTGATTATGCCGAGATTCTTCCCCATCACACCGAATCGGGACTGGAGTTCTGTTTTCTGGAGCAGGGCGGAAACTACGCCCACAACCCGATGAGAAGTGCAGCGGACAGCGCTAGTTATTTTGTAAAGCATTTGCAAAATATTTTTTAAGGCACCCTAAAGATTCGACAATTATGAGAGGGAGACGTTTGTCTGCGTAGTTGTGCATCGATTCAGAAAATGAAAAATTATTTGGTAAACAAAAGTTGAAAGTCTGTTTTAAAATTTTAGTACGGCTCCCAGTTTTTGGCATTCTAATAAATCGATAAAAGGACGCTTCATGTTAAAAATTTCCGCAATAATTCTAGTAACTATTTTAAGCGGATTTATTATTCTTGGTCTTGTGAGTGCACCGGAACTGCGAGAATCAGGACAATTAGTCGCATACCGAGGCGGCGGACAACTTATCGATTACCAAAAACTTGGAGCGGACGGTTGTTCCGCTAGATCAATCGTTCAATCAGAAAATGTTCACATCGAAAATACAGCTGAGTCCATCAAGGATGCTGATAGTGCTGGGTTCAACGTAATCCATATCAATATTCATCGTTCAAAAGATAATAAGTTTGTTCTATTCCATGATTGGACTTTAGATTGTGCTACGAATGGCAAGGGTGAAGTAAGGGATAGTACGGTCAGTCTGTTATCAGAACTGGATGCGGGTTACGGCTATACTTTTGATAATGGCTTGCATTTTCCTTTTAGGGAAAAAGGATATCGCATTGACAATTTAACAGCGGTTTTAGATGCGTATCCAGACAAAACATTCTGGTTGAACCTCAAAAATAATGATGAGGAATCCTTTGTCGCTCTGAATGAGCTAATTAGTTCCAGTTATGGGAATCGATTATCGAAGTTTGTTATTTTTTCTAGCGAAAATGGAGTGAGTTGGTTTCGACGCGAAGCCCCGGCACTAAAGGCAATCAGTGTGGAATCGACCAAAGAATGCGTTAAAAAATATATGTTGTATGGGTGGAGTGGGGTATTTCCAGAAGTGTGCTCGAATCGCCCCATACTCATTCCACCAGACAAAGCGAAATATCTTTGGGGATACCCGAGACGCTTCGCAGCACTAGCTCAAGAGAATGGAAGTCGTGTCTATCTTTGGGCAGAACATACACCGTTGCGAAACCATAAGCTGGAAATTGAAAATGGTATAGGTGTGGTGACAGGTGATATTCATGGAGCTAAAGCTGTTTTTCGTTAACAGATTAGGCTGTTGTGTTTCATATTAAATTTCTAATAGAAATACTTGATTAAGTAAGCTAAGTAAAACGACATAATAGTAAAGCGTGACCAGTGATGTGAAACACCAGCTCGTAGGTTGGGTAGCGATGCCAACAATGCTATTTAATCACCAAAATGTTGGGCATTACTGCCCAACCTACATAAATGACAACTTCCCCTTCTTTTCGATAGCCGAAACGTGGCGGCTTGCTTCGCGAAGCGCGACGGTATGGGGTTGGAGATGGGATTTATGGATGCAGTCCTTTGCAATCTATAAATTTTTTAATTATTTGTTATTAATAACGAGTTTTTAATCGAAGGTTAATTGTGCTTTTAACCAGTAAGTTCTTCCTGGTTCATTGATGCGGGTGGTTTGGTCGTAACCTGCGATCATGGCGCCTGCTTTGCTGATGTGCTCTGCATAAGTTTCATTAAGCAGGTTATCAATACCGGTAGTGAGCAACAGATTTTTGTGCGCGCGCCAGCCAGCGTTAAGCGAGAGCACATTGAAATCCTCGCTTGGGCCTATGTCTTGTCCTGCGATATTGCCTTTGTTGATATCGACTCGTGTTTGTTCATCCGCAATGCGCCAGAATACACCGGCAGACCAAGTTGGGTTGTTGTAGTAGAGGCCGATGCGAAGTTCGATCGGCGGGATTTGTGACAGGTGGGTATTATCTGTTTCGTTAGTGCCGCGCACACTTGCTACCGATGCTTCTGTGCGCCATGTGTCGGTCAATGCGTAGCTAAGGTCGGCTTCCATTCCCCAAGTTGTTGCATCTACATTGCGGGTGACAGTGGTACTTCTAGTGCTCGTTGGCCCCGTTGGTTTGTTCACGCGCGATTGGATCAGCAGGTAATTATCAATTTCGTTGTAGAACATAGAGACACTGCTTTTCAGGCGATGTTTGCTGTAAATCGCACCTATATCTAACTGGGTTGTTTCTTCCGCTTTAGCGTTGAAGGCACTAATAGAATCCAGCGATTCTTTGCTAATTAATTCCCAGTAGTCGGGAAAACGTTCGCTGTGGCCAATGCCGGTATAGACCGTAACCCTACGCCAATCTTTTTCGTAGCGCAGAAAGCCGCTGGATAAATTTTCATTGCGTTCTTCGCCTGCAGTGGGATTGACGTGTTGGGTATTGCCGATCATGCGAGTTGCTGCGCGTTGATCTTCTGCGCTCCAGTCGTCAACGCGTATCCCACCAATTACTCGCTGCTGCGCTGTTATGGTTTGCGTCCATTCACCAAAGACACCGAGTTGTTGGAAATGCGCATCACCAACGCGCGGCATATCCTGATAGGGCATCATCATTTGGTTTGAGGTGGAGCGGTTGGTGTGATCGTTCTTCTGGGTATCTGCACCGACTATCAGCTCGGCGGATGAGGTTGGGGTGAAAGTAGCTAGTAGGCGCGCGCCCTCGGTTTGACGATCGGGGTTGGAGGCCATTTGCATCGTCGTTCCAGTGCGTTCACGCAGAGAGTAATTATCCATCACGTGATCGACATAGTTGTAATAGGCTTGAGCCTCGAGTTTTTTCCAGGACGATGTCAGGTTTTTCACAATCACTTTGGCGCTTAGGTTGTCACGCGCAAATTTTGATCCGTCCATACTGCGATCCGCATAGGCGGCTTCTGCATCGCTTTGGCTGCCGTTGATTTCGATAGTCACGTCGTCGCTGGGTGTCCAGCCCAAGGCAAGGTTGGTATTCCAGCGGTCGTATTGGGAGTGGACTTCGTTACCGTCGCCATCCTGGTAATTATCTTGTTGTGAATGACTGGCCATTGCGCGAAGATAAAAATCCGGGGTGCCACCCTGGAGATCAATAACTTCATCATTGCGACCAAAACTACCACCCAAAAGGCTGCTATAAAATTTCCAGCTGGGTTGGGCCATACGCTCCCGGTCGCGTTCAAAAAGAACGACACCGGCAGAGTTACCGGGGCCATGAATAACGGTTTGCGGCCCTTTGACCAAGCGAATACGGTCATAAGTTTCAGGGAATACATATGCAGTGGGCGGATCCATGCGGCTACCGCAGCCGCCCAATACCAGATCACCATCTAACAATAGCGACAGTCGCGATCCGGCCATTCCGCGAAATACCGGATCGCCGCTGGTTCCGCCTTTGCGGATTACGGAAAAGCCTGGAATTGTTTTAAGGTAATCCGCCCCATCTTGCGCGGGCAGTGGTTGTCTCGGCGCTTTGGGGTCGGTCTCGATGGTGAGTGGAGTTTCAGTTTTTACGCCAGTGATGACCATTTCTTCAGGCTTGGATTCATCCTTCGTGTCGGTATCGCCGTAAACAGTCGGGGCAAGCAATGTGCAAATAGCCAGACTAATCAGGCGGGATTTACTAGTCATAGTGTTCTCGGTCTTATTTATTAGTTGATTGAGAGAATGGAAAGTGAGCGGCGTTATAGAGGATGTCCCAGGCTTGCCACAATGCGCGCCCTATAGATTTTGGCTATGAACTATTGGGAGTGAGGTGGGGGAGGATCGATTTTGGGGGCGACAATTTGCATCCCCAAAATACGATAGGCTTTATCTATGGTAATTCTGTAGATTGTACGGAGCCGATCATCAATACTCGCGCGGCACATTTTGTTGATTGGCATGACACTACCGTAAAAAGGCATCAAATGAACACCCACGACCCTCTATCTACGTTTTCCCAGCAGCGCCGAAAGCTATTATTAGGCATGACTGCCGCGACCCTCCCTTTAGGTGTTGCGTCCTGCTCGCGCACCGAAGATAGCAATCTACTGGTGGTGGGTGGATTGCCTGTTACCTGCAATCTGACGTTACCCATTGCCTGTGTTGGTAAGGCGGCGGCGGGTACAGGGGGCGTGGGTTTCCAGTACAGTAAATACAGTGGCTGGCCAGAGATCAAAGAGTCGCTTATGACCGGGCGCATTCAGGCGGCCTATATGTTGGCGCCCCTGGTGATGGATCTCACCACCAAAAAAATACCACTTAAGATTATTTCCCTCGGGCATAGATCCGGCGCCGTGATAATGGTGCGCACGGATTCTGACTACAAAACCTTCAGCCAATTGAAAGGTAAACGCATCGCAATCCCAAGCCGTTTTGCGGTGGACTTTTTATTCCTGCGCAAAATGCTCGCGCAGGAAAACATGACGCATACCGACATTGAAATTGTAGAAATGCCACCGCCGGATATGCCCGCCGCACTCTACGCGAACGCGGTAGATGCTTACTGTACCGGCGAGCCATTTGGTGCCGCCGCACAAAAGGCGGGTTATGCGCGCCCTTTACGCATGACCCGCGATGAATGGCGCAATTACATCTGCTGTGTGCTGACGGTGCGTGAAGAATTAATTCAGGAGCAACCGGAAGTAGTACAGGATTTGGTTAACCACGTGATGGGGGCGGGTGCATGGTTGGATCAGAATATGGTGAATCGCGAGAAGGCCGTGCAGATCGCCGCCGGGCGCCAGTTTTTTAATCAGGACCCGAATATTATTCGCTTCGTGATGGAAAATCCTGAAGATCGTGTGACCTATGGTGATATGCGTATGATCAAGGACGAATTCAATGATCTGATGGAGTTGTCTATTGCTGCAGGAACCCTGACTAGTCCCGTTGCGTATGAAAGCTATGTTGATGAAACCTTTGTTCGCAATGCTAAACCTGTTGCCATTACAGTTTAATAGCAGGATCTGATGATGATTCGATTGATAATGGTGTTTGCGTTTTGCATAAGTGTTGTCAGTAATGTCGCGGCAGAAAGTACAGTAACAAAAAGTACGGAAACAAAAAGTACTGCATTAAAATCCGGTGTGTTTGATCCACCGCGCATGGCTCCGGACTTTTCCCTCCCCAGCTCCCGCGATAACCAATTCACGCTGAGCGAACAACGCGGCAAACTTCTGGTATTGGGTTTTGGTTTTACCAATTGCCCTAATGTCTGCCCCATGACACTCGCTAATCTTGCGCAGGTCTATAAAAATCTTGGTGCGTTAGCCGGGCAAGTACAAGTGGTTTATATGACTGTCGATCCTGAGCGCGATACTCCGGCGCGCTTGCGTGAATATTTAACCAATTTCAATTCGCATTTTGTTGGCGTCACCGGTTCTGCCGATGAGTTGGCGGCTGTGCGCCAGGCTTATGGCATCATCGCGAAAAAAGAAGTGCACAAAAATGGCGGAAATTATGAAGTGCACCACTCTTCGTATATTTATTTGATTGATCGCGACGGTTTGTTGCGCGCGCTGGTGCCGTTTGGAAAAAGTGCAGACGACATAACCCACGACATCAAAATATTATTGCAAGAAAAAACGCAACAGGCTGCGTTATGAAAGTAAGTGTTGGTTATGCCCGGTTGCTGTCGGCTGTAATTTTCGTGGTGAGTACCGCGGCCTTACTGCTTGCCTTTTATCCCCTTCGTTTTGATTCCCGTGAAGAAGTATTTGAAATTCCCAAGGGTACTTGGGCGCAGCGTATGGCGGGTAATCCGGTCAGCATTCTACCTGACCAGATTTACTTGGCGCTGGGTGTGCGCGATCTATTAGTGTTGCGCAATCTGGATGATGTGCCGCAAATGTTTGGGCCGACACTGATTATGCCGGGGCAAAGTTTTAAATTACCGTTTGAACTGGCTTCTGAGTATGAATTTGCCTGCACTGCCCATGCGAGCGGGCAAATGATCGTAGTAGTTGACCCTGAGCCCACGGCGGGGTGGAATCGTTTGCTGTGGCGAGTTAAAAATGTGTTTCGTTAGTCGTTGTAAAATTTCAAATAACAAAAGGTAGTTTCTGTGATAAAACTCAAAAAAATATTACCGCCGCTAGCGCTAATCACGGTGCTAATTGCGGTTTGGTGGATTGTGGTGGTGCAAACTAAAAGCGTGATTTTCCCCACTCCGTTGCAAGTAGTGACTGGTGCAATGGAGTTGATTGAAGATGGCACGTTATGGGAGCACATCAGCTCGTCATTAATGCGCGTAGGTACGGGTTTTTTACTGGCGGTACTTATTGCGATCCCGCTGGGCCTATGGATGGGGCGTGTCGATAGTGCTTACGCCACGTTAAATCCGGTCTTTCAAATTATGCGGCCCATTTCACCCATCGCCTGGATTCCACTGGCTATTCTCTGGTTTGGTGTAGGTAATGCATCGCCGATTTTCTTAATTTTTATTGCTGCGGTATTTCCGTTGATTGTGCAAACCGCGGCAGGCGTTCATACCATTGAACCGCGTTACTTAAATGCGGCCGAAAACTTTGGTGTGTCGCGTTACAAGCTGTATCGGCAAGTAGTCATTCCGGCGGTACTGCCCGATTTAATTGTGGGCATGCGCATTTCTTTGGGTGTTGCCTGGTTGGTAGTGGTGGCGGCAGAAATGATTGCCCTACGCTCCGGCCTTGGCTACATGATTATGGATTCACGTAATGCGGGTAATCGCTATGATTTGGTGATTGCAGGTATGATTATTATTGGCGTCATCGGACTTTTGTTGGACGGCTTGATGAGACTAATGGAAGGACATAAATCAGTAAGGTGGCGTTATGACCGATAAGATTGTTATTCAAAATATTAAAAAAAGTTTTTCCTCCGGCAGCGAATCCAAATCAGTAATTGACGGTATCAATCTCACAATTGCTGATGGGGAGTTTATTGCGATTGTCGGCCCATCTGGCTGCGGTAAATCCACACTGATGAAAATGATCGCCGGTTTTTTACAGCCGGATGAAGGCAGTATCGCGGTTGATGGCGTAGAGCGTAAAGGCCCCAATGCCAACGGTATTTTAATTTCCCAACACGGCTCGGTATTCCCTTGGTTAACCGTACAGCAAAATTTGATGTTTGGTTTAAATGATGAACATGTCGACAAAGCGGCAGTTGCTGACCACTATGCGGATTTGGTAGGTTTGAAAGGCTTTGAGCAACACTATCCGCGTGAGTTGTCGGGCGGTATGTTAAAGCGTGCAGAAATTGCGCGCGCGCTCGCAGTTAAACCGGAAATCCTGTATATGGATGAGCCTTTTTCTGCACTGGATGCATTAATGAGCTTGCGTATCCGCACCGAGTTATTGCGGATTTTGGAGGAGGAGCGACACACCGTTATATTGATTACCCACGACGTGGAAGAAGCCGTTCATTTGGCTAATCGTGTAGTGGTGTTATCAAACCGTCCAGCAACCATCCAGACAATTTTTGATGTACCTTTTGCACATCCGCGCAAATTATCTGACCCCGCTTTACAACAATTGCGCGACGATATTTTGCGTGAACTGGGCATTGAGTGTTAGTAAAAAAGCCGGTGTTTCACCGGCTTTAATCTACTTCACAAGATAACTGGATTTCACCCCCGCGCCAAAGACCTGATAGCAATTGCTGCGGCCGACGTCCTGTTTTCCACACCTAATTTTTTAAATATCTGCTCCAAATGTTTGTTCACTGTGCGTGGGCTCATTTCTAAAATCTGGCCAATTTCGCGATTGGTTTTTCCGTTGGCGATCCACAATAATACATCGGCTTCGCGGCCGGTTACGGCGAATTGTTGTTTGAGGGATTGGGTGTCGTCGGCGGGTTTGTGGGCGGGCGTTAAACGCAGTAAATATTCTTTACCGTCAATCAGGTTTAGCATTTCTACCGATAACTCGGTGCTTAGTTGCTGCAATAATAATTGCCGCCCCGTTTCGGGTTTGTGGCTAATCCAATCGCGCAGTTGTTGGGTTATGGATGGTGTCAGCGCAATGGAGTCCTGGGTTGCGCCGGAATTGTCGAGTAATTGATAGACCTGCGGTGTGGCCCACACCAAATTTCCCTGGGCATTAATTGTTAATAAATATTGACCGGCGGTATCCAGTGCGGCGCGTGCACTTTGGGTGATGCGTGCATTGGCTAAATGCACTTGCATGCGTGCAATTAATTCGTCGGCTTTAATTGGTTTGGTAATGTAGTCCACACCGCCTGCGCCCAAACCCATCACAATATGTTCGGTATCACTTAGCCCTGTCATAAAAATAATAGGCACATCGGCCAGCTGCGGGTTTTGTTTCAGGCGTTTGCAGGTTTCAAAACCATCCATGTTGGGCATTATTGCATCGAGCAAAATAATATCCGGGCGAATATTTTGGGTGATGGTCAGTGCTTGGGTGCCTTCCAACGCTACGAGCACGGTAAATTTTGCATCCTCCAATACATCGTTCAGCATGTGAATGCTATCGATGGAGTCATCAACCACGAGTACCACATTGCTATTGCTGATCATTTTGGTCTCCGTTTAGTGAGTGGGTTCGTGTGCGCAGTAATCATCAATCAGTTCAATCACTTTTTCGAACTGGAAGTTAGCGCTGAGTTGTTGTAATTCTTGTAACCATTGGGTGTCATCGCCATTACTTGCCAGCTGTTGTAGTTGCGCAATGGCTTCGAGCAGGCCCTTTTTATGACCTATGGCTGCCAGATTTTTTAGTTGCTGCAGTGTGTTGTTGTTAGCTAAATTTTTTATCTGGCCATCAGGCGATTCTGTTTTGTCACTGACAATAATATTGTTTGGGCTTTTATTTTTCTCTCTGGTTGTGTGTAGTGTGTTTGTGTGCGACCTGTTTGTTTGTGGTGTAGATGCGGAAGCTGTATTTTCATAACACCAGGTTAGTTTTAACAGATTGCCAATATGATCCAGCAGCAGCGGCAAACGTACGGGTTTAATGACATAGGCATTGTGCAGCGCGTGCTCTGGTGCATCGCTATGGTTTTTGCCTTCGCTGGCATCTGCTGAGACCATGATGATCGGCCCGTGAAATAGCTGCGCGCGCAATTGTTCCGCCAGTTGCCAGCCGCTCATCTCCGGCATAGAGACATCCAGCATAATTAACTCCGGTGGAGTACCTTGCGCTATTTCGTACTGCAAACGCGGCACAACTTCCAAAGGGTTATCCATATCGATAATTTCAAAACCCAACGGGCTGAGCATGGCGCGCATTAATTGACGATGGCTCGCGTCGTCATCCACCAATAACAAGCGACGCACCGGGCCGCGATAGCCATAAATAGTTTGCACCGGCGCGGTAATGGATTCGCGCTGCGGGTTGGTAATACTCGCGAGCATTAAACTCGCTTTAAATTGGCTACCCTCGCCGAGTTTGCTGCTCACTGCAATATCGCCACCCATAATTTCACACAATAAGCGCGTAATGGTTAAACCCAGCCCTGTTCCCGTAGCGGTAGAGCCGGGGCGATGCACACGTTCAAAGGGGCGGAAAATGCGTTCAATATTTTCGGTGGCGATTCCTTCACCGGTATCTATAACGGTAAATTCCGCAACCTGACTGCGATAGCGCAATTTAAAAATGATCTTGCCTTTATTGGTGTACTTCACTGCGTTGGATAACAAATTAATTAAAATCTGCCGCAAACGTTTTTCATCGGTGCGCACTAACTCCGGCAGGCGGTCTTTGCATTCGTAAATAAATTCCAACCCTTTGGCCTCCGCTTGCAAGCGGAACATATGTACCAGTTGTTCAATGAGTAATGACAAACGAACTTGATCCTGATGCAAATCCAAACGGCCCGCTTCAATTTTGGATATATCCAGCAGCCCTTCAATTAAATCCGCTAGATGTTCGCCGCTGCGACGAATAACGCCCAGTGCATCTTTGCGGCCGGCGGGAATATCGCTGGCTTTTTCCAACAGCTGCGCATAACCCAGCACCGCATTCAGTGGTGAGCGCAATTCATGACTGATACCAGTCAAGTAACGGCTCTTGGCCAGGTTGGCAGCTTCGGCTTGTTCTTTGGCGGTTTGCAATGCGCGGTCGGTGCGTTCGTGCGCTTCAATTTCTTCCATCAATAACCGTGTTTGCCGTTGTGATTCCTCTTGCGCCACCACGCGGCTCTCGTGAGCTAATACAAATAACCAGCTCACCACACCGGTAATTATCACCAGTAGAAAAAATACTTTCCACAGTGTGGCTTCCAACAGTGCAGCGGTTTCCGGCGCGTCTATCGGGGTTTGAAAATAAATAAGCGATAATAAAATTGCTGACAGGCCATTAATCACCGCCACCAAAATAATAAAATGTCCAACCCGTGAATTGATATTGGCGCTAATGGATGCCGGTAAAAAACGGGTAAAAAAATTGCTCAGCTGATGGGTATAGTTCGCCTCGGGTTTGCAATAGTCATTGCAGCGTGCATCCAGCGAACAACAGAGTGAGCAGATATCACCCGCGTAGGCAGGGCAGTAGGTCATATCTTCATATTCAAATTTGTGTTCGCAAATACAGCAGGAGACGGTCGCATTTTTTTGCGGCTCATAATAACGGTACTCAGGAGAATTAATACCGGTTACTGGTCGCGCAAGGTAGTAGCGCCCGCGCGTGGCAAGGGCAATTAGCGGCGCACAGATTAAGGCCAAGCCCAAGGCGATAAAATGCGATAGCGCTTGTGCAATATCACCCAGTACACCGGCGTGACAGACAATGCCCATCACCGAGGCGATGAGCATGGAGCCAACACCGACTGGATTGATGTCGTACAGGTGAGCGCGTTTAAATTCGATATGTTTCGGGCTGAGGCCGAGCGGTTTATTAATGACTAAATCGGCCACCAGCGAACCTAACCAGGCCACAGCGACTATGCCGTAAAAACCGAGCGTTTGTTCCAGTGCGCGGTAAACCCCCAGCTCCATTAATAACAGCGCAATCGCCACATTAAATACTAACCACACTACGCGGCCGGGGTGGCTATGGGTTAAGCGGGAGAAAAAGTTTGACCAGGCAATTGAACCGGCGTAAGCGTTAGTCACATTAATTTTTAACTGACTTAAAATGACAAAAATTCCTGCTACCGACAGCGCAACCTCCGGGGAACTGGTGATATAGGTAAACGCCACCATATACATGCGGGTTGGGTCAGCGGCTTCTTCCATACCGATGCCGTGATTTAATGCCAGCACCGCCAGGAATGAACCCGCCAAAATTTTTATTGCGCCAATCACAATCCAACCCGGCCCACCGGCAATTAATGCTACCCACCAGCGCCAACGTGTTGCGGGTTTTGGCTCGGGTAAAAAACGCAAAAAATCCACCTGTTCACCAATTTGTGCAATCAGCGAAAAAATAACGGCAGAGGCTGCACCAAACAGTAAAACGTTTACTCCTGCCGTTGCCCCATTATTTTCATTGGGTAAACCGCCGGAAAATTCAGTCCAACTTTCCACCGCGCTAGCATCGGCATAAATAATAAAAACAAAGGGCAGGAGTTGCAGAATTAACCACAGCGGCTGGGTCCATAATTGGAAGCGACTTATAAAAGTAATGCCGTGGGTGACTAGCGGAATAATCACCACCGAGCTAATCAAATAACCCCAGGCCAGGGGAATGCCAAATAACAAGTCTAACGCCATGGCCATAATGGCCGCTTCCAACGCGAAAAAAATAAAAGTAAACGAGGCGTAAATTAGCGAGGTAATGGTGGAGCCAATATAACCAAAGCCAGCACCACGGGTGAGCAAATCTATATCTACGCCGTATTTTGCGGCGTAGTAGCTAATAGGAATTGCGGTGAGAAAAATAATTGCGCTTACCGCAAGAATGGCTGCAACGGCGTTATTGAAACCGTAGTGCAAAGTAATCGCACCACCTATTGCTTCCAGCGCGAGAAACGAAATCGCCCCTAATGCAGTCGTGGCTACACGCGCCGCCGACCAGCGCCGCGCACTTTTGGCGGTAAACCGCAGCGCGTAGTCTTCCAGTGTTTGGTTGGCCACCCACTGGTTGTAATTGCGGCGCACGCGAAATATATGTTGTTTGGCGGTCATGGTTTACCCGTTAAACAATTTGTTCGTCCGGGAACAAAGCGCTGGTGAATGAAATACTCGGGTTATTGGCTGCTGTCATTTATCGCTGCATTATTTTCATGCGCACCACTGCAATGGTGATCGCTTGTGGTGCGTTTACTGTCGTTTTTATTGTCTTCTGTGACTCGTTGAACTTTTTATCCCCGCTTTGCTGTTGTCCTTCAATTGCTGTACCAACTTTAACGATTGGCTATGCGTCAAATGACGTAGCGGCCTGTGTCATTTATCGAATGGTGATACCCCCTCCCCAGACTTACATTGATCCACGTAGAGATTGCTCCCGCTTCAGGGCAATGTCTCGGTGGTAAATACGCGCTCAGTGGACTCACGCTACAAACATCAACAAAACGTTTTTTATGCATTTGTGTGACCAGACAATGTTTAATTACCTGAGGAACGACCATGAACAAGACCATACAACCCTCTGCGCCGGTTAAGGGCGCAGGTTCAAAAACTTGGAAGAAGTGTTTATTAACACTCGCGGCCTCGCTGGCATTTGGCAGTGTTCAGGCCGAGGTAAATACCACGGGCCTTGCAGTGACCGATACCACAGTAAAAGTCGGTATTTTGCACTCAGTAACCGGCACCATGGCGATTAGTGAAACGGGTTCGGTGCAAGCGGAAAAATTGGCGATTGAACAAATCAATGCCATGGGCGGTGTGCTCGGTCGCAAAATTGAATACATTCAAGAGGACGGTGCCAGCGACTGGCCCACCTTTGCAGAGAAATCAAAAAAATTATTGGTGAACGATAAAGTAGCCGCGGTATTTGGTTGTTGGACTTCCGCATCGCGCAAAGCGGTATTGCCGATTTTTGAACAATACAACGGCATGTTGTATTACCCCACCTTTTATGAAGGTTTGGAGCAATCGCCCAACGTTATTTATACCGGGCAAGAAGCAACCCAACAAATTATTGCCGGTATCGATTGGGTAACCAAAACCAAAGGCGCTAAATCATTCTACTTGCTTGGTTCAGATTATATTTGGCCGCGCACCTCCAACAAAATTGCCCGCAAACATATTGAAAAATTAGGCTTGAGTGTAGTGGGTGAGGAGTATTACCCATTGGGTCACACCCAATTCAACTCGGTGATTAACAAAATCAAACTGAAAAAACCTGACGTGATTTACGCAATTGTTGTGGGTGGTTCTAACGTGGCCTTCTACAAACAATTAAAAGCGGCGGGTATTGATATGACCAAAGAGAAACCGCTGGTATTAACCATTTCAGTGACTGAGGACGAAATTCTCGGTATTGGTGGTGACAACATGCAAGGTGCTTATGCGGCGATGAAATATTTCCAAAGTTTGCCGAACGACAACAACAAAAAATTCGTAGCGGATTTCAAAGCCATGTGGGGCAAAGACACAGTAATTGGTGACGTAACCCAAGCGGCTTACCTTGGCCCCTGGTTGTGGAAAGCGGCGGTGGAAAAAGCCGGTTCGTTTGATATCGATAAAGTGCGCGCGGCATCGCCGGGTATTGAGTTGACCACTGCACCGGAAGGTTATGTAAAAGTTCACCCCAATCACCACCTTTGGTCAAAAACCCGTATCGGTCACGCACGTCCTGATGGTCAATACGATGTGGTATTTGAAACCTCCGACCTGATCGAGCCGGATCCATTCCCTAAAGGTTATCAATAACTGTTAATTGCAGCCAGCCATTGTGCTGGCTGCAAGTATTAAAAATTGGCCAGTGTGAGCGAGGAATAGTGTTCAATTTAAAACGCGCCGTAAATACATCCATGTAGGCTCGAATCGGCATCCATGCCTCATACGGTTTTAAATCAAACACTATTCCTCACTTCCGGGTTCATCAGTAATTTCTTATGCGAGATGATGAGGTGCAGCTATGTTTGCTGAATACAGTAGCTCGGAATTAATGTCGATCTTTGCAATGCAAGGTGTAGCAGGATTGATTTTATTTTCGGTGTTTGTGCTCATGGCCTTGGGGCTTGCCATTATTTTTGGGCAGATGGGTGTAATTAACATGGCGCACGGTGAGTTTATGATTCTCGGCGCCTATGTCACTTATTTAACGTCCAATGTGTTTTCTACCTACATGCCAGATTTTTTCAGCATCTATTTTATTCTCGCGATGATTCTCGCCTTTGTCGCCGCTGCCGCACTCGGTGCGCTGGTGGAATGGTCGATGATTCGCCATCTCTACAATCGGCCACTGGATACGTTGCTTGCCACCTGGGGCCTGAGTTTAATTCTGCAACAACTTTATCGCACCGTATTTGGCGCGCGCGAAGTGGGTGTGACTTTGCCCGATTGGCTAATGGGCTCTTATCAATTAACAGACACCATTGAATTACCCATTAACGGTTTATTTGTAATGTGTTTAGCGCTCGGCATTTCACTTGCCGTTGCATTATTAATGTATCGCTCGCGCTGGGGCACACAAGTGCGTGCCGTAGTACAAAATCGCCCCATGGCGGGTGCGGTGGGTATTAATACGGCGAAGGTGGATCGTATTACCTTTGCACTGGGTTGTGGTATTGCCGGTGTGGCAGGCAGTGCATTTACCATGATTGGCTCTACGGGCCCAACGTCAGGCCAACTGTATATTGTGGATACCTTTTTAGTTGTTGTATTTGGCGGCGCATCCAGTTTGCTCGGCACTATTGCCTCCGCATTCAGTATTTCGCAGGCGCAATCCACCATGGAATTTTTTATGAGTGGCTCTATGTCCAAAGTATTAACACTGTTATTTGTGGTGGTAATTCTGATGCTGCGCCCGCAAGGTTTGTTCACACTCAAAGTGCGTCGTTAAGGGGAGTCGATCATTATGTCGAGTTTATTATCGAGTCATGCTACGGCGTCGTTTTTGCCCAAAAAAGATTTGCTCAGTTTTTTGGTGCTCGCGGTAATTCTGGTGATTGTATTGCCGCTGTCGCTGGATATTTTTCGTCTCAATTTAGTTGGCAAATATTTAACCTATGCGTTTGTGGCGGTGGGTTTGGTGTTGTGTTGGGGGTACGGCGGTATTTTGAGTTTGGGGCAGGGGGTATTTTTTGGCTTGGGCGGTTATGCCATGGCGATGTTTTTAAAGCTGGAAGCCTCTGACCCGGAAAGCACAAAAATTCAATCCACACCGGGTATTCCGGATTTTATGGATTGGAACCAAATTACCGAGTTGCCTTTTTTTTGGCAGCCGTTCCACAGTTTTGGTTTTACCCTGCTCGCGATTATTGTGGTGCCGACCATTCTCGGCTACATCATCGGTGTCGCCATGTTTAAGCGCCGGGTGGGCGGTGTTTATTTTGCAATTATCACTCAAGCTTTTGCGGCCATTCTCACGATTTTAATTATCGGCCAGCAGGGTTATACCGGCGGTGTCAATGGCATGACCGATTTGCGCACCCTACATGGCTGGGATATTCGCACCGACAATGCGAAATACATCTTTTATTTTGTGTGTGTATTTATGTTATTCGTGTGTTTGTTTATCGCTCAGTATATTCGTAAAAGTAAATTGGGCCGTTTGCTGGTAGCCATGCGCGATAAAGAAGATCGTGTACGTTTTTCTGGTTACGACGTGTCCAACTTTAAAATATTCGTATTCTGCGTAGGCGCCATTTTCGCGGCGATTGGCGGGGCATTATTTACTTTGCAGGTAGGCTTTATGTCGCCAACCTTGGTGGGCATAGTGCCTTCCATTGAAATGGTAATTTTCTGTGCGGTAGGTGGGCGCTTATCCATCGTTGGTGCAGTGTACGGCGCGCTGGTGGTGAACTTTGCCAAAACGTCTTTTTCAGAAAGCTTTCCTGAGCTGTGGTTGTTTGCCATGGGCGGTTTATTTATCGCGGTGGTAATGGCCTTTCCGAATGGGTTGGCAGGTATCTATAACACCTATGCGGCCCCCAAAGTAGACGCTCTGTTGGAGAAGTTTTTCAACAAGAAAACGGTAGCTGTAGTCGCCGCAGATACGGCATCCAGCGAAAGTGCAAAGCCCAGTGACATTAAAAAAACCTCAACAGTAGCTGCTGAACCCCGATCTATTCCACAAGGAGCAATCCATGAGCCCCAGTAATACTGACTTTGTATTAGCGGTGGAAGGTCTCACCGTATCCTTTGATGGTTTTAAAGCAGTGAATGATTTGAGTTTTTATGTGGATGAAAATGAAATCCGCGTAATCATTGGCCCTAATGGTGCGGGTAAAACCACGGTGTTGGATTTAATTTGTGGCCGCACCAAAGCCACTGAAGGTTCCATTAAATTCCGCAATAAAGAGCTCACCAAAATGAAAGAGCACGACATAGTGAAAGCCGGTGTCGGGCGCAAATTTCAAACGCCGTCGATTTATGGCGATTTGACGGTGTTTGAAAATTTGGAGATTTCGTTTCCGCGCGGTCGCTCGGTATTTGGTGCGCTGGTATTCAAACGCGATGAAGAGGTAGTTAATAAAGTTTATGAAGTGGCGGAGATGATATTTTTAGGCGATCAGTTAGATCGCCAGGCAGAGCTACTGAGTCACGGACAAAAACAATGGCTGGAAATTGGCATGTTATTAATGCAAGACCCTGACTTGTTAATGCTGGATGAACCTGTAGCAGGCATGTCAGTCGGTGAACGCCAGCAAACCGCCGAATTGTTACGCAGCATTATTAAAGATCGCTCGGTGATTGTGATTGAACACGATATGCAATTTGTGGCGCAGATTGCGGACAAGGTGACGGTGTTGCATCAGGGAAAAATTCTGGCGGAAGGTTCCGTGGACAAGGTTAAAAATGATCCCAAAGTCATTGAAGTTTATCTGGGGCATTAATAAACGGCTGCATAACACGAGGAATTAATTATGTTATCTGTATCAGATTACCGGGTGAGTTATGGCCAGAGTGAAGTGCTGCACGGGCTGAACTTTGAAGTTAAACCGCGCGAAATCGTCGCCGTGATGGGACGCAATGGCATGGGTAAAACCACCTTGATGAAATCACTGATGGGTGTTATTCCAAGCAATAGCGGCAGCGTAACACTCGATGGCAAAGAAGTGAGCCAGTTAAAAAGTTATCAGCGTGTTGCTAGCGGTTTTGGTTTTGCTCCCCAGGGGCGCATGATTTTTTCCAGTATGACCGTAAAAGAAAATATTGAAACCGGCTTGACTACTACCAAGCGTCGCACTGTTCCCAAAGAACTTTATGATATGTTTCCGGTATTACTGGAAATGCGCAATCGCCGCGGGGGTAATTTATCGGGCGGGCAACAGCAACAATTGGCCATTGCACGTGCACTGGCCAGTGACCCCAAAATGTTATTTCTGGATGAACCTACTGAGGGTATTCAGCCATCGATTATCCGCGAGATGGGGCGCACGTTAAAAATGATTCGCGATCAGCGTGGTTTATCGATTGTGGTATCGGAACAAGTATTAAGTTTTGCGCTGGATATTGCCGACCGTATTTTGGTGATTGAAAAAGGTGAGATAGTGCACGAAGAACTGCGTTCAACCATTAATGAAGCCAAAGTGGCGGCTTATTTATCCGTATAATTTTTTTAACAACTAAAAAAGTTTCAGCCAGCTTTTGTCACGTCTCGGGCAACTGCTGGCTTTTTTCATTTGTCTATTTTGTGTTACTAATCCTCACGGTTTGGTGGCGGCTCCATATTAGCGTGTTCGGGCATATGGTCGGGCTTGCAGGCGAGCACTGTGTTATCCGCCTGTGTTGGGGGTAGGGAACAAATTCCATTAATCATTTCATCATTGCGCCCCGCAAATGCGCAGGCGTCATTTTCAGTTAAACCTTTGCAGGCCAGCAGTGCTTCCTCCGGTGGTCCGAAGTGGCGTTCATCGCGCAGCGGGCGTTGTTTATCTGCCGCGTATACGGGTTGGGCGATAGTGTGCAATAAAATTCCAATAATGCCGGCCATTTTTAATAGTTTAATAATCATATTAATTTCCTCAGGTTGTTGCGCTTAACTAAGTGATAGTGAGACGCAACAACTCTTAATTTGTTCTCTGACGCAATTAACAATCACAGTATTTGCACAATCCGGATTTTTGCAGACCGCGAATAAACCCCGTATATTGTTTAGCAGACGGCAATGCTGTTAACAGCGAATAAATTCCAATAAAAATAGAGAGATCAACCGTGGATAAACTTGTCTTTAGCTTTAATGACGTTCCTGTCATTTTGATTATTTTTCAGTCGCTATTGTTTGCCATCTTGTTATTGATCGTCAAAGTGGGCAAACGTCAGGCTAATATTTTCCTCGCATTTTTCTTGCTCGCCATTGGCCTGGACGCGCTGGATGCGATGATTTATTGGAGCCCCAGCATCAAACATGTTTACCTCTCTGATCATATACATATTTTTTATTGCCTGAAGTTCAGTGTTTATCTCGCCGCGCCCACCCTGTATTTTTACGTCAAGTCCCTGCTTTATGCCGATTACGTTTTTAGTCGCAAGGATGTAGTGCACTTTATTCCGCTCTTTTTGTTTCCGGTAATGATTGCCGCGCTCTATGCCAGTTTAGGGGAAGAGGGGCGCGAGTTGGGCATTACCCAATTTGGCTTGCTCTATGGCAACCCGGTGTATCAAGTGCATTTGTGGGTGCGCAATATTTTGTATGTGGGCTACGGCGTGGCCTGTTTAATATTGTTGCTTCGTTATAAAGAAGAGCTAAAACAGCGTTATTCGAATATAGAAAAAATCGATATGTTCTGGCTGATGATGTTGGTCGGCGGTTTTTTAATGATTTGGGTGTGGGTGTTTATTTCCTACTTGATTACCCTGTTTAGTTCGTCCATGTGGCTGGGCAATGTGATTGGTATTTCGGGCAATATTTTCAATGCGATTTTTGTTAATGCTCTGGTGGTGTACAGCATGGCACATGTCACTATTGGGTATGTGTTGCAGCCGGTTGAGGATAAAACCGAGGTAAAAGAACCAGAGAGTATCGACCCCGGCATTATGGATAAATTGAACCACATCATGCTGGAGCGGGAATTGTTTCTGGATCCGGATCTCACTCTGGAACAACTGGCGGAAATTACCGGCATTTCTGCGCGCAAAATTTCATCGGCGATTAATCGCACTGGCAAACAGAACTTTTTTGATTACATCAATAATTTCCGGGTGAAAAAAGCGGTGGATATTCTTACCAACAGCATTGCGCAGAATGCGGGCAAGGGCAGCGCCAAGCTTTCTATGTTGGATGTCATGGCGGATGCCGGTTTCAACAGCAAATCCACCTTTTATCGCGCCTTTAAAAAAATGACCAATATGACGCCGACGGAATATCAGGATCAGGCGGCACGTGCAGCCAAACCCGCGCCTTAGTCATCGCTCCCACACTAAAGTCTATACGTCAAATAGCGTAGTCATGCGCGCTATTTGTCGTATTGTTGCTCGCCCCCCGCAATTGGATACTGAACCAGTCACGCGACACTCGTTTGTCCAACCCTACTGGAGTCAGAACCATGGCCGAAACTATTATCAAAATAGATCTGAAAAAATCCCCCTACGAAAATGAAATGATTCACAACCGCTGGCACCCGGATATTCCGATGGTGAAAACGGTAAAACCGGGCGACGATTTTATTATCGAATGTTATGACTGGACCGGCGGCCAGATTGCCAATAACGACAACGCTGACGATGTGCGCGATGTGGATTTAACCCAGGTGCATTTTTTGTCTGGCCCCGTTGGTGTAGAAGGTGCGGAGCCAGGTGATTTATTGGTGGTGGATATTCTTGATATAGGCGCTTTTCAGGAGAGCCTGTGGGGTTTCAACGGTTTCTTTTCCAAACAAAATGGCGGCGGGTTTTTAACAGAGCATTTTCCGGAAGCGCAGAAATCCATTTGGGATTTCAATGGCATGTTTACCAAATCGCGCCATGTGCCGAATGTAGAATTTGCAGGCTTAATGCACCCCGGTTTGATTGGCTGTTTGCCCTCCAAAGAAATGTTGCTGGAGTGGAATAAACGCGAAAAAGAACTTTACGATACCGAACCTGAGCGCGTGCCTGCGCTGGCAACCCTGCCTTATGACGATACTGCGCACATGGGCCGCATGGCTCCCGATGCGGCCAAAGCGGCGGCGGCAGAAGGCGCGCGCACAGTGCCACCGCGTGAACATGGTGGAAATTGTGACATCAAAGATTTGTCACGCGGTTCCAAAATTTATTTTCCAGTCTATGTAAAAGGCGGTGGGCTATCGGTTGGCGATTTGCACTTCAGTCAAGGCGATGGCGAGATCACTTTTTGTGGTGCGATTGAGATGGCGGGCTGGATTCATTTACGCGTGAATTTAATTAAAGACGGCATGGCCAAATACGCGATTAAAAATCCCATTTTCAAACCCAGCCCGATTGCGCCCAAGTATGACGACTATTTAATTTTTGAAGGCATTTCGGTGGATGAATATGGCGAGCAGCATTATTTGGATGTGCATGTCGCGTATCGCCAGGCTTGTTTGAATGCGATTAATTACCTCACCAAATTCGGCTACTCCAAAGCGCAGGCCTATTCGATATTAGGCTGTGCACCGGTGCAGGGGCATATCTCGGGAGTGGTGGATATTCCCAATGCTTGCGCAACACTCTGGCTGCCGACGGATATTTTTGATTTTGATGTGAATCCATCGGCTGAAGGCCCGAGCAAAAAAGTATCACCGGGAATGGATGTGCCTTTGTCGAAAGACAAATAACAGACCCCTCCCAACCTCCCCCTTATTCAGGGGGAGCGTTAGGGTGAGGTTAAAAAACGTGGAGATTAAAATGCCTGTTTACGACTATAAATGCCCCGAGCATGGTTTGTTTTATGAATTGGCGGCGATGGATGAATCCAGCCAGCCAAAAAATTGCCCGACCTGTGCGACTTTGAGTGCGCGGGTATTGATGGTTGCGCCGGAATTTTTGGATATGAAACAGGAGAATCGTGCGGCGCATACACGCAATGAAAATGCGATGCACAGCCCGGTATTGTCAACGCCGGATTATCGCGCGGAGCAATTGGCGCGGCGCGAACATAAACACGGTAAAGGTTGTGGGTGTGGCGACAAGCCGATTCGCAAATCCAATCTGCTGTACACGGCGGAGGGTAATAAAATGTTTCCTTCTATGCGGCCCTGGATGATCAGCCATTAATGGGGCTGATCGGGGGTGCGCAAGGTGTCGATGTAATCGTTCAACGTACTAAATAAATCGCTCAATAATTCTGGCGCTTGCATACATTTCGCGGCGCCCATAATGCCTTGGTAACTGGCCATAATAAACATCGCAATGCGCGTTGGATTAATGTCGGCGCGCACATCCCCTTGCTGTTGTCCCAATTCCAGCGCTTGCACTATCGCTTGATAAATAGCCTCCATCACCATTTCCAGACGCGCGTGAAAGCCTGCATCAATCGCTGCCATTTCCTGATTTAAATTATTTAAAGGGCAGCCTTTAAAACACTGCTCATCGCGGTACTTTTCTGCCTTCCACAAAAACAATTGCTGCATGGCGGTGAGTGGGTCGGGATATTGCTGGCGAAACTCATTCCAGTTGTTATGAAAGTGCTCCATTAAAATTTCATCAACAACCGCATAACCCAGCGCCAGTTTATTGGGGAAGTGGTGATAGAGCGCACCTTTGGCGAGATTGGTTTTTTGCAAAATGGCTTCAATACGCATTCCCTGATAGCCGTTTTGATAAATCTCCTCGTGGGCGGCTTCCAGAATCCGGGTGCGGGTTTGTTCGGCGTTGCGTTCAGTGGCCATGAGGGTCTCTAGGGTTATTAAGTGAAATTCTTATGGTTATGCGATTGTGTGTGATTGCGCGGCAGTGCGCCCCGGGTTATTGGACTTGACACAGATATTGATAACTCATTGCACCGCTGATTAACAATAATCCGAGCAGTACAAATCCGTATCCCAACAGGCGTAGCACACGGATATGGCTCTGCAGCCCGAACGAAAACTCGGCGTATCCGAGCAGGGGCAGTTGGTCGAGTGACGAAACGGATTGACTGGTTGAGGGGGGCAATTGGTTCATCCCTTGGTTCTCCTTGCATGCAGTGGTATCTGATGACGAGCGTTGCTGACCGACCAGTTGGTCTGTTGGTATTTAATAACAGACCATGTGGTCTGTCAAACGACTTGTCGCGTAAAAGTGTGCGTCTTTTGGGTGCACAAGGTATGCTGCGCGACCAGGCTTTAGTGGAGATAAATGAGCGATGCATTGGCCCCGAAAAACCGGTCATTTAGTTGGTTTGGTGATTTTTGCGCTGCTATTGGTGTTGGTAAACAGTGCCAATAAAGCGCAGTTGCTTAGTCACGGCAGTGAGCAACTGGATCTGCCGCTGGATATCAGTGGCCGCGATTTATTGATTGCCGAGGCGTTTGCCAATCGCCAGTCAGATCTGATGTTGGCGGGCGAGGGGCGAGTAGTGCGTGTGTTGCCCGACGATAACAAAGGTAGTCGCCATCAAAAATTTTTGCTGCAGCTGGAGTCAGGGCATTCGCTGCTGATTTCTCACAATATAGACTTGGCGCCGCGTATTGAAACCTTGCGCGAGGGCGAGATGATTGAGTTTTACGGCGAGTACGAGTGGAACGATAAAGGCGGTGTTATCCACTGGACTCATCACGACCCTAAGGGCAAACACGCTGGTGGATGGTTGAGATATCAAGGAAAACTTTATCGCTAGCCGCCCGTTTTTTAGCAAAATTTTCTCCGCAAGCGTCAGCAGGCAGAGTTTTAACACAAGGTTTTAACACAACAAAAACGAGGATCTTTTATGACCAGTTTGTCCAGCCCCAACCGTTACAGCCCGATTTTGATTGCCTTGCATTGGTTTATGTTTGTGCTGCTGGTGGCGGTGTTCGTCACTATTGAAATACGCGGTCAATTTCCGCGCGGCAGCGAGCCACGTGAATTGGTAAAGGCGCTGCACTTTATGTTGGGCATGGGCGTATTGCTATTAGTGGTGGTTCGGTTGGCGCTGCGCCTTTCCAGTAAAACCCCGGCAATTGTGCCTGAGCCCAAATTATGGGAGAACCTCTTGTCCAAGGTGGTTCATATCACCCTTTATGCGTTTATGATTTTTATGCCTATTGCCGGCTGGATTATTTTGAGCGCTGAAGGGCATGGTGTGCCTTTCTTTGGTTTGGAATTACCGCCACTGTTAGATGAAAACGCGGCATTGGCTGAGCAAATGGAAGAGCTGCACAAACAAGTCGGCACCTTTGGTTATTACCTGATCTCGCTGCATATTGTCGCTGCCTTATTTCATCACTACGTAAAACGTGACAATACCCTGCGCCGTATTTCGCCTTTCAAGGCGGAATAAAATCCCTGTTTTCTTTTGGCTGGAGAGCACTATGCGTCATCGCGAAGTTCATCGTTCACATCATTCGGGCTGGCTGCGTGCAGCGGTTCTGGGGGCCAATGACGGGATTATTTCCACCGCCAGCTTGATGATGGGCATCGCGGCTGCCGCCAGCGATAGTGCCGCAATTCTGCTCGCGGGTGTCGCAGGTTTAGTGGCGGGTGCAATGAGCATGGCGGCGGGTGAATATGTATCGGTGCGCTCCCAGGCCGATACCGAAGCCGCTGATTTGGCGCGTGAGACTCATGAGCTGGCCACCGATAGCGTCGGTGAACACCGCGAATTGCAAGAGATATATGTCGCGCGGGGGTTGGAACGTGAACTCGCGCGCGAAGTTGCCAAACAATTAATGCAGCACGACGCGCTGGGTGCTCACGCGCGCGACGAGCTGGGTATCACCGAGGCGATGAGCGCGCGCCCACTGCAGGCAGCGCTCACTTCGGCCGCCACTTTTGCGGTGGGGGCTTTTATTCCTCTGTTAGTTGTCCTGCTGGCACCGGCAACTCAGTTAACCCCTGCCATTGCGTTGGTTTCACTAGTCGCCCTGGTATTACTGGGTGGGCTTGCCGCCAAAGTGGGTGGCGCCAATATGCTGCTCGGCAGCCTGCGGGTGGGTTTTTGGGGCGCCGCCGCGATGGCTCTGACTTTTGCGGCGGGTCATCTATTTGGCGCGCTGCTCTGAGCCAAAAACCAGTGCAATTACCTCGCTCATGGCGCGATTGATCTGCTCAAATTTTTCATTGCTTGCGAGTATCGCCTGCGCGGTTTGGGTGTAGCGCGACCCATCAATATCTTCTGCACAATGTTCAATTAACGCCCGTGCCGAAGTGGGTGTGGTTTCCAAATGGAACTGGAAACCGTATACCTTATCCCCGTAACAAAATGCCTGATTACTGCAGCCTTCACTGCGTGCAAGATGTACTGCACCCGGCGGTAGTGCAAAGGTATCGCCATGCCAGTGAAATACATCTGCGTAGCGTGTGAATACTTGAGCGATAGGGTGAGTTGCCGCTGCGGGATTAATGCTAATTGGCAGCCAGCCAATTTCTTTGTGCGGGTTGCGTGTGACTTTGCCGCCCAATACATCGGCAATTAACTGCGCTCCCAAACAAATGCCCAGCACAATTTTTCCGGCGGTTATCGCCGCTTTAATCAGCGCTTTTTCATCCGCCAGCCAGGGGTAAATCGCCTCGTCATAAATACCCATGGGGCCGCCCATGACAATCAGCGCATCAAAATCATTCAGGGCTGGTGCTGTATCGCCGTTGTACCAATGGGTGGTGGAAAGTGCATAACCGCGCGCGCGAAAGTCATTGGCCATACTGCCAATATCTTCAAAGGGGACGTGCTGCAGGCTGTGAATTCTCATGGTGTGTTCCTTCTGTTGTATTTTAATTGCCACAGGAATGAGTGAAACTCTGCCGCTGATTATGCAGAGATCCTGCCAATTCGGGTGTATTAATTCCATACAATTGGCGTCAAACCCGCTGATTGTCTGACGATTGGTGTATACTCGGGCACAGTTTGTGCGTGCAATTAACAGTCATTTTGCGCACTTCTTTTGCTGTTTCGCGCCGGGTTTAATGCCCTGTGATAAAAGCGAAACAGCATTTACATAGGCACGTCTGCGTGACTGCCACTCAAGCCGTTGGCTGTAATAACTTTTGGTGAATAGATTGATCGGAAAACTTTTTAAAAAATTGATTGGTTCAGGTGCGGATAAACCTGAAAAGAATGAGGCTAACCTAAAGCCTGCCAGTGACAAAACAACTGCCAGTGACAGATCTGGCGCAAAAAAACACCCCCGCGAGCGCAGCGGCCAACAGCAAAATAGTCGCGGTAATCGCAATAGCCGCGACCAACGCCCCGGCCAAAAAACCGAACAGCAAACCCCCGCCGTTCAGCGCGATCACTCCGCTAAACCTCCGCGCCATTCAGCTGCACCACGTCCCAAAAAAGCGCTAAAAGTGGATCACGGCCCGTGGGATATTGCCCAGTTTGACGTTGAAGAAGTAGAGGGCAAGAGCCGCTTTCACGATTTTGATCTGGAATTGCCAATCATGCGGGCGATTGCCGATTTAGGCTTCAAATACTGCTCGCCCATTCAAGCGCAATCCCTGCCTTATGCATTGCAAGGTAAGGATGTGGTGGGCAAGGCGCAAACCGGTACCGGTAAAACCGCCGCGTTTTTGACTGCGATTATTGATGACCTGTTAAAAAATCCCATCACCGAAAAACGCTATGCCGGTGAAGCGCGCGCGCTCATTATCGCCCCCACGCGCGAACTGGTTATCCAGATTGCCGAAGATGCCAAAGGCCTGTGCAAATACACCGATCTGAAAATCCACACGCTGGTAGGCGGTATGGATTACGTCAAACAACAGCGCCATTTACACGATGATCTAGTGGATATCCTGGTGGCGACACCTGGTCGTTTGCTCGATTTCTGCGGCAATAAAGACGTGTACCTGGATCAACTGGAAATCCTGGTTATCGATGAAGCCGACCGCATGTTGGACATGGGTTTTATCCCGCAAGTGCGTCAAATTGTGCGTCAAACGCCCAAACGTGAAGATCGCCAAACCCTGTTTTTCTCCGCGACGTTTACCGATGAAGTGCGCACCTTGGTAGAGCAGTGGACTTACAAGCCCGTCACCATCGATATCGAACCCGAGTCGGTAGCCAATGAGCGGGTGGATCAGCATGTGTATCTGGTTTCGACCGAAGAAAAATACACACTGCTGTATAACCTGATTCAACAAGAACACGCCGAGAGCATGATTGTGTTCGCCAATCGCCGCGATGAATGCCGCGATTTGCAGGAAAAATTGGAGCGTCACGGTATCAAAGCCGGCTTGCTCTCCGGGGAAATTGCACAGAATAAACGTGTATCTACGCTCGATGCGTTTAAGTCCGGCGAAATTAAAGTGTTGGTGGCAACCGATGTTGCCGGGCGCGGTATTCATATCAGCGGTATCAGCCACGTGGTGAATTTCACCCTGCCAGAAGAGCCGGAAGATTATGTGCATCGCATTGGCCGCACCGGCCGCGCCGGTAAGAACGGCACTTCGATCAGTTTTGCCTGTGAAGACGATGCGCAGTTGTTGGAGCCGATTGGCACGCTATTGGGTAAACCCATCAAGTGCGAACAACCGCCGGAGTATTTAATGTTGGCGCCGCCGGAAAGCTTGCCCGCACCGGCCCGTGCGCGTAACAACGACAGGCACAGTAATCGCTCCGTGGGCAATCGCCCCGGAGGTAATCGCAGTCGCCGCCCGCGTCACTGATTAGCGCTAGCACCTTTTTATCCGTATCCTTAATTGACGTCGCCCGGCTTTGTGCCGGGCAGTGCCATCGCCCGGAATGGTTATGTCTTCAGCCAAGTCAGCCCTGTTAAGCCTGCATCTGGGCGCCTTTTTGATGGGTGCTACAGGGCTCTTCTCCAAAATCATCGAATTGCCTGCGTGGGATATCACCGGTTATCGCACCTGGATCGCTGCCTTCATTTTATTTGCCTGGGTATGGTGGCGCGAGCGCAATGTCGCCCTGCGCTCAGCCCGTGATTATGGCCGCATGTTGATCCTCGGCGTGTTGCTGGCGCTGCATTGGGTAACGTTTTTTTATTCCATGCAGGTCGCCAATATTGCCGTCGGTATGATTTCCCTTTACGCCTATCCGGTGGTCACGGTTTTTCTGGAGCCATGGCTCAAACGCACCAAGCTCGATTGGCGCGATGTGGTCAGCGGTTGTTTGGTGCTGTTTGGTATTTATTGGCTGGTGCCGGAATTTAATATCGACAACAACATGACCCAAGGGGTGATTTGGGGTGTGATTTCAGCGGTGACTTTTGCAGTGCGTAACTTGTTGCTGAGTTACTGGTTCAGCAACCAAACTGCGGCGCGCTCGATGAGTTATCAAGTGTTGATTGTCGCCCTGTTAATGACGCCAGTGCTTATTCTCTCTCCGCATCAACCATCTACCCACGACTGGTGGCTGCTTTTGTGTTTAGGCGTTTTTTTTACCGCATTCACCCACACACTACTGGGTTATTCGCTGCGCTACTTAAAGGCTAAAACCGTTGGTTTGGTGGCGTGTTTGCAGCCCGTCTATGCCGTGGGTTATGAGATTGCGGTGCTGCACACCTATCCCGATTGGAGTACGCTGTTTGGCGGCAGCATTATTATGGCCGCGGCGATTTACGAGTCGGTGCGCGAACATAATAAAGCGGCGGCTACGGCAGCCGTTAACCTCTAGTTCTGCATCACACGCAGTTGGGAGTTTTATGATGAGCGCATTAATGCCTGTTGTGTTTGTACCCCATGGCGGTGGCCCTATGCCGCTGTTGGGCGATATAAACCACCGCGAACTGACGCATTTTATGCAATCACTGGCGGCGGATTTGCCGCGCCCAACGGCGATTGTGGTGATTACCGCCCACTGGGAAGAAGAGCAAGTCAGTATCAGCAACTCCCCCGCGCCGGGCATGATGTACGACTACTACGGTTTCCCGCCCGAGAGCTATGAATTCAGTTATCCGGCGCCGGGTAATCCCGCACTCGCCAAACACATCCAACAGCTATTACAGCAGCAAAATATTGATGCGCGCCTGGATAATCAGCGTGCCTATGATCACGGGACTTTTGTGCCGCTGATGTTGATCTACCCCGCCGCCGATATCCCGGTGGTGCAATTGTCGCTACTCGCCTCGCTCGACCCCGCAGCCCATATCGCCATAGGCAAAGCGCTCGCCCCGCTGCGTGAGCAGGGCGTGTTGATTGTTGGCTCGGGTATGTCATTCCACAATATGCGCGCGTTTTTCTCCAACGATCCAGCGGTGCGTGGCAAAAGTGAAACCTTTGATTACTGGCTAACGGAAACGCTCACCGCTGACACTCTCACCAATACACAGCGCGAACAGAACTTGAGTCAGTGGGCCGTTGCACCACAAGGGCGTTTTTGCCACCCGCGTGAGGAACACTTGCTGCCACTGCATGTGTGTTTTGGTGCAGCACTGCAAGCCGCGACACCCGCCCGGCAAAATTTTAGTGGGCTGCTGTTCAACACCGCTATTTCCGGTTTTATCTGGCGCTAAAGATCCAGCTATTTCATAGGCTTGGCGCATTTTTCTAAAATTTGTCTACACTCAATGGATATTTAAGCGTCATTGAGTGATCTGCTATGAAAAAAATTCTAATTGTGGAAGACAGCGATATGGTGATGAAAATCCTGCGCCATTTGGTGCAGGCATCATCGCTCCCCTACGAACCGGTTTACGCGATCAGCCTTGCGCAGGCGGTTGCGCTCTACGATGAGTCGCCCGCTGATTTTTTTGCTGCGCTGGTGGATCTCAATCTGCCCGATGCCCCCGATGGTGAGGTGGTGGATTTCACTCTCAGTAAAAAAATTCCCACCATAGTGCTCACCGGCTCCTACGACGAAAAACGGCGCGAGCAGTTGTTCAACAAAGGCATTGTGGATTACGTGACCAAAGAAGGTCGCTATGCCTACAGCAAAGCTATCGCGATGATTCATCGGCTGGAAAAAAATCAGCACATCAAAGTATTGGTGGTGGACGATTCGGATATGTCGCGCAAACATATGGCGAATTTATTTCGCCGCCATTTATTTCAAGTGGTTGAAGCAGTTGATGGTGTGGATGCGATCCAAGTGCTGTTGGAAAATCCGGATATAAAATTATTAATCACCGACTACAACATGCCCAAAATGGACGGCTTTGAGCTGGTGCGTAACCTGCGCTACAAATACGACAAAACCGATTTGATTATGATTGGTGTGTCGGGCGAGAGCAGCGAGGCGCTTTCAGCCAAGTTCATTAAACACGGTGCCAATGATTTTTTGCGCAAGCCGTTTCACCCGGAAGAGTTTTACTGCCGCATTATCCACAACATTGAATATCTGGAGTTGGTTGAGCAAATTACCAACAGTGCCCAGCGCGATCATCTCACCGGCCTCTACCATCGTTCTTATTTCTTTAACGCCGCGCGTGAGCTATACAAAACCGCGCAAGAGAAATCATCGCCCTTGTCTATGGCAATAATCAATATCGATAACTTTAGCGAAATCAATCAGCAACACGGTAATGCCTGGGGCGATGAAGCATTGAAACAAATCGCCAGCAGCTTGCAAACCATGTTGGGGCGGTTTTTATTGGCGCGCGCCGACAGCGATGATTTTTATGTGATGCTGCCGGGGCTGGATCATGAAAAAGCCGCAGCGTTTTTGAGCAAAGTGAAACAGTTATTGGCCGCGGAGCAATTTGTTATCAATGGACAAAATATAGGTGTCTATTTTAGTGCTGGTGTGACTAGCCAGCTGCATAATAGTTTGGATCAACAGATCGCCAAGGCAAACGAATATTTGCGCCGCGCCAAAGACGCGGGTGGCAATATGATTGTGGATGATGGCGACGAATAAATACACGCGGTTTTTAATGGTAAGGGCGCGATTTATCGCGCCCTTTTTATGTTGAGTGGCTTTTTAGAGACGGCGAGCTTCACAGGTGGCGCACTTCCTTAACCCAATAAATTGTCGCACCCGCTACCGCAATCGGTGTAACAAAAATATTCAATACCGGCACCATGCTGCCTAGCAAAATAATCCCACCGTAAGAATAACTGGTTAATTGTTGGCTATTTAAACGGCGGCGCAACTCGCGGAACTCCAATTGGTGGTTGTCTGCCGGATAGTCAGAGTACTGTACTGCCATGCTCCAACAGCCCCAGAGTGCGCCAATAATCACTGCGACTAAATTCAGGCCGGGAATAAAAAAACAAACCACCAAAATAAGTAATACCAGTAAACCCCGGCTGACAAAATACCAAAGCTTAATCAGTTCGCGCTGCAAAGTGCGCGGAATCAGTTGCCCCCAAGGTTCGTCGGGTGGTGGCGTTCCGGTTAAATGGGCTTCAATTTTTTCGGCGAGTAAACCAAAAAAAGGCGCCGCAATAAAATTGGTAATAATGTTAAAGCTATAACCGTAGATCACTAAAAAAATAAACGCGACCAAGGGCCATAACAACCAGGCCAGCCAGTCTAACCAGCCCGGTGACCACTCCAGGATTTGGTAAAAAAAATCACTGAACATATTAAACAGTGTGGCGGTCACTAGCACAAAAATAACCAGATTAATCAGCAGCGGAATTAAAATAAACCGGCGAAAACCGGGTTGCACAATCAGCTTGCCACCTGCCATAAAGTAATCAATTGCTTTCCCGGGAGAACCTTGCATCTATAGCTTCCTTTTTAAGCGAATTATCAGCCAATTACCGCCTACAAAAACGATTCCGGCAATTGCTCCGTATAAGTGTGACTCCACCGCAACCGCTGCAGGAATCAGTTGTTGTAAATCTGTCGCTTCATAACCAGCACTATTTTCCTGCACCAGCTTGGCGGTTACTAATACTAGGGCCACAACACGAATCCACACCGGGTATGCGCGCGTTTGTAACAGCCCTGCCACAATTAATCCATGAATCGTCCCGGACAATCCCGCATAAGGGGAGTATTCAGGGTTAAAAAAATAAATCCCTACACCTACGCTTGCTCCGCACCACAACAACAAGAGCGAGAATTTTTTTAGTGATACATCGGTAAAAAAAGCCAGTGTACACAACACCAGCGCGGCGACATTCATCAAGCTATGTGCCCAACCGAAATGTACAAGATTGGCGGTGAGTAAGCGCCAGGCTTCACCAGCACTAACCTTGTCGGGGTAAAGGCTGAGTTCGTCGAAAATACTGCCTTGAAACCCCGTTAGTGTAAACATCACTGCGCTCAATAAGACACACAAGATAATGTTTGGATTAACAGTGAAATTTGTCATATGCGGTACTTTTAAGTTTTTGAACTGATCCAGTCAAAGTGTATAAGTCCGCCCGGACAGGTAGTGACTTGCTGTAGTCTATATTTACTAAAAGCAAAAAGGCAGCCGGTGAGGGCTGCCTTTTTATTTTGCATGCGGTGTTTTATTTACTTCGCGCCAGCAGCTTCCAAGGCAACGGCGTATTCTTCGCCGTTGCGATGGGCTTTTACCACTTGCAGGAAGGTTTTGCCTTCCGGGCCGATTGCGTTGAGGTCTTTGCCGGCTTCGATAAATAATTTGACGAAGGTGCCAAAGTTTTCGCCGCGCATGCCGCGATAGGCTTTTTCCAATAAATGGTAATCGGCGTTGATGCCAGCAGGTGCCGGATATTCCAAGAAGGTGGCGATGCGCGCTTCGTCGAATATTTCGCCGAGAACTTTTTCTTTGTCTTTACGTTGGCTCATGTGGACTCTCTATTTTTGACGCCCTCTCGGGGGAGAGGGCTTGGGCTCTTAACCGTTTAATTTTTTAACTAACAATTCATTCAACACTTGTGGGTTGGCTTGACCCTTGGATGCTTTCATAGCTTGACCGACAAAGAAACCGAGCATTTTTGCGCGTTTGTCTTCGGCGGCGGCGCGGTAGCCTTCAACCTGTGCCGTGTTGGCGGCGATGATGTCATCGATAATTTTTTCCAGCGCGCCGGTATCGGAAACCTGTTTCAAACCTTTGGTTTCGATAATAGTGTCGGCATCGCCTTCGCCGTTGCAAATCGCTTCAAAAACCTGTTTGGCGATTTTGCTGGAGAGAGTGCCGTCTTTCACGCGCACCACCAAACCAGCAAGCAGTTCTGGTGTTACTGGCGATTGGTCAATGCGCTGTTCGGTGCGATTTAAATAAGCGCCCAGGTCAGCCATGATCCAGTTAGCGGTGAGTTTGGCTTCACCGGAAATTGCCGCTGAAGCTTCAAAAAATGCCGCCGTAAATTTATCCATGGTGATTTGACCTGCATCATAGCTGCTCAAACCATATTGCTCGACAAAGCGCGCGCGTTTGGCTTCTGGCAGCTCTGGCATTTGCTGGCGTACAGATTCGATGTAGGCATCATCCAGAATTACCGGCAACAGATCAGGGCAGGGGAAGTAGCGGTAGTCGTTGCTGTCTTCTTTGCTGCGCATGGAGCGGGCTTTTTTGGTGTCGCCGTTGTAGAGACGAGTTTCCTGAATGATTTTTCCGCCGTCTTCGAGGACATCAATTTGACGCTCAACTTCGAGCGCAATTGCCTCTTCCATAAATTTAAATGAGTTTAAATTTTTGGTTTCTGTGCGGGTGCCGAGTATTTCAGAACCTTTCGGGCGCACGGAAATATTGACGTCAAAACGCATGGAGCCCTGGCTCATTTCACCATCGCAAATTTCCAGCGAGGTAACGATGGAATGCAATTTTTTGGCAAAGGCAACGGCTTCTTCGGCACTGCGCATATCGGGTTCGGTAACCACTTCAATCAGTGGCGTGCCTGCACGGTTTAAGTCGATACCGCTCATGCCGGCGAAATCTTCGTGCAGGGATTTACCTGCATCTTCCTCCAGATGCGCGTGGTGAATGCGAACGCGTTTGGTGCGGCCACCTTCCAATTCTAAATCCACAAATCCCGCGCCGACAATTGGCTCGGCGAGCTGTGTGGTTTGATAGCCTTTCGGTAAATCGGGATAAAAATAATTTTTGCGCTCAAATACCGAGCGCTTGCCGATTTCCGCGTTCACCGCCAAGCCAAACATAGTGGCGAAGCGAAAGGCTTGTTCGTTAGCGACGGGCAGGGTGCCGGGCAGCGCCAAGTCGATAGCACAGGCTTGGGTATTTGGCTCAGCGCCGAATGCAGTGCTGGCGCCGGAGAAGATTTTGGTTTTGGTCGCGAGCTGTACGTGAACTTCCAACCCGATTACGGTTTCCCATTGCATTTTTGTTCTCCTCTTTCTTATTCAATGCCAGGGGCGGTTTGTTGGTGGAAGTTGGTTGCTTGCTGGAATTGATGTGCGGCATTAAGCAGCGGCCCTTCAGCGAAGAAGTTGCCAATCAATTGCAGGCCAACCGGTTTGTTATCCACCAAGCCGCAGGGAATTGACAGCGCGGGCAAGCCAGCGAGGTTAGTGGCGATGGTGTAGATGTCTTCCAGATACATGGCGACTGGGTCTTTGGTTTTGGAGCCAAATTGGAATGCCGGTGAAGGCGAGGTGGGGCCAATAATCAAATCGACTTGTTGGAAAGCATCCATAAAATCCTGCTTGATCAAGCGGCGAATTTTTTGCGCTTTGCTGTAATAGGCATCGTAATAGCCAGCCGACAACGCATAGGTGCCTACCAAAATACGGCGTTTCACTTCATTGCCAAAACCTTCACTGCGCGAACGCATATACAGGTCGTTTAAATCGGTTGGGTTTTCACAGCGATGGCCGTAACGCACGCCGTCAAAACGCGAGAGGTTAGCGGAGCATTCTGCCGGTGCAATCACGTAGTAGGCAGGTACGGCGAGATGAGTGTGCGGCAAACTGACGCTGTGCAGTGTTGCGCCCAAACTTTCGTAGACTTTAATCGCCGCTTCAACCAGCGCCGCCGTTTCTGGATTCAAACCTTCACCAAAATACTCTTTGGGTACGCCAATCCGCATGCCGGTTAATGGCTTGTTTAAATCGGCGGTGTAATCCGGTACGTCGCGCTCAACACAGGTTGAATCTTTGGCGTCGTAGCTGGCCATGTCGTTTAACAAAATCGCAGCGTCTTCAGCGGTGCGCGACAAAATGCCCGCTTGATCCAAACTAGAGGCAAACGCAATCATGCCCCAGCGCGATACGCGACCATAAGTCGGTTTAATACCGGTTAATCCGCACAGGGCGGCGGGTTGGCGAATGGAGCCGCCAGTATCGGATGCGGTTGCCGCCGGTGCTAAATGTGCGGCTACTGCAGCAGCAGAACCACCGGATGATCCGCCGGGAACACAATCAATCGCCCAAGGGTTTTTTACCGGGCCGTACCAGCTGGTCTCGTTCGATGAGCCCATTGCAAATTCATCCATATTGGTTTTACCCAACATCACCACACCGGAATTCAAATAATTTTCAACGATGGTGGCATTGTAAGGCGCGATAAATTTATCGAGCATTTTGGAGGCGCAGGAGGTGCGCACTCCGGTGGTACAAAAAATATCTTTGTGTGCGATGGGCACACCGCAGAGTGCAGGTGCGTTGCCCGCGGCTAAACGTGCATCAGCAGCAGCAGCTTGTTGCAGCGCCAGCTCAGGCGTCACGGTGATATAGCTGTTGTAGGTTTGGTCCAGACGCACAATGCGGTCGAGATAATGTTGGGTCACTTCGGTACTGGAGAAGTCCTTGTTGCGCAGGCCTTTTACCAGTTCGGCAATGGTGAATTGATGCATTGCAAATTCCTGAGATTTTTTTGTAAGAGGGAGCGAGCTATTTCTTTACTTGGTCGCTACTCGATAACCTGTGGCACCAGATACAAGCCATCTTGCGTGGCTGGTGCAATCGCCTGAAAGGTTTCGCGCTGATTGGGTTCGGTCACTATGTCGGCGCGCAGGCGCTGAACGGCGTCCAGTGGGTGGGCCATGGGCAGAACGCCATCGGTATTGACGGCTTGCAATTGATCGACCAGAGCCAGCACGTCGGAAATACTTTTTGCCGCTTCATCGGCGGCCTCATCGGTAATCTGGATACGCGCCAGCTTGGCCAGCTTGGCGATATCGGAACGGTCTACAGCCATGGTGGTATTAGCTCCAGCAGATAAAAAAGCGAAAGTGCGGCCAAACGGCAGTTATCCTGCGGTAAGTCGCCAAAAATGGGCGCTCAAGGTACCACATTTGCGCGCACCTCTAAATCCCTGTGCCTGCCTTGTTGGGCTTGCGCAAAAAACAGGCAGAAAGTGTCCAATATTGTGAAACAAAGTGAACTTTCGTGCGCCATGTATATCTTTATGAAGACTTTTTATTTTTAAGGCCAAAACGGCTCGGATAAAAAACAAAAATTCACATATACTGCGCGCTTACATTTTTTTGCAGGGAACCGCCCCGAGCGGGCTGATCGATCAAGGAATCTGGCGTTTTGCCATAGGATAAAAAAGCCAGGAGCGCGCCGTCGCCAGCGCTGGCACAGATTATTTCAGTATTGCTGTCTACAACGGCTGACTTTACCGAACATCCATTCCAACACATTTTATTTAAGGCCTCGTCTTGTCATGATGAAACTTTTGCGTGGAGCATTTTCCAACGACCTGTCTATCGACCTGGGAACCGCTAATACCCTTATTTATGTCCGCGGTCGCGGTATTGTTTTGAACGAGCCTTCGGTAGTGGCGATTCGTCACCATAACGGCACCAAGATTGTCGAAGCAGTGGGTGTTGAAGCGAAACGTATGCTGGGCCGTACTCCGGGCAACATCACCGCTATCCGCCCTCTGAAAGACGGTGTAATTGCCGACTTCCAGGTCACCGAAAAAATGCTGCAACACTTTATCCGCAAGGTTCATGAAAATTCCTGGTTTAACCCCTCTCCCCGTGTACTGATCAGTGTTCCTTGTCTGTCTACCGAAGTAGAAAAACGTGCGATTCGCGAATCGGCCTTGGGTGCTGGCGCGCGCGAAGTGCGTTTGATTGAAGAGCCTATGGCGGCAGCGATTGGCGCTGGCCTGAAAGTCTCTGAAGCCAACGGTTCGATGGTGGTGGATATCGGTGGCGGTACCACTGAGATTGCCGTTATCTCCCTGAATGGTGTGGTTTACTCCGATTCCGTACGTATTGGCGGTGACCGTTTTGATGAAGCGATTGTTAACTACGTACGTCGCAACTACGGCAGCGTGATTGGTGATGCCACCGCTGAACGTATCAAACAAGAAATTGGCTGCGCTTTTGCCGGCAGCGAAATCCGTGAGATTGATGTGCGCGGCCGCAACCTGGCTGAAGGTGTACCGCGCAGCTTTACCCTGAGCAGCGATGAAATTCTGGAAGCCCTGCAAGACCCACTGGCGGGTATCGTCCAGGCAGTAAAAAGTGCGCTGGAGCAATCACCACCGGAGCTGGCATCAGACATCGCCGAAAGCGGTGTGGTATTAACTGGCGGTGGCGCTTTGCTGCGTGACATCGACCGCTTGCTGTCCAACGAAACCGGTTTGCCCTTTATTGTCGCCGAAGAGCCGCTGACCTGTGTGGCGCGCGGCGGTGGTATTGCGCTGGAAATGAATGACAAGCGCAATATCGACTTGCTCTCGTCCTGATAACAGCGGGGCGACTGGCGCAGTTGGCGCTAGCGCTCCACTTGCACAGGAGATATCGCCATTAAACCGCTCTTTAATCGAGACTCTTCTGCCGCTGGTCGCGCCTTTCTGTTCATTGTGATCATGATGGTGCTGGTGGTGGTAGGGCTTTATACCGATCGCCTTGAACCCTTGCGCGAAAAACTCGCGCAATTGGTTACTCCTTTCTATCAACTCACCGATGTGCCCAGCCGTGTCAATGATTGGCGCAAAGACACCTTTGTCTCCCAGATTGACCTCAAACTGGAAAACGAGGCGCTTAAAACCGAGCTGCTTATTCATCAGCGCAAGCTTCAGCAGCTGGCTTCGCTCGCTGCCGAAAACGTGCGCTTGCGTCAATTGCTCAATGCCAGCGAAACCCTGCAAGATACAGTGCTGATTACCGAACTGATCGGGGTGTCGCCCAACCCGCTCAGCCATAAAGTGATTATCAACCGCGGCAGCAAAGACGGCGCCTTTAAAGGCCAGCCGGTACTGGATGCCTTTGGTTTGATGGGGCAGGTAACAGAAGTGGCCGAGCATTCCAGCACCGTGTTGCTGATTTCTGACTCTACCCACGCGATTCCGGTGCAGGTGAATCGCAACGGTGTGCGTGCCATTGCCGAAGGCACCGGCGATCTCAACAGCCTGAGCTTGCGCCATGTGTCGGCCAATACCGATATTCGCGCTGGCGATTTGCTGGTTAGCTCCGGTTTGGGGGATCGCTTCCCTGTTGGCTACCCGGTGGCTGAAGTATTAGATGTAGTGCGCGACCCAGGCAAAGCCTTCTTAACGGTTGTCGCCAAACCCATGGCGCGGTTGGATCGCAGCCGTCACTTATTACTGGTATTTGCAGACCGCGATCGTGCCACTGTCCCTGGTGCTTTATCTCTCCCGGAAGATGAGGGTGGAGCGCGCTGATGCCTGCTTCACGCGTTAATTTGTATTTGGCTATAGGCATCAGTTTTCTGGTTGCCCTGGTGTTGTCGGTTTACCCCTTGCCGATGAACCTGCGTTGGCTGCGCCCGGAGTTTGTGCTGCTGGTAGCGATTTACTGGATTTTTTTCATGCCGCTCACCGTGAGCTTTTCGCTGCTGTGTTTACTTGGCCTATTCCAGGATTTACTTGAAGGTGTACCTTTTGGCCAGCACAGTTTGGGGTTGGTGATTGTCGCCTACATTTGTATTTTGTCTTACCAGCGGGTGCGCAACTTTTCTATCTGGCGCCAATCCACCTGGATTTTCGTATTGGTTGGTATCGCCCAGCTCACCGATAATTGGGTGCAGGGCATGGCTGGTCGCCCACTTTCCGGTATTCAGTTTTTATATCCTGCCATCACCAGCGCGCTGATGTGGCCGCTGTGTTATGGCGCCCTGAGCCGCTGGACGCATCGCTATCATCACTAGCTGCCAAGGCTGCCGGTTAACGAATAATTTATATCACCCACGACGGTGATAGCAGGAGAATTCAGGGTGAATGCAGTTGTTCCTTCCTTGTATCTGGCATCCCAATCGCCCCGTCGGCGTGAGCTATTGCAGCAGATTGGTGTTGTTCATGCGGTGATTAATGCCTCTATTCCTGAGCAGCCCGCTCCGGGTGAAACGGCGCTGGATTATGTGCAGCGCTTGGCGCGGGAAAAAGCCGCTGCCGGTTTTGCCCAGTTGCTTAAGCAGCAACTTCCACTGGCCCCTGTGCTGGGCGCCGATACCCTCGGCTTGCTTGATGGCAAAATTCTGGAAAAGCCCCTCAATCAAGATCATGCCCACACAATGTTGCGTCAGCTTTCTGGCCGCACCCATCAAGTGATTACCGCTGTAGCCCTCCATTCGTCCACCCGACAAGCGCTCCGTGTGTCCACCACCGATGTAACTTTTCGCGAACTTAGCGATAGTGAGATTGCCGCCTATTGGGAAACCGGTGAGCCGCAGGACAAGGCCGGTAGTTATGCCATCCAGGGGTTGGGTGCGGTATTTGTGCAGGAAATCCGCGGTAGTTATTCCTGTGTGGTGGGCTTACCAATTGAGGCTACCTGCGAGCTGTTGCGTGAATTTGCGGTGCCCTGGTGGACACCCGCAGCGGCGGAGTGCGCATCATGAGCGAAGAAATTCTGATTAACGTCTCCCCGGTCGAGACCCGGGTCGCGCTGGTGGAAAACGGCGTAGTGCAGGAGTTCTACATCGAACGCAGCCACGGCGAAACTTACGTTGGCAACATCTATAAAGGCAAAGTCGTGCGGGTACTGCCGGGTATGCAGGCGGCGTTTGTGGATATTGGCCTTGAACGCACCGGTTTTATCCATGCCGCGGACATGATGCCTGAGCCGCCCGAAGGTGAAGTGCGGCGCGGTGAAGTGCCTGATATTCGCACTCTGGTGCGCGAGGGGCAGACACTTCTGGTACAGGTGGCCAAAGATCCGATCAGTACCAAAGGCGCGCGTTTAACCACCCATTTGACCCTCTCGTCGCGCTACTTGGTGTACATGCCCAACTCCTCTCATATTGGTGTGTCTACCCGTATAGAGGATGAACCCGAACGCGAGCGTTTGCGCCAGGCAGTCGAAACGGCGGTGAGCGGGCAGGGCATTAGTGGCGGCTTTATTGTGCGCACCGTTGCTGAGGGCGCGGATGCCGATGCCATCAATGCCGATATTCCGTTTTTATGTCAGCTTTGGCAGGATTTAAGCGCAAAGTTGCCCGGTTTGGGGGTGCCAGCGGAACTCCATCGCGATATGCCGCTCTATCTGCGCGCCCTGCGCGATATGGCGCGCGCGCCTATCGACCGGGTGCGGGTGGATTCGCGTCTGACCTGGCAGCAAATGCAGGAGTTTGCCGCCAAATACGCACCCCAGTTAGTGGAGTTGATCGAGCTTTACAGTGGCGATCGCCCGCTGCTGGAACTTTACGGTGTGGAAGAGGAGATTCGGCGTGCACTGGAGCCGCGGGTTGCGCTCAAATCCAACGGCTATTTGATTATCGAACAGACTGAGGCCATGACCACGGTGGATGTCAACACCGGTGCGTTTGTCGGGCATCGCAACCTGGAAGAGACGATTTTTAAAACCAATCTGGAAGCGGCGACCGCGATTGCACGCCAGCTGCGCTTGCGCAACCTGGGCGGCATTATCATTCTCGATTTTATCGATATGAAGGATGCCGAACACCAGCGGCAGGTATTGCGTACCTTGGAAAAGGCGCTGGAAAAAGATCACGCCAAAACCCGTATTACCGGGGTGTCGGAGTTGGGCTTGGTGGAGATGGCGCGCAAGCGCACCCGCGAGTCACTCGGGCAGCTGTTATGTGAGCCTTGCCCGGTATGTCAGGGGCGCGGTCAGGTGAAGTCGGCGGAAACTGTGTGTTATGAGATTTTCCGCGAAATTTTGCGCATGGCGCGCACTTATGACAATCAGAAGTTTTTGGTGTTGGCGTCGCAGTTGGTGGTGGATCGCCTGCTCGACGAACAAGCCACTTACGTGGCGGATTTGGAAGCCTTTATTAACCGTACTATCGAATTCAGGGTTGAGGCGCTCTTCCATCAGGAGCAGTACGATATTGTGTTGGTGTGACCTGTTCCACTAGCGCTTTTACCTGTCCCTTACCCTGGTTTTTACCCTGAGAAACATCGCTGTAATGAAACGCACCTTACATAAATTGGTGAAATGGTGTTACCTGCTGATTGCCCTGGCGCTGATTCTATTAGCGGTAGTGGTGCAGTCCGGGCGCAGCTTTTCCCATTTGTTGGGTGACTACAATCTGGGGATTGCCGGTTATCTGTCCGATAAGCTCAATGCCCAAGTAGAGATTGGTAGTATCCAGGCCGAATGGAACGGGCTGAAACCCAGTCTGGTAGTAGACAACTTCCGCATGCAAAGCCATGGCGGCCTGCCCATAGTGACGGTCGCTGAAGCGCGGATGCGCTTTGATATCCTCAAATCCCTGCGCAATGCCCGGTTGGTTTGGAGCAATCTCAGCCTCAATCAGGTTGATATGGACTTTGTCCAGACCGATTCGGGATTCTGGCGCATTGCCGGTTTACCAGAGGTTAAGGATGACGAGGCCAAGGGCACGGATCTCAATGGTCTGGTCGATATGCTGCTGCTCTCCACGCGCATTGAATTGCAGAGCAGTCGCCTTCGTTTTGCCTTTGCCAGCGGGCAACAAATGCTGCTGGACTCACCTTATGTACTGCTTGAAAGTGCGGGCGATTTTCATCGTCTGGCGCTGCAGATTGATGTGGATGAGCAGCCGCGCAGTGTGTATCTGGTGGTAGAAGGGCAGGGCGATCCACGCCAGTCCAAACGTTTTCGCAGCAAGGGTTATTTACAGCTCAACCGCTTTCCTACCGGCGAGCCCGTTGCTGCAGCGACTGCTTTTCTACTCGGCGGTGCCGGCAAATCGGTACTGCAAAGCGAGGGCAGTTTGGATGCCAATATCTGGTTTGAAAGCCGCGCCAAGGGGGCGGGTTATGACCTGAGCGGGCGTCTTGCCTTGCAGCGGCTGTCAGTGCCGCTCGCTGAGCGCCGTTTGGCACTGGATGATTTCAGCACCGAGCTGACGGGCCACTGGCTGCCGGGCGGTACCTGGCGTTTGGGCCTGCAGGCGCTCAAAGCCGTGGTGCAGGATCAGCAAATCGACGGTGCCAATATCGCTTTCTCGTCCAGCGGGTTCAAGCAACCCCTGACGATGAATATGGATCGTCTGGATTTGGCGCGGCTCAACCAATTATTTGCTCGCTCCGGGGTGCTGCCCCAAGGTGTGTTGGCCGATGCCTTGACTAGCCTTGCTCCGCGTGGCGAGTTGCGCAATATCCAGCTGAGTCTGCCTATTCACACTCCCGCCGAATGGCAACTGCGCGCCAATTTGCATCAGGTCGCCATGGGGGCCTGGCGTGGAATGCCAGCGCTGGTCGGGGTCGATGGTTACCTGCAAGCAGGGCAAAAAACCGGTTTTGTAGCGCTCGATAGTCGCTCCGGTTTTTCCATGCATTATTCACCTACCTTTGCCGAGCCCATGGATTATGACCGCGCACGCGGCCACATCGCCTGGCATTTACAGCGCGACAAGAATCAGATTTACGTCAACAGCGGGCTGTTGGAGTTTCAAAAGGGCGACGAACTGGCCCATGGTTACATGTGGTTGGGGTTGCCCTGGAAACGTAATACCGGCGATATCGACCTGTATCTGCAAGTGGGCGGCCAGAACGTCAGTGCCAGCCGCTATAAAACCTATCTCCCGCAAACCCTGCCGGAGTCGCTGCGCAAATGGTTGGCAGAGAGTTTGGGCGAGAGCAATCCTGGCATCGCCAGCCGGGTTGGCTTTATGTATCGCGGCACGCTCAATACTCGCAATGCCCAGGCGCGCACTGCCCAACTGGCGTTGAATCTGAACGGCGTCGCGCTCGATTATCATCCCGGTTGGCCAGCCCTGAGCGAGGTGAATGGGCAGCTGTCGGTGAGTGATGTTCATGTGGATGCGAGGGTGGACAGCGCCAAGGTGCTGGATAGCCGGGTTGAGCATGGGGTAATTAAAGTGAACCCGCGTGTGCAGGGGCGCGGCTCCCTGTTGCAAGTGGATGGACAAATCAGCGGTTTGGCCAGCGATGGCATTCGTGTGCTGCGCGAGGGGCAGTTGCGCCAATACCTGGGCAGCAGCATGGATTCCTGGGCGATGCAGGGCGACATGCTCGCCCGTCTGGATTTGGATATCCCACTCGGCAGCGGCGAGGATAAACCCGCCGATGCCCGCCAACAGGTGGATGTAGATCTGCAGGCGCCGCTGTTTGAGCTGCAGAATCTCAATTTGAGTGTCAATGATTTACGTGGCCACATCAGCTACAGCAGCACCAGTGGTATTGCCAGTAAAGACTTGCAAGGCGTGTTTTTTGGTGAGCCGCTGCAACTAAGTCTGGCGAGCGACAAAACCAAAGGCGCCAATAAAACCCTCATCGACCTGCAAGGCAAGGTGGATAGCGAGCAGCTGGCACTGTGGAGTAAACGCCCTGAAGCGTTGTTTTTTGAAGGGCTAATGCCCTACGAGGCGCGGGTAGAGTTGAACCACTTGGTTCGCCCCGGCGTGGCCGACGATAACCCGCTGAATACCCTGAGCCCGCGTGAATTTGCGGCCCAGTCCTTTGCGCGCGTGACCCTTAGCTCCAACCTGGCCGGTGTTGGCATTGATTTACCCGCACCTTATGGCAAGCGCGCGCGCGATGAGCGCCCCTTTAAATTCTCCCTCTGGTTACAGGAAAAACAGTCGCAAATTCGCGTCGATTACAATCAGGATGTGCAAGCCCTGTTGCGCATGGACAGAGGGAATAACAATCAACTGCTCAATGCCAATATCGCGTTGGCCGCCGATGCCCGCTTGGGTGACAAGGCGCAGTTTCTGGTTTCCGGCTTCTTACCGGGCATAGATCTGGATGCCTGGAAAGCAGTACAGGCTCGCTACCTCGCCTATGCCGAGCGCCTCACGCCGGTTGTGGTTCGCCCGCTATCAACTCCCTCCTACGGTGACAGCGAGTCACTTGCCAGTGCTGCCGATGCGGTAGGCAAAATCGCCGGTTTACCTTTTTTGCTGGAGTTGGTGCTGGGGGAGTACGAGCTTGGGCCCATGACGCTGGAAAATCTGGCGGTTACCGCCATGCCGGTGCAAGCCGGTTGGCAATTAGCAGTTAAGAATCCGGTCGTAGAGGGTGATGTATTTGTACCGACCAGTACGTTTGTACCCATCGACGTAAATCTGCGCCGGCTTTCGCTTAATTCGGTGGAGCTGGGATTGAGCAAACCCGTGGTTGCCAACGATGCTGAGGCACCGGCTCAAGCAGCGGAAGTACCGGCGGAGGTTGTAAAAGTCATAGATCCACGCAAGTTGCCGCTGGCGAATATCAGCGTGCAGTCCCTGTTGCTGGACGATAAAGATTACGGCACCTGGTCGCTGCAGTTGCGCCCGGACCAGCGTGGGGTGGTGATCGACAATATTCGCGGCACCATTCGCGGCGTTACCGTCAGCGGTATCGACGACAACCCGGCGGAGCAGGAATCTACCGGTGCGCGGTTGATTTGGCAAAACACTGACGTTGGCGTGCAGACCCGTTTCATCGGCCGTTTGAGTGCGGGTGATATAGGGGCGGTACTGCGCGATTGGCAAAAACCCGACATGCTGGACAGCACCAAAGCCAGCTATGAGGCAGACCTGTTTTGGCCTGGATCACCACAGGATTTCAGCTTGTTGAATCTCGGTGGTGAAATGAGCATCGCCATGGAGAATGGCCGCTTTAAACGCGATGCCAGTGCGGGCGAAGGTATTTTACGCCTGATGTCGGTGCTCAATTTTGACTCCCTTGCACGCCGCTTGCGCCTGGATTTTTCGGATCTGTATAAAAGTGGCTTGGCCTACGACGAAATCACCGGCAAAGTGCGTTTTAATCAGGGCACCCTGGTATTTGAAGAGCCGCTGGTAGTGACAACGCCCTCCAGTGGTATGCAAATGGCGGGCACCATCGACCTGCGCCGCGAGCGGCTCAACACCCGCTTGATTGCCGCCTTACCGGTAGCGGGCAATGTGACTTTTTATGCGGCACTGGCGACCGGTTTGCCGGCGGCGGCGGGGATTTATCTGGTCAGTAAACTCTTTAAGAAACAGGTAGATCAAGCCACCAGTGTCAGTTACACCATCAAAGGCAGTTGGGATAATCCCAAAATGCGCTTTGATCGCCTGTTTGAAAGTGAACAGAGCCTGCGCGACAGCGTAAAGAAAAATGCAGCCGAGAAAAAACAGCGGCGACGGCAAACGGAACAGTAGTAACAGCTCGGTGTTTATTTTCGCAGGTTAAAAAACATCCAAATCAAACAAGCAGCTTCGGCTGCTTTTTTATTATCTGGCGTTTGTGTAAACGCCATGGTTGCTTAAAAAATATGCTTTCTTCGGCTTGTATTTTTATACTGTGCGGCGCATAGTAATTACTGTGTACCACACAGTAATGGTGAGTCGTTATGGCAGAAGAACATTTGGAGAAGTTGCGACAGGAGTTGCGGCGGGGAATTTTGGTGCTAGCTGTGTTGGGTTCCCTGCGCCAATCCCACTATGGCTACTCGCTGCGCAAACAATTGCAGGAGGCGGGCATTGATATAGACGAGGGCACGCTTTACCCACTGGTGCGCCGCTTGGCCGAGCAGGGCCTGCTGACCAGCGAGTGGCAACAGGGGGAAGGACGCGAGCGCCGCTATTACCAGCTTTCGCCCGAGGGTGCTGAGTTGCTGGCAAGTTTGGGCGCCGAGTGGCAGGAATTGAATCAACATCTGGCTAAGATTTTGGAGGTGCAACATGGAACTGATTGATCGCTATATGGGCGCGGTAGCGCAAGCCCTGCCACAGAGTCGCCGCGAGGAGATTACCCGTGAGTTGCGCGCGAATGTGCTCGATAGTTTGGAATCGCTGCGCGAGCAGTTGGGGCGCGAACCGACAGCGGCAGAAGTCTCTGGTGTTTTGGTTGCGCTGGGGCATCCACAGCAAGTGGCGGCCAGTTTTCTACCACCGCAACAGCTGGTTACCACCGCCCTGTTTCCCCTGTACAAACAAGCGCTGCATTACGGACTGATTTTGGTGTTTATGCTCGGTTTGATTCAATTCGGTATTGGTTTTCTCAGCTCGGGACAAATCAATATTGTTGGTTTTTTGCATGGATTAGTGATGAAAGGATTGATCACGTTTGCGGTGATTACCGGGGTATTTTATGTATTCAGCAATCCACCTGGTGGCAAACCCTTGTTTAAGCCCTACCAGTGTTGGTCGCCCGAGAAATTGCCACCGGTGAGCCGCCCTTGGCAGCGTATTAGCAGCTGTGAGCAAAGTGTGGATTTCACCAGCGACCTGTTCTTTTTGTTACTGCTGAATTACACCCTGTGGCTTCCCTCCGCGCAGCTTGCTGGGCTCACCATCGGTTTTACCCCGGAAGTACAAACCGCGATTCCACTGCTGTCACTGGCGATTATCGCCTCGCTCGGTTTTGGCCTGTGGAATTTGCTCTACCCTTATTGGACTGTGCCGAAGTTGATAATTGATGCGCTCATTAACCTTGTCATCGCGGCTTTGTTATTCGGGCTGAGCCGGTTGGAGACGATTGTGGTGGATACCCATAACCCATTAACAGAGCGGCTGGAGTTTCTCGGCCTCGCCAATCACATTATTAGCGGGGGATTATTCTGGGTAGGTATGTGGCTATTGTTTATGGCGGGTTGGAGTGGGTATCGCGCTTGGCAATTATCGCGTTAGCTGCAGCGTCAAGAGTGCTGGTTCGGGCAGTCGAACCAGCACCGGTTGGGGTTAGTGGCTGGGCGAGGTAATGGTTTTGCCCATCCGTTGCAGTACATGTTCTGCCATACCACCTGCCAATTGCTGTTCGCTTAAAAATATCCGGCCGATATTTTCTTTCACCCAGAGTTCGGCTTCTTCTTCGTTGTGGGTGCGAATGACGGTTTCAATTTTGGGGTTCAATTTGCGCGCAATATCCACCATTTGGCGTACATGAAAGGTATTGGATGTTGCTGCTACCAACATGCCTGCCTTGGCGATATGCGCTTGAATCAGTACATTCGCGTCAGCGGCATCGCCGCACACCGCGGGAATATTTTTCGCGCGCAACTCTTCAACGATGGCGCGATTGGCTTCGGTCACAACATAAGGAATTTGCTTCTCGTCGAGTATTTTGGCAATGCGGCGACCCACCCGGCCATAGCCCACCAGCACCACTTGGCCGGAGAGATAAACCTCGTCGGTGCTCATCGGCAGTACCGCCAATGGGTCATCGCGCACTTCCAATTTACGCGCAAAGGCCGAATGCTTGAGCGCCCAATTGCGCAGCGGTTCCAGCAGCGTAAACATTAACGAGTTAAGGGCGATGGAAACCAGGGCACCGGCCAAGATCAGGTTTTGTGCCTGGATATCCATCAAGCCCAAACTGATACTCAAGCCCGCCAGAATAAAAGAAAACTCGCCAATCTGCGCCAGGCTCGCGCCGACAATCAATGCGGTGTTGAGCGGGTAGCGAAAGACCAGTACCAGTGCTACGGCGGCGATGGTTTTCCCAAACATAATAATGGCCACAACGGCGAGCACTTTCAGCGGCTCGTCGAGCAGAATGTGCGGATCAAACAGCATGCCGACCGACACAAAAAACAATACGGCAAAGGCATCGCGCAGCGGCAGGGAGTCATCGGCGGCGCGGTGGCTGAATTCCGACTCGCGCAACATCATGCCGGCAAAGAAAGCACCCAGCGCGAAAGAGACATCAAACAGCAGCGCCGAACCATAGGCGACCCCTACGGCAGTGGCGATAACACACAGGCTGAACAACTCGCGCGAACCGGTGCCGGCCACCCACCAAAGCAATTTGGGCAGTAAACGCTTGCCTACTACCAGCATAAACACCACAAACGCGGCAACCTTGCCCAGTGTGATCAATAGTGTGACGGCGATATGCTGGTCGTTGGCGGCTGGGGCGTGGCCATCGGCGGCGGGGATAGTCCCCAAGATGCCCGCGATCACTGGCAGAAGTACCAACACCAATACCATCACCAGATCTTCCACTATCAGCCAACCCACAGCGATACGGCCATTAAGCGTTTCAATTTGCCCGCGCGCTTCGAGCGCTTTGAGCAGAACTACCGTACTGGCACAGGAGAGCGATAAACCAAACACCAGGCATTGCGCCAGGTCCCAGCCCCACCAGTAGCCAGCACCGGCACCGAGTAGAGTGGCAATGGTGATCTGTAGCATCGCACCGGGTACGGCGATACGTTTGACGGCCATCAGGTCGCCCATCGAAAAATGCAGGCCAACACCAAACATCAGCAGCATCACGCCAATTTCCGCGAGCTGGGCGGTGAGTGCCATATCGGCAACAAAACCGGGGGTTGAGGGGCCGATAATAATACCGGCCACAAGGTAGCCAATGAGTGGCGGCAAGCGCAGGCGCGCGGCGACGAACCCCAGGATCATCGCTAGGCCAAGGCCGGCAGCAATGGTGGTAATTAGGCTAATGTCATGTGGCATAAGCAGCTAAGTCCTTGATGAATGAGACCTAACTATATTGGCTGAAATAAAAGCAATGCAAGCAATGAGCCAATATTTGCGTTTTTTTACCGCGCTATTTACACCCCCGTGGATTGAATAGTCCCTGCTAGAACCCCACTAAGTGCAAACCGCAATGCGTAATATCCCTCAAGCTAGCCCCCGTCATTCAAAGGAGAATGCCATGTTTTATGAACTTACCGTGGTGCAATTTACCAAAGCACTCAATAACCTCAGTGCGATACTCGATAAAGGCGCTGCACAAGCTGAAGCGAAAAAATTTGATGTATCTGTGTTGCTTAATTCGCGCCTTGCACCCGACCAATTCAACTTGATCCGCCAGGTGCAAATCGCGTGTGACACTGCAAAGTTAGGTGTGGCGCGGTTGATTGGTAAAGTGGATTCCGCACCGGTACATGCCGATACAGAAACCACCTTGCCGGAATTAAAAGCGCGTATCCAAGCGGTACTGGATTACCTTGCCAGTGTTAAACCGGAAGAATTTGAGGGTGCTGCCGAGCGCCATATCAGCCAACCGCGCTGGGAAGGTAAATATCTGACCGGTACCGAGTTTGCGATTCAACATGCAATCCCGAATATTTATTTCCACATCACCACCGCTTATGCGATTTTGCGTCACAACGGCGTGGATGTGGGTAAAAAGGATTACCTTGGAGCTATGCCTTACAAAAGTTAAGATGGCGCCTCAATAATAAATTGGCGCGACAACCACGCTGACACAGGGGCCTCCGGTGTCAGCATAAATGTCGCGCCGGTTATCAAAAGGGTGCGCGCATGACTGAAAAACGCCTGGATGTATACCTGCTGGCCGAACCTCGCGCCGGTTTTGATAAAGCAACATTGGTGCGCAACCTTGCCGCACTCTTCAAAAAAGATGCTCCCACCATCGAAAAAATGCTGCGCAAAACGCGCACGCTAGTAAAAGCCGGTGTGGATGCAACAACCGCCGCCAAATACCAAACCGCCATTCAAAATGCTGGCGGCTACTGCGAAATTATCGATCACGGCGCAACTCCTGCACCCCTTGCACCTCCCGTTGCTGCGCCTCAGGTGATAAGTGTTGAGCCTCAGGTTGCCACAGAATTGCCCTCCGTGCCGGAACCCGCTGCTACCAAAGTGCTTGCCGCTGACGGCTCGGGTGCCTGGCTGACGAGAATTGTGGTGGGCGTTGCACTGCTTGGGCTAGTGGGGTTAATTGCAGCCGTGGCATTGCCTGCCTACCAGAATTATGCCGCGCGCGCTAAAAACCAACCGCCTGTAACATCGGCGGAAAATACGCAGCACACCAAGGCTTCAAGCGGCGATAAACAGCAGGAGCCTGCTACCGGTTTACTCACTAATTTGCGCACTTACAGCGACGATAAAACTATTTCACTGACCACCCCGTCTAGCTGGAAAGGCGAGCGCCGGTTGAATCCCGAAGCGGCGATTGGGGTAGCGAATCTGCGTGAAAATGTTTACGCCGTGGTGCTGCGTGAAAATAAAACTGATTTTGGTGGGACTTTTGATTTGCAACGCTACAGCGAATTAATTGCGCAGGGGTTGGAAAAATCCACCCAGGAATTTTATGTGCAAGAAGCGCCGCGTAAACTCAATATCGGCGGCATGGCTGCACAGCAGGCTGCACTCGCTGCCAAGGTGGATGGTATTAAGATTATTTACGTCATTACTACACTTGAGACGGCGGAGCACTTTTATGTGATTTATGCCTGGACACTGGCTTCGCAGTTTGCCGTGCAACATGTGCTGCTGAAACAAGTGAGTGAGAGTTTTACGGTGCATTAAATTTTACTGCCCTCAATCACAAGGTGCAGCCAATAAAAAGCCGCCGTTCATTCACTGAGCGGCGGCTTTTTTGTCGTGCTTTTTAGTTACCGATATTTTCTTTGTCGATACTTTCTTTTTCGATAATTTATTTGTAGGTGAAAAAATCACTACTGTGCAATTTTTGCCTTTCTGACCAACTGTACAAATTCAGTGCGGTAGCCGTATTCATCTTTGCCTTTATTGGCTTGCGCCAGTTCAATTACTTTGTCGTAGGTAAAATCACCGGCGTAGTTGCTACCGCGTAACAGCTGCGCAAAACCGGCCACAGCGATGGAGAAATTTACTTCTTGTTGATAGGTAGTATTTACATCCGGCAGTACATTTTTTTCTATAGCGGTTTCAAGCAATTGCGATTGGGTTTCGCCCGGTAATTTGTAGCGCAAACGTAAAAAGGCATATTCGCTGCTTGTTTTGGTATCAACCTTGGTTTCTTGTTGATAACGGCTTTCTTCCAGCAACCCACTCTGCGCTCCTGCGGGGGTGATTTCATAAATCGCTGTTACCCGTTGGCCTGCACCTACTTCACCGGCATCCACTTTGTCATTGTTGAAATCTTCCTGTTTAAGGGCACGGGTTTCGTAGCCGATCAGGCGATATTCCTTCACGGTATTGGGGTTAAATTCCACCTGGATTTTTACATCCTGCGCGATCGGAAATAAATTGGAGGTAGCTTCAGTAACCAATACTTTTTGCGCTTCACTGAGCGTATCAATATAGGCGGCGGTACCGTTGCCGTTTTGTGCCAGGGTCTGCATTAGGGCATCCTGATAATTGCCCTGACCAAAACCCAGCACCGATAAATAAATTCCCTGCTCGCGTTTGCGCTCCACAAAGTCCTGCAGTGCTTCATCGCCAGTTTGGCCGACATTAAAATCGCCATCGGTAGCGAGGATAATGCGGTTGACACCGTTTTTATTAAAATTCGCCTCCGCCAATTGGTAGGCGAGGGCGATACCCTCGGCACCAGCGGTGCTGCCACCTGCTTGCAAATTTGTTAATGCCGCAAGAATTTTTTGTTTCTCTTTAACTTTGGTCGGTTCCAATACAGTGCCGGCGGCACCGGCGTAAACCACTATGGCAATAGTGTCGTCGGGTTTGAGGGTATCCAGCAGCAAGCCCATGGATTGTTTTACCAGCGGCAATTTGCTCGGTTCATCCATCGAGCCAGACACATCCAACAAAAACACCAAATTGGATTGCGGAATTTCACTCGCTGTTAATTGATAACCCTGAATGCCAATGTGAATTAATTTGTTGCCTTTGGTCCAGGGAGAATCCACCAGGCTCACGGTGGTGGTGAAGGGCGTTTTTTTAGAGGTGGGCAGGGGGTAGGCGTAATCAAAATAGTTGATCAGCTCTTCACTGCGCACCGCATCTTTCTCCGGCAGCTGGCCGTTATTGAGCATGCGCCTTACAAAACTATAGGACGCTGTATCCACATCGATGGAAAAGGTGGATACCGGATTATTCTTTACCGCGAGTACCCCGTTTTCATTCACATCGCTAAACCGGTCGCGAAACTCCGGCGCGGGTTGGCTCATCATATCTGCTGCTGCATAGGCGGGAGCAGGTGCCGAGAGCGCCATGGGCTGCTGTTCCATCATCGCTTGGGACTGAACGGCGACCATTTTGCTACGCGCCAATTGCTCGTGTTCTGCTACTGCCTGTTTTTTAGCTAAATCGCTATTAGCGCTAACGACGGATTCCTCAAGGGTGAGATCAGCGCTGGGTTGTTGCACATTCAGTGGAACATTCTTGGTGTGGGATTCTTGTGCGATCCGCGCCGCTAATTCCTGCTCATCAGAATTAATCATCAAGTGCTGCATAAATGTCAGCCCTGCCAATACCGCGAGGCTGGAGGCGGCAATGCCGGAGATTAATGCTGGTTTTTGCCAGAAGGCGCGTTGTTCAAATGTTGGAGCACGCATAGTGTTTTTCCCGTGATGGTTGGTGTCACGGGTAAGACGCAAGCGCTGTAAAAATCCTTGGAGGATATTCGTTTTTTTTTCGCTGTTGTGATTGATGTTGTGGATAGTGTCCTGTGCGATGTTTTGTTCATTAGTGTGCTGCGCATTAAACGCCGCCATCGCTGCCGCCATATGACGTGCCTTGGCATCGGCATCCGGTGCTGGCGGTTGCTGTTGTAGCAGTTTTTGCAAATCGTCTTCGTTCATAGGCTTTTTGTTCATGGGGAAGGCTCCCAACTACCATCGCCGGTTTGTTGCAGCGCTTTGAGTTGTTTACGAATTTCATGCAGCCGCCAGGAGACGGTGGATTCTTTCAGGTGCAGCACTTCAGCCGCTTCGGCGTGACTTAAACCCTCGCCGTGCACCAGCAGTGCAGTCTCTTTGAACCCCTCGGCCATTTGATCAAGCAAACGCAGTAATTGCTGCAAATAAATAGTGTTTTCAGCGTAGTGCTCGGGCGCTTGCTCCGGCTCACTCCAGCTGTGGATATTGTCATGCTGGTGGCGCCGTTGGCTCTTGTACCAATCCTTGGCGCAGTTAATCACCAGTCGATACAGCCAGCTGCTAAACGCCGCTTCAAAACGAAATTGGTTAATCGATTGTGCGAGTTTGATACAGGCGAGCTGGGTAATGTCCTCTGCATCGCTGCGGTGCCCACACCAGCGGAAGGCAAAACGGAACATCGTGTCGTAATGCTGCGCCAATAATTGCGCAAAAGCTGCACCGTCGCCCGCTTGGGCTTGGCGGATAAGCGCCGGGTGATCCGCATCAGTCATAGCGTTTCCATGGCGGTCAGAAAAAGTATTGAGGAGTGCAAGGCTGGTCATATTGCTTGGACGAGCCGGATAGGGAAAACCTTGGCGCTGGCCAAAAAATTAGTGCGGTGATTCTGCACTGCGAGTGGCTGCGCTGTCACCCGGTGAACGCCACTCAATTGGCGGCACCAGCGGCCGCTTTTTTTGCAGCTTGCAGATTTGTTGGAATAGCCACAGGCGCCAGCGCACCGCAAAACCGGGTTTCAGGCTGCCAGCCAACACGGAGTTGATCGCCTGGGGCAAGCTCAAGGTGGGGCGCGGCGACATAAAGACTTCGCAGGCGCTGTTGTCGTAATAGGCATCGATCAATTGGCGCATGGTGCCAATTTGTGACTTCAGGGTTTTGGTATAACGCGTATATAACCTGGCTTCGCGGTGCGCGGCTAACAGTGGTAGCTTGATTTTCAGTTGCGCGGCTATTTGGTCGGCGGCGAGTAAACCTGACTCCAGTGCGAGGTATACGCCGGAGGAAAATACCGGGTCGATAAAACTGGCGGCATCGCCCACTAATAAGCAGCGCTCGGCACCAAAGGTCTCGTGGGAAAAGCTGTAGTCGGATTCAATCCGGTATTCACCCAAGGGTTTGGCTTGGGCGAGAGCATCGGTTAAAAAAGGCGACTCTTTTACTTTGCGCCAGAATAATTGCTCCCAGCTCTCGTCTTTTTCGCGCCCACCATTTTTTTGCAGCACTACACCCACGGAGGTGAGGGTGGGGGATATGGGAATCGCCCAAAACCAGGCCTGTTCCAGGCGCAGCACAATCACATCGCCCGCCGGTTCACCGCTATCGCGCTGCATATGTTCAAAGTGATTAAACACGGCCATGCGCCCTGGGTAGGGCAAGGCGGCTTTAGCGAGTTTCATGGCGCGGCCCATGACACAGTGACGGCCGCTGGCGTCGATCACCCACTCGGCATTGATGACCAGCGGTTGACCAGCGCGGCTGGCTTCCAACTGCCAGCCGGATTCAGTGCGCGTCACTTTGGTGACAGGGCATTGCTCCCACACCTGCGCGCCGCAACTTTCGGCGTGGCGCAGCAGGATCTCATCAAAACGCGCGCGCTCGACTTGATAGGTCATCTCCAACCCTTTCACCCAGCCCTGGGCAAACACGTTGCGCACGGTGCGTGAGCGATCGGCAAGCGTAAATTGCGCACCGCGTTTTTCGATAAAACCAGCGGCAGCGATTTTGTCCCACACACCAATTGCTTGCAGAATGCGATTGCCATTGGGCAGCAGCGACTCGCCAATGTGGAAGCGTGGAAATTGCTCGCGCTCCAACACCAGCACATCCACTCCGGTTTGCGCCAGGCGGGTGGCCGCCACACTGCCAGCGGGGCCGCCACCAATAACAACGACAGTATGTTTTTGAACGTTTTTAGTCAGTGTCGGAATATTTGTCAGCGGCTTATCGACAAGGTTTTGACGTTTGCTAGGGGTGCTATTTAGGGGGTCTTTATAAGCGCCAGAAATGTCGCTATCCAAGAGGGTGTTCATGGTGCTTCCTTAGGGTGTTCAGCGCACTGGCGTTAGGGGAATTGTCGCGGCGCGAGTATAAACAGCCTGCGTCGCCAAAATCCATATCGATAGCGACCTAAAATCCAGGCAACTGACGGTTTTTTTTACACTATTCTATTTTTAATGTGATTTGGTTATCAGCATGATATTGATTTATATCGCAATTGCATGCGTGGCTTGATAATTGCTAATTTAGACGACAATGGCTAGGCTAAAACAACCAGCCAACCTCACTGACTTATCAATGGATTCCATCATGTTAAAACGCGTTATTTCTGTTCCTGTATTTGCATTGCTGGCGGGTCTGTTTTTATCAATTTCTGCACAAGCTAATTTGATTGTTAACGGTAGTTTTGAAGACAACGCCGTGAACGCTGGTTCCTGGAAAGCGTTTAATGCGAGCGCCGTAAATGGTTGGGAAGGCAGCCGCATCGAGATTTGGAATGGCATGAGTGGTGTAAAAGCTCCTGACGGTAAGAACCACATCGAATTAAATGCTGACCCCTACAACGGTGCCATCTTTTCTATATTCCAAAATCTGGCGACAAGTGCCGGTCAAACCTACGACGTTTCATTCTTTTACCGCGCGCGTCAAAACGACACTGAGGCATTCTCCTTCTCCGTAGCAAACCTCGCGTTGGTTCTGGACAACCACACCACCAGTGCTTGGTCAAAATTTGAAGGTAGTTTTGTTGCCGGTGCAGCTACCAGTGTGCTGACTTTTTCTACCCTGACCAATGGCACCTACGGCAACTTTATTGACAACGTAGTGGTAACGGCACGCGCGAGTGTTAATGAAGCCAGCTCACTGGTTATGTTGATGATTGGTTTGGTTGGTCTGGTTCTGGTAAGAAGAGCAAATCGCACCAACTAATAATTGTTTAACGCACTCATGTGTGTTTTTACGTAGTAACTCCTTGGGTTACTGAAATGTGGTAGGGCAGCGGTTTTGCTGCTTTTAGTTAATTAAATGGAACACATCAATGTTGATTAAAAATGTAAAAGGCCTTTTGGCTGTGGTTGCTTGCTTGTTTTCACTGAACAGCACAGCAGGTTTGATTACTGACGTAGAAGATTTTGGTACTGGTCAGTTGGTTGCTAGCAAAGGAACCTTCTCTTGGACCCACAATATTCTCGATTATGGTTTTGTGCTGGGTTCTGCAGAGAGCGCAAGTATTCTGATTGAATTTCGCGATGATGACCTGAGCAAAAAAGATGGCCCTGAGAATGCGCACATCTTTTTTGATTTGGTAAAAATTACCGGTTCTGAATTCAAGCCAGTGACGAGCTGGTTTCATGATTTCGCTTTCAGCTCGCTGGTGGAATTAAATGCAAACGGCTTACTGTTTGTTACTGTGACCAGCGTAGTTGGTGATTTTTACATCGACCGCTCAACCTTGAATGTAGTTACCAAAGTAGTTGCAGCGCCAGTGGGCGTGCCCGAGCCTAGCGCAATGCTGTTGCTTGGTCTGGGCCTGTTGGGCTTGGGTGTGATGAGAAAAAAAGCACGCGCTTAATTTTCTTACGCATAAAAAAACCGTTCACTGGATTATCCGGTGAGCGGTTTTTTTATGGGTGGGATTTAAGATTAGTATCTACAAGGAGGGAAAGCGGCGGACTTTCTCCTGCAATTGCGCCAGTTGCTGGGTTTGTTGGCGATAGGCGATCTGTTCAAACAGGCGCGCGATAATGCTCAAACTGGCTTGCCAGCGCGGCTCGCTGCGAATCACCCGCGCAATAAAATCCCCCGGCGTTTCACCCATTGCGCGCACATAACCCAGTTGGGCGAGCTTGCGTTCAAGGGATTGAATAGCGCGAATTTCCGCGCGCAGGGCGGGGCGGGCGTGGCTGCGCAGCAGTGCCCAAGCGGCCAGTGCTGCCGCTGCTAATCCCAAACCCACGAGCCAAAGGGTAATGCGCCAGACTTCGGTGCCGCCGAGCAGGCGGGTGAGCAGCCCCTCCTGCGCATCGCTGTCGTAATTTAATACCCAGCGCTGCCACACGAAGTTGGCGGCATCCCAGCGCAGTTGCAGGTTGTAGAGCAGGGATGAACCACTCCAGTTGTTACTCATCAGGTTCTGGTCGTCGGCGCTGAGGGCGTCATCCAACCCCTGTTCAATACGGTTGGGGGCGACGGCCGCGGTGGGGTCGATAGTGCGCCAACCCTCGCCCTCTATCCATACTTCGGTCCAGGCATGCGCATCGGACTGGCTCACCAGCAGGTAATTTTCCAGCGGGTTCCAGCGTCCGCCCTGATAGCCCACCACCACTCGCACCGGAACCCCCGCAGCGCGCAGCAATACGCTAAAACTGCTGGCAAAGTGCTCACAAAAGCCCTTTTTGGTGCTGAATAAAAACTCGTCCACCGAGTGTTGGCCGAGCACAGGTGGCTGCAGGCTGTAGGTAAATTCACGGTTAAACAGGCTGAGCGCACGTTCAATAATGGCTTGATCAGCTAACCCTTCACCTCGCCATTGTTCAGCCAGTGCGCGGGTTTGCGGGTTGGCATTGGCGGGCAAACGCGTGTGGGCGGCGCGTTCGCCTGTGGAGAGCGATACCTTGGCAACTGGCTCCAGCTGCAGCGCCGAACTGACTTCATAACGCAGGCGCTGGGCGACAGGCACCGGGTTGTACAACAAGTGGTCGCGGGTGATGCGGATGGGGCGACGGTTGCTCACTGCGCTGGTGCGCTGGGGTGTCATCAGGCTGAACAGCCAGGGCTGGCCGTGGGGTTCCATAATGATGCTGTAATCCAGCGATTCCAGTACCCGCTGGTTGTTTTCAGCCGCAGGCGGCAGGCCCCAGCTATCGCGTTGGCGCCAGGTGCGACCGTCAAAATTGTCTAATACCAAGCCGCGCCAATAGAGTTGATTGGCGGGTGGTGGTTCGTCTTTGTTGGTGAATTCCACGCGAAATGCGGGCGCGCGGTTAAGCGCGAGCTGACCCAAATCACCGGGTGAAAGGCTATTGCTAAAACCGGTTTTGGCCGCCTGCTGGTTGGGTATCGCCCACAGCGGCCCAAGGCGCGGGATCACCACAAACAACACCAGCATTACCGGCAGTGCATGCAGCAACAAACGCCCTCCGGCGCGCAGGCGCAGGCCATTGCTTTGCGCGGTGGTCAGGTAGAGCGAGCGCCAACTGGCGAGCAGCACCAGCAGGCAGCCCAGGCTGTAAAACGCTGCCAAGGGGCTTTGGTTGAACAATAATTGGCAGGCGGTAATCACAAAACCGATAAAAATCAGCAGCTGCGCATCGCGCGCGGAATTCACTTCCAACAGCTTGAGTACAAAGGCGCATACCAACAGTCCGACCATGGTGTCGGTGCCGGTTTTACCGGCGTAACTGGCAATTAGGCCCCCCGCACACACCAGCGTAAGCAGGGTTTTCACCGTGCCGCCCGGAGCACCCCAGCGGCCGCGAAAGACCTGGGTGCGCCAAAACCCCGCTATCGCCCACACCAGCCAGAGCCAGGCAGGCAAATTAATCAGCAATGGCAAGATCAATAGCGTCTGCATCACCAGCAGCCACGCGAGTTTGTCGCGCGCTAAATATTCGGTGCGCTGCGAACGGGGTTGAGCGAGCCGTTTAGTCCACATAGCCAGCCTCGCGCGCCAGGTTAAATTGGGCCAGCGCCTTGAGCACGGTTTGCAGGTGGTATTCGCCTAGCGCGGGTTCTAGCGTCAAACCGGGCAAACTCAGGCCATAGGGGATTTGCTGGCGCTCGTAGTGCAGGGCCCAATAACACAGGCCAGACAAACGCAGCTCCTGCAATTGGTTGAGGCTGTGCCAATCCAGCCACTTGTCAGCGGAAAAATAGGCTTCGTACTCCTTGGTAAACAGCCCCTTGTTTTGCGCATATTGTTTCCAGGCGATGTGTTTGATGGGGTCACCTGCTTGATATTCACGCAGGCCGCTGAAGTCGTCGCCACCGCGTGTACTGCTGCCGCCTTCCTCGCGCCCGCTGCTGGCTTGGTGATGGGGTTCATCGATAGCAATCGGCTGGGGGTAAATCAGCGCCACCGCCTCCAGGTTCAACCAACTCCAGCAGCGAATAATGCCCAGCGGAAAGCGGCTCTGGATTAACAAACGCCCGGGGTGCAGGTAACCGCGCACTTTGCTGGGCGCACGCAGGTTCACGCGCTGCGGTTCGGCGGGGTTGAGCGCGAAAGTATGCCGCTCGCCTCCCTGCCAACAGATCTCCACATTTTCGCTGCCGCGTTTGTGGCGCGTTTCAAACTCCAGCACGAAACTGGCGGGCTCGCCCGCAAAAGCGGGGGTGGCGCTAATAAAGCGCACGCTAATGCCGGACAGGTTGGCAAAGGTGTGATGGATCGCCACTACGAACAAGCTAATCATCAAGTAGGCGAGAGCGAGGATCAGGTTATTTTGGTAGTTGGTGCCCAGCAACCAAATCACCAGTGTCATCGCCAAATACAAAAAACCAGTGCGATTGGGGAAGATGTAGAGGTTTTTGCGGTTGAGACTGATCTGGCGTGCACGCGGCGCCCGTTTGTCGATCCAGCGGAAAAAGCGGCGCTGCCAGATGGCGCGCCAGTAGGTGCTAATGCTCATGGCCGGTCTCGCCCTTACGCCAGTACATTCACACTGTCGCGCAAATGTTTTACCAGTGCATCGCTGTCGTTGCTGTGGCCGGTGCCGCGCACCCGGTGGCCGACCACAGCGGGCAATACCTGTTGGATATCCTCCGGCACCAAGTAAGCGCGCTGGTGAATCAGTGCCCAGGCTTTGGCGGCGCGCAATAAAGCCAGTGCGCCGCGCGGCGATAAGCCATAGCTAAAACGCGCATCGCTGCGGGTAAAGGCTACTAGCCGTTGCACATAATCCAGCAGCACCTCGCTCGCCGTCACCTGTTTTACCGCCTTTTGGATGGCTGCCAATTGCTCGTTATTAACCAGTGGTTTTAATTCGCGAATACGTGCACGCGGGTCCACGCCTTCAAACAGTAAACGCTCGGATGCCGGGCTGGGGTAGCCGAGGGAGATGCGCATTAAAAACCGGTCGAGTTGTGACTCGGGCAGCGGAAAGGTGCCGCTTTGCGATAAGGGGTTTTGTGTCGCGATCACAAAAAACGGGGTGGGCAATGGCCGGCTTTTACCTTCAATGGTGACTTGGCCTTCTTCCATCGCCTCCAGCAATGCACTTTGGGTTTTGGGGGAACTGCGGTTGATTTCATCGGCGAGCAACACCTGGGTAAACACCGGGCCGGGGTGAAATTTAAATACACCCTGTTCGCGTTCAAAAATTGCTACGCCCAGAATATCGGCGGGCAGTAAATCGCTGGTGAATTGCACCCGTTCAAACTTCAGCCCCAGCACTTTTGCCAGACAGTGGGCGAGGGTGGTTTTGCCCATGCCGGGTAGGTCTTCAATCAATAAATGCCCTTCGGCAAACAGGCAGGCGAGTGCGAGGCGTACCTGCTGATCCTTACCCAGTAATACTTGATCCACTTGGTCGATGATGTTGCTAATCAGTGATTGCATGAAGAAGCCTGATGAACGATTAATGTCATTATGTTGTTGAATCTAGTTGGGAGCATAACGCAGCGGGGAATTTGATGGGGATAAAGAATCGCAAAGCTGACGACAGTTCTCACACCGCGCCCAGCGTTAATTTGCAACCACTAGTCTGCCGCCACAACACAATTGCGGCCTTGTTGTTTGGCTTGGTAGATGGCTTTGTCGGCGCGTACAAACCAGCCATGCTGGTCTTCATCTTTTTGCAATTCGGCACAGCCAAAAGAAGCGGTGATAGCGCCCTCCGGGTCTTTCAATTCCTCTTCGATTTGCGCGCGCAACTGCTCCGCAATTACCAGTGCAGCTTCAAGGCCGGTGTTGCGCGCCAATACCACAAATTCTTCGCCACCAAAACGAAACACCCGATCTGTTTTGCGCGCCCGTCGCGCGAGTAATTCGGCCAGGTCAACCAATACTCTGTCGCCCACTTTATGCCCGAACTTGTCATTGACCATTTTGAAAAAATCCAGATCGAGCACAATCAACGTGGCGGGGGTATTGGCGCGGGCGTAATCCTCCACACACAGGCGCAGTTCTTCGTCCATCGCACGGCGGTTGCCCAGTTGGGTCAGGGCATCCTGAGTGGCGTAACCTTCCAGCAGTTCACGTTGGCGGTCAGTTAGCAAGGCAAAGGTGTAAGCCATGCTGCCGCAAATTAACAAACTGGAGATCATCGCAAACAGTTCAGTATTGGTCTCAAGGCGGGCGGCAATCGGCAAAATAGCCACTATGCACAGCAAGTTGGTGATCAGTGCAGCATTGGCACTGAGCAAAAAGAAATTGGCGAGAATGGCGGGGAACAGCCAAAACACATAAATCGGTTCGTTTAAATGGGTGACAACTACCGCACCTGCCGAATAGAGAATGGCAGTAACAACGGATATCAGCGTGGTCGCCTGTCTGCGCCGGTAAGTCACTAATGCGCTGCCCAGGGCGGCAATGACAATCGCCAAATCCACCACGGCATTAAGCAGCTCACCATTCAAATAGCGAATCACTACAAAGGGTGCGATACCAATACTCGCCAAAATGGCAAATAAATACACCATGCCGCGTTGGAACTTATTCTTTGAATCGTTGGGCATAGTCGCCTATGCGTACTCCCGTAGTGGTGTTTTCGTTATGCCCTGAGCATAGACGGAAATACCGGGTTTGCCCATTTACTGCCACCCGGCGGCTTAATTGTCGGGAATGCGGGGTAGGTTGAGCCAGTTAAAAATACGCGTTTCCATATAGGGGTAAAACGGATTGCAGTAGAGCCGCATGCCAGCGCTGGCATTAATAATCAGCGTCTTGGTCTCGCCCAATAAATGCAGGCTGCCCAAGCGGATACCGTAGTCTTCATCCGTGTTGGGTGTTAGCCCATACACCGGGTCATCCACGGCAAAAGGCAGGGCGACGTGGGAGAGTGAAAATACGCCATTGGGGAATTCCAACGCGAGCGGTTGTTCCTGCTCGGCAAGGTTGCCTGCCTCTTGCCGCCACTCACTCACAGCAGTGGTGTTGCCGTTACGGTTGGCAATTTTCACCAGATCATAAGCGCGCAGCGCCGGTGCAAAGTGGCTACTCATATAGCGGCTGGCACCCGTGCGGGTGATGGGCAAAAAATTGTGGTGACGATTGATATCAAACAACACCAGTTCGCTGTTGTTGGCGGGCAGGTGGCGATAAACATGCTGTTCAATGGCTGCGGTTTTGACGGTTGAGTCTGCAATGGATTGAAACGTCAGTATCGGCGCCAGATTTGATAGTTGTTGCTTGCTTGCCAAACGCTGGATTTTTTGTTGCACATGGCGTGAAAAACGATGGGCTTGCCAAGCGGCATTTACGGGAAAGGAATTGTATTTAAACGGGTTGTATTCCGGGCTTTTGTTTAACCAGCGGCGCGAACTGAGCAGCGGTAAGTGGCCCACCAATTCCAGCGGCTTGCTCAGTCCGGCAAAGTCACTGATGCCGATCATGGGAGAGAGCAAGATAATTTTTTTCGGCTGGGGCAGGTTTTTGTCTTCCACTGCATCCAGGGCGTAATTGAGTGCAAGGGTGCCGCCGTTCGAGTAGCCCAGTAGATAAAAATGCGGGTTATCGCCCAGTTGCCGGTGTAATTCCTCTGCCGCCAAACGGGTTGCCGCTGCCCAGTCGCGCCAGGTTGCCGTCAATAATCCGGAAGGCAGGGTGCCGTGCCCAGGTACTCGCACGCCAATAACTAAAAAACCTTCAGCCGCAAATGTCTGCGCCAGACGACGCACCGAGTAGGGTGAATCGGTCAAGCCGTGGAGCATAACAATGCCCGCGCGAATTTTTTCCGGTTTTACAACAAAACTGCGATTCCAGTTAGTGGTGTGATTGAGCGGATTCAGTGGAGAACCCAGCTCGTATCTGTAACCTTGATAGGTATCGGTTTCACTTAATTGCGTTTTCAGCTCCTGAAAAAGTTTTTCCTCCTGCTGTAAATAATCACTCCAGGTGTACGTCGATGCTCCGTTTTGCTTAATCAGCGCGGCATTAAATTCCTGTTGCAGTTCAATTCTGTGCCAGGGTTTGACGTTGCGCAGGGTGCTGCAGCCGGTTGTGGTCAGCAGCAAAACCAGCAGGACAAAGAGTCCGGCAAAAATGGGCAGGCTAGAGTGTTCGGCGAAACTCACCATGGTTAAAAATTCCCTGTTATCTGTTAGCGATCGGGTGTGTGTAAAAACTTACCCTGGGTTAAAAAATGAATCACCTGTGCGATGGTAGTTTTATCTTTCATGATAAAAGGATGTGAAACGGGCAGCGCAATAAAATCGCGCATACCATCGATTTTGGTACTTTCCACCGACACTTTACCGTCATCGGGATTGGGCAGATAAAGCGACAATAATAAATTGATGCTCGTGGTTCCAGCGATCACGCCCAAGTCAAAATCCACCGCGCCCAAACGGCGGGGCAAAGCGCTCGCGTCGGTTCCCAATTCCCCGCCTGCCGGGCCATTGAGCCAAGCAAAGGGCGGCAGGTCTTTTAAGTGATCCACTATTTCACTGCCTTTATTCGGCGGCGCGAGCATCACTACCCGGGTTAGCTCGGGAATCGTGTGAGTGTGTAAATATTGGCGCAATAAAATTCCGCCCAGTGAATGGGTCACAAAGTGAATTTTTTGCGCTGCACCGGCACGGCATTGTGCCAGTGCGGGCGGAATAGCTTTTTGTGCCAGGGTTGCAATAGGAAATTCGCGCGAGGGGTAATTGATATTGACGACCCTGTAACCCTGCGCCTGTAATTGTGTGGCCAGCGGTACCATGGACTCGCTGGTGCGCGCCAATCCGTGTAATAAAATAACGCACTCCTTCGTTAACCTCGGGTCAGGTTTGGGCGCGAGTGAACTGCTGCAGCCAGACAGGGCAAAAAATACCGCAGTAATCAAGATAAAAACAGGTGCATTCATAAGTGGGCTTCCGGCGCTAGTGCGCAAATTATGCCACACTGCCAAGTGACATCTTTATCGCTAACAACAGTCAACATCATGCAACTATTTAATAACCGCTACCATTTTGTTGATAGCCACTGCCATTTTGACTTTCCGGTTTTTGCTGCAGACCGTGCGGCCGTGTGGGCGCACTGCCAGCGACTGGGGGTTAATCACCTGATCATTCCCGGTGTTAGCCCAGAGCAGTGGCAAACGGCGGCACAGTTATGCCAACAATATCCCGGGTTTTATTATGCGGCGGGTATTCACCCGCATTGGATCGAACAACAGCATTGGTGTGCGACCAATAGTGTGGGTCTGTTGGATGAAATAACACAGCAGCAGATCAAACAATTATTGGGCGATGAATTCACGCGCAGGCAGCGCGGCGCAGGTGAGCGCTGTATTGCGGTGGGTGAATGTGGGTTGGATAAACTTATTCAGGTACCGCTCGCGCTGCAACAACAACTGCTGGGTTTGCATATCGAACTTGCCAATCAATTTCACAAGCCGCTGATTATTCATAGCGTAAAAACCCACAATGAAATGCTCGCGTGTTTCAAACAACAGTCACCGCGTTACGGCGGCGTGATTCATGCCTTTAGCGGCAGTTTGGAAACGGCGCAGCAATTTATCGCACACGGTTTTTTATTGGGGGTGGGCGGTACCATTACTTACGAGCGTGCGCAAAAAACACGAGCGACGTTTAGCAAAATCCCGCTGCAATATTTATTGTTGGAAACTGACGCGCCGGACATGCCTGTTTGCGGCAAACAGGGTGAGCGCAATAGCCCGGAATATCTTCCTGTTATCGCGCAAACCCTGGCACGGTTGCAAGGGGTGAGTGTTGAGCAGGTGGCGGAAGTCACCACCCGCAATGCGCAGCGGTTATTTGGTTTGCCGCCGTAAATTATTTTACTTTATGCACGCTGTGATGAATTGCATCGAGCAAACCATTGCTGTCGCTGTCGTGTGGTAACTGCCAAAACATAATGCCACCGAGATTATATTTTTTTACATAGTCCACTTTTGCGCTCAGCGAGCGCGGGTCATCAAAGGTCGCGAAGGTTTGCTGTTGTTTGCTGTAGTAACTGGGCGCCTGTGCTACCTCATCCCAGTGATACGCATAGCCTTTTGCAGCACTAAATTGTGCGGCGAATTCCTTATAACCATAACCTTCGATATGGGTGCCGTGTTGATAAAGCCCATTGTTGGTGGCTGCAACATCCTTCCACACGCGTGCATAAAAGGCGGCACCGATAACTATTTTGTGCGGTGCTACACCCTGGCGTAATAAAAACTCTACGGCATTGTCGGTGGAATCTTTTTGCTCGGGTGTGGAATAGAGCGCGGTGTGGTGGCCAGTGTGCGGTGTACCGCCATTGACTATGTCGTAGCTCATCAGGTTGACATTATCCAGCAACGGCATAATCGCGGCCCAGTCCACTGCTTTTTCCAAAAATGAATCAAACCCGCCCGCAGCAAAACTTAACTCATACTGGCTGCCCAATTGCGCGCGCAATTCGCGAATCAGCGCAGTGAAATTAGCGCGATCATAATCTGCATATTTATGGCCAGGGAAACCGGGAACCGTGGGGTATTCCCAATCCAGGTCGATGCCATCGGCGTTGTGTTGCTGAATAAGTGCGAGCGTGGATTGTGCAAATGCGGTGCGATTATCGGGGCTGTTAAATATATCGGAACAGGTTTCACAGCCGCCCCAGCCGCCAAGTGACAGCATAACTTTTAAATGGGGATAATCTTTTTTCAGTGCAACCAAGCGCGCAAAGGCTTGTTGGTCTTTATCATTATCAAATGCGAGTTGGTTACCATTTAAATGCAAAAAACTGTAGATGATGTGAGTCAGCTGATTAAAATCGTACCGTGCCAGATCGCTGCCATCGCCCATGTAGTAAGCGATGACTTTTAGCGGCGATTTTGCTGCGGTAGACGTTGTGGCAGAAGCAGTGATAGCGGATGTTGCGGTGGTATTGCTACATGCTGTCACGCTGAACGCGATGAGCAAAACAGTCAGTTGGAGCCACAACGATGTGCGGAAGTGCTGGAAAAAGTTGTTCATAAATCCCTCGGGAAACGCAGTAGTCGTTAATCACGAGAGCTGTAATAAATGCGCCTTGTGGCGTTTTCGGTAGTGGTGGCGTCTGTCGTTGTTGTATTAAGCGGGGCAGGGCAGATCGCAGCGTGCATTTTACGCACAGTTTTTTGCGTGAGCCTATGGCGATAAGGTAAAGATTCTTAAAGCCAGTGAAGACTGTGTTTGGGGAAATTTGCAACAGCGCTTTATAATCGCCTTTTTTTGATGAGTTATTCCTGTGCAGTATCACGATGATCTTTCCAGTATTTCACTAGCGCAATTGCGCGCGACGCAGAATTGGCAGCAGCAATACAAATTAATTATTCAGTGGGGCAAGCTGTTATCGCCCAAGCCGGAGTTACGCATCGCAGATAATCTGATTCGCGGCTGCGAAGTGCCGGTATGGCTTGGCTGCAGCCTTGCTCAAGAGCGTTATTATTTTGCGCTGGATGCTGACAGCAGCGTGATTAAGGGTTTGGCATCGCTGCTGTTGGTGCAGGTAAATGGTAAAACTCGCGCGGAATTAATCGGGCTGGATTTGCAGGGCGAGTTGCGCGAATTGGGTTTGGAAAAACATTTAACGCCGTCGCGCAATAATGGCTTTAATGCAATTATTGCGCGGATTTACGACCACCTAAACAATTCCAACCTACATTCCGGTTATTAATTGGTTGTTGCAATTTCCTCGGCGATAAATTGTTGCCAGGGCTCCTGAAATTCAATGCTGGTCACCATGGGAACACCGGCCATATCCGGTAAATGGTGGGCGATGCCTTTGTGGCAATCGATGCAGGTTTTTTCACCGCTGGCGAGCAGCGTGGAGTGCATGGCTTGCGCGCGCGGTGATTGCTGGGTGAAATCCATTGACTCTAATGCGTGACAGTTACGGCACTCCAATGAGTCGTTGGCTTTTAAACGTGCCCATTCCCGTTCAGCCAGTTCGCGCCGTTTAGCGAGAAATTTTTCGCGGGTATTAATGGTGCCAAATATTTTCCCCCATACTTCTTTGGATGCCTGCATTTTGCGCGCGATTTTATCCGTCCATTCATGAGGTACATGGCAGTCCGAACACATGGCGCGTACACCGGAGCGATTGGTGTAGTGAATAGTGCTGGCCAATTCCTGATAGGGATTATTTTTCATTTCGTGGCAGCCAATACAAAATTGTTCGGTATTGGTGTACTCCAATGCGGTATTAAAACCGCCCCAAAAAATAATACCCGCAATAAAACCGCCCATGCTCAAGGTGCCCAAACTGATGTAAGCGGCAGGGCGACGGAACTGGCCCCAGTATTCTTTCACCAGAGCCAGCGTGCGTTTAAACAGGCTTTTTTTATTGGTGTTTGTACTCATAAATCACTCCACCGCCGGTTGTTGCAGCATGGTATCTATGCTTTTAAAACTATTGCCGCGTGCGGGTTTTACATCGTGCTGTGGCAAATGGCATTGAATACAAAAATAGCGCCGCGGTGATACCGCCGCGAGCGCTTGGCCATCGCGATCGTAATAATGGGTGATACTCACCATGGGCGCACCGGTTTGAGGGCTGGCACTGCGGCTATGGCAGGTGAGGCACATGTTGAAGTTTTTATCGATTTGATAACCGCGAATGTTGTGCGGAATCATCGGCGGCTGCTCGGGGTAATTGCGGTTGGCAGGTTCGGCGCTAATCCGTTGCCGCGCTATTTTGGGCGCGGGTAAATCCTGGCTCAGTGTGCCGCCGGGGCGAATACCATCGGGTGCGGATGCATCCAAAATAATATTCGCACCACCGTGGGGAATGGTTTTTACATCCTGCTCTTTTACATCCTGTGCCTGTAACTCTGGTGAAACGTTGGCGATAACAACGGCGCCGAGCAGTGCAGTGGCTAACACGATTATTTTGTTCATCATCTGCTCCTTAGGCCAGGCTTACCAGTTCGATTTTTACCGCGCATTTTTTGTAATCGGTTTGCAGCGAAATCGGATCAGTGGCATCGAGCGTGACGTTATTCACCAGTTTGGTTGCATCAAAAAACGGAATAAAAATTAGCCCGCGCGGTGGTTTAACCCTTCCGCGTGTTTCAACGCGCACCCGCACCGCACCACGTCGACTAATCACCCGCACTTCGCTGCCTTGACGCACACCAATCGCTTCAGCGTCTTCGTGGTTCATATACACCAATGCATCGGGCACCGCCGCGTGTAACTCCTCTACGCGGTTGGTCATGGTGCCGGTGTGCCAGTGCTCCAATACGCGCCCGGTGCTGAGCCAGAAGGGGTAATCCTTATCGGGCGATTCAGCGGGCGGCTCATAGGGCAGGGCGAAAATAATCGCGCGGTTATCGGGCTTGCCATAAAACTGCACGCCGGTACCTTTTTTCACATAGGGGTCATAGCCTTCGCGATAGCGCCAGCGCGTTTCTTTGCCCTCCACCACCGGCCAGCGTAAACCGCGCGCTTCATGGTAGGTGTCAAAGTCGGCCAGATCGTGGCCGTGGCCGCGCCCAAAACGGGCGTATTCTTCAAACAGCCCTTTTTGCACATAAAAGCCGAGCACATCGGCTTCGGTATTTAAATACTCGGCGGCGCGTTCGCTGTTGGGAAATTTATCCACCTGGCCGTTGGCAAATAACACATCGTATAGGCTTTTGTTTTTGTACTCGGGGGCTTTTGCCAATAATTCTTGTGGCCAGGCATCGTCGGTTTTGATGTGTTTGGAAAATTCGATGAGTTGCCACAAATCGGATTTGGCTTCACCCGGCGCCGTTACCAACTGGTGCCAGAATTGTGTGCGGCGCTCGGCGTTGCCATAAGCGCCTTCTTTTTCTACCCACATGGCGCTGGGCAAAATTAAATCGGCGGCTTGGGCCGATACTGTGGGGTACACATCGGACACCACCACAAACGCATTGGGGTTGCGCCAGCCGGGTAAAATTTCCTGCGCAATATTCGGCCCCGCCTGCATATTGTTGGAGACTTGGGTCCAATAAAAACGAATCACGCCATCTTTTAATTTGCGGCTTTGATGCACTGCCGAGAAGCCTACTTTTTCGGGGATGGTGCCTTCGGGCAGCTTCCAGATTTTTTCGGTAATCGCGCGATGTTTGGGGTCAGTGACTAACAAATCCGCGGGTAAGCGATGGGAAAAAGTACCCACTTCCCGCGCCGAGCCGCAGGCCGATGGCTGACCGGTAAGCGAGAAAGGGCTGTTGCCCGGTTCGGCAATTTTGCCGGTGAGCAAATGCAGGTTGTACACCATGTTATTGGCCCATACACCGCGCGTATGCTGATTAAAACCCATGGTCCACAGCGACATGACTTTGATTTTCGGGTCAGCGTAAATCTCTGCCAAACGTAGCAAGTGATCTTTGCCCACACCGGTTTCTTTGGCGGTGTGTTCAAGAGTGTAGGGTTTTACGTAGTCGGCAAAATCGTCAAAAGTAATATCGCTCCAGGTATTGGCTTTGTCGGCACCTTTGGCGCTTTTTTGGCGTTCGTCTTCCGGGCGCAGGCCGTAGCCAATATCGTCTTGCCCTTTGGCAAAACGAGTGTGATTTTTCACAAATTCCTGATTCACCTTGCCGCTTTGAATAATGTGATTGGCGATGTAATTCAGAATAATTAAATCGGTTTGCGGTTTAAAAATCAGCGGCACATCGGCCAATTCAAAACTGCGTGTTTCATAGGGCGATAACACTGCGACTTGCACATGGGGGAAGGACATGCGCCGGTCGGTGATGCGGCTCCACAAAATCGGGTGCATCTCCGCCATGTTGGAACCCCAAAGCACAAAAGCATCGGCGGCTTCAAAATCGTCGTAGCAGCCCATGGGTTCGTCCATGCCAAAGGTGCGCATAAAACCGGCCACGGCGGACGCCATACAGTGGCGTGCATTCGGGTCAAGGTTGTTGGTGCGCAAGCCAGCTTTCATCAATTTGCTCGCGGCATAGGCTTCCCAAATAGTCCATTGGCCGGAGCCAAACATGGCCACACTTTCGGGGCCGTGATCGCGCAGGGCGGTTTTGGCTTTGTCGGCCATAATCGCAAAGGCTTGTGCCCAAGTGATGGGCGTGAACTCGCCATTTTTATCGTACTCGCCGTTCGTCATGCGCAGCATGGGCTGTTGCAAACGGTCGCTGCCGTACATGATTTTGGAAAGGAAATAACCCTTCGCACAATTCAAGCCGCGGTTCACTTCGGCTTTTACATCACCGTGGGTGGCGACCACGTGGTTGTCTTTGGTGGCCACCATCACTCCGCAGCCAGTGCCGCAAAAACGGCAAGGCGCTTTGTTCCATTTAAGGTTGGTGAGTTCGCGGTTGGTAATTAAATTACTCGCGCTGGCGGGCAGCGGTAAACCAATCGCGGCGGCGGCAACCGCAGCGGCGTTGGCTTTAGCAAATAAGCGGCGGGTGATGTTCATCAAAGCTGGTCCTCGGCGGCTAATTCATCCAGGTCAATTTGTTCGTGATACACCAATGCGGCGTTGAGCACACCGGCTTGCGCACGCAGTTCATCGAGTAAGTGCAAAATTTGCTGCTCGTTATTGCTCTCAGTCACCAGCACTAATTTGCCTTGTTCATTTTCGGCGTGAATTTCCATTTGTTGCATGTCAGTTAACCAGACTTTAAGCGACGCCATTTTTTCGGGGCGCACGTGGGCAATAAAACTGGCGATATGCAAGTGTGTGGGCGGTGCGTTGAGCACCTCGGTGGCAATTAGCGAACTCTGCATAACCACTCCTGTGTGATTTTTAGCGGCAATACAACATCAACCCGCACCCGGTGGCCCGGCGATAAGTTGATAAAACCAAATAGAAAACCCCATCGCACTGACAAGTGCCACGGTCAATATAGGGAAGAGGAAAACGATGATAAAAATGAATAAGCGCCATTCGCGTTTTTTTTGTTTTTGTTGTTGATTGCGTTGGGCGTCTTCGGCGCTACTTTCTGCGCGCTCTTCAGCGATGGGCAGGTCCTGCATTGGCTTTCTCCAAGGGTTATTACTAACTCCGAGCTTCAGCCTAGTTGTATTTGAGCAGAGTGCAACAAAATGGCGCGTACTACTTGATGTAAATCAACTTTTGGAGGGTTTTAAAAACTAAATGAAATTAAACGTTGTTTTTAAGCAGTTTCTTTTTTTAATTTTTTTGTTTTTTTAAAGCACCTTAGTTAAATAACGCTCAATCGCACGATTCGCAGCCGCCAGTCCAAAACTGGCGGTGACCATCATGCTGGAGCCAAAACCGCCAGCACAATCCAGCTTCACGCCGTCGGCCAGCGCTTGTTTATCCATACACACCGAGCCGTCGGGTTTGGGGTAAATCATCTGTTCGGTGGAATACACTGCATCCACGCGAAATTTGCGATTTTTATCGCGCGCAAAATTGTGGTGGCGATACAACTGCGTGCGTACTTTGCCGAGCATGGGGTCGCTAATACTGCGGCCCAAATCATCCACCGTGACCGCTTGCGGGCTGCGTTTGCCGCCCGAGGAACCAATGGTAATCAGGCGCACTTTAATCGCCAAACAATAAGCCACCAGCCGCGCTTTTAAATGCGCGGCATCAATCGCATCAATCACCACATGGTGGTGTTTGCCAATCAGCGCTTTCATGTTGTGATCGTCGATAAAATCTTCCACCGAATGAATAATTAATTCGGGGTTGATATCGCGCAGGCGCTCGCTAATCACCTGATTTTTGGATTGCCCGATGGTGGATTGCAGCGCGTGGGATTGGCGGTTGGTATTGGTGATACACACCTCGTCCATCTCGATCAGTGTCAGTTCGCCCACACCGGAGCGCGCGAGGGCTTCCGCCACCCAGGTACCCACACCACCCAAACCGATCACTGCAAAATGCGCGTTCGTCAGTGCGGGCAGGGCGGCTTGGCCGTAAAGTCGGCCCAGGCCGCCAAAACGCTGCAGGTATTCGGGGGTGAGAGGTCTGTTCATAAATAACTCTGGGGCAAATGTATCCAGTGGCGGCGCGCAGGTTGCGAGGCGGCTTTTTAACGGAGATGACCGGCGAATACAAGCACTGCCCGTGAAATCCGCTGCCCTCTGCTACACTCATTTACACCTAGCCCGGCATGAGAACAATCATAATAAGGCCAGCCGTTTATCCCTAAGGAGTGACATGAATACCGCTGCGTTTGCTACCGCCTACCTTATCGACGATGACAGCATCACGCTGGAGCTGATGAGCGGCATTATTGAGCCGATTGGGGTACAACCCCTGTGTTTTAACAGCGCCGAGGCATTTTTGCAGGCCTACAGCCCGCGCCCCTGCGAGTGTGTGATTTCCGATATGCGCATGCCCGGCGTGAGCGGCCTGCAGCTACACAAAACCTTGCAAGCGCGCTACCCGGTACCGCCACCGCTGATTATCGTCACCGGCTACGCCGAAGTCAGCGCCGCAGTGGAAGCGATGAAACAAGGCGCCTTCGATTTTGTCGAAAAACCCATCCAAGGCCATCAATTTCTGGAAAAACTACAGGCTGCACTCGCCCTCAGCCGCGAGTTACACCAACAGCGCCTACAACTCGCCGCCCGCGAAGCGCGCATCGCCCTTCTTACACCCAAAGAGCAAGAAGTTCTGCACGAAGTTCTCGCCGGTCTATCCAGCAAAGACATAGCCGCAAAACTTAACCTGAGTGTGCGCACGGTAGAAAACCACCGCGCGCGCATTATGGAAAAATTGCGCGTGAATTCCGCGATGGAATTGATGCGGGATTTTATGGGGCTTAGTGGGCGGTAAGGGGAGTGAAAATTTTCGTATTTAAAGTCATTGTGGTTTCAGCAATTAGTTTTCCATCAATTCGATAACAATCAGTCATTTCTCCGATAATGGTAAAGCCACATTTTAAATACAATTTTTTTGCAGGTAGGTTGTTTGAAAGTACATTCAAATCCAACCATTCGATGCTGCTGGATTCGCGACAAAATAGAATGACCGTCTCTAGAAGTTTCAGACCAATGCCTTGCTTTCTCGCTGCGTGATGAACGCCCATGCCCAACAAAACACGATGAAATCTGTATTCATCGTTGTAATGCCGTAAATCAATGTGGCCAAGAATTTGATCGTCTCTATTTTTGGCGAGCCACAGTTTTCTCCAGTCTGGATTGCCTGTGGTGAATTCGAAACCATTTTGAAATTTCGCTTTCAACAAATCTGATACTTGGCAGTGCTCCTTGGCAATAGGCTGAAAGAGGGGAGAATTGTCAGCTGCGTTATCGAATAACTGTATTGCTAAGTATTCAAAAAACGGTGGGAGGTCTGATAATTTTGCTTCTATTATTTCCATGTTTTTTATTTAATCGATTATGGTACTACAGATTTCTGCGTTTATTAGAGAATTACACCATTAACAATAGACCAATGGTATGGCATAAGCTCTCTTAATTGAATGAACTTTAATTTGTTTTCTGGGGTGCTTACAGCAACGAGCACGCCTCCGCCCCAATGAGAAAGACGTTCTTGGCAGATTCCGCAAGGGGTTAAAATTATAACTTCAGAATTATCGGACTCTCTGCATATACATAGCGAATGTGTAACTCTTTCGTTTATTTTATGGGCCTCTAAACATGCTCCGACTTCCATGCAGAGTGACAAGGCATCATTTTTAGTATCAGGCGCAACACTGGTTAAAATTTTACCACTCTCAGTTGCAAGAGCGGCTACGCCGCCCCAGCCTGAAGGATAGCGCTTGTTCAGAAGTTCTATTGATTCCTTAAATAATTTTTCTTCCATTTGTAATTCTCCATTGCGGTGTTAAATTTAAAGTAAGTCTATGAGGTTTTCCCTGGATGATCCCGCTAGTTTGGTTGCTTCTGGCTATCGTTTTGCTGGCGTTAATCAGCTATTTTCAATTTATTATTAATTTCATTTTGAGTCTGAAACAATCTACTAAGAATTACTTCTAATGAATCTGGTGCTCCGAAAAACATTCCTCCTTCAATAGCCTCTGTGTGATCTTTTTCCGCGCTCGAAAGACGATATTTATCTGGAATCAAAACCAATTTGCCCGCAGCAATTTGCTGGTAATTAACGCCAGCAGTCGCCCATCGGTTCGACTTCATTTCAATAACATCCAACATAGCCTGCCTACTCTGAATAGGGTCAGCAAAGTTTTGCTGCAGCAAACAATCAACATCGTACCAGTGGCGCGATAGTCTGGTTGGATTAGGTTCGCTGGTTTGGGTGCAGAACTGATGTAGCGCTGTTAACTTTTCCCAGAGAATATAGGCCGGATCATAAGCTTGAACTTTTGCAGTTGGTAGCTTTAGTGCTGCAAGTTCAGAAACGTCGCTAAGATAGGTATCTACTTGTTTGGTAATAGTGGGGCGGCCACGATTCCTGCCGCCGAATTCAAGCAGAATATAATCCAACTGGTAGTTGTTTATATCCTTTGCAAGTCTTGGGTAACGAATGTTAATTTTCTCGCCCTTGGAATCTGCATCCAATTCTGCGACTAATCCGTCTATGCCATACGCAGCAAATCGTTTATTTAAACGGTTAACTAAAGCTTCCGACCACTGCGTTAATAGTTTGCTTTGTTTATCGCGAAACTTTTTCTGCTGGCTTGGCGTGCTATTGGATTTGTCCCATGCCTCCACTTCATTTTCGGCCTCTGCTAGATCAGCCCAATGAATGGACAGGTCAATATCTTCAGAGAAGCGCTGAATAGCATTCCAACATTTGCTTAACGCGGTTCCACCTTTGAACGCTGTGCTGTAATTACCAAGCAAACCTTCATCAAACAATAACCGCAGAATTTCAGTTACCCAAATATCCTTTTCCAGAAAATTACTGGCAAGCCCATACCGATGGTGTTGTGCGCCCAGCGTTAAAATCGCGCTCAGTTCATCGTGTTTGGTTGGGTCTTTATAGAAATCAAAAATATTCACTAAGGTAGAGTCCGTTCAAAAGATTCCAGCTTTATTTGCCAAGGCTTCGGCAGTGGGGATTCAAGTAATTTATGAATAACCGATTTGGCTTCTGAGCCGGTAAGTGACAAGCGCTTAAATGCCGTTGTTAAGTTATTCATTTCAACTGCTTCTGCGGGCGTAACTGAAAGCCCGCGCAGCAAAGTGCCTTCTGGCTTACCCTCCCATCGCAACTGAACGGGAGATCGGTGCTTTATTTCAACAATTTCATTACCGACTTTAAATCGGCGGCTGGGGCCATTGCTCCAATAAACGGCTTTCATAGGAGCTTGGGTTTGAAAGCCCAAGCGGTAAGCTGATTCCAACCCTTGACTCACCAGCTTGTAACCATGTTTTTTGGCCCAGGCACGGGCAACCTCATTGGCACTGGCGGTAGTTTTAATGCTTGGCAGGCTTGGTAAGGGTTTAGGGCGAGCGTAGAAGCCTTTAGATACTCGTGCGACCACCCCCTCTTTAACCAAGCGACTGAATGCTTTTTGTACGGATTTTTCACTGCCCAGCTCATAAAAGCTGTCGATAGGAAAAGGGACGCCGCGCTGTAGTCGGTTTAGCCGAGTTAGTACCTTTTGGGCTGCTGACATGGCAATAATCCTGACAATGAGTTGATATAGTGATTTTATTGTAATTTAGTATCTATAAGGCTTACAAGGATTCTTGTGTCAGGTTTTAAAGGATTACTAGCAATTTTTACTTTATTGGATTATTGCGACTGGGTAATAGCGCGCTGACCGCCAATTCCAAACTTATGGACGTTGCTGCCCCCCCACAGCCGTGCTCCCCTCCTAGGTGTTATCCCCCATCCCCCCTGAGTATTTTTACTCTCACGTCTTTTTTGCCTAACCATCACACTGTGAACCACTGCTAGTCATAACAATTGGCTCACCCTTTTACTTTGGATGGTTTGAATAGATGAATTTCCACAACGACATCAGCGCCTCTGCCTTGGGTAAGATCCGCGAGTTTGTCTATCGCACGGCAGGCATTGTGATTGGCCCGGATAAAACCGCGTTGGTGACAGGTCGTTTGTGGCGTCGTTTGGCGATTTATGGGTTCACCAACTACGACGCCTACGTCAATTTTATTGCTCGCCCCGAAGGTGCGGATGAGCGCGACATCATGCTCGATTTGCTCACCACCAATGAAACCTATTTCTTCCGCGAACCTGCGCATTTTGATTTTTTGCGCAACGAGATAATTCCCCGCCAAGGTAGCGGCACCATGCGCGTTTGGTGCGCCGCTGCCTCCACCGGCGAAGAGCCATACAGTATTGCGATGGTGCTGGCGGATTGTTTGGGCACCAGCAACTGGACTATTTTGGCTACCGATATTTCGCGCAAGGTGCTGGAACACGCGCGTCAGGGTGTGTATCGTGCCGAGCGCATCAACCATATGCCGGCAGATTATTTAAAGCGTTTTTGTCGCCGTGGCATTGGCGAATATGACGGTATGTTGGCTGTTGTTCCCTCGCTGCGCGCGCCGCTGAATTTTGAATTGCACAATTTGCTGCACCCGCGTCCCGAGCAGGAAAAGTTCGATGTGATTTTTTTGCGCAATGTGCTGATTTATTTTGATAACCCGACCAAACAACAAGTACTGAATAATGTGTTGCAAGCACTGCGCCCCGGTGGATGGTTAATTCTGGGGCACTGCGAAAGCTTGCAGGGTTTACAGGTGCCAGTGGATACACTGCGCCCCTCTATTTATCGCAAACCTATTACTGTTAATAAAAACCACGTCGAGCGTGCGGAAACTAATTCCCAGCGCGCCGCGTTTAGCCTGCAGCGCGCAGAGCTTGCTCCGCACAGCGCTGCGTTTGGCCGCATCGCCAGCTAACTGGCGGTTTAATCACGAGAAGCCTTTTATGATTTCTTTGCACTCATCCATCAACCTCAGCCCGGTAGCCGATCTGCACGCAGATTTACACCAGCGTGGGGTAATGGTGGTGGACGACAGCAGCATGCACCGCTACAGCGCGCATTTGTGCTTGAGTGCGTTTGGCATTAGCCAAGTGATTGAAGCGGCGAACGGCAAGGTGGCGCTGGAACATTTAGCCAGCATCGCCCAACCGCCCGCGGTGATGATGCTGGATCTGGAAATGCCGGTCATGGATGGCATAGAAGTGCTGCAACAAATTGCTACCTTTGCCCATAAACCGGCGGTGATTCTCGCCAGCAGTTCCGATGAAGTGCTGATTAGCGCCGTTGCCACTATGGCCGAAGCGCTGGGCATTACCCTGCTCGGTGCCTTCCGCAAACCGATTAACCCCGCCGATTTAGCCGATGCCTTGAGTAGCTACAGCGCTGCCACTGCGGCGCCCGGCACGGATACTAAAAACGCCTTGGCGCCCGATCTGGCCCAGCTGAAACAAGCGCTGGAGCGCGCCAATATTCAAGTGTTTTACCAGCCCAAGCTGGATTTAAACACCATGCAGGTCGCCGGTGTGGAGGCGCTTGCGCGCTGGAAAAATGCCCAAGGCGATTGGATTCCACCCAGTTTGTTTATTCCGCTGGCGGAGGAGCATGGGCTGATTGGCGATTTAACCCTGTCGCTGCTAGAGCAGATACTGCAGGACATGAATAACTGGTGGGAGCACGGGCAATATATTCCGGTGGCCATTAACCTCTCGGCCAAGTCCCTCGCGGAATTCAACCTCGCCAATGAAATTATCCAGCGGGTAATTCGCCAGGGCATCCCCGCGCATTTTATTACGTTTGAAATTACCGAGAGCGCGCTGGTGGTGGATTTACCCTCCGCGCTCGCCACTATCAGCCGCTTGCGCTTGAAAGGTTTTGGTATTTCTATCGACGATTACGGCACGGGGTTTTCCTCCATGCAGCAGTTGTCACGCTTTCCGTTTTCCGAGTTAAAGATTGATCGCTCCTTTGTACACGGTGCACCCGAGCGCCAGTACCTGCGCAATATTTTGAAATCCGCTATCGATACCGGCACCCGTTTGGGGATTAAAACCGTGGCCGAAGGTGTAGAGACCGAAGCCGAGCTACACTTGCTGCAAAGCCTGGGTTGTAATCAGGCGCAAGGGTTCCTGCTGGCGCGACCATTACCTGGACGCGAGTTGCTGGGCTGGATTGAACGTGCTGCGCAAAGTCAAACACCATATGCCAAACCTCTATCGCTGGATAACTGAATACTCTGCTCGTGTAGCGCAACGCTTTCCTTTTTTATCGCTGGTCAATCCCACCCTCTTATCAGCAGTGCTAGCCATAGCCCTGCTGATTTTTTCTACCCTCTTTGCCCTGCGTCATGTCCACGCCACTCAGGAGCGCATAGTGCGCGAGCACTTGCAGGGTTCGCTGAACTCCTTCTCGGAATTGATTAACGTTTGGCAGCAGCAGAATTTGGCGGCGATTCATATGCTCGCCAATTCGGTACAGGGGCGCACACTGATCAAACAGGTGCTGATGGAGCAGGGGAACAACCCCTCCACCCACGACGCCCTGCGCGATTGGCTTTACCCGGTGCTGATGGTGATGGGTTTTGATGGCTATTCGGTGATCAACCGCGAGCGGGTATTGGTCGCAGCGAGTAGTGCCAGTTATCGCCGGCAGCCGGTGCGCCTGGCCGAAACCCACGAGGTATTGGATAAAGCCCTGGCCAATCGCCCGGCCATTTCTCGCCCGGTCGCTGCCATGCTCCCTATCGATGGCCCGCGCGGCCCGCAACCTGCCGGTACACTCATGCAAAACATGTGTATCGCGCTGGATGAAAACCTCACCACCCCCGGTTATTTCTGTTTGCGCTTTAACACCCAGTCCAGTTTCTTTCCCATCTTTTTCAATGGCCGCAGTGGCGCTTCGGGCGAAATTTACGCGATTGATCGCAAGGGCATATTTGTCACCCCGCCGCGTTTTTCGGCCACCAAAGCGGGCGAACAGGTCATGGCCGATCACTTCTCGCTGCAGGGCAGCCAAAGCCCAATGACACGGATGGTGGATTTTTTAATTAATCGCCAGGGTGCCTATGTCAGCCTGGGTTATCAGGATTATCGCGGTGTGGCGGTAGCGGGGGCGGGGCGTTGGCTGGAGGAGATGGAGCTGGGCATTATTGTCGAGCAGGACATGCACGAAGCTATGTCGCCCTATTTGGCCTCGCGCAATATTATTGTCGCGCTCAGCATTGGCGCCAACCTGCTGATAGTGTTGCTCACCGGCGCGGCGATAATTAACCGACGCCGGCTATCGATCCGTGAGGGGCGCTTTCGCTCGCTGCTGGACAACCTGCCACCGCCCATTCACATGACCTCGCTCAATCACCACATCATTGTGGTCAACCCTTCCTTTTGCGAATTGGTGGGGCTGGGCAAAACCGAACTGCTCGGGCGCAATATCGACCAACTGCCTATTCCCTCCTGGCTGCGGCCACTGGTGGATGCAGAGCGGGAATTGGACAGCGATTCCTACCACAAGGATTTTATCAGCGAAGTGCTGGATGCCGAGGGCAAGCCGCGCTACTACCGCATAGTGCGTTTTCCGGTGGTCTACCATCGCGGTCAATCGCCCCAGGCCATCGCGACCATCTGGGTGGATTCTACCGAGCGGGTGGTGGCCAACCAGCAGCTGGCGCTGGTCAACCAAAATCTGGAACAACTGGTGAGCGAGCGCACCCGCGAGTTGATGATCGCCAAGGACGAAGCGCTGGCCGCGTCGCACTCCAAGGCCGAGTTCCTTGCCAATATGAGCCATGAAATCCGCACGCCGCTCAACGCCATTATCGGCCTCGCCCATGTGGCCTTGGCCAGCGGGCCGGAACTGCGGCTGCGGATTTATCTGGAAAAAATGCGCGGCTCGGGTGAACACTTGCTGCAAATTATTAACGATATTTTGAATTTCTCGCGCATGGAGGCGGGCAAACTCAGCCTGGACAACAACCCCTTTGCGGTTGAGCAATTGGTGGATAAAACCCTGGATCTGGTCTTTGAAAAAGCCGCCGGCAAAGGCCTTACCCTGCGCGCGGACATAGACCCGACCATCCCTAAAACCCTGCTGGGTGATGAGCTGCGCCTGGGGCAGATACTGATTAACTTTTGCGCCAACGCGGTGAAATTTACCGATCAGGGCGGGGTGATCCTGCGTGTCACCAAGGTGCGTGACTGGCCGGAGCAGGTGGAATTATTATTTGATGTGGAGGACACCGGCATAGGTATCGCGGTCGACCAGTTGCCCAGGTTATTCCAACCGTTTGAGCAGGTGGACAGCTCCAGTGCGCGCCGTTTTGAAGGCACGGGGTTGGGGCTATCCATTTGCAAAAATCTCGCGGAACTTATGGACGCGCATATCGATGTAAAAAGTATTCCGGGGCAGGGCAGCTGTTTCCGCTTGCGGGTCACGCTCGATAAACCCGCTCACAACGCCGGAACTGAACCGCTCGCGGGGCGATCAACAGAGCAATCGGCAGAGCAATCGCTACCGGCGCTTTGCCCGGTGCTGGTAGTGGAGGACAACCTGCTCAATCAGGAAATCATTGAGTCGCTACTCACCGGCATGGGGGTGCAAGTAACCTGTGTCGGCTCGGGGCCAGAGGCAATTGCCGCGGTGGAGCAGCAGCATTTTGCGCTGATTTTGATGGATATCCAGCTGCCGGGCATGGACGGCGTAGAAGCCGCCGCACGCATCCGGGCGCTGGCAGCGGGTACGTTTATCCCGATTGTGGCAGTCACTGCCAATGCACTGCCGGGCGACCGCGAAGCCTATCTGGCGGCGGGCATGGATGACTATTTATCCAAGCCAATTGAGCCCGCGCGCTTGCAAGCGGTATTGCGCCGCTGGGGTCAGGCGCAGCATCAAGTTGTGCCCTTGGTTGCCGCCGCCGATCCCTTCGACATATTGCAGCGCGGCGGTATAGACACCCAGCGCGCCCAGCACAACCTGATGCACAACCACGCCCTCTACCGTCGCTTGCTGGAGCGGTTTGCTGCCGAGCGCGCCAGTTTAGCTAGCGGTTTAATGGCGTTAATCGCCCAGGACCCAGCGGACGCCCTCAACCAGGTGCACTCGCTCAAATCCCTCGCGGGCAGTTTGGGGATGAATACATTGGAGCAATTGGCGCAACAACTTGAACAACTGCTGCGCGATAACGCTAGGGATCAAACTTCACTTCAAAATCAGTCCCGGCTTCAATCCGCTACCCAGGCAGTCAGTCAGGAATTGCAGGCGATGGTGGAGTTGGTGGAATTGGGGCTACCGGCGGCAACAACCTGAGTGGCTCCCACTTCTGCACGCGGGCTGTTATGGTGGCGCCTCACATTATTGAGGGCGAGGGTTGATTGATGTTGTCGTTACTGCGCGTTAGAGGCAGCGACCAAAGTGGCAAGGTCGCGATGGTCGAATTGTTTTTTGATTTGGTTTTTGTATTTGCGATCACCCAGCTCTCCCATTCCCTGCTGGCCAATTTAACGCTCGATGGTGTGTTAAAACATTTGTTGTTATTGCTCGCCGTATGGTGGGTATGGATTTACACCTCCTGGGTTACTAATTGGCTCGATCCGGATCGCCTGCCGGTGCGCTTGTGTTTATTTGCGCTGATGTTGGCTGGCCTGCTGATGTCAGTGTCTATTCCGGCTGCATTTACCGAGCGCGGTTTGTTATTCGCCTGTGCTTACGTATTTATGCAAGTCGGGCGCACTGCGTTTTTTCTTTACGCCATTCGCCACAGCAAACCGAATTTTGTGCGCAGTTTTCAGCGCATTTTTATCTGGTTGTGTTTCTCTGCCATTTTTTGGATTGCCGGTGGGCTACACGAAGGCCAGCAGCGTTTGCTTTTGTGGTGCATCGCCTTTTTTATCGAATTTATTTCGCCCGCCGCGCTTTTTTGGGTGCCGGGTTTAGGGCGTTCCAGCACCAGCGATTGGGATGTGGAAGGCAATCACATGGCAGAGCGCTGCGCGCTGTTTGTGATTATTGCGCTGGGTGAATCGCTCCTGGTGACGGGCGCTACCTTTGCGGAGCAACAATGGAGCGCAGAGGTAATCAGCGCCTTTTTAATCGCGGTGATTGGTTCACTCGCCCTGTGGTGGATTTATTTTGATTCCGGTTTGCAGCGCGCCCATCATCGCATCCTGCATTCCGCAGACCCCGGCAGCCAGGCGCGCCTTGCTTACACCTACATGCATGCCCCGATTATTGCCGGGATTATTGTCTGCGCTGTTGCCGATGAACTGGTGCTTGCGCATCCCGATCATGCAACCCCTGCGGGTATTGCGGCCATTATTGGTGGCCCTGCGCTTTATTTAGCGGGGTGCATGTTGTTTAAGTGGGTGACCAATGACCGTCGCACGCCACCGTTGTCACACATGGTTGGTTTGCTGTTGTTGTGCAGTGCCATTCCACTTGCCACCCATCACCATTTCTCTGCATTGGCATTAAGTGCGGTGACTACCGGCATTCTGATTGTGGTCGCCGTGTGGGAAACGCTGGTGGTTAAACGCGATGCGTAAAAAACTGTTAATAAGAAACGATAGATAAAAAACGATAGATAAAAAAACGGGCAGTTTCTTAAGCCGGTTTTATCGGCTAAAGAGACTGCCCGTGTTATCACCCATTTACTCTGCGCAGAATTAGCTCTGCGCTGGCTCTTCACCCGGCAACATCACCATCCAACCCACGCCAAATTGATCGGTCACTTGGCCGTACAGCGGCGACCAAAAGGTTTGCATCAGCGGCATATCCACTGTGCCGCCATTGCTGGCCAGCGCTGCAAAAATACGGCGCGCTTCGTCTTCGCTCGGTACCGTTAAGGTGAGGCGAAAGCCGCTGAACTTTTCCGCATCATTACAACCATCGGACGCCATGACTACGGCATTGCCAAGGCTGAATTCCGCGTGCATCACTTTATTTTCAAAGCCTGCTTGCAACATGCCTTCGGGCATAGGGTCGGGGCTTTCGTTAAAACGAATCAGGAATTTAATCTCGGCATTTAAATGTTGCTGATAAAACGCCAACGCTTCATCGCAGCGGCCCGAGAAAAATAAATAGTTATTCACTTCCACTTTTTGCATCGCCAGTGCCTGGCGCAGTGCCGCGTCTTGCGCGCGGGATTTGCCCTCGGGGTCAGCGTCGGCAAAATCTTCTATGTCATAAAAGGTGCGAATTTCAATATCTGATGCTTCCTCTTCCATGGGATTGGGGCACTTTTTCACCCATTCGATGGCCTCTTCCATGGAGCTCACATTCCAAATCCAATAGCCCGCAATTAATTCGTTGGTTTCGGTAAAGGGGCCGGTGGTGACCACACGCTGGCTGCCATCAAAACGCACGCGCACGCCTTGGCTGGTGGGTTTAAGCCCATCGCCGGACTCCATAATGCCAGCCTTCACCAGCTCTTCGTTAAAATTCATCATCGCCGTCATCAGCGCTTCGCTCGGCATTTTTCCCGCTTCAGAACCTGCAGAGGCTTTTACCATTACCATGACTTTCATTGTTGTTCTCCTTTAGTGAACAGTTGTTTGGGAAGTTTTAGGGTATTACTGATAAATAGTCGAACAGGGGTACGGGAATTCGACAGGCCGATAAAAATTTTTTGCGAATGGGTTATTATTTTGCGCAATCCCTGCAGCAGGGTCGAACCTACTCAAACCACAATATTCCAAGGAGTCATCATGTTAATTGAAGCCGTGCAACTGCAGGAAATCCTCAAACAGGATAATAGTCTATTGCTCTGCTGCCTATTGCGGCCGGTGGGTGTGGCAGCTGAATCCCTGAACGAGTCAGATTTTATTCCCGCGTCACGGCTGTTTGATATTGATGATTTTTCAAAACCCGACGCGCCATTTCCCCACACCTTGTTATCCGCCCGCGATTTTGAATCCAAAGCGCGAGCACTGGGCATCAATAATGATTCCACCATAGTGGTGTGCGACAACATCGGCATTTATTCGGCGCCGCGGGTGTGGTTCAACCTGACGATGATGGGCTGCAATAATGTGTTGCTGCTAAACGGCGGTATTCCCGCATGGAAGGCGAGTGGTTATCCCATTGCTCATGAAACCCTTACTGCAAACCCTGAAGGGGATTTTAGTGCGCACGAGCAAAGCAACCGCGTGGCAACAAAAGAAGATGTATTAGCGGCGATTGGCAAGGTGAATATTCGTATTATCGATGTCAGAGGCGCCGCGCGGTTTAATGGCCAGGTGCCCGAGCCGCGCGCGGGTGTACGCAGTGGCCATATTCCCGGTTCGGCCAATATTCCTTACGCCAATTTTATTCGCGACGGCCGCTTCAAACCGCGTGCGGAATTGGAAAAATTATTTCAGGATGCTGGCTGCAGTGGGGATCAGGAATTAATTTTTTCCTGCGGCTCAGGTGTGACAGCCTGTATTGGTTACGTCGCGGCGCTGTTGTGCGGTTACCACCATATTCGCGTGTACGACGGTTCCTGGGCCGAGTGGGGCGCAATTGAATCGCTGCCGATTGAAGTTTCCTCCAGCGGAACTTAAGGGTTTCAGGCGCAGGATTTAATTCACCAAAAACTGAAAAATCTCCTGCGCGTGAACAATTAAATACAGCAGGCAACCGATGCATCCACCCACAATGGTGCCGTTGATGCGGATGTACTGCAGATCTTTGCCGATATTCAGTTCAATCTGGTGCGACATTTCCTTGCTGTCCCAGCTTTTCACTGTATCGCGAATGTGTGCCGTTAAAAATTGCGCAAAATCAGGGGCCATTTTTTTTGCGGCATCTTCCATGTGTAAATTGAGCGATTGGCGCAGGCTTGCATCCTCGGCCAGGGTTTTGCCTAGCCATTGTCCTGTCTCGGAAATTTTAGCGTGCAGAACCGAGTTTTCATCGGCGCAGTCGCGTTTGAGCCAATCTTTCAGGTCGCGCCACAGTGCGCCCATATACGTATTGAAGGTTTCATCGTTTTTCAAATAGTGTTTTATTTCTTCCGCCTTCGCAAAAAACTCCGGGTCTGTTTTGAGTTTTTGAATAAATTCTTGTGTATATCTATCAAAATTTAAGCGGAGTGGATGCTCTTGATTGTCGTTCACCTCATTCAGTAGCCGGCTCGCTGCTTTAATTGCGATTTCCGCCCCGGCTTTGCCAACCCAGGCGGAGGGCACTATTTTTTCCGCGATGGGATGCTCTTCTTTCAGCCATTCAATAATGCCCTCGGCGATAAATGCTTGGGTATCTTCTTCGCGCAAAATCAGCGCAAATTGGTTAATGCCTTCGTTGAGCAGCGCCTGGTGGCGATTATTTTTGGTCATCACTTCCAGTAACATGCCAGCCGAGGTAGATAAATCCATTTTATCCAGCATCGCATGTATCGCTTTGGTGATAAATTTTTGCACCGCGGCATCTTCAATAAAATCGATCATGCCCGCCGTTAACTTGATTAAATAAGTGCCGAGTTTTTTGGTGTTGTCTGCAGCGCATAACCAATCAGCGGTTTTTTGTGCCGGGTCGTGTTTTTGGATAAGTGCAACTATGGAATCCGGGTCCAGAAATTTCTCCCGCACAAACAGTGCGAGGTTCTCCGCAATTTTATTTTTGTTCTTTGGGATAATTTCGGTATGCGCGGAAATAATAGGGATAGGCACTCGTTTAAATAATGCGACCACTGCAAACCAGTCAGCCAGTGCACCCACCATCGCCGCTTCCGATATCGCCCGCATTAACCCAACCCACCAACGATCAACAGGTAAAAATAATGTGGTGATAAACGTGAACGCCGCAAATCCCAAAAAATACACAGCGAGGCGTTTGGATTTTTTGAGTTCAATTTCTTTAGTCATGGATTAATTTCCCTTCGGTACGGCGGCGCGGGCGACCACGGGTTTTATCAGCTGAGTAACTGCACAGTAGCATCTCCAGCCGTTTCATTAATCACTTGTTGCGAAAATAACTCGGCATCAGCGGCCGCGAGGCTTATTTCCAGCGTTACGTGGGTGGCGTAATCCACCTGTAAAATGTGCCCCTGATACTGGTTCACTATATGCCGAATTTTAGTTTCTTTCGCGAAATCCACCGTGACCTGCAGTTGTATGCTCGGCGTAACCGCAATTAATTGCGCGCGCCCAACCGCCGTAGAAACCGCAGCAGAATAGGCGCGCACTAATCCACCCGCACCTAATTTCACTCCGCCAAAATAACGCACCACTACCGCGAGCGAATTCCCCACCTCGCGTTCAGTGAGCACATGCAACATCGGTTTGCCTGCGGTACCGGAAGGTTCACCATCATCACTAAACGCCTGGGTTTGCGGCTGCCGCGTATTGCCAATCACATAAGCCCAGCACACGTGGTTTGCATCCGGGTATTTTTTGCGATATTGCTCCACCTGCAACATCGCTTCGTCACGCGACGTAACGGGATGCAAAAACGTCAGAAAATCACTGTTCTTTTCTTCAGTGGTGGATTCAATAGCCTCAGCGAGGATGGTGTAGGTGGACATAAGAGTTTAAAAATTAAAACTGGTAGCCAATGGTGAGTTGACTGTAACCAATGGTGTTACTAAATACTTCTGCCGCTAGTGATTCGATTTTGAAGTAAACGCCACTTTGGTGAGCGAAAGGGGTGAAGGTCACACCTACGCCAAGCGCTAAAGATTCGTCTGTTTCGCTTTCATCCCAGTAGCCGTCAGTCTGATTAACGCTTACGGCACCTGCTTTGCCGTAAAAGCGAACCCAGGAAGTGTTAAATGTGTGGCCAATATTCGCACCAAAATATTTAAATTCTGCATCGATGCTCGAATCTTCATCGAACTCGGTATCGGCGAATTTTGCTTCTACGCCAACAATTTTGTTGAAATAAAAACCGGCTTCAAAGCCTGTACCGGAAGTATCGCACTCGCTACAGTCGTTATTAACTGTTACCACTTTGCTTAGGCCCACATAAGCACCTATATCGTCCTGCGCCATTGAAAGTGATGGTATAGCCAAAAGACAAAGTGCAATTGCTGTTTTCTTCATATCAATCAATCCTGATTTGTTTATATCCCCACCATTGGGGGCTGCGGATTTTACTGGCCGAATAAGTGATTGGCAAAATACAACAGTCGATAAAGCCTTTTATGCAACACTGAAGGCACAATTCACTTATCAAACACCCAAACAAAAAACCGATCAGAAATGATCGGGGTTTTTGTTTGGAAGTTGGTGGGCCGGGGGGATTTGAACCCCTGCATTAAGCCTCTCATTACTCCACTACGCCCCGCAAAGCCGCATGAATACTGGGTTTCGCCTTTTACCATCACCACTAAAAACCGCTATACGGCACAATGTTTCGACACTTTTTCGACAGCTTATAGCTGGATGAGGGGTCACTGCGGGCATTCACTCAAACTTCACCGGCTCCGCTGGCACTTGCTTTAACACGGCGGGGTCATCATTTTTTAACCCTATTCTCCGCCCTAGCGATGCCAAAGCATCACCCATGCCCATTCCGGTCTCTGGCCTTATCGCCCCCTCCAATATAACTGGAACCTCAGACTCCACACATCGGCCATGAAGCTCCGCTCTTTCCTTTAAAGTGCGGTAGGTATTATCAGGTTTCACCTCTCAAAAACTCCTTCTGAAAAATTCAAAAAGCATATATATTCAATAACTTAAAGGATTTCAAAGAATGATATTGCGCATAAGAAAAGGGAAGATAACGCGCACGCACACTTTATTTTTAAAGTAGCTGCGTAATGTGCTGTCATTCCTCAATTAAAACAACTAGTTAATAATTAAAACTCAAATAACCTTTAAGGTAGATATCGCGCATGCGCGGTATACAAATGTTAGGGCATACGGAGAAACAATTGACCCCTGAGTTAATACTTACATCCAGTGTTGTTAGTGCAATTGTTTCAGCAATTGTGGGGCCTGCTGTATTTCATTTTCTAAAATCAAGAGATGAGAGAGCGAGGCGTCAATTCGAAACTAAATTTTCCGAGTTTAAGTATTATTTAAACGCACTGGAGGAAATATCAAGGTTCTCTGGCGAAGAATTTTCGAAGCTTATGAAAGAGCCTGCGCAAAAATGCATGGCAACAATTCTGACCTGTGAAAGTGAGGCTGAGTCAAATTTAGCATTGGTTGAAATGAATAGAGAAATGAATGAATTTGTTTTAAAACTAACAGGCTCATTCCAGAAATCTACCAGTGAGTTACACGGTCTGCGGCTTATATCTTCGCCAGGCTTGTTTGAAATGGTTAATGAATACGTAAGAATTCAAGAGAAAATATTTAATGAGTCAATTTCTCTTATGGGAAAAATAAAATTTAATCAGGCTGGTGAGGTAGAATTTGCAGAATACTCATCGCTTCGTTTAATGGGTGCTGCAAGTAAAAAAATGTTTGAAAGCATTATTTTACAAATGAGAGTTGAGCTTGGAACAGGCAAGCCCTAACAAAGTGGTCAAACATTGTTCCGCTTCGCTCCAATGGACAGAATTTAAGTCCCGGCTTTGTGGTTTTGCTGCGCAAAAGTAATCCACAAAACCACAACTTACAAACTGCGTCTGATATCTGAAATATGGTTTTCAAGAGCTTGTTGAACAAAATGAACGCTCAAGGTTGTTTATCCCAATGAAGCACATATAAGAACTCTTTACATAAAAATTTCCGCAAGTTAAAAAAGCACTTAGTGGCCTTTGCCACAGATAGCAATTCATATAAAGATTGCTCGATAACAAATCTGAAACTAACAGTAAAATCAATGAAACAAGGAGACTGCAATTGCACTTTAAAAACCTGAAAATAAATCAGTGGCAGCAATTCGAGAAAATAGACATAGACCTGCATGATCGATTAACAATACTTACCGGTTCAAATGGTAGCGGCAAAACCACTATTCTTAATATTTTTGCCCGTCACAACGGATGGAACATGCAATCGCTATCTATCCCAAAAGAGGAAAAAAATACCGGCTTCATTAAGTTTTTTCAAAGATACTATAGTGGAGCAGACCGAAGCAACGAAGCAAAGATAGGTACAATAACTTATTCCAATAATGTATCTGAAATACGTGTCCCTCAAGGACAAAATGCCAGCTATCAACTTCAGCTATCAAATCAGCAAGCTGTAAAATGTTTTTACATTCCTTCTCATCGATCCATATTTAGATATCAGGCTGTTGTAAATATTCCCATTCAGAAAAAAGATAAGGCCGCTGCTTTTAATGAAGTGTCATCTTTAAATTTGCAGAGATATATGGGAAACGGCAATGAAAGATCGACCAGTCTAGCAATGAAAAACACTCTAATAGGATGGGTAATAAATGGATATGGCGTCAAGAATTCCCAAAAAACAATTATGGCTAGCGATGACGAGCAAATTCAATTTTTTGAAGGATTTCAGGGGACTCTTAGAAAGATATTACCAAAAACACTAGGATTTGAATTCATAGAAATAAGAAAAATGGAAATTGTTTTTGTATGTAATGGTGGCAATGATGAGTTTTTATTAGAAACCGCATCAGGAGGAATAAGCGCTCTCATTGACATAGCATGGCAAATATATATGTTTGCATCAAAAGAAAACTCAGAGTTTACAGTCATAATAGATGAGATTGAAAATCACCTTCACCCCACCATGCAGAGAGCAATCTTGCAAGATTTGTTAAATGCTTTCCCTGAAGCAAAATTTATCGTATCAACCCATAGCCCCCTAATAGTCAGCTCTGTAAAAGAATCGTATGTTTATGCACTAACATACAACGAAAGCAATAAAATATTTTCAAGAAAACTAGACTTTCTTAATGAAGCAAAAACAGCAACTCAAATATTGGATGAAGTTTTAGGCGTCTCTTTTACTATGCCTATATGGGTGGAAGATGATCTTAAGAAGATTATTGCACGCCATAGTGATTTATCTGCTGAGCAAGTTGATTTCTCTGCACTGAGAAAGGATCTTTCGGATATTGGATTAGAAAAAATGCTCCCACATGCAATTAAAGAAATTGTGGAGCGTTTTTGAATGATAAAAATAATGAGACCCGACTGCCCCTATCCTCAAGCTTTAGAAAACAAAGACTATAAGCACCCAAATAACAAAAGTGCGTTAATCAAAGCCAGCCATGGAAAATGTATGTACTGCGAATCAAAAGTTTCACACATTTACTTTGGAGATATTGAACACATAAAGCCGAAGACAAAGGATAAATTTCCAGAGCTCGAGTTTGTCTGGGAAAATCATGGTTTTTGCTGCGCAATTTGTAACAACAACAAAAGTGATAAATATCTTACCGATTGTCCTTTTATAGACCCTTACTTCGAAAATCCAGAGCTCCATTTTTTCTTCGCAGGATCATTTATATTTAAAAAGAATGGATGTGAAAGAGCTGAATATACAATAAATGAAATTGACCTAAATAGACCTGAGCTACTTGAAAAGAGGATGGAAAGTATTTCAGCCATTGAGTCATTAATCAGCGCAAGTCATAGAATTAAAAATGAGGTTGTTAGGGAAAAAGCTGCCGCAGAAATAGACAGATATGCAAGTAATGATAGAGAATTCTCTATGTGCATAAAATCATTTATTTTCGCTTCCAGACTATGATTTATTTAGCAGTTTTTAGGGAGCCTCTCCAATAAGGCTCCCTAAGCCCCTCTATATATTCTCGAACTTCTTTATCAATTACATTATTCGGTTTAATGCATTCTTTTGCTGAGCGTTTGTAAATCATTAAAAAATTTTTGGGGGGATTGGTAATACGATCTGTGGCGAGTTTTACGTCTCTGCAAGAATTATCTCTAAACGCTAAATTTTCGGGGGATGAATTTCGGTTGTATTCGCTGATCCAGTAATTGCAGGTCTTTATTAATTGCTGTAGCGTGGGATCGTTGATATCACTCTTCACGAAATTATTATTTTGCGCTTGGCCTTTGTTTTCGCCTGTATACACATGTATTTGTGGCCCACCAATTCCAAGGCTTTTTTTGCATTGCGATAATCTTTTATCAGCACCATCCCTGCTTTGGCGCCAGTATTTCATGTAGCTGGAATTGCCACCTTGGCGTAGTTTCCAGTCTGCGTAGTTAACTTGATATTGCAGTCCATCGCAGTTATTTGCATTGGCACTATTCACAAACAAGGAGTTGAGTAACACGATTGCGATTACTAGAGTAATCAATTCCATTTTTTTAATTTTCATATTCCCCTCCGCCATCGCTTGGCCACCTTGCTTGCTAGTATCAAGCCTTCCGTTGTGTTCCTAATTCTCTCTGCGCTGCTTTAGTCATTGGGCTTATGCGCACCTGTCGCCGGATCACTTGCAGGATGCCGTTAAGCTAAATCCGTTAAAGAGTTTTGACATTTGCTCCGCACTTATTTATGGGGGGCAATAGACCACCATCAAAAACATTTTATATTTTAGCGGGGGATATTGTGGATCTATGGAGATTAGTTTCCGTATGTATCTAAGCTATTGAAGATTCGGTACATAATTTGATGTGGTTGATTGTTTTGTGCGCAATTGATAAATTGGGATTCCATCAATACTGCGGCGCAAGTAAAGGAGAAAGGGAATGAGAATTATAGCAATCATGCTCATAACAGTATTCGTCAGCGCTTGTTCTTTGTTTCAGCGAGATTATGAGATTGTCTATTGTCAGCCTGGAAACAAACCGGTTACTGTATATAGAGATCCAACAAAATCATACTCTCCTTATGTTAGAGAGCTTGAGGGCGGATTCGAAGGTCTTAAAACCACTCTTAATGAGGTTGATGCAGAACTGGGTATTGGAAAAGGAGATATTAAATTAAAAGTACAACATTTAGAAAATAAGTTAGATCAAGAGAGTATACGGCTGAGATTAAGTTTGCAAACCGCTGCTTTAGCTATGAATATCTCTCCTTGCGATGCCAAAGATTTATTTAATAGCCAATTAACACAACTTAGTAAGACTCTAAATACAATTTCAAATGTACAAAATCAAATCAATGATGCGGTTGTTCAAAGCGCAGGAAAATCTGACCCTGAAAAAGATCAAATTATTAATACAGCACTAGAAAAAGCAGCTGAGTCTCTTGATGCCGTTAATAATGAGTCTGCTAGCCCTTCTCAAAAAAAAAGTTTCAATTAAATTATTTAATTATTAGTTCGATCACTTTTAATAAGGGAAGCGCGTCTCTATCGGACGCTGGAAGAAGCCAAATTCGTAATATTTCTGACGCATTGCTGAGAAAGCTGGATCCTGTATCTATTTATATTGTCGGCCATGCTGATAGCGCGCCTTATGCTAAAAACTCAAAAAATAGTAATGGAAAGTTATCTTTGGAAAGGGCTACTTCAGTTGCAGATGAGTTAATGAATGTTAATAAGAATGTTCATATTCAAGTGATTGGACTTTCAGATGGACTTTCCGCGGCTGGTGGCGTTAACAATGATGCCTCTTCTTCGCGGCGCGTGGATATATTCTTGGTTGACAGTGATCAAATCCTCGATTGGTATTATTAGCAAATCTGATTTGTTCTACTTGAATGAGAGTTCGCTTATTTTGGTCAAAACTAACCTGAAAGATTTGATAATGTTCCTATGATATCAGTAGGAATTAATAGTTTTAGGGCTCTGAGTAAAGAAGAAAAGCTGGTTATCAACTTAGATAGCTGGCTTGGTGTTGGCTTGCTATATCTAAAAGAGCATTCATTAAATTCGACACTTCATCGACGCTTAATGCCCTATAAATAAAAAACCCTAACATATTCAATATGTTAGGGTTTGTTATGTGGTGGAGCCGGGGGGATTTGAACCCCCGTCCGCCAGCACTCCATCCTCGGCTCTACATGTTTAGGTCCGTTTATTAATTTAACGCTTATCAGCCCAACAGGCAGGACGAAAAGCGCGATCCTGTAGAGTTTTAGCAGCGCCGCACCAGGCTTACTTTGCTGCGATCCAGTTCTGTATGACGGGCTCTAACGCGGTACTGGCACCTTGTTACAGACCGTTAGCAGCGATTAAGCTGCTAAAGCGTAAGAATCGTCGTTTGCGACTATTCAAGTACAGCTTTGGATTAACGTGATTGGCTGTCATCACGACATGCACCTTGGGCTTTGTTACCAGCGTCGAATCCAAATCGACCCCAATCGCCTAACCTGAAGGGTTGTTCTTGCGAACGTCCCACGTCAAGCAGCGAGTGGCGGCATTCTACTCCTAATCCCCGCTTAACGGTAGGGATCAATTGTTTCAATACTGCCATCCGCCTTATGAGTAAGTGGGGCCATCTTGATGGATCTCAAGTGGGTAATGCCTTTTGATAAGACCGAGTCGTGATAAAAAAGGTACCACTGATCCTGATATTTGCAGACGGAGTGATGAGTCGTCCAACCCACTACCGGGGTGAGGATCTGCCCGCGATAGGTGAAGGGGCCGTAGGGATTATCCCCCGTGGCGTAGCACAAAAAGTGGGTGTTGCCGGTGGAGTAGGAGAAGTAATACAGGCCGTTGTGCTTGTGTACCCAGGAGGCTTCAAAGAAGCGGCGGTCGTGGTCGCCCGCGAGCAGCGGTTGGCCGTTTTCATCGAGGATTTGAATTTCCCGTGGGGTTTCGGCGAATTCTTTCATGTCGTCGCTGAGGCGCGCGATGATGGGGCCGAGGGCTGGTTCGTGGTCGGCGGGCTCACCGCGCTGTGCGTCGTATTGGTTGTTGCGATAATTCTGCAACTGGCCGCCCCAAATGCCACCGAAGTACATGTAGTAGCTACCATCGTCGTCTTCAAATACGGCCGGGTCGATGGAGTAACTGCCGTTCATTGCTTCGGGTTCAGCAGTGAATGGGCCGGTGGGAGAATCGCTTACTGCTACGCCGATTTGGAAAATATCGTCCGCGCGTTTTGCCGGGAAATACAAATAATATTTGCCATTTTTATGCGCGGCGTCCGGCGCCCACATTTGGCGAGTTGCCCAAGGCACATCTTTTACATGCAGTGCAACGCCATTATCGACGGCGGGGCCTTCGGGTGAATCCAGAGAGATTACGTGGTAATCCTCCATACCAAAATGATCGCCGTTGTCGTTAAACGGAATGCCCGCTTCAATATCGTGCGATGGATAAATATAGAGTTTGCCATTAAACACATGAGCCGATGGATCGGCGGTGTAGATGTGTTCAACCAGTGGTTGTGAAATGGCGCGCGCTTTGTAGTCCGCGACGACTTCGGGTGCTAAACATTCTTCAGCCATACAATTCTCTCTTTCTCTTCATATCAAGTTGAAAATAACTATCTTCCAGCGGCCTGACGTCGTGCGTTCAGGTCGGCTTCAATTTGCGATTCCAGGGTTTTATTAATTGCATAGAAGAACATGCAACCCACGGCGATAAAGAAGGGCAGCGATGCAAATACGCTTACAGCCGTTTTAATGCCTTCTATGGTTTCAGCGTTTTGTACATCCAGCGCGGCGTCGTAGCCATAGTAGGCGAGCAGTGTGGCGCCCAGTGAACCGCCAATGGTCAAGCCCAGTTTTAAGCCGAGAATCATCGCGGAGAAAATAATAGCGGTAGCGCGGCGGTTATTTTTCCATTCGGAGTAGTCCGCTACGTCGGCAATCATCGCCCACAGCAGTGGGATGGTGATGCCGTAGAAAAAACCGTGCAGAATTTGCGAGATAAATACAATGCCGATGCTCTCGGCAGCATAAAAATTAAATGCAAATACAAACAGGGTAGATACAAACAGCGCAGCGGCAAAGACATTGCGTTTGCCAAATTTGTCGGCGAGGTTTTTGGAGAAACCAATACCGATAATCATCATGATGATGCCGCAGCCGTTAAATAAACTGAAGGTGGAGGTGGGCGCATCTTTCGGCCATTGGAATTCCGACAGGCCCATGCCTGTTAATAAAGCATTTAATCCGGCGATAAAATTATTGAAGCCAATGTCATCCAAAAATTGTGCGAGGTGCGCTTCGCTTAAATAATTTTCAAAGTAGAAAATGTACATGCCGCCTTTGAGGGCGAGCGTGACAAACACCAGGATTGTCACCAGTAGCATGATGATCCAGGGGATATTTTTAAACAGATCGGATAAGTCCTGTGCAATGCTATTGCGCGCTTCTACTACCGGTAGGATGCGCTCTTTGGTGGTGATAAAAGCGATCAAAAAGAAAATCGTACCGGTGATGGAGAACACCAGCATAGTGTTATGGAAGCCCACGGCTTTATCGCCGTCGCCCAGAATCAATACCAGCGGCAAGAGCAATACTTGAATAATAAATTGCGCCACCATCACTGCGACAAAGCGGTAAGCCGACAAACTGTTGCGCTCGGCCATATTGCCGGTGAGCACGCCGCTCAGCGCCGAGTAGGGCAGGTTGTTCGCGGCGTAGATCACCAGCAGCAAAATGTAGGTGGCAAAGGCGTAGATGACCTTACCGTTTTCTTCAAAGTCCGGCGTGCTAAAGGCCAGCAGTGCAAGGGCGCCAAAGGGCACGGAGGTCCAGAGCAGCCAGGGGCGAAATTTACCCCAGCGGGTATTGGTTCGGTCAGCAATGATGCCCATCACCGGGGTGAAGAAGGCACCAAATAAACCGCCTGCGGCCATGATCATCGCGGCTTTGCCAGCAGAAATACCATAAACATCGGTATAGAAGAAGGCGAGAAAGGTCACCAGGGTTTGGAAAATCAGGTTGGCAGCCAGGTCGCCGAGGCTGTAACCGACTTTTTCAACAACGGAAAGTTTGTGTGCAGCGGCCGTGGGAGCAGCCTGGGCAATTGCTTGAGTCATGGTGATCTCATCTTGTTATTGGTGGTTTGGTAAAACTTGTGTACTTGTCGCCATAGCATCCCTTAAATACCTCTTATAGTCAATGAGCGTATAAGGTGTTGAGTCTGGATTTGTAAAGATTTTCCAGCCGTTAACGGCGTTGGCAGGGTGGACGAAAATATATTTCAGAGTGGCCTTTGTCTCCGTAGCTTTTTTGCACAATCAATCGATATGATGCGCGAGCCTTGGCGCATGAATCATTTGCCTGGGCGATCTTTTACTCAGGTTAGATCCAATTGCTACCGAAGGGTAGTTAATCGCTTGAGAGGAGATAGGGAACTAATAATAACGGCAACAATAAATTCAGGTAGATACGATGACGACAATCAAGATGGTAATACTGTCAGTGGCAGTATTGGTGTTAACCGCGTGCGGTGGTGGAGGCGGTGGCGGGGGTGGAGGATCCGGTGGCGGTACAGCAAAAGGTGCCTTTACGCTCGATAAGTCCAGTCTTTCCTACAGCCAGCGGTCGGGCGAGTTTTTAAATCAAACTATTCAAATAAATGTGACCGGTAGTGATGTGACCTATGTGGTTGCAGGTTTCGATGAAGGCCAGTCGGAAGTGCCTTGGTTGTCGATGTCATTGTCGGGAAGTGGCAGTCAATACACGCTTGATATCTCCGCCAGTTCATGGGGTATGGCGGCCGGTAATTACTCGGCTAATTTTACTATCGCAACCGGCGACAAAAATGAAAAACCGCTGCAGAAACGCGTGGTGAATGTAACGCTGTCGGTGACCGAAAACTTTGCGTTTTCACAAGCAACCATAACGCGCTACGCCGTTGCGGGCAAACCAGTGGGTGATCAGTTTGCCGATATTTGGTTTGCTGGAAAAAGCACAGCTGCGTGGACAGCGACCTCATCGGCTCCCTGGTTGGTGATCTCCAATCCTACGGGTACTGGAGGCGGCCAGTTGATGCTAGGGGTTGATACTCGCGACCTAACGCCCGGTAACTACACCGGTACTGTGCAACTTGCTGAAAACGGCAATGCAACCAATAGCGCAAGTTTGCAATACAACCTGACCGTGGTAGCACCGCTGGTATTTTCGGCGGCACCTGATGAGCTTATTTTTGTGGCTGGCCTTTCGGGTTCGGATTACCGGGCAGAGCTCCCGTTTAGCGGTGATGCGCAAACCAATTGGATGGCTTCTACCGATATTCCGGGCGTATCTATTTACAACGCGGAAGGCAGCGGTAGTGGCAATATTGAGTATCGCCTTAACCCTCTATGGTTGTCCGAGGGGACTTACACCGGGCGCGTTACCCTGGTCGATAAAAACGACTTTTCTAACATTGACCACCACACTATGAAAATAATTGTGGAGGCGCCTATCCAGTTTTCTGAACTGGCCATGACGCGTGCGCAAGAGCTGCAGGCTAACCCCATCGTTTATGGGTCAGATAATTTGCAGCGCAGTTTGGAGTTACCTTTCACCGCTGGAGATCACGCCCAGTGGACATCCATTAGCAATGCGCATTGGCTGACGACCAGCAATGTGGTGGGAACCGGTTCGGGCAGCTTGCAATTGCAGATAAACGCCAGTGGTTTGCCAATCGGGACCTATCCGGCCGAGCTGCGCTTGGAGGATTATTTGAATCCGCAAAACCAGGTCACCCTCAATCTGACCTTGGTAGTGGCAGCCCCAACTTTGACAGTTACCAGCGAGAACCTGTTGCTGGGTGGCAGCGACGGCTTGGGCATCGCCCAGGCTAACCTGGGCTTTGCGATTAATACCGGGGTCAATGGCTATGATTACTCGGTGAGTGCCCAAACCGAGGCGAATGGGGATTGGCTGACAATCAGTTCAGGTTCCGGCCCCGGCACTGTGAACAATAGCGGCATAGTGACCGGCGCTGGTGTAAATCTTAACCTGACGCCACTTGCCTCCCTGATTTCTGGTACCCATGCCGCCAACCTTGCATTGCGGGTTGAAGTTGGCGACCAGGTGTTAACCCGCACTGTAGCGGTCACCTTCAATAAAGAGGCTAACCGTTTGGTGGCGAGCAATCTCGGGGTTGCCTTTACCGCCGCACCATCCCGTTCAGTACTAACTCGCACACTCAAAATCAACAGCTCCATTGGGCGCGATGATGTTCCCTGGGTAGCGGTTTCTAATCAGCCTTGGTTGACCGTGACTGGCTCGGGGCTGACGAGTGAAGATCTGGTGCTCACTGCAGATGAAACGGCTCTTGCTGTTGGTACTCATATTGCCGAAGTGAGGGTAAGTTCGAGTGATAGTAACGTGGAAAATGAAGAGGTGATTCGCGTTGGTTTAACGGTATTGGACGCTGATCCCGCCGATGCCAATATTAATCTGGCATCTACTTTTAGCGTTTCCGATGCTATCGCCGGCATAGGCCGTTTTGGGTTGGTCGCGAACCCCGTTGAGCCTTGGGTATATGTAGGTTTGGGCAGTCAAATCAATATTTACAACCAGTTCAGTGGCGCGTTGGTACACAGTTATATGCCGGCAGTAGGCTCGATTGGCAGCATGGCGATTAGCCAGGATGGTACAAAGCTTTACGTGCACGATCCGGTGAACTTGAAAGTGGTGGAGTTATACGCGGACACTGGCGACACGGTAAACAGCTTTACGGTGGTGCCGTCCGAATGGTCTTCGCTCCATACAGTGCTTATGCCCGGTTATTTCCGTCCCAATGGTCGCCCGCTCTTGTTTGTGGCCGGTACGCGCATTTTTGATCTGACCACAGGCGAGCAAGTGGCGGTAGAAGGGGGGTACGACTCCTATTTCTACAGCATATCTACCAACCAAAACCCCAATTGGGTCGCGGGTTACGATGGTTCCCTGATGGAATATTTTTATTCAGCTCTGGGAGGCGGCAACGGCACGTTAACAGCCACTGTTAAATCCTCGGTTTCCTACGCCCAAGGGCGTGCCGGACAGGCTTGTGTGGATGCGGCAGGTTCACGTGTGTACACCGCAAGTGGTGCGCCTTATGAGTTCTCGGGCGTCGGCATTGTGAGTCAAACCCTGGAGCAAGTCTTGCCAGCTACTGCCTACCCCAATTCTGTTGTTTGTGGTTGGAATGGAGTTTTGGTAGGCGGTGCAGGTGCCTACTATGATGCGCAGGATATTTTTGTGTACAACACAGTGACCGGGCAGAATTTGGGCAGCTACAGCTCTTCGACTGAAAATGGCTATCGCTATTTGCTGGATCGTGGCTTGGTGCTCTCGGGGGATAACCAGCTTGTCAGTGCGCTCAGTTATAGCGATTCAACCCAGCTGCTATTGCGAATCTTTAGTGTGCCGGCAATACCCTGATAAACAAAAAAGGCCGCGTTAATCCGCGGCCTTTTTTTCAAACACTATTTTTAGCAATCCTCATGCATTTTTACACACTCAAATACCGCTGCACCAAATCATCATTCAAGTTGGCGATAGGGCCGGTGGCGACTACGCTGCCTTTTTCCATAATAAAAAAGTCATCGGCAACACGGCGGGCGAAGGGGAGTTTTTGCTCGACGAGTAATACAGTTAAACCACGTTCGCGATTGAGCTTGCGAATCACTTCACCAATATCACGCACAACGTTGGGCTGAATGCCTTCGGTCGGTTCGTCCAGAATTAATAATTTGGGGTCGAGCACCAATGCCCTCCCTATAGCTAGCTGTTGCTGCTGACCACCCGATAAATCCCCGCCACGGCGATGTTTCATTTCTTTAAGCACCGGGAATAATTCATAAATCAACCCGGGAATAAAACGGGCTTTGTCTTTGCGTGCCCCGAGCGATATTTTTAAATTCTCTTCCACGGTTAATAGTGGAAAAATTTCGCGCCCTTGTGGCACAAAACCTATACCGCCACGTGCGCGATTTTCAGTGGAGAGTTTATTGATGTCATAACCGTTGAGGCTGATGATGCCATCGCGTACCGGCAGTAAACCGGTGATGCATTTGAGCAGGGTAGTTTTGCCTACGCCGTTACGGCCAATCAAGCAGCCGCAGGTGCCTTGTTTTATATTGAGCGACAAATCCCACAAAATATGGCTTTGGCCGTAATATTGATTGATGTTTTTTATTTCCAACATGGTTTGGTTGTCCTGATGCAATTCGCCGTTTTCTTTTCGCGCTGTGTTATTCGCCAAGGTAGACTTCAATCACTTTCGGATCATTTTGTACCTGATCCATAGTGCCTTCGGTGAGCACTGAGCCTTGGTGTAATACAGTGACTTTGCGTGCAATGGAGCGCACAAATTTCATGTCGTGTTCCACCACAATCACCGAGTGTTTACCCGCGAGCGATAATAATAATTCAGCGGTTTTTTCGGTCTCTTCACCCGTCATACCAGCGACGGGTTCATCGACCAACAACACCCGCGGGCTTTGCATTAACAACATGCCAATTTCCAGCCACTGTTTTTGCCCGTGGGATAGTGCACCTGCGTTTTTGTAGCGGTGTTCGGCCAAACCTATTTGTAACAACACTTCATCAATGCGGTATTTTTGTGCGGAGTTTAATTGTTGGCTCAGTGTCCACCACACACGTTTGTCGGCGGCGGTGGCCAGCTCCAAATTTTCGTACACACTCAGTGCTTCAAAAATGGTCGGCTTTTGAAATTTACGACCTATACCACCGCGTGCAATTTGGTGTTCGGACAACTCCAGCAAATTAATTTGCTGGCCAAAATACACACTGCCAGCATCGGGTTTGGTTTTGCCGGTGATCACATCCATCATTGTCGTTTTGCCCGCACCGTTGGGGCCGATAATGCAGCGCAATTCACCTTCATCGATGTAAAGGTTTAAATTGTTCAGTGCACGAAAACCATCGAAGCTCACAGTAATGCCTTCTACATACAAAATCGTACCGTGAGTGGTGTCCAGTGGAGCGCCAAAGTTGGGGTCGCTTTGGCCGAGGGTGCGACGGGCTTGTGAAAAAATATTCATTACACAGACTCCTTGGTCGCAGTGGTAGATTCGGCTTTTTTGTCGACATCTACTTTTACATTCTCATTGTCGGTTTTCACTGGTGCTTTTTTGAAACGGCTAAATAAACCTACTAAACCCTTGGGCAATATCAGCGTCACAATTACAAACAATGCGCCTAATGCAAACAGCCAAGTCTCTGGTGAATAAGAAGTAAAAATAGTTTTGCCGTAGTTGACGGTAAAAGCGCCAACGATTGCACCAAACAAGGTGCCGCGCCCGCCGGTTGCAACCCACACCACTAATTCAATCGAATTGAGCGGGGAAAATTCACCGGGGTTGATAATGCCCACTTGTGGTACATAAAGTGCGCCAGCAATACCCGCGAGCATCGCGGAAAATACAAATAACCACAGCTTGTAGGATTCCACTTTATAACCGCAAAAGCGCGTGCGACTTTCTGCATCGCGAATAGAGACAATAATTTTCCCCATGCGCGACGTCACAATATAGCGGCAGGCGATGTAGGCAAAAATCAACATAAAACCTGAAGCTAAAAACAGCGAAATACGCGTGCCATTGGCGGTGATGGGAAAGCCGAGAATATCTTTAAAGTCGGTCAGACCGTTGTTGCCACCAAAACCCATTTCATTGCGGAAGAACGCCAGCATCAGTGCATAGGTCAGTGCTTGGGTGATAATGGAAAAATACACACCGGTCACGCGTGAACGAAATGCCAGCCAACCAAATACAAATGCCAGTAGGCCCGGGATTGCAATTACCATTAACATCGCAAACCAAAACATATCAAAACCCTGCCAGTACCACGGCAATTCTTGCCAGTTTAAAAACACCATAAAATCAGGTAGCAAGGGGTCGCCGTATTGGCCGCGCGGACCAATCTGCCGCATTAAATACATGCCCATGGCATAACCGCCAAGCGCAAAAAATGCGCCGTGGCCAAGCGACAGAATGCCGCAGTAGCCCCAGATTAAATCCACCGCCAATGCGAGCAAGGCATAACATAAAAATTTACCGAGCAGCGTCACCATAAAGGTGGAGACATGCAGCGATGAAGTTTCCGGCACGAGAATATTGCAAATCGGCACCAGCACCATGGCCAGTAATACCAGGCCCAGCACAATCATGCCGCCGCGATCACTGAGTAATAAACGTTTGGCTAACATTTGATTCTCTCTTTTAAAATTCCGTCAATTCGGTGGTTGTTGGCATTTGCTCCTCCCCGTTGAAAAAGGGGAGGTCGGGTGGGGGTTAAATCAATCCGCCGCTGCGCGACCTTTCTGCGGGAAAATTCCCTTCGGTCGTTTTTGGATAAACAAAATCAACAACACCAATACCAAAACCTTGGCGAGCACTGCACCAGCGTAGGGTTCTAAAAATTTATTGATAATGCCCAAGCCCATGGCGCCAACCAGCGTGCCCCACAAATTTCCTACGCCGCCAAATACCACCACCATAAATGAATCGATAATGTAGGCTTGGCCAAGGTTAGGGCCGACGTTGGTGAGTTGCGAGAGTGCCACACCGGCGATTCCTGCAATGCCGGAACCTAGTCCGAAAGTCATGGCGTCCACCCAGCTTGCGCGCACACCAACCGCACGTGCCATGGCGCGGTTTTGCGAAACAGCGCGAACTTTTAAACCGAGTGATGTTTTTTTGAGAATGGCGAGCAGCGCAAAAAAAACAATCAAACCGAAGATAAAAATATATAACCGGTTGTAGGTAATAGAGAGCACCGGGTTAATGACCAACGATCCACTCATCCATTCCGGTAATTCCACGGCGCGATTCAAGGGTGAAAAAATACTGCGTGCAGCTTGCTGCAAAATCAAACTGATACCAAAGGTGGCGAGCAAAGTTTCCAGTGGGCGACCATATAAAAAACGAATGACACCGCGTTCAATGGCAATGCCCACCAAACCAGCCACAATAAACGCGGCAGGAATGGCAATCATTAAGCTGTAAGCGATTTGATTAGGAAATAGTTGTTGCACAACCCAAGTCACATAAGCACCGATCATCATCAACTCGCCGTGCGCCATATTAATAACACCCATAACACCAAAGGTAATGGCGAGGCCAATTGCGGAGAGCAGCAATACCGAACCTAAACTCAAACCGAAAAATACGTTTTCAGCAAAACGATAAGCAGCAATACGGTCCTCAATAGAATTCAATGCAAATTGTGCCTGTTGTTTTACTTTCTCATCGCTGTCGTTGGTGGCAATCTCTAACAACGCGGTGCGTACTTCTTGTTGCAAGCTGCCGCGTAAAATTTTTATTGCATCCAAACGAACTTGTTGTTCGCTGTTTTGTAAATTCATTAGGGCAACCGCGGCGGCAATGGCGGTGCGCACATCGTCATCCGGTTCGGTTTTTTGACGGGTTTCTAGTAGTTCAATAATGTCTGCATCAACACCATCAGCAATCATGCGATTCACCGCATCCAGACGAATAGTGGGATTTTTATCGTTTAAATTCAATGCAGCCAATACAGTGCGTAGCTGGCTGCGCATGGTGTTGTTAATTGGCACACGTTTAAGTGTACTGGTATCGGCGGTAATTTTTTCGCCGCTTAATGCATTGGTAAAGTTGCCAGATTTATCGGCAATTGCCACTAGCGGGTCGCTGGATTTGGTGGCGTAGAGTAAACCCTGTTGCAGTGCAGCAATGATGCTGGCAACACGGCTGTCGTCAAGTTGGGCGAGTTTTTTTGCGGTTTGGGCGCGTTTGGGCAGGCTGCCTTGGGTTAAGTCTTTAACCAAGGTGTCGAACGCAGCTTGTTCAGATTTTTCAGCAATAGCTGTGTTAGCGATGGTGGTATCGATTGCTGTGGGTTCAGCGTCTTGCGAAAACACTGTTGTTGGAATGCAGAAGGATAAAATTATCAACAATTGCAGCGGCCATCTTCCCAATGGCTTGAGTAGGTTTCGCATAGTCTTGTCTCTGTTAAAACAAAATATAAATAAGTAGGTAAATCTTTTTAAATTTTTGGTGTGGTGCTTAGGGTTTGGTACTCAGGGTGTGATGGAACTTGCGCTCCACCATACCCTGCAGATCAAAAGATCAAGCTAAACAGTTATTGCGCGGCAGCTGCACCCAAACATTTTTTGGTTTTGGTGTTGTAGTTGCCACACTTCAATTTAATCCAGTCGGATTCCAAATCTTTTGAACCATCAAGGAAGTCAGACCATGCATCGCCAGGAACCAAACCGTCGGTTTGTGAAACGGTAAGGAATTGGCCATCTTCTTGAATTTCGCCAATCAATACAGGCTTGGTGATGTGGTGGTTGGGCAACATTTTGCTGATGCCGCCAGTCAAGTTAGGTGCTTCTACACCGATGATTGCGTCAACCACTTTGTCAGTGTCGGTAGTGCCTGCTTTCTCAACCGCTTTAACCCACATGTTGAAACCAATGTAGTGTGCTTCCATTGGATCGTTGGTTACGCGTTTGTCATTTTTGATAAAGGCTTTCCATTGTTTGATAAACGCGGCGTTAGCAGGATTGTCTTCGCTCATGAAGTAGTTCCATGCGGCCAAGTGACCCACCAGTGGTTTGGTGTCGATACCGGAAAGTTCTTCTTCACCCACAGAGAAGGCGACTACGGGGATATCTTCGGCGGTTACTTTTTGGTTACCGAGTTCACGATAGAAAGGCACGTTAGCATCACCATTGATGGTAGAAACTACGGCAGTCTTTTTGCCCGCTGAACCAAAACGTTTAATGTCAGACACAATGTTTTGCCAGTCGGAATGACCGAACGGGGTGTAGTTGATCATGATGTCTTCTTTGGCAACGCCTTTAGACATCAAATACGCTTCAAGAATTTTGTTGGTGGTACGTGGATAAACATAGTCAGTACCCGCCAATACCCAGCGTTTTACTTCCATGTCATTCATTAAATAATCAACCGCTGGAATGGCTTGTTGGTTTGGTGCAGCACCGGTGTAGAAAACGTTACGTGAAGATTCTTCACCTTCATATTGCACGGGGTAAAACAATACACCGTTCAATTCTTCAATAACTGGTAATACTGATTTGCGTGAAACTGAAGTCCAGCAACCGAAAATGGCGGCCACTTTATCTTTAGTTAATAACTCACGGGTTTTTTCGGCAAACAGTGGCCAGTTGGATGCTGGGTCTACTACAACAGCTTCCAATTTTTTACCCAGCAAACCACCTTTTTTGTTTTGTTCTTCTATCAACATCAGCATGGTGTCTTTCAGCGTGGTTTCTGAAATGGCCATGGTGCCAGAGAGTGAGTGCAGTACGCCGACCTTAATCGTTTCGGCAGCTGCTGCACTGAATGAGGCGATGGTTAAGCCGCAGGCGATACCGAGTGCCCCGACATGTTTTGCTATCTTCTTCAGCTTCATGGGTCTATCTCCTAGATGGTTTTAATGACTCAGTGGTTTTTAACTATGCGCATTCATTGTTTCTTGAAAACTACCCAGTGAATGCAATTTTTCCGGTAACGCCTTATGCATAACGCTTATATTGGGCGGCAAAATTTTCTTCCATGATCTGGTTCATGTGCTTCAGGCATCAACCAGTTGCTGCTCTAATGTGAAATAGGTGTTGCTAACGAAAATTTATTCTGAATCTGCCGGATGTTGTTGCTGCGCTTCGTACAACATATGCAGGGTAATTTTTCTAACTTCGGCCTTGCTCGCTTCAATGTGTGTTTTTAAATAGCTTTTAGCGTCTTCTGCGCGGCGTTCAATAATGGTGCGCAGAATTTTGGCGTGTTCGTCGTAAGTGGCTTCAATACGATTGCGCTGGGTGAAATCAATGCGGCGAATAATGCGCAGCCGCTCGGTAATTTCATGGTGAATTCGTGCCATTTCCATATTGCCGGTAGCTTCAATCAATTGTTCGTGAAAGCGTTCATCCAGGCCGCATACGGTTGGGCCGTCTTTTAAGCGGTCTTCCGGTTTTACCAGCCAAATACGTTTTACATCTTCCAGATCGGGTGCGGTTTCCATTTCGCACAGTTTTTTGATGGCGGCTAATTCCAAGATAATGCGCACGTCATAAAGCTGTTCAAATTTTTTGAAATCAAACGGGTTTACTTTCCAGCCACTGCGAAACGAAACATCCACATAACCTTCGCGCTGCAAACGTGCGAGCGCTTCGCGCACGGGGGTGCGACTGGCAGCAACACGTTCAGCAATTTCGTTTTCACTGAAACGATCGCCGGGAACCAAGCGAAAAGAAAAGATATCGTCTTTGATAATTTGATAAATCCGCTCCGTTAAATTGGTGCGCGGTTCATCGGTTTTCTTTTTGGTTTTGTCGGTTTTGATTAATTTCATTTTTTCACCGTAGGTTGGAACGGGCCGCGCAGGTAAGCGTAGCGCCTTCCGACATATATATTGTTCATGAAAATTGTCGGAAGTCGCTGCGCTCTTCCAACCTACGTCCCTGCTTAACTTAATCCGTCTCAAGCACCAACAACAAATCACCCGCATTTACTTGTTTTCCCGGCTCACAATGAATTGCAGTGATTTTTGCGGCGCGATCGGCATACACCGAAAACTCCATTTTCATGGCTTCAACAATTAACAGCGGTTGGTCGACTTCTACCATTTGGCCGGGTTCAACTAACAGTTTCCAAATGTTGCCGCTAATGTCGGCGGTGACGGCATGCCCATCCACTTCAATTGGGCCAGTTGATACTTTTGCTTGCAGTGCCGCATCCACTTGTTTTTCTTCATCGGCTTGCCAGAGCGCAACTTCTTGGGTGAAGGCGGCTTGTTGTTTGGTTTTAAATTCAGCAATGCTGGCAGCATTGTCTTGCAGGAATTGTTCGTGTTCTGCGAGGCTAAAATAATCTTCTTCAATTCGCAGGCTTAAACGGCCTTCGCGGAATGCTTCGCGTTGTGCCGTTAATTCTTCTTCAGTCACTTCGTAATAGCGCACACGGTCAAAGAATTTCAGCAGCCATGGTTCGCCATCTTTAAAGATTGGATTTTTGAGAAATTTATTCCAGATGGGCAGCGTACGCCCGACGAGTTGGTAGCCGCCGGGAGAATCCATGCCGTAAATACACATGTATACGCCGCCGATGCCGACAGTGCCTTCTGCAGTGTAAGTGCGTGCCGGATTGTATTTGGAGGTGAGCAAGCGGTGACGCGGATCAACCGGAACTGCACAGGGAGCACCGAGATAAACATCGCCCAACCCCAAAACCATGTAGCTAGCATCAAACAAGGTTTGTTTAACTTGTTCGATGGAATCCAGGCCATTAATGCGGCGCATAAATTCAGTATTGCTTGGCAACCAAGGGGCTGTGTCGCGCACGGATTGGCGATAGCGCGCTACTGCATCCAGCGTTGCCGAATCTTCAAAGGCCATCGGCATATACACGATACGACTGGGCACTTTAATATCGCGCGCGTTACCGAGCGTTTCTTCAATCACCAGTAGCTTATCGATTAATTGCTGTTGGTGAATCACGCGGCTGTCGTAATTAATTTGCAGTGAGCGCACACCGGGTGACAACTCGATCACGCCATTAATGGGTGATGCCTTTAATGCTTCCATCAACGCATACACACGCAGGCGCAAACTTAATTCAAGAACATTGTCGCCGTATTCAAGCAGAATATATTTGTCGCCTGCTTGACGATAGCTCACCAGTGGGCGGCTGCCTTCGGGTGGTAATGCGGCGACTATACAATCGGAAATAGTGTTTTCCGGTTTCACAATCGGTGCGAGCAAAACTTCTGGTTGTGCACTCAGGTTTTCAATGGCGCGGTCGGTAGATAATTCCAGCGCGAGTGCAGCGTCGAAGCTCAAACGTTTAAAACGAATTTTATCGCCGGGTTTTACTTGGCCAACTTTCCACAACTCTGCTTTGACGATGGTTACCGGGCAAACAAATCCACCAAGGCTGGGGCCGTCTTTGGTGAGGATTACCGGCATGTCGCCAGTGAAATTAATGGAGCCAACGGCGTATTCGGTATCGTGAATATTCGAAGGGTGCAGACCCGCTTCGCCGCCATCGCTGCGCGTCCAGGTTGGTTTGGGGCCATTCAAACGAATGCCTAAACGGTTGGAGTTGTAGTGAACTTCCCATGCGGTTGAAAAAAACATATCAATCGCATCTTCCGTGAAAAAATCGGGCGCGCCGTGTGGGCCGTAAAGCACACCAATTTCCCATTCATTTGGATAGCTTGGAATTAATTCAACGGGTGCTGCTGCAGCTTCATAGGTTGGTGCGGGCGTAGTGCAAGCAGTAATTGCCGGATTGCTAATTGGCAACATATCGGTCGCGCGCAAAGTGCGACCTGCGTGACCACCAAATTGGCCGAGTGCAAAAGTAGAGCGGCTGCCCAAATACACCGGCACATCAAAACCGTTGCGTACGGCGAGGTAACCACGGCAGCCTTGCTCGGCTTTGCCCACTTCCAGAATTTGTCCGGCTTTAATGGCAACCGGTTGCCAGAAAGGAATTAATTCACCGTCAATTTTTGCAGGCGATGTTGCGCCAGTGAGCGCAATAATTGCATCGCGATGAAATTTTAATTTCGGTCCGATGATGGTGTATTCGAGTGCAGCAGCGCTTTCGTGGTTGCCGACAATACGGTTAGCCAAACGAAATGCGTAATCATCCATTGGACCTGACGGCGGAACACCAATGCTCCACAAACCAACACGGCCGGGATAGTCTTGCACGCTGGTGTAAGTACCAGGTTGCAAAACCTCGACAACGGGGGCTTGGTATTCAAAGCTGGCTAATTTGTTGGTCGCCACATCGCCATTGGCAAAAAAATCAGTTGCGATAATTTGGCGTAAATAATCCAGGTTGGTGGCAATACCTGCGGCGCGAGTTTCGTTAAGTGCGGTTTTCATTTTGCTGATCGCATCGGCGCGATCTTTACCGTACACAATAATTTTGGCGATCATCGGATCGTAATAGGGCGATACTTCGGTGCCGGTTGAAACCCAGGTATCGATACGTGCCGACTCAGAAAACACCACATCCGTTAACACACCGGGTGAGGGTTGGAAATCGCGCACCGGATCTTCTGCGTACAAGCGCACTTCAATGGCAGCACCTTGTGGATTGATTTCAATATCCAGTTTTGGTGGTGTGCCAGCGGCAGTGAGAATCATCCACTCGACGAGATCGACACCGGTGCAGGCTTCAGTGATAGGGTGTTCAACTTGCAGGCGGGTATTTACTTCCAAAAAGTAAAACGCATCGCGCGCGGCATCGTAAATATATTCAATGGTGCCCGCAGAGCGATAGTTAACAGCTTCGCCCAAACTTTTGGATGCGGCCAATAATTTATCGCGCGTGGCAGCAGGTAAATTGGGCGCAGGAGTTTCTTCAACCACTTTTTGGTTGCGGCGTTGCAATGAGCAATCGCGCTCGCCCAGTGCAAGTACATTGCCCTTACCGTCACCAAAAATTTGTACTTCTACATGGCGGGCGTTATCGACGAAGCGCTCAAGAAATACACCGCTGTCGCTAAAAAAGTTTTGCCCCAAGCGTTTTACGCTTTCATAAGCGGCGATTAATTCAGCTTCGTTATTGCAGCGCGTTAAACCGATACCACCACCACCGGCGGTGCTTTTTAACATCACCGGATAGCCGAGCTGCGCGGCAGATGCGACTGCTTCGTCAATCGAGTCCAATAAACCGGTTCCGGGAGTGAGAGGTACACCGGCTTTTTCAGCAATTTCACGCGAGGTGTGCTTCAAACCAAATTCGCGAATTTGTGCGGGAGTGGGGCCGCAAAATGCGATTCCTTCTGCTTCGCACTGCTCACAAAATTTTGCGTTCTCAGAGAGAAAACCATAACCGGGAATAATTGCCTGGGCACCCGTTGCTTTAGCGGCAGCGAGAATTAAATCGGATTTTAAATAACTTTCTGCTGCCGTATTACCACCAAGGCATATCGCTTTATCGCAGGCAGTGACGTGCGCGGAGTTGCGGTCTGCATCGGAATAAACAGCAACCGATTCGATGCCCATTTTTTTCAGCGTTTTGGCAATGCGTACCGCGATTTCTCCACGGTTAGCGATAAGTACGGTCTTCAACATGATTCTTCTCCGGCATTAATTCTGTTTTTTATTTCTGCAGCGACTTGATATAAGCCCGCCATCCACCCAAATGCGTAATATCCGTTGCGCCATTTACGGCGGCGCCTTCACAAATGAAACCTTTTACTTCACGGCCATCGTGCAAACTCAATGTGCCTATACCGAGAGGTGCGGGAATCAGTGCAACAAAACTGCCGAAGTGCTGCAGTGGTACATCCCATAACTCCACAATAATTTCTGCACCGGTTGATTCAGTGCGAATTAATCCAGGTTTAGGCGGCGTGGTATTGGGCAGCGCGAATAAACGGTAATTACTGGCGCTATAAGTGCTCTCCACAAAAATGGCATTGCGCTCTTGCAATTGCACATTAAGTGGCATGCCGGTGAGGTGCGCGCCCACAACGGCGAGGCGCACATAACCAGCAGGTGGATTGGTATTTGTTTGTGGTGCAGGTGTTGGTTGTTGTGTCGCGCCGAGTTTTAAATTCACACTGCTGTGCCATTTTTTACCGAAGGCAGCGAGGGCGGCGTCTTGCCATGCCGGTGCAATTAAGGTGATGCCAAAGGGCAAACCATCGGCACGCAGCGTTGCAGGTAATGCGAGAGCAGAACAGTCCGCGAGATTCACAAAATTGGTGTAGGTACCGAGCTGGCTGTTAACCGTCACTGGGTCAGCCGCTACCTCATTGAGTGTTGGGTGGCGTGGCGATGTTGGCACTAGCAGCGCATCCACACCGCTCATTAAGGTTTGGATTTCACGCGCAAGATCAGCACGTTGATATTCAGCGCGGTAAGCGTCGGTTGCAGAAAAATTCACCGCTTTTTCAATAATGCCACGCACCACATCATTCATATCGGCGGCGTGGTCTTGCATAAAATCCTTAATCGCGGCGTGACGCTCAGCAACCCAGGGGCCGCCATACAATAATTGCGCGAGGTTGAACATGGGCGTGAAATCGATGGTGATTAATTCCGCACCCAGCGCTGAAATATTTTCCAGTGTTTCCAGCCACGCCGCCTCGGCGTGGGTATCGCCAAACCAATTGGGTGATGCAGGAATACCAAAACGCGGTTTGGCGGAAAAATAAATGGGTGTGCTGTGGTTAATGCGCGAATAACCATCGGTTGCGTCAAACCCTTCCATCACCTTGGCAACAGTTTCTGCATCGTCCACGGTGAGTGAAAAAATCGAAACGCAATCTAAACTGCGACAGGCGGGCACAACACCGCTGGTACTGAAGCGCCCTTTGGTTGGTTTTAAGCCCACGATATTGTTAAAGCCCGCTGGCACACGGCCGGAGCCTGCGGTATCGGTGCCCAAACTAAAAGGTACTAATCCGCGCGCAACAGTAGTGGCTGAGCCGGAGCTGGAACCGCCGGACACATAATCTGCATTAAATGAATTAGGTACGGCGCCATAAGGTGAGCGCGTGCCTACCAAACCCGTCGCAAATTGATCCAGATTGGTTTTGCCCAGCACAATCGCCCCCGCTTGTTTCAAGCGTGCAACAGAGGTGGCATCGGCTTCGGCGATATAGGTAAACGCCGGGCAGGCTGCGGTGGTGGGCATGCCCGCAACATCAATATTGTCTTTAACCGCGAAGGGGATACCGTAGAGCGGGAGGCTGGTTGCATCATCAAGACTCGCCAGCGCATTAAGCTGTGCCTCAATCTCTGCGGCCGAAACAATGTAAATCCAGGCAGCGTCATCGGCTTTGAGTTGTGCACGAAGGTTCAGCAGCGCATCGCGCGCCTGCAAACCTTCGCTGCGATAGGCGTTGAGCCATTCAGTAATTGTCCAGCCAGTGGTCTCGTTATTTTGCAACAGCGTCATTATGGTTCCTGCGTTCAAATCTGAAATACAATCTTGGATACAAGATTGCTTTTCAGTTGGTTTTGCAGAAACTGTGCCAGCCTAAAAACGGCGTCCTAAATTTACTATTTAAAAATAATAAAAGTCTTTTTATTCAATTGGTTATGAATTTTATAAGGGGATGGAATGGGGCGCTTTGAGGCGGTTTTTACGAAGGGTTTTATGCGCTTAAGTTGTGCGTGGGATTTTTGTTGGGGGGCTAAATTGGTGCGATTTAGCCTTCTTTCTATATCTCAAATTTTATAAATATTGAGATATGAAGCTGACTAAACTATAGTTCATCTCAATATTGTTTGTTTTTGAGATGAATTGAGATGATTAAGCGTCCTCCAGCCAAAGCCGAGCTAGCGAACCCATGGGCAAGCCTCTCTTCTGACCAGTTGCCTCCGTATATTCCTTTTGCTGCTCCTGTTGATGCGCGGGGGCGGTATTTACCTTACGATGAATTTCGTCATCGTGTACCAAAAGATCTATCTGTTGATATAGCTTGGTTTTTTACCAAAGAAGCGCGCGCCCATGCAAAACAGTCGTTATTCGGTCAGGTCGACCCTAAGCGCAAGGGCACCTATATAACCACTAATTTAATGCAGAAGACTGCGACAATCGTCGATCAGTCCACTACTAGCGCCGCATTAGAGTGGGCTAACAAAAAAGTAGGCGAAGGGCTGAATATCGCTTACATGCTAGAGGATCTGATTGAAGACGAGGCGATAAGTAGTAGCCAGCTAGAAGGCGCGGCTACAACGACCTTGGTTGCGAAAGAGATGATCAAGCGTAAGCGTGAGCCGCGCAGCATGGATGAGCGCATGATTATTGGCAATTTTAAAATGATGCATTTTGTATGGGATAAACGACTGCTTCCGCTCACGGCTGATTTAATAAAAGAGCTTCATGCAATTGGCGTTGGCGGTATAGATGACGGGAAATACACACCGGGAATTTTTCGCCTGACGGATAATGTGGTTGTCGAGGATAGTGATGGAAATATAGTTCATCAGCCGCCAACAGCTGCTGGGCTTGATGAGCGCTTGCAGTCATTATGTAATTGGGTGAATACAGATCATGACGATATCGAAAGTCAAAGCTATATTCATTCCTTGGTAAAAGCGATTTGCATCCATTTTGCAATAGGATACGAACATCCATTTAATGACGGTAATGGCAGGGTTGCGCGGGCATTGTTTTACTGGTTTATGTTTAAAAAAGATTATGGTGCCTTCCGCTATATATCGATTAGTAATCTATTAAAAGAAGCGGCTACACAATACGGGAAATCCTATTTGTATACCGAAACGGATGAGATGGATATGACCTATTTTATTGATTATCAATGCTCGGTGATTATGCGTGCGGTTGCTGCGTTCAAAAATCACTGCCAAAAAACCGTTGAAAGTATTGAGTCATTTGATACATGGTTATTTAACAGCGGTGTTTATGGAAAACTCAGTGGGAAACAGAGAATTGTTTTTCAAGTTGCAAAAAGCAGCCCGAATACCATTTTTACAGCACGATATGTAGAAGAAAAATTACACTGCTCTTACAACACCGCCGCCACTGTTTTAAATGGTTTGGTCGAACTAAATCTTTTTGATAAACACAAAGACGGCAAAGAGTGGATCTATTCATTGCGTGATAAACAAGACATCCAGAAAAACTGGATTTCTTAAATATTGTTAGGGATTTATGTATGACCATGAACTGGAACCAACTGCTCTGCGCTGATCGCTTGGGGCAGCGTATTGCCAAACACGAGGAGGGGCGTTCGCCGTTTCACTCGGATCACGACAAGATTATTTTTTCCGGTGCGTTTCGTCGCCTTGCGCGCAAAACGCAGGTGCACCCTATGGCGACGAACGATCATGTGCATAACCGCATGACACACAGTTTGGAAGTGGCTTGTGTCGGGCGTACGCTGGGTATTCGTGTGGGGCAGGCGTTAAAAGATAAAGGCGATTTGCCCACTAATATCTGGCCAACGGACATAGGCGATATCGTGCAGGCAACGTGCCTTGCGCACGATATCGGTAACCCGCCGTTTGGGCATACCGGTGAAGATGCGATTCGCAACTGGTTCCAAAAAGAGGGCGCGGAATTTTTAGCGGATTTGTCGCCCTCCGAGCGCGATGATATTCGCGTGTTTGAGGGTAATGCACAGGGTCTGCGGGTGTTGACGACGTCTGAGTATCACCAATTTCATGACGGCATGCGGTTGACTTATGCCACGCTTGCTTCGTCGATTAAATACCCTTGGACATCATCGCCCACGGTATTGGGGCAGCGCCCAAAGGATAACAAGTACGGAATATTTCAATCCGAGCTGGAGCACTTTCATGAAATCGCGCAGAAAACTGGATTGATCGAATTGGGTAGCGATTGGTATTGCCGTCATCCATTGGTGTATTTAATGGAAGCGGCGGACGATTTTTGTTACGGCATTATCGATCTGGAAGACGGTTTGGAAATGGGCATTCTCAACTGGAATGAGATTTATGAATTATTGCACCCGGTCATTGCCGATTCACCACAGTTGAGTGATTTGGAGCGCTTGCTGAAAAAAGTCAATGATGGTCGCAAACCTGCATTGGTGCGCGGCAAAGTAATTGATGCATTTATCAATGCGGGTACCGCCGCGTTTATTAAACATCAGGATGCATTTTTGCGCGGTGAAGTGCAGGGCGATTTGATTTCACTGTGTGACCCCAAAGTGCGCACGGCGGTACAGGCGGCAAAAGATTTAGCCAAGCGTAAAATATTTAATCACTCGCGTCGGGTTGAATTGGAAATTGGCGCTTACGCAGTGATTGGAACTTTGTTAAATACCGTGTGCTCGGCGGTTTATGCCTCACTCGGCGATCCGGCGCAAATGACCTATAAAGATAATCGGGTGATGGCGTTAATTGGCGAAAATAATTTTCACCCGGATGTCAGCAATAAAGCGCAAAACTATAAACATCTCGCCCTTATGGCGGTCATCGATTTTATTAGTGGCATGACCGACAACTACGCCACCAACCTCGCCAAGCAATTTAATGGTATGGGGCATTCACCGTTTTGAAAATATTAGGTTAATCGCGTTATGTTGCATGCATTTTTTTCACCTGCAACCGCGCGTATTCTGGTGGTTGTATTTGGTTTGTTGCTACTGCTCGCGGCCCCGTTATTTTTTGTGGGCGGGCCGGATTGGGTATCATCACAATTATTAAAAAATCTGTGGAATTTTGGCCACGTGGTTTTTTATGCGCTGTTGTTAATTGTGCTGCAGTGGTTTATTCCGCTTGCGCATTGGCGCCATTGGCTGGGTGTAACTTTGCTCGCACTGTTGCTGGGTGGTTTGGTCGAAGTGGTGCAGCATTTTGTGGGGCGCCATGCCAGTTGGTCGGACATATTTAATAATCTTGTGGGGGTTTGGTTAGGGTTATTTTGGGGGCAGCATCCCACCGCCGCTAACGTTGTAAGGGTGAGGTTCGGGCGCTGGTTGAGCTTTTTGTTGATCACGCCCGCGCTCTGGTTGGTGGTTGATGCAGCTTGGGCTGAGGTGACTTTGCGTCGTGCCTTTCCGCTGTTAAACAGTTTTGAATCGCGCGCCGAAGTGCGGCAATTAGGTGTTAACCCCGAGCGGGTGGACGCGCAATTCACTACAGGGATTGTCAGTCAGGGTGAGCATTCTTTGCAGATGGATTTGGCTACCGGTGGTTATGCCGGTATTCGCCTGCGGGTGTGTTATGGCGATTGGAGTGGTTACGACTATCTGGCTTTCGATCTGTTCAACCCGGATGAGGAGACCCTGAAGCTGGTGTTGCGGCTTTCCGATGTGGTTCATGATCGCGGTAGCCACAGTTATCATGATCGTTTTAATCAGTCGCTAATGTTGCAGCCGGGGTGGAATCATTTGCGGTTTGCGATCACCGACATAGCCCAAAGCCCAAAACAGCGGACTATGCAGCTGGATGCTGTGTGTAACCTGGGAATTTTTGCATCGGGGTTAACCCGTGTGCGCCGGGTGTATCTGGACAACATTCGGTTGGAAAACACGACTGGCTTGGAATAACAGGCTGGACAAACAAACCGCCGATAAATCGGCGGCTGTGTGACTGGATGGGGTGAGCGTTAAAAATCCAGATCGGAAATATCATCGTACCCGAGCTGATCCTTAATGCGGCGACGCTCCAGGCGATCTTCGATTTTGCGGCGCATTTCCAAAGTGTGCTGGCTGGCTTCTTTGCCAGTCAGTTTTGGCGTTGCCTCTTCATCATCGGTTTCGATGCTAACATCACTGATAAGATCAGTATCCGGTGACTCTACATCAACTGACATAAGACTACTCCAACATTGACAGAGAGAAGGTTTGGCGTCGTTCCCCACAGGGAAAATTTGACCCGCGCTATTTACCATAGCCCATTAAAAAACAAAAGAAAAATCTTGTTTGGGTGAAGAGATTTTTCTTTTTACCTTGGCGCTAATCTGGGTTACAAAGCGCGCCTGTTACCGGCGCACAAAACGCTAACTTTTTTTGGGTGAGGGCAAACGACAGTGGCAAAAAAACAAGTGGAAGTTATCGGTTGGCGCGAGTGGGTAGGCTTGCCGGATTTGGGGATACCAGCCATCAAAGCCAAAGTGGATACCGGTGCGCGCACCAGTGCCTTGCATGCCTACTATGTCACCCCCTTTGAAAAGGATGGCAAGCCCTGGGTGCGCTTCGGGTTGCATCCCTTACAGCAGGACAGCCTCACCTGTATTGAATGCGAGGCGCCGGTGAAAGATGTGCGTCAGGTAACCGACTCTGGTGGTCATACTGAGGCGCGGGTGGTGATTGAAACCTGCCTGCGCATTAACGGCTTGGAAATGCCAATAGAAGTTACGCTCACCGACCGTGAAAATATGCGCTTCCGTATGCTGCTAGGGCGCAGTGCACTCAAAAAAGGCTTTTGGGTGGATAGCAGCAAATCATTTTTACTCGGCGGCTCCAAAGATCAGCCGCTGATGTCCGCGCTCTAGGGCGATTTGCCCCGGGTGCCTCCCCTTACTTGATCAATATCCTTCAGGATCCCTATGAAAATCGCTATTTTGTCGCGCAATCGTCGCCTTTACTCCACGCGTCGTTTGGTGGAGGCATGTACCAAACGTGGCCATGAAGTGCGCGTAATCGACATTCTGAAATGCTATATCGACATCGCTTCTGACAGCCCCGCTATTTGGTATATGGGCGAACAGCTGGAGGATTTTGACGCGGTAATCCCGCGTATTGGCGCTTCGGTAACCCATTACGGGCTGGCAGTGATTCGCCAATTTGAAATGATGGGTGTGTATTGCCTGACCGAGTCCATCGCTCTGGGCCGCTCGCGCGACAAGTTGCGCGCGTTGCAATTGCTCTCGCGCAAGGGTTTGGGCCTACCCAAAACCAGCTTCGCCTACAACGTGCATGACGCGAAGGAGCTGATTAAGCTGGTTGGTGGTACACCGCTGGTGTTAAAGCTCTGCGAAGGCACCCAAGGGCGCGGCATAGTGCTCGCGGAGACGCAGAAGGCGGCGGAGAGTGTGATCGAAGCCTTTCGCGAATTGCGCGCCGAGTTTTTGGTGCAGGAATTTATCAAAGAAGCCAACGGCAGCGACCTGCGCTGTTTTGTGATTGGCGAAAAAGTTGTGGCCGCCATGGAACGCACTGCCGCCGAAGGTGAGTTCCGCTCCAACCTGCATCGCGGCGGCTCGGCCAAACTGGCTAAGCTAACTCCTACTGAGCGGCGTACAGCCATCAAAGCGGCGCAAACCATGGGCTTGCAAGTAGCGGGTGTGGATTTGCTGCGCTCTGCGCGTGGGCCGTTGGTGATGGAGGTAAATTCATCGCCCGGTTTGGAAGGTATTGAAGGCGCGACTCATAAAGACATCGCTGATGCGATTGTGGCTTTTGTGGAAGAAAACGCGCGCCCCAACGCCAATAAAACGCGCGGTAAGGGCTGATTAGTGCGGGCGCTTAGGCGCCCACCTTTAACTGCTGTTCACGCAGGTGTTTTTCCAGGCGCACCACGGTGCCGTCGAAGTAAAAACGGCCGTTGCGGAAGTGGCTTTCCAGTTGTTTGGCGGTCATGGGCTTGGCGTAGAAAAAGCCTTGCGCCTGATCGCAGCCCATATTGCGCAACCATTCGGCTTGGTTCTCGTTTTCTACCCCTTCTGCAACCACCCGCATCTGCATGTTGTGCGCCAGGCCGATAATGGACTTGGCGATAGCGGCATCGTTGGCGTCGTCGTGAATATCGTTAATAAAACTGCGATCAATCTTGAGTTTCTGTACCTTGAAGCGCTGCAAATAGGCGAGCGATGAATAGCCGGTGCCAAAGTCGTCGATGGCTAAAAACATACCCATTTGATTGAGCTGGTTGAGCTGGTTAATGGTTTCTCCGGCGTGCTCCATGGCGCAGCTTTCGGTGATTTCCAGTTCCAGATGCTGGGCATCCAACCCCGTTTCGCTGAGGATTGCCTCCACTTTGCCGGGAAAATTTTTCTGGCGGAATTGGCGCGGTGAAAGGTTTACCGCAATCTTGCCCACATATTTGCCTGCGTCGAGCCAGATTCGCTGCTGGCGACAGGCTTCGCGCAATACCCACTCACCAATCGGTACTATCAGGCCGGTCTCTTCCGCCAGTGGGATAAAGTGGGCGGGTGATACTATGCCGCGCTCCGGGTGTTGCCAGCGCACCAGTGCCTCTACGCCGGTCATCTCGCCGGTTTTTAAATCCACCTGTGGTTGGTAGTAGAGGGTTAATTGCTGCTGCTCAACGGCGCGGCGTAAATCGTTTTCCAATAGCAAATAATTGACCGCCGTGGCGTTCATGCCCTTGGTGTAAAACTGGCAATTGTTCTTGCCTGCTTCTTTCGCTTTGTACATCGCGATGTCGGCATTTTTCAGCAGCTCATCGGTGTCTTCACCGTCATCAGGGTAGAGGCTTACGCCGATGCTAACGGTAGTGGAAATACTGTGGCCGCTAATTTCAATTGGACGCGACAGGGTACTGAGTAGTTTGTTGGCGACAAACACCACATCGTCGATATCGTGAATACCTTCCAATACCACCACAAACTCATCGCCGCCCAAGCGCGCAACTGTATCCATATCGCGCACCCCTTCATTGAGGCGGGTGGCGATGGCTTTGAGCAATATGTCGCCGGCGTCGTGGCCGAGACTATCGTTGATATTTTTAAAGCGGTCGATGTCCAGCAACATCAGCGCTACCCGCGAATTGGCGCGCCGGGCACGGGCTAAACCGTGGTAGATGCGGTCGTAAAATAGCGAGCGGTTGGGCAGGGAGGTGAGCGAGTCGTGGAACGCCATGTAGTTAAGGCGCGACTGCTGTTCGCGCAGCGCGGTTTCGGCCAGTTTGCGCTCGGAAATATCGGTGCCAATAGTGCATACGCCAAAGGCATTGTGTTCTTTATCACGCAGCGGAAATTTCACCAGCAGGTAAGTGTGCTGGGTGCCATCTTTGTGCATCAGATCCAGCTCAACCTCGTAGGTCTGCTGGGTCTTTTTGGTAGCGAGGTCGATCTCCCACATGGATTGGGCGACATCTTTGGGGTAGACGTCAAACACATTTTTGCCGACAAAACCGCTGTCATCGACGTTGGCCATTTGTTTGTAGTGCTCACTGGCGAGCACTACATTGCCATCCAGATCTTTTACCGAAATCAACGCGGGCGAGTGGTTCAAAATCGCATTCAGGTAGGTTTCGCTTGCCCAGAGTGCCTGTTGCGCTAAACGAAAGCGCTCTGCCTGTTCTTCGTGTTGCCACATGTCGATCATCTGGCGAACCAGGAGCGAACTGAAGGTCCACACCGTATCCAATTGCTGCACCGTTTGTTGCAGGCCATGCAAATCCCCTTGGGACTCCATGTAAAACACCGCGATGGTGTTCTGGTTTTCGCAGATGGGATGCAACAGGCAGGACTGGGTATCGACGGGAATGGTTTTGCCAATCAGGCCGCTCATGGCACTGCGGCTCAAGGACAGGGGTTGGCCCTGTTCAAAGGTCTCATGAATAAAAGCAGAGGGTAGGTTTTTAATCCGGCTGAGTGAGGTGGCGATTGCATCAATAGATGTCTGCGCGCCAGTGCGATTGGCAATCGCCTCAACATACACATGGCCGTCGCGAGCGACGAGCAAAGCAACCCGCTGAATGGTGTGTTTGGCAATAACCAACTTCACCAAGCGCTCGGCAATTTGTTTGTGATTCAGGTTGGTAAAAAGTCGTTGGAACTTCTTAATCAACTCGACGGCAGTGTGTTTCGACTGCGTTGATTCGCTATTCGGCATATTTGCTCAATTTGGGTGATCGTCTCGCGATTTAGTGTGTCTGAACTTCTGGCCACTTCTACAGGCTGGCGCTGTGTCACTAAAAACCTAACTGTTGGCCACTCTTCCGGGGCCTGCATTTCCCAAATTTCTAACGTGAATCAGCACTTTACAACAAAAGTGCCTAAACACATCCTTTTTTATGATAATTAAACCTGCCCTGTAAAGGACACTCAAAAATTAACCTACGATTGGTTTATTTTGACGCCAAAGTGTTTCCAATCTTCCCAAAGGTGGCGCGCATTATTGTTAATAAGATGAAAAATATGCCAATACTATGTTTTCATAAGTAATCTAAAAAGAAGGCTCAGTATCGCAACTTATCTGTCTGTATGACTGGCGGTGCGCAGGCTTAGTTTTACCGTCGCCTAAGTTCGCTTTTATCAAGTGCTGATCTAAAATTTAATTGAGCGTTAGTTTTATTATTCTCAGTTTATTGTTCCTTGTTTTTTATGGCTTTGTGCCGGAGTAAGGTCGTCATGCGACATCAGGTTCCTTTCGTGGGTGAGCGTAAAGTGGTTCGCGCCGAAGACGAGCAGGCGCGCGCCAAGCGTTTGAGCGGAAAGGTAATTGATGATGTGGTAGGCGAGGGTGTTGCACCGAGTAGTTGGGATGATCTGGTTCCCGAAGGCTGGGTTGATCGCTCCGTGCCCAAGGTGAGCAAGCCAGCTGTATCTGCTTCTGTTGCGCGCTCATCAGCAGCGCCGCAAACACCTGCGCGTACGGGGAGCACGGCTAAACCTAAACCAGCTACAGCCAAGCCTGCCGTAAAAAAAACCAGCGCCGGTGCAAGCGCCATTACCTTTTCCGATTCTGCTTCACTGGATTGGATTCCCATCAATAATGGTCGCGGCTTGCGTGTAAATATTCACGGTTGTATCGACAACGATCTGCGCAAAGAATGGGCGCGTCTTTTGGAAGGTACGGCAGATGCCGGCGTCGAAGAATTTGAGTTTAACCTCAGCGACACCCCCGCACTGAGCCTGACAGGCTTGGGTATGTTGTTATTATTTAAAGAGCGAAAACGTTCGGCGCGCGAAGCTATTAGCCTGTGCAATTGCAATAAAGATGTCGCGCAGTTGTTAGAGTGGACGGGAATGGATCGCTACTTTGTGATTAAAACCACGCAGATCACCGAGCCTTCCTGAGTATTTTTCTGACAAAAAAGCCTAATGCTGTTCACTTAAGTTGTTTTAAATCCCTCCCGACCTCCCTTTTTCAAAGGGAGGAGCTTGACTCCCCTCTTTGGAAAAGAGGGGCTGGGGGAGATTAAAAAGCCTTTGTTGCTGGTTTGCGTGTACCTAGCAAACCTTTTTTAACGCATCGATCAGCGCCTGCATTTGCTCGTCGGTGCCGATGGTGATGCGCAAAAATTGACTGATGCGCGGCTTGTTAAAGTAGCGCACCAGAATTTTGTGATCGCGCAAATACTGGGCGAGGTCAGCAGCGCTTTTGCCTTGCGGCTCGGCAAATACAAAATTGGCTTGCGATGGTAGTACCCTGAATCCAAGTTTCTCCAATTCAGTTGTTGTCCAATCGCGGGTGGCGATAATCTGGTCGCGACAGCGAGCGAAATAGTCTTCATCCTCAAACGCTACCACTGCCGCTGCTTCAGCGATGCGATCGAGTGGGTAAGAGTTAAATGAATTTTTTACGCGATCCAGTGCGTCGATTAAATCCTTATGGCCCACTGCCAAACCTACGCGCATACCTGCCAGTGAGCGGGATTTGGACAGCGTCTGCACCACCAATAAATTGGGATATTTATCGACTAATTTGATTGCTGTTTCCGCACCAAAATCCACATAGGCTTCATCAACAACAACGACTGATTCAGTATTTTGCTGCAGCAGCGCTTCAATCTCCGCCAGCGGTTTGCCAATCGCGGTAGGTGCATTGGGGTTGGGGAAAATAATACCGCCATTGGCTTGGGGGTAATCGGCAAAATTAATGGTGTAATCATCACGCAGGGCGATGGTTTGATAATCAATGCCAAATAATTTGCAGTACACCGGGTAAAAGCTGTAGCTGATGTCGGGGAACAGCAGTGGTTTATCTTGCTGGAAAAATGCCATAAACAAGAGTGCCAGCACTTCATCCGAGCCATTGCCTACAAACACTTGCTCGGCGGTCACACCGTAATAAGTGGCAATGGTGTTCTTCAACTTTTTGGAATTGGGGTCCGGGTAGAGGCGCAAACGGTCGATGGTGTCATGGTTAATCACGTCGATGACTTTGGGCGAGGGCGGGTAGGGGCTCTCGTTAGTATTCAACTTGATCAAACCATCAATTTGCGGTTGCTCCCCGGGCACATAAGGCTCCAGTTCGCGCACCACCTGACTCCAAAACTTCGACATGCGAGTTCCTCAACAATTGCAGCAAAAAAGAGTGCGCAGTATACGCCTTGAGGCGCGCGGCTCACACCCAGCGCTTTAACAAAATACTGGCGTTTACGCCACCAAAACCAAAGCCGTTGGAGATGGCGTAATCAAGCTCGGCCGCACGCGCGCTGCCATGAACTATATCAATGCCCTCTGCCGCCTTGTCCTTATGTTCGAGATTCAAGGTGGGAGGGATCATTTGGTCGCGTAAGGCCAGCGCTGTAAAAATAGTTTCAATCCCACCCGCGGCGCCGAGCAAATGACCGGTGGCGGATTTGGTGGAAGTCACGGCGATTTTTCCCTCGCCACCACTGTCGAGTTTAAATACGCGTTTAATTGCAGCAAGCTCCCCTTTATCACCCACAGGAGTGGACGTCGCGTGCGCATTGAGGTGTTGGATTTGCTCGGGTGTTATGCCCGCTTGTTTGATGGCTATTTCCATCGCGCGTTTTGCGCCATCGCCATCTTCCGGCCCGGACGTTAAATGGTAAGCATCGGCACTGGTGCCGTAGCCGACAATTTCAGCAATGGGTTTTGCTCCGCGCGCCAGGGCATGTTCAAGTGATTCAATGACTAAAATGCCTGCACCTTCGCCCATGACAAAACCATCGCGGTCGCGATCAAAGGGGCGCGATGCGCGAGTCGGTTCATCATTAAAAGCCGATGATAACGCCCGCGCTGCCGCAAAACCGCCGAGGCTTACGGTGTGGATACAGGCTTCCGCACCGCCACAAATCGCCACATCCACTTCGCCCGCGCGAATCATGCGCGCGGCATCGCCAATTGCTTGCACACCGGCCGCACAGGCCGTCACCGGCGCACCTAATGGCCCTTTAAATCCGTACTTAATCGAGACATGTCCTGCGGCCAAATTCACCAGAAACGAGGGAATGGTGAAGGGCGATAATTTGCGAGTGCCGCGCGCGTCTGCGGTACGCACTGCCTCAGCAATCGCCGGAAAACCACCAACTCCAGAAGCGATAATAGTCGCCGTGCGCTCTTGCTGTTCGGTTGTTGTGGGTTGCCACTGCGCTTGCTGCAGGGCTTCTTCAGTGGCGGCGAGCGCGAGCAAAATAAAGCGATCCATTTTGCGTTGGTCTTTGGGGCTGACGATGGCGTCCGGATTCAAACCCGCGTCCGCATCTTCTTCAATCGTGGGAACCACACCGCCCACTTTGGCAGGTAAGTCGCTAACCATGTCATCTGGCAGGCGACGCAAGCCGGATCTGCCCGCAAGCAACCGCTGCCATACAGGTTCAATGCCGCAGCCCAGTGGAGAGGCTATGCCCATTCCGGTAATCACAATGCGGGTTGGCTGGCTCATGGTTATTCCTCAGTTTAATTTACATGACGATCGTCATTTATAAATTATATGATGGCCGTCATGTATACTGTCAATCAGATTTTATCCATGGCTGGTTTAACCCTAAGAGGAACGCTATGAGAGTCAGCAGAGAACAAGCAGCAGAAAATCGCGGAAAAATTTTGCATACCGCTGCGCAATTATTTCGTGAAAAAGGTTTTGATGGCATCGGCATTGCCGATCTGATGAAAAAAGTAGGCCTAACCCATGGTGGTTTTTACGGCCATTTCACCTCAAAAGAAGATTTAATGACGCAGACCTGTGCTTATGCAGTAGATGAGCTTTTGGCACAGGGCGAGGCGGCACGTGCAACAACAAAAGGGTCGAAATACAAAGCGTATATTTCACGCTATCTATCGATCGGGCACCGCGATAATCCCGGTAGCGGTTGCTTGATGGCCGCGCTCGGGGCAGATGCAGCGCGTCAATCGCCAGCAATTAAGCAGGCATTTACCCAAAGTTTTAATCGCCTGCTCAGCGCCATGATGAATTTATTGCCCGCCACGAAAACTGAAGCCGCCAAACGCGAACAGGCACTATTAACACTGGCCACCTTGGTCGGTGCACAAGTTATTGCGCGCGCCGTGGACGACCCAAAACTGTCAGAAGAAATATTGCGGGTGGTGAATAAAAAATTGCATTGAAGTATTAGGCTGAATGGCGTTAGTGTATTTACTGAAGTAAACGGCGCTATAGTTAAACTATTCAGCATCAGGGAGCGCGGCTTATGCATATTATACCTCGATTAATTCTACTCGATCTGGATGGCACCCTCTACGTGGGCGACAGCCCCATTTCCGGCGCGATCGAGTGCCTTGCTACCTTGCGTGCGCAGGGTATTGCGCTGCGTTTTCTCACCAATACCACCACCAAATCCCAACAACAATTAATTGATCAATTGCGCGCGATGGGATTTGCGTTGGGCGATGACGAGTTGATCAGTGCGCCCGTTGCTGCGCGCATCGCGCTGGAAAAATTGCAGCAACAAGCGGGCAGGCCGTTGCGCATTTGGCCGCTGGTCGCCAGTGCCATCCAAACCGATTTCAGCGATTTTATTCACGATGAACAGCAACCGGATTATGTGGTACTCGGCGATATAGGTGAGCGCTGGGATTTGGAATTAATCAATCGCTTGTTTAATGCCATGCACGGCGGCGCCGAATTAATCGCGCTACACAAAGGCCGCTTTTGGCAAACCAGCGATGGTTTAAAAGCTGACATCGGTTTTTTTGTCGCTGGTCTTGAGTATGTGTGCAGTAAACAGGCGCTCATTATGGGCAAACCCAATCGTGATTTTTTCCAATTGATTCTCGACTCCGCCGGTGTGGCAGCGAGTGAGACGTTAATGGTGGGTGATGATATCGACAGCGACGTGGGCGGCGCCCAGCAAATGGGGATGCGGGGGTGTTTGGTAAAAACCGGTAAATTTCGCGAAAGTTATTTTGCCCAGTCCGACGTGCAACCTGATTGGGTGTTGGATTCAATCGCTGCACTCAAGGATTGTATTTGAGTGCAGCTGTTTTTAGGGCATTTTTTAAGTGTGCCGGAATTGCTGCGGATTAAAATAAAATACGCGCCGCGTTAAAAGTATGGCTGCACAGATTAAACCTGCAATTAACGCTGTCCAAAACCCGGCGGCGCCCATGGGTTCATCCGTTAGCCAGTCTTTAAATGTCAGTGCAAAACCCAGCGGCAAACAAATTCCCCAAAACGCGAGCAGCATAATCAACATGGGTATTTTGGTGTCCTTGTAACCGCGCTGCACATTAATCATGGTCACTTGAATTACATCGGCAATTTGAAATAACGCGCCCAATAAAAATAAATCTGCTGCAATTTTTTGCACTGCCAAGTCAGACGTATAAAGGCTGGCAAACCAATCGCGTCCCAAAAATAAAATACTGGCATTGGTACAACCTACACCCAGTGCCAAGAGTAGCGAGCTACGCGCTAATAGGCGCGCTTCGCTGTAATCAGTGGCGCCCACTAAAAAACTCACACGCAGGGTAATGGCAATACCCAAGCTCAGCGGCAACATAAAAAACAATGAAACTAAATTCAATACAATCTGATGCGCTGCCACCGTTGTGGCACCCAGTGGCGCCAGAAAAAGTGCGATCATGCAGAACATGCTTACTTCAATAAAACTGGTAAAGCCAATGGGCAAACCGAGCTTTAATAAACGTTTGATAACCGCAAGCTGCGGCGCGGCCCAGCCACTGAGTAAATGAAATGCCGCAAAGGTTTTACTGCGATTTAAATATACTAGCAGTGCCAATGTTGCACTCCAGTTGGCAATGCTGGTTGCCCAGCCGCAGCCGATACCACCCAGCGCGGGTATTTGTATAACACCCAAATCCGCGCCGTAAATAAACATATAGTTGAGCGGCAAATTAAGTAAGGTGCTTAATAATGAGAACGCCATAATCACGCCAGTATGACCCAGTCCATCGGTCAGGCCGCGCAGTGCGGTGAGGAGTAATAATGCAGGCACACCCCAGGCAAATGCATCCAAATAACCTACCGCAATACTGTTGGTTTTTGCATCCAATTGCAGAATGGTGAGCAGCGGCTGCATATTAATTAACACCGCAATCATCAATAGCATTGCCACTAATGCAATATAAATCCCCTGCCAGGTGGCGGGCATGATCTTGTCAAATTCCTGCGCCCCGCGATGGCCGGAAATAGTAGGCTGCATTGCGCCCAATACTCCCGCAAAAAATAACAGCACTGGCACCCATAGGCTGGTGCCAATACCTACACCGGCTAAATCCTCAGCGCTGGCGTGACCGGCCATTACGGTATCAATTACCCCATTGGCCATTTGTGCCAACTGCGCAATTAAAATTGGTGCACCCATTAGCGCGAGTTGTTTCCACTCATGCAGGGTGCGCGTAACCAAACTTTGGTTATGATCGGGGAGGGGTTGATTAATTTGATCGTCTGTTGTGTTCACAAAAAATTCCATTACATCTGGATAGATAAGGCTGCTCTCACTTTTGAGCGCGCATTAGGTTTTAAGACCGATATGGTTGATTACTGGTTGCGCTTGATCATAGTTGCCGATGCTTATGCGCGTCTGGCTTGCGTAATCTATCTGCAATTGTTGAAACAAACTGGGTGTGCCCACATCCAGTTTTAAAATGTGCGCAATAATAATGCGGATTACCCCACCGTGGCAGACAATCACTTGGTGCGCTGCGGTAGAGCTACAAATTAATTGCTGCCAGGCACTAATTACGCGTGCTGCAAAATCTTGCAGCGCTTCACCCTCGGGCGCTTGCGCGGTGGCGGGTGAATCCCAAAAGCGTGCGAGCTTGTCCCATTCATCGCCCAAGGCATCAAAAGCGATACCATCCCAGCGGCCAAAATTCATTTCCTGCAAATCCGGTTCGATCAACAGCGGTAATTCATATTGCGCACTAAATTCTTGTGCGACGCTCGCGCAGCGCTGTAAGGGTGAGCTGACAATTTGGTCGATTGCGGTTTGTTGATGAATTGCCCTAAGGGCGCGCTGTAAATCTGTGCGGCCAGCATCACTCAATGCGATATCGGTACGGCCATAGAGTGCAGCGGGGCCATCGACTTTGCCATGACGGATTAGGGTAATAAGGCGATTGCTCATACAGCATCGCCTTTTAATTGCAGGGGCAAACCAGCGGCGATAAAAAAGACGGTGTCTGCGCGTTGTGCCAGTGCTTGATTTAGCCGACCTGCTTCATCCACAAATTGGCGACTGATTTCGCCGAGCGGAATAATGCCCAAGCCCACTTCATTGGCGACAAAAATAATCTGCGCCTGACTGTTCTGCAGTGAATCGATTAGCTGTTTAAACAGCAGGGAGAAATCCTGTTGCGGGTAGTGAAAGAGTTGGTTGTTAAGCCAGAGCGTTAAACAGTCCACCAAAATGCATTGCGGTTTTTGGCTTTCATAGGCAAGTGTTTCTGCCAGCTGCAATGGGCATTCACACAGCGCCCACTCGCTGGGGCGCTGTGTTTGGTGATGCGCGATACGCGCGCTCATTTCCTCGTCCAGTGCGGTGGCGGTAGCAATATACAGCACCGGCAGCTGACTGTTACTGGCGAGCTGTTCCGCATAACGCGATTTACCCGAGCGCGCGCCACCCAATACCAAGGTGATCATAATAAAAATCCTGGTAGATATTTTGCGCTAGCCACGCCACACAACAACAGCACCGCATAAATCAGCAGTTCACTCACTTGCTGCGCCGCACCCAAACAATCGCCGGTGTAACCGCCAATCTGCCGCATAAAGTACATTTTTATTAATTGTCGCAGTATTAACAATGCAATGATTAATGCACTTGCTGCTTGCCAGTGCAGCAGTAAAAAAATGGGTAGCGCGGTAATTACGAGAATTAAAAAATCGGTTTTTGATTGATTATTGGCAAGGGGTTTACTTTTGCTGCTGTCTTCATCGGCCACATAGGGCATGGTAAAAATTAGACTGGCCGCGAGTGTGCGCGAGAGCGCGTAAGCCATTAACAAGCTCAGTGCAACAGTGTGACTTTCTGCGAGCAATAGATATTTACCCAACAACGCCATCACCAATGCAGCGGCGCCATAACTGCCAATGCGGCTGTCTTTCATAATCAATAATTTTTTCTCACGCACAAACGCGCCGCCAAAACCATCGGCGGTATCGGCAAGGCCGTCTTCGTGAAATACACCGGTGAGCAGCAAGCTAAAAACCATCGCCAACCAAATACTGACAGGTGTGGAAAAAACCTGACTCGCCGCGACGTAAACGCCTGCTACCAACGCGCCCAATAACCAACCGACCACGGTGTAGTAACGGCTGGAGAGATTGAGTAATTCCGGTGAATATTCAACCCACGCTGGCATGGGAATACGGCTGAAAAATCCCAGTGCGAGGAAAAATAAATTGAGTTGTTTTTTCATAAAACCTGGTCGCGTGTCGGAGGAGCAGATAGCCCTGCAAGACACGCCGTGAATACATCCATGTAGGCTTGTCGTCGACGTCCCTGTCTCCGACAGTCTTGCAGGGCTATCTGCTCCGCCTCTTGAGAGATCGAAGCAGTGAATCGTAATTTTTTAAACCGTTACACCAGCGCTTTCAAAGGTTGCCATTTGATTATAAAAACTGGTCGCCGCTTGAATGAGTGGTAATGCGAGCGCGGCACCTGTGCCTTCACCCAAGCGCAAACCCAAATCCAGTAACGGTTGTGCGTTTAATAATTGCAACAATAATTGATGCCCGGCCTCTTCGGATTTGTGGGCGAAAATCATATAGTCGCGTGCATTCGGATTAAAGTGAACCGCGAGTAGTGCCGCAGCGCTCACAATAAAACCATCCACCAGAATTAATTTTTGCGCCTGCGCCGTGGCGAGCATGGCACCACAAATTTGGGCGATTTCAAAACCACCTACTTCCGCGAGTACATTCAAAGGGGATTTATCCGCAATACGCGCAACCCCCTGACTCACCAGTGCGATTTTTTTCGCTAACTGTTCATCGTTAATGCCCGTGCCCTTACCCACACATTGGGCGACGGGGGCACCGCTCAATGCGGCCAAAATTGCCGCCGCTGAACTGCTATTGGCGATGCCCATTTCGCCAAAGGCCAATAAATTCGAACCCGCCGCAATTTCTTGCTCCGCGATGGTTTTACCCAGAAATAATGCCTGTTCGGCTTGCGCGTGAGTCATCGCCGCTTCAAACGCGAGGTTGCGCGTTCCGGCGGCAATACGTTGCACAATTAACGCCGAAGGTGCGGGTTTGATTTCGTATTTAATGCCCGCGTCGATCACCTTGAGTGGTAAATGGTTGGTGCGGCAAAAACAATTTATCGCCGCGCCGCCTGCTAAAAAATTCAGCACCATTTGTTGGGTGACACTGCTCGGTGCAATGCTCACCCCTTCTTCGGCAATGCCATGGTCGCCTGCAAATACCAACATCAATGGGCGCTCAATACTGATGCGCGCTTTCTGCTGCACCAGCGCAATGTGCATGGCTAGCTGTTCAAGCTGGCCAAGGGCACCCAAAGGTTTGGTTTTTTGGTCGATGCGCGCTTGAATGTCTGCTTCGTTGGCGCGGTTAAGCGGGCTGATTTGCCAGTTCATCGTCATAGCGGTATGGATTGTCATGGAAAGTGTTCCTACTAGCGGGGCGGGCAAGTTATCACAGGCGCAGGAGCAACTTAACCTCTTTCACAGCTTGCGCGTATAATCGCGCCCCGCAACACAGTCCGCTACCCCTATTTGATTGGAGCCCGCCATGTTTGAAACCCTGTCGTTACTGCCGAATGATCCTATTTTGGGCTTGAGCATTGCCTACGCGAAGGATACCAATCCCAACAAAGTGGATCTGGGCGTGGGGGTCTACAAAAACGATGTGGGCCAAACGCCGATTATGCGCGCCGTGGCCGAAGCGGAAAAACTGCGTATAACGCGCGACTCCACTAAAGCCTACACCCCACCGGCGGGTGTTCCGGGCGCGAATGAAGTCGCGACCCAATTGGTATTTGGTGTGGGGCACCCGGCGGTAGAAGCAGGGCGGGTGCGCACCGTGCAAGCCCCCGGCGGTTGCGGCGCACTGCGCGTAGCCGCAGAATTAATCCAGCGCGCCAAACCCGGCGCTAACCTTTGGGTAAGCACCCCAACCTGGGCTAACCATATTCCACTCTTGGGCAGCGCCGGCCTCACCTTACGTGAATATCCTTATTATGATTACGCGACCCACAGCATCGATTTCGCCGCCATGCTTAACACCTTCAAGGAAATCCCGCGCGGCGATTTGGTGTTGTTACACGCTTGTTGCCACAACCCCAGCGGTGCGGATTTAACCCCCACGCAATGGGATCAAGTAGCGGATGTGTTGGTAGAACGCGGCATCATTCCGTTTGTGGATATGGCCTATCAAGGTTTCGGCGAAGGTCTCGAGGAAGACGCCTACGGCCTGCGCATGTTGGCCAGTCGTGTACCAGAAATGATTGTGGCGACTTCTTTTTCCAAAAATTTTGGCTTGTATCGAGAGCGTGCAGCGGCGTTGAGTTTGGTATTTGCGACTCCGCAACAAGCGGACGCAGGCTTGAGCCAAGTATTAAATGTAGCGCGTGCAATTTACTCCATGCCACCCGCACACGGTTCAACCATTGTGGACATCATTCTGCACAGCGACGAACTCACCCAGCTGTGGCAAAGCGAACTCACGCAAATGCGCGAGCGCATCGCCGGTTTGCGTGTGCAATTGGTTGATGCACTCCATGGATTGCAGCAAGCGCGGGATTTCAGTTTTATCGCCAAGGAGCGCGGCATGTTTTCATTTTTGGGGCTGACGGTAGCGCAGGTACATCAACTCAAAAATGATTACAGCATTTACATGACCGATACCAGTCGTATTAGTGTGGCTGGTTTAACAGTGGAGAAAATGGATTACGTGAGTAGGGCGATTGTGGCGGTGTTGTAATTTTCCAACTAAATTCCTGATGGTCTAAAATTGCAAAGGGCTTAGAGAATTGCCTCTACGCCCTTTTTTTCGATCACATTAAGTAGCCTTAATGAGGCGCCATTGGGTTTGTTATCACCGGATTCCCATTTTTGTAATGCAGATGTACTCACGTTTAGCACTGCTGCCATCACCGCTTGACTGAGATGTTCACGCAGGCGCAATTCCTTAATTTGCTGTGGAGGAATTTCATGCACTTCTAAATTGCGCAATTGATCATATTCGCCCATTCGCCGAGCACTAATAATTCCGCTCTCATACAAACCTTGAGTGGTTTCGCGAATTTCATCGAGTAAACGACTATTCTTTGTTGTCATTTTGTATCTCCACCAATTCACCAGAGTTCAATGCTTGTGTTAGTTCATCATCGCTCAGGGATAGCAAGTCATCAGCGAGCAAATACAATTGTTTTAGTTCGCTTGAGCTTATGTTTTCACGTTCATTTTTGTTGAATCCAAACATAAAAAACCAGCGATTTTTAAAACGTGTTGCAAGCAAAGTTCTGGCTCCACCGCGCTTCCCTTTTCCTGCACAAGCTACCCGTTTCTTGAAGACCCCACCGCCCAAGTTTGCATCAATCAGGCCTTGCTGCATTTCTTTAATGGCATCGCGCAGTGCTTTATCTGTTAGCACTGAGCTGCTCCATCGATTGAATGTTTTGGTTTTAAATAATCTATCCATGTCAAAGCTCGATGCTATCCTTGGTGAAACTGTATCATTGGGTGCGATAGTTTATCAAGTGGAATATTTAGACAAATTGGATGGTTCATTAAGGTGCGGTATGGGTATTTGTGAATAAAAAAGGCGATCCTCATTTTTGTGGATCGCCTTTTTTATTGGGTGCGGATTAAGATATTTAATACTGCTGCTTGATTTTTTCCGGTTCGCTGGCGCTAAACTCCAACTCGCGCTGTACCAAGCGAATTTTTTCTTCAGTGTGATTTTCTTTTAATTCATGATCTATTTTTAGGACTGCTTTTTGTAAAATCAGCGTGTTGGGGTAGGTGATTAAATTGCCGTCCTCCCGTTCCAGGATCACATGGAACATGGTGATTTCTACAATCACGCCGCTCATGTCATCGTCTTTATCCAAAATCTTAATCCGATCGTTTACCTTGTAGGGAAAACTGAAAAAGATAATCATGCTGGCGGTGACGTTACTTAAAATCGACCACTGCGCAAACAGCGCAATACCTACTACTGCAAAAATCGAGGAGAGGAATACCGATATTTCGCTATACCCCAAACCCAGCACTAAACACATCACTACAATACACAAAAACACCATGCCGATTTTCATCAGGCGGGTAATGTAGAGCACGCGCAAATCGCCCAGTGCACGGCGCACGCTGACGTCGTGAATAATGCGATCAAGTAATTTAGATGCAAGCGAAAAAACAATAATGCAGCTGAATATAATAATTAATTTGGAGAAGACACCGTGATTGGTTATCTCTTGTAAAAAATTCATAGTTTCCTGAAATGTTGGTAAATGATCCACTGCGGCACCTGCGTTGCTGATTCAATAAACGACTGCCATACTCGTTCGCACATTATACCCACCTAACAGCTGAACGAGTGCTTTATGAAACCTTTGTTGTGTATCGCCCATCGCGGCGGCCCTTTGGCCGGGCCTGCGCCACTGCCGGAAAATAGCCTTGCTGCCATAACGCGCGCGCTCGACTTGGGCGTATATGCGGTTGAAATTGATGTTTTTCAAATTCACGGTGAACTGTTTGTTACCCATGACCGTCGCTTGGGGCGCGTAGTATCCGGTCAGGGAATAATCACTGCTCAGTCGCTCGATTACTTAAATGCGCAACACCTGGCTAACGGTGAGCCCATGCCCCGTTTGCAACAGGTGTTGGAATTGGTGGGTGAAAAAGCGCTGCTGAATATTGAAATAAAAGGTGAAAATACAGTGCCGATATTGGCGCAGGTATTGGATGATCACATTTATTCCCACCGGGGTAATTACGAACAATATTGTGTATCCAGCTTTGACCATCAGCAATTGTTTCAATCCTTACAGCAAATGCCACAGGTAAAACGCGGTGTATTAATAGAGGGAATTCCGCTGGATTACGCCGCTTGTTGCGAGCCACTCAAGGCCTATTCCTTTAATACCCATTTGAGTTTTGTCACCCACGAATTAATGGTTGATGCACAGCGACGCGGCCTGAAAAATTGGGTTTATACCGTCAACCACGAGGACGATTGGCGAGCAATGCAGCAGTTAGGGGTAGATGCGGTATTCACGGATAAACCGGATGCACTGCTGGCATTTACACAACTTTTTGATTGATGCCAAAGGCGTTTCGTTTAAGTTCTTCTAGACTTTTCTTCGCGCAGGATTAATTGCTGCAATTCTTTAAGAATAGGCTTTGGCTATTAATGAGTTATTTAATATAAATTTACTATATTGATTGTTTTGGCCTAAGGTAAGCCTGTACCAGGTGATGAGCCTACTCAATTAATGCCAACACAGGAGAGCGTTATGGACAATAAAGATACCAACACAGCCGGAAAATGTCCGGTAATGCACGGTGCTAATACCGAGTCGAGCAAATCGGTGATGAGCTGGTGGCCGAATGCCTTGAACCTCGACATACTCCATCAACATGACCGCAAGACCAACCCGCTCGGCGATGATTTCAACTACGCCGAAGAATTCAAAAAGCTTGATCTGCAAGCCGTTAAAAACGATCTCAAAGCCCTGATGACTGACAGCCAGGATTGGTGGCCCGCCGATTGGGGTCACTACGGCGGCCTGTTTATTCGTATGGCTTGGCACTCCGCGGGTAGCTACCGCATTGCCGATGGCCGTGGCGGCGCTGGCACTGGCAACCAACGTTTTGCCCCACTCAATAGCTGGCCGGATAACGGCAATTTGGACAAGGCCCGCCGCCTGTTGTGGCCGATCAAAAGAAAATATGGCAACAAGCTTTCGTGGGCGGATTTGATGATCCTTGCGGGCAATATGGCTTATGAATCCATGGGGCTGAAAACCTTTGGATTTGGTGGTGGCCGCGAAGATATTTGGCACCCCGAGAAAGATATTTACTGGGGTTCGGAAAAAGAATGGCTGGCCAAAAGTGGCGGTGAAGGTTCTCGCTACTCTGGTGAGCGCGATTTGGAAAACCCATTAGCTGCAGTGATGATGGGCCTGATTTATGTAAACCCCGAAGGTGTGGATGGTAATCCCGATCCACAAAAAACCGCTAACGATATTCGCATCACTTTTGCACGCATGGCGATGAACGATGAAGAAACTGTCGCCCTCACCGCCGGTGGTCACACCGTGGGTAAAGCACACGGCAATGGCAGCGCCGCGAATTTGGGCCCAGAGCCGGAGGCGGCCGATGTAGAAGAGCAGGGCTTGGGCTGGAACAACCACAAAACCCGTGGCATTGGCCGCGATACTGTGACCAGTGGTATTGAAGGCGCTTGGACAACCAACCCAACCCAGTGGGACAACGGCTATTTTGAAATGCTGTTGAATCACGAGTGGGAGCTGACTAAAAGCCCGGCGGGCGCATGGCAGTGGAAACCAATAGATATTAAAGAAGAAGATAAACCAGTCGATGTGGAAGACCCTTCCATCCGCTGCATGCCGTTGATGACTGACGCGGACATGGCGATGAAAGTCGATCCGGAATATCGCAAAATTTCAGAACGCTTTGCGAAAGATCAGGCGTATTTTTCCGAAGTATTTGCACGTGCCTGGTTTAAATTAACGCATCGCGATTTAGGACCAAAAGCGCGCTACTTGGGTGCTGACGTACCTACGGAAGATTTAATCTGGCAAGACCCGGTTCCCTCGGTGGATTACATTCTCAGCAGTGATGATATTGCCGAGCTGAAAGCAAAAATCCTCAGTAGTAGTTTGAGTGTGTCGGAATTAGTTGCTACTGCCTGGGACAGTGCCCGCACTTTCCGCGGTTCGGATTTCCGCGGTGGTGCCAACGGTGCGCGTATTCGTCTTGCGCCGCAAAAAGATTGGGAAGGTAATGAGCCTGCACGTTTGCAAAAAGTGCTTGGCGTGCTGGCCGGCATCCAATCCGGTTTGAGCAAAAAAGTCAGCATGGCTGATCTAATTGTGTTGGGCGGTACTGCAGCCGTTGAAAAAGCGGCGAGAGATGCCGGTGTCAATATCAGCGTACCTTTTGCTGCCGGTCGCGGTGATGCTACCGAAGCGCAAACCGATGCAGAATCTTTTGCGCCGCTGGAACCTATTCACGATGGTTTCCGCAACTGGGTGCAACGGGATTATGTAGTACAACCCGAAGAGTTGTTGTTAGATCGCACGCAGCTCATGGGCTTAACTGCACCGGAAATGACAGTATTAATTGGCGGCATGCGTGTACTGGGCACTAACCACGGTGGCACCAAGCACGGCGTGTTTACCGATAAAGTTGGCGTATTAAGTAATGACTTTTTCGTAAACCTGACTGACATGAGCTACCAGTGGAAACCTACCGGTAAAAACAGCTACAACATTGTTGAACGCAAAACTGGCAATGTGAAATGGACTGCAACACGTGTGGATCTGGTATTCGGTTCCAACTCCATCCTGCGCTCCTACGCGGAAGTCTATGCACAAGACGACAACCGTGAAAAGTTTGTAAAAGACTTCGTAAAAGCCTGGGTGAAAGTGATGAATGCAGATCGGTTCGATTTGAAATAACTACCTGTCGTACGAATTGGTTAACAAACTACCCAGTGAGTAAAAAGCAAAAGGCCGATGGCATTGTCATCGGCCTTTTGCTTTTGGGGAAACCTTAGGAATACTATTTTCGGGCATACCCGCGAATAGAGGTATATAGAACTCAACAGCTTGAATTCGCGGAGTTGGATCAGGCTTCTTGCTTGTGTTGTTCCACTGCAATTACTTTTAAACGGCGAACTTTTCCCTGTGGTACTGGCCACTCGATGGCACCACCAATTTTTAGGCCAATTAACGCGCTGCCAACCGGTGAAAGCACAGAGATTTTCAGTTGGGTTACATCGGCATCTTGCGGGTAAACCAGTTGAATGGTTTTTTCTTCGGCAGAATCCAAGTCGCTAAACGTGAGGGTGGAGTTCATTGCGACTACGTCAGCAGGTAACTTGGCATCTTCCACAATTTTTGCGCGGCTAATTTCCAAATCCAAAGCATCTGCCGCATCGCTGTCAGTTTTTTCAATTAATTGCATAAGACGTAAATAATCGGTTTTGGCAATGACCAAAGCGCTTGCTTTTTTGCTGCTCATAATAATTCCAAAAAATAAGAAGCGGCCGTCAGGCTGCTTGTGCGAAAAAAATAAAGTGGGGTGGTTTTTCGGCGATTAAGTGGGCGGTAACTTAATCGCCAAATACGACGAAGGCGCGAACGGAATTGCATTCCGGCGCGGAAGAAAGAGGTGAAATGTGCAGTGCAGTGCAATAGTTCATGGGCAAACCATAGCAAGCCTTGTTTGCTTTGGCAAGCGCTGCTTTTTTAATCGACAAGTTCGATATCCAGACTGTTTAGCAGCCTGATTGCTTCGTGTCGGCTAAAGCGCGCAGCGGTAATCTGGTTATTAAAAATATCGATGTCATAATTTTCAGCCTCACTAAAATCCGCCTCCTTCAGGTTTGTTTTCATAAACAAGCTATTGGTGAAATCGCTGTAGGTAAAATTTGCCTTGGAGAAGTTACCGTTTCTAAAATCCACATCGTGAAGTTTGCAGTGTTCCAACTGTAATTCGCTCAAACTCAGCGCAAAAAAAGAAGTGTCATTCAAAATGCATTGGGTAAATTTTAGCGGTGATGAAAAGTGAAAGCGGGGCCAGTCTGCTTTGGTCCAATCCACACCGACTAATTTACATTCGTGAAAACGTGTATCTAAAAACCGGCTGTAGTCAACTTTTATATTGCTCAGGTTGGTATTGGTAAATATGCAATCGACAAACTTGCATTTGTAAAAGCGTGTGTCGGAGAAATTGCTGTTTTCAAAAATACAGTTTTCAAAGAGAATTTCGGTAAAAGATTCTCCTGCAGCATCCAGGGCATTGAAAGTTTTGGAAAAGTATTCGTTGCTATTCTCTATCATCATGCTTCTGCCTTGTGCTATTAACCATCACTGGCCTAGGCTCAGTACTTGCGTGCCGGGGAATAATTTGAATGTTCGCATGTAAAGCGCTGCAAAAACAGTCTTGTTATATCGCGTTTTCTGTGAGCAACGTGGCGGAGCGGGTTTACGCTTCTTAGTGATCAGACAATGGTATTTGTAGTCGGTGCCGATTAATATGACTGGCTATAAAAAGATCCATATGTTGGACGGCAAAACATCAACCCCTACCTGACGTGAGAACTACAATGAAATTTATCCACAGCCTTTTAATTGGCGCGCTGTGCTTTTCCAGCTTCGCGCTGGCCGAGCCGGTGCAAACCATCAGTGCCGACAATCAGTATTACCTTTACACCGGGCGTATCGATTTTAGTGATAAAAAATCCCCGCAACTTTCCTGGCCGGGTTCCAGTATTAAAGCCAATTTCACTGGCACCTCGCTTGCGATTGTGCTCGACGATCAATTAGGCAAAAACTTTTTTAATGTGATAGTCGATGGTGAAACCCAACACCCCTATGTGTTGGAGGCAAAACAAGGTGAGCATACTTATGTGATCTCCACCGCCTTAAAACCGGGCAAACACAGGCTGGAAATTTACAAGCGCACCGAAGGCGAGGAGGGCGCAACTCACTTCAAAGGTCTAGTGCTGGATAAGGATGCGAGCCTGCTTAAACCGCCAGCGCGCCCCAAGCGCCGCATGGAAATTTACGGTGATTCCATCACCAGCGGCATGGGCAATGAAGGTGCAGATAATGGCGCGGATCATTTGCTCAGCGAAAAAAATAATTATTGGGCCTATGGTGCAATCACGGCGCGCAATGTAAACGCTGAGCTGCACACTATTTCGCAAAGCGGCATTGGCATTATGATCAGCTGGTTTCCGTTCATCATGCCGCAGTTTTACGATCAGCTAAATGCAGTGGGGGATAATGGCAGTCAATGGGATTTTTCGCGCTGGACGCCGGATCTAGTCGTGATCAATTTGTTTCAAAACGATAGTTGGTTAGTTGACCGTGAAAAACGTTTGCAACCCATTCCCAGTGATGCACAGCGAGTGCAAGCCTACGTGGATTTTGTGCGCACTATTCGCGCAAAATATCCTAAAGCGCAGATTATTTGTGCATTGGGCAGTATGGATGCAACGGCTAATCCGACCTGGCCGGGTTATGTAAAAGATGCGGTAGCGCGTATGCAGCAAGAAAATAATTACAAGAAAATCGATACTATTTTCTTTCCCTTTAACGGTTACGGTCAGCATCCACGTATCGCACAACACAAGGCGAATGCAGAGTTATTAACAGCGTTTATCGAAAAGAAAATGAAGTGGTAAAACAATCTGTGTTGTAAAAAAAATCCCGCATCACCCAGTGATGCGGGATTTTTATTTTGAGCTTAACGTTTTAAATCCAGTAAACGGAAGTAAGCGTCTTTCGGTTGTAACTGGCGATCAAACAACAGTGGGTAGTTGGTGCGACCGGGAATCGGGAAGCCGTTGAGCCAGCTTGCGTCATCGCTTACACCCCAGAAGGTGGCGCGGTCGATTTTATCGCTGTGTTTGATAAATAATTTGAATAAATCTTCGTAGCGTTTTGCCAATTTGTCTTGCATTTCCTGCGGCAAACCTTTGGTATAGGGGTCGCGCTCGGGTTTGTATTCAAAGCGGGTAGAAACTTCAGCTACCGGCAGTTCCCATACCGAAGGCAGTACGTCTACATCCAGCTCGGTAAAGTGTACGCGCAGGCCCAATTTGGCGAAGGCGATAATACTTTTTTCGATCTCGGCAATAGGCGGTGTATCTATTCCCAAATGCCCTTGAATTCCTAAACCGTGAATGGGCATGCCGCGTTTTTGCAAGCGCTTGATCATTTCCACTGTGGCTTCGCGTTTACCGGTGCGCTCAATGTTGTAATCGTTGTACATCAAGTGCGCTTTGGGGTCGACTTCATTGGCAAGGGTAAAGGCGTTGTAGATAAAATCATCGCCCATAATCTTGTACCAATGGCTGTCACGCATTTTCAAATCATCGCCCACCGCTTCATTCACTACATCCCAAGCGGCAAGTTTGCCTTTATAGCGGCCCGCGAGGGTGGTGATGTGCTCTTCCATTTTTTTCTGCAACGCGGCTTTGCTGATGTAACTACCATCGGCGTTTTTAAATACTTCATCGTGGATCTGGCTGTGCCATACCAAGGTGTGGCCAACCATGTGCAGATTGTGTTTGGTGCCAAATGCAACAAATGCATCGGCGTCTTTCCAATTCCACTGGCCTTGGGCATCGCGCAATACACCCCATTTCATGCAGTTTTCTGGCGTAATTGAATTAAACTCTTTGGCAATCAAGGTATTAAGGCGCTCATCTGCACCGCTCGCAATAGTCGCATTGAGTGCGGCGCCGATTAAAAAGTTATCCTTGTAGGCACTTTTAAGCCCGGTTTGCTCCGCCGCTTTGGTTGCTGCCGCAAGTTTGCTGGCTTGGCCCATCGCGATGCCCGCACTGGTTAGTGCGAGAAGTTGCCGACGTGAAAGATTCATAGGTTGATCCTCTGTGCTTATTGTTGTTGATAGCCTGTTGTGGATAAAACTTTACATTTTCATGGGTAAAAAGCTGTTTGGTGTTCTTGTATATCAGTGTTATATTTTAGATGACTATAAGATACGCAGCAAATGCTGAGACAGCAAATTAAGAAACGTTTACGAGGGGTGTGGAAGTGTTTAAAACCTGTATCAATATCTATATCAATCTCTATATCAATAAGTACGGTTGGTTGTTTTTCTTATTACCCCTATTGGCCGTTAGTAATGCGTATGCGGAGGACGGTTATGAAATGTGGCTGCGCTATCAGCCAATTAGCAATGAGCAACAGCTTAAAACCTATCGCAAACAAATCACCCAAGTGGTGGTGCAGGGCGACTCGGCAACTATGCAAAAAGCTGCTGCAGAATTGCAGCGCGGCTTGAGTGGTTTGTTAGCTAAACCTATTGCTAGCGCCACTAAAAACCCCGCAAAAAATGCGCTGGTGATTGGAACCCCCAACAACTCTGCGCTGATTGCAGCGCTCGGGCTAAATACTGAACTCGCTACATTGGGTGATGAAGGTTATTTAATTACCGAGCAAAAAATTAATAAACGTACTGCATTAGTGATTGCAGCCAATACCGATGTGGGTGCGCTCTACGGCAGTTTTCATTTTTTACGTTTACTGCAAACACAACAATCACTGGATAACCTGAACATTCTCAGTGCACCCAAATTACAGCACCGCGTAGTGAATCACTGGGATAATTTAAATCGCGTGGTTGAGCGCGGTTATGCCGGGTTATCGCTGTGGGATTGGGGCACCTTGCCCGATCATAAATCTGAACGTTATGAAGACTACGCTCGCATTAATGCCTCGCTCGGTATTAACGGCACAGTGCTGAACAACGTGAATGCCGATCCGCGTATTCTGAGCGATCAATTTTTAGAAAAAATTGCTGCGCTTGCCGAAGTATTTCGCCCCTACGGCATAAAAATGTACCTATCGATTAATTACGATTCACCACGCGCATTTGGTGATTTGGATACCGCCGATCCACTCGATCCGCGCGTACAACAATGGTGGAAAGAGCGCACTGCCAGAGTCTATAAATATATTCCGGATTTTGGCGGCTACTTGGTAAAAGCGAATTCCGAAGGTCAACCAGGGCCACAGGATTACCAGCGCAATCACGCCGATGGTGCGAATATGCTCGCCGCTGCGCTAGAACCTTTTGGTGGCGTAGTGTTCTGGCGCGCGTTTGTGTACAGCCCGGACATTGGCGACCGCTTTCGCGGCTCTTACGATGAATTCAAACCACTTGATGGCAAATTTGCAGACAACGTCATCCTGCAAGTCAAAAATGGCCCCATCGATTTCCAGCCACGCGAACCTTATTCCGCATTATTTTCCGCGATGGAAAAAACCAACATGATGATGGAGTTCCAAGTCACACAAGAATATTTTGGTTTCGCCACCCACCTTGCGTATCAAGGCCCGTTGTTTGAGGAATCGCTGCGCACCGAAACTTATGCGAAGGGTGAGGGCTCAACCATTGGTAACATTCTAGAAGGGAAAGTATTTAAAACCAAACGCACTGGCATGGCAGCGGTCATCAACCCCGGTACCGATCGCAATTGGACCGGTCACCCTTTTGTACAATCCAGCTGGTATGCCTTTGGGCGCATGGCGTGGGATCACGAAATCAGTGCAGAAACAGCCGCCGAAGAATGGCTGCGTATGACTTTCTCCAACGAGCAGAAATTTATCGACCCAATGAAAGAGCTGATGATGACCTCGCGCGAAGCCGGTGTGAATTACCGCTCACCTTTAGGGCTGACTCATCTCTATTCACAAGGCGATCACTACGGCCCTGCACCCTGGACGGAAAATTCTGAGCGCCCGGATTGGACCGCCATTTATTATCACCGTGCCGCAAAAGACGGTTTGGGTTTTAACCGCACCAATACCGGCTCCAATGCTATCGCGCAATACCCGGCACCTTTGGCAAAAATTTATGGCGATGTAAACGCAGTATCGGAGGAATTGTTGCTCTGGTTCCACCATGTAAGTTGGGATCACAAAATGAAATCCGGTCGCACACTGTGGGAAGAGTTAGTGCACAAATACTACGAAGGCGTAGAGCAAGTGCGCGCGATGCAAACCGCGTGGGATGCACAAGAAGCCTACGTTGACCCCGCGCGCTTTGCGCAAGTGAAAGCCCTATTAAAAGTGCAAGAGCGCGATGCAATCATCTGGCGCGACTCCTGTGTACTCTATTTCCAAACCTACTCCGGCAAAGCGATCCCCGCCGGTTATGAAAAACCCAAACATGATTTGGAATATTACAAAACCTTGGCGCGCACCCGTTATGTTCCTGAACCATGGCATCCGGCGAGTTCGAGTCGTGTTTTGAAATAATTTTTTAATCGCCATTGTTTGCACTGATGCTGACTGAGCAATCAGTGCAAACACAATCCAATTCCAACTCCAGATTTTTTAGTTGAAAGCCTGATGAGCTTATAAAAGTCTTAAGCTCCCCTAATAGACGCTCATCAACGCCTAGCTCTTTCACCTCTCCGCACTCGCCACAGATTAGAAACTGCGACACCTGATGGCTATTCGCTTCTGCTGCCAAGTTCGTCGCCACGTACTTACTGGCCGATTTTAATTTGCGCACCAAATGTTTTTGTTCCAAAAATTCGAGCATTCGGTAAATCGAAATAGGGGTGAGTTGCCGCGCAAAATCGGTTTTAACAGCATCGATAAGTTCATAAGCAGACAGTGGATGGCCCGCCTTGAGTAACGTGGTGTACACCTCCAGGCGCTTAGGTGTCATGGCGATATTAGCGTCATTGCAAACCCTTTTGGCTTTAGTTTGCCAGTCACTTTCGATGTAATCGTTATGCATTTTTTGGGCTCCTGCTTGTTCTTATCAATTAAGGAATTGTCCTTTATGCTAAATGTGTTACATTATAACATATCTATTGTGCGCAACTAGAAGGTGTCAAATGGTTAAAAAAGCTGCATCTATAGCGCAAGCGCCCCTAACGGCAGCAAAACTGCTGCAAATGCCTGCTGCTGACTATATGAATACCGCCCAGTTGACGTTTTTTCGTCAGTTGCTGCTGGATTTAAAACAGCAAACGGCAGAACACATAGAGACGATTAAACAAGAAATCGCCGCTCCATCAACTGAAGCGGATGAGCTGGATCGCGCTTTATGGGAAGAAGAAAACCGCCAGCGAATGCGTATTGCAGAGCGAGAGTTTTTTCTGCTGCGCAAAATCGATAAAGCGCTGGATCGCATTGAGCAGGGCGATTATGGCTATTGCGAAGCATCGGGTGTTGAAATTGGTTTGGCGCGGTTACTGGCTCGCCCAACAACCGAATTCAGCACCGAAGAAAAAGCCCGGCAAGAAGAACTGGAGCGAAGTTTTTCCAAACAGCGCAATTAATTATTCAACAGGCGCAATCAATAGCGCGTGATTTATACAAATATAGGCAACCGATCATGAATCCACTTCCCGTTACTGCTCTGCCCGTTACCTTGCTACCTGTTACCGTCTTATCCGGCTTTTTAGGGGCCGGTAAAACTACGCTGCTCAACCATATTCTGAATAATCGCGAAAACCGCCGCGTCGCCGTGATAGTGAACGACATGAGCGAAGTGAATATCGATTCATCATTGATCCAAAATCAGGTGGAATTAAATCGCGCCGAAGAAAAACTGGTAGAGATGAGCAATGGCTGCATCTGCTGCACACTGCGTGAGGATTTGCTGGTCGAAGTGACGCGCATGGCAAAAGAAGGGCGTTTTGATTATCTGGTAATTGAATCTACCGGTATTTCCGAGCCTTTGCCGATTGCCGAAACCTTTACCTTTGAAGATGAACACGGCCAGAGCCTCTCGCAAGTCGCGCGGCTGGATACCATGGTTACTGTTGTCGATGCGGTGAATTTTTTAAATGATTACTACGATGCGCTCTCGCTGCAAGAAACCGGCGAAAGCCTCGGTGAAGAAGACGAGCGCAATGTGGCGGATTTACTTGTCGATCAAATCGAATTTTGCGATGTGTTGTTAATCAGCAAAACCGATTTAATTTCAAAAGAAAAACTTGCTGAACTCTACGCGATTTTAACCAAGCTGAATCCCGATGCCGAAATCATTCCCGTAGAGCGTGGCAACGTACCGCTCAACAAAGTGCTCAACACCGGAAAATTCAATTTTGAAAAAGCCCAGCAAGCACCGGGCTGGTTAAAAGAAATGCGCGGCCAGCACACACCGGAAACAGAAGAATATGGCATTAGCAGTTTTTCTTACCATGCACGCCGCCCGTTTCACCCGGAAAAAATTTATGCGTTTTTCTTAAGCCCAGCCGTAAAAGGAAAGTTGCTTCGTTCAAAAGGATTTTTTTGGTTGGCATCCCGCCCCCAATGGGCAGGGCAGTGGAGTCAGGCGGGTGGTATTGCACAGCATGGCGCTGCAGGAATGTTCTGGAAAGCTATCCCCAAAGAGCAATGGCCGGAAGACGAAGAGCAGGTAAATTACATTATGGAAAAGTGGGTGGAGCCCTTTGGCGATATGCGTCAGGAGCTGGTATTTATCGGCCAAAATCTGGATAAAGAATTTGTCACCACGCAGCTCGATCAGTGCTTACTCACGGAAGAAGAAGTGTTAAAAGGCCAGGATTTTTGGAAAACACTACCCGATCCGTTTCCGACTTGGACGCAAGGTCACGCGCACTAAGCTTATTCCTATTAATTAAGGAGCCGGATATGAGTGTCATGTTGCAATCAGAAACAGCGGGTGATGATTGGGCAATCGATCAAGATCCCGCCGTGCTCGCGCGCATTTATGAGGATGCCATCAGCATTGCGATTTGGCAGCGCCAATTGCAGCAAGATGTCGACTGTTATTTGAATGAGCTGCTGCGCAAACCAAAAACTATTGCACTGAAATTATCGGGTTCGCCCGAACAACTGATGGAAGAAATCCAACGGGTATTTCCGCCTGCATTCTTTCCATCTGCATTAATTGGCGAACAAAGTTCTTGTATTAGTGCGGCGGCGTTTTATGCGGATATCCATCATGTGTTGGATATGTTTGCCTGTTTGTTCGATGCAAAAATCCTCGGCCTGCGCATTAACACCCTCGAACACGCCATGTGCCCGCGTTTCCATACCGACAATGTCGCCATTCGTTTAATCACCACCTATTACGGTTTGGCCACCGAATGGCTGCCCGATCAATTATCCAATCGCACAGCCTTGGGCACTGCGTTTGCCAGCCAAATCAATACACCTGGTGCGATCACCGCGAGTGAACGCCACATCCAACGCATGGCAGCGGGTGATGTGGCTTTATTCAAAGGCGAGTTGTGGGAAGGAAATGAAGGAAGAGGAATTATTCACCGCTCACCAGCGCCGACCACTCAACAGCCAAAACGATTGGTGGTGACCTGTGATTTAATCGAGCACCTGTAAAAAGCGGTGCCCAAACATTTTAACTGCTGGGCAGATTAATAGTGCGTATAACGTGGGTTGGGCAGCCATGCCCAACAATATAGTTTGATTCCAAGATGTTGGGCATTGCTGCCTAACCTACCAATTATTTCTCTCTCCTCTTTTTCTCAGCGCGCGAGTTCCCTGCGCACAATTTCCGCACCTGCGCTTAAGGCATTCAGTTTGCCGAGCGCGACTTGGCGAGATAAAGGCGCCATGCCACAGTTGGTGCAGGGGCAGAGTTTGTCGGCGTCTACAAATTGCAGGGCTTTGCGTAGGGTATTGGCGACTTCCTCGGGTGTTTCAATAGTATTGGTTGCTACGTCAATCGCACCGACCATCACTTTTTTTCCGCGAATCAGTTCAAGTAGCTCCATTGGTACGCGCGAGTTATGGCATTCCAGCGAGATGATATCGATGGTGGATTTTTGCAGTTTGGGAAAAATCTCTTCGTATTGCCGCCACTCGGAACCCAGCGTTTTTTTCCATTCAGTATTGGCTTTTATGCCGTAGCCATAACAAATATGTACGGCTGTTTCGCACTTGAGCCCTTCTAGCGCTCGTTCTAATGTAGCAATGCCCCAGTCATTCACCTCATCAAAAAACACATTAAAGGCAGGTTCATCAAACTGAATAATATCAACGCCCGCCGCCTCTAATTCTTTCGCTTCCTGGTTGAGAATTTTGGCAAATTCCCAAGCCAGCTTTTCGCGGCTTTTGTAGTGGCCATCGTAAAGCGTATCAATCATCGTCATGGGGCCGGGCAGGGCCCATTTAATCGGTTGTGTGGTTTGTTTGCGCAGAAATTTAGCGTCTTCAACAAAAACCGGTTTCTGGCGCGACACATCACCAACAATCGTCGGTACGCTCGCATCATAGCGATTGCGAATTCTAACGGTTTCGCGCTGCGCAAAATCAACACCGCTCAGGTGCTCAATAAACGTCGTCACAAAGTGTTGGCGCGATTGCTCGCCATCACCAACAATATCAATCCCTGCCTGTTGTTGTTCTTGCAATGACAAACGCAACGCATCCTGTGTGCCTTCCAATAGTTCATCACCTTGCAATTTCCAGGGTGACCAAAGTGTCTCAGGTTGTGCAAGCCAGGAAGGCTTGGGTAAGCTGCCAGCGGTGGATGTGGGCAATAATGTTTTCATAGTGAATGATCTTGTTTATATGAATGGTTTTGGGAAGTTCTGAAATATTCACTTCCCGTCATACCCGCGAACGCGGGTATCCAAAAAAATCAACAGCATGGCTAATTAAAACGCGTACTTGGCAGACCATTGCTCAAGAATGCTCTGGTAGGGTTTGATGAATTGTTTTTCAGCAAATTTCCCCTGTTCAATCGCCAATCTGCTGCGCTCCTCGCGGTCATAAACCACTTTGGTTAATGAATAATCCTGATTTTTTAAATTGGGTTTGTAATAGGCTCCCGCTACCGCATTGGCGTTATAAATTTCAGGTCGATAAATCTTCTGGAAAGTTTCCATAGTGCTAATGGTGCTGATCAATTCAAGGTTGGTGTAATCAACCAGCAGATCCCCAAAGAAATAAAAGGCAAGCGGCGCAACGCTATTGGGTGGCATAAAATAGCGAACCGCCAAGCCCATCTTTTTGAAATACTGCTCCGTCAGCGATGATTCATTTGGCTGATATTCAACGCCCAGCACCGGGTGCTGGTTTTCAGTGCGCCGATAAGTTTTATTATCAGAAACACTCAGGCAGATCACTGGTGGTTTATTAAAATGCGCTTTGTAGGTAGTCGAGTTCACAAAACTCTGAAAGAGCTTGCCGTGCAAATCGCCAAAATTATCGGGAATAGTGAATGTCGGTTGGTTTTTGTTGTGCTCTAGCAGCAGCACGCTAAAGTCATAATCGCGCACATAAGAGGAAAAATTATTCCCCACAATGCCTTCAATACGCCTGTTGTTGTAGCGATCCAGAATAGTGGTTTTCAAAACTTCAATCGCCGGGAAGGGGTCACCATTACCCTCGTGATCAAGATCCATTTCCACCGAAATGATCTCCAGCTCAAGCGAATAACGATCACCCTTAGGGTTATCCCAATGCGCCAAGGCATTAAAACGATTGTCGATCATCTTCAGCGCATTGCGTAAGTTTTCTTGCCGGCTATTACCCCTCGCCAAATTGGCAAAGTTGGTAGTGGCACGCGTATTGTCTGCCGGATGATAGTTCTCATCGAAACAAATGCTCTTGATGCTAAAAGTAAAATCGTTGTTCATGGTGATGTTGCAACCTGATTAAGAGGCAAGGGTAAAGTTGGCTCTGGTTAAGTACAGGTTGTCTTTATACTGGAATGCCAAAGTGAATAAAAACGATAATAATTCATGAAAATGTGAATTTTATTCATGTTGGCTGTGGAGCTTGGTGGATCAGGGGGCGGGCTGTAGGCGCAGGCAGGCTACTTACTGCGCCCCTATGTCTTTACGTCCCATGCTCAACCAGATAGCTTGACCTTGCTCTATAGGTCTCTATGCTGGTGTGTATGTTGAGCGAGACTGCATCCATGCTAAGAAAAATTGACTCAAACGAAGCTAGCACAAAATTCCATGAAATCCTTCCCCGTGTTGAGGCGGGTGAAGCGTTCATCATTACACGCAACGGAAAACCCATTGCCGATGTTGTGCCTAGTCGCACTGGCGATAGATTAAAAACAGAAACGGTCATTGCCATGTGGATATAAATAGTGAGCGGGTAATTTCGCGAAACGAAAAGCCCGCATTCTTCAAACGCAGAAACAATTTTTATAGTGTAACTAAGTTATGGGTATAGCTAAAAGAATGATGGAAGAGGAAGAAGGTCGGGGATACCGTACAAACTACGGTAAAACTGTCTGCGTAAATTGTTTTGAGGAATACGGCTTAAAAGAGTTCATAGCTGAGCATCGAACTCAAACTCAGTGTTCATACTGTAAAGGTAGTAAAAAAGTTAAAGCCTGCGAATTAGATTTGTTGATTGGACACATTCTAGTAAGCCTCCGCCGTGAATGGGGGCACCCGGCAGATGAAGGACTGCCGTACGAGTCACGAGAAGGTGGTTGGCAATTTTCTACAGTATATGATACTTGGGAATTATTAGATAAAATCGGGATCGAGAATAGGCATGGTGATGTATATGATGATATTTGCAGATCTATTCTCAACCAAGAATGGTGTGAACGAGATCCATATTCATTAAGTCTTGATCAGACCTTACTTTATGCATGGCAGAAGTTTTCTGATTTTGTACTGAATCATTCAAGATTTTTGTTCTTCAAAGTCAAGAACAGAAACTACGATGATCATCAACATGACGAAATAGATCCAGTGCAAATATTGGATCATTTAGGAAATATTTTTAATAATATTGGTCTTGTAAAGGAGATTGGATCGGACACATCAATTTATCGGGTGAGAATTGTAGAACTTGATGAAATATTGTCTTCTGCAAAAGAATTGGGGTCTCCGCCGAACGATTTAGCCACCATATCAAACAGAATGAGCCCGTCTGGTATACCAATGTTTTATGGTGCATTCGAAATCGAAACTGCAATTAAAGAAACGTATGAGAGCTGCGAGGAAAGCAAGAAGGCTTTTGTTGGTATATTTAATCCTGTCAGACCACTGAAAGTAATTGATCTAGCTGATAACATATATATACCTAGCATATTTGATCATCGCAATAGTAGTAAACGAGATCATATGAGCTTTCTCTTAGACTTTATTGCGGATTTTACGAAACCGATAGACAGAAAGGATCGAGCACATATTGACTATGTTCCGACGCAAATTGTTACAGAGTATATAAGACACATTTTTGAATGTAGTAATGGTGACCGAATTGATGGAGTTGTCTATCCTAGTTCAAAAAATGACGGAAATAGAGCGATAGTTATATTTGCTAGCTCAGAACAATGCGTAGATGTAGATGAGCCTTTTTCAGAAAATGCGCTTTTAAAACTAGTTGGCACAGATTCAATTATAGTTAAAGGCGCATAGCGTTTTTTCGACTTTCATTACAAATGTGCGTGTGCTGCGAGCGTTATCAATCCAAGCTGCCACCCATAAACGCCTAGCTTCCGCTTTTAGCTGAATCGCGACATACGCATAAAAATTTGTGAATAGCACGTAGGTTGGACAGCAATGTCCAACAAACCAATTCATGAATCAAAACGTCGGTCTAGCCGAGCTTCCCGTCACCAACATCCGCTTTTGCCGAATCGCGCCATCCGCATAAAAACTTATGAATAAACCGCATGAAATCTAACGACACATGGTTTTATTTAATGAATCTATTACCCGTATTCCGCTAGGCTCCATACCGGCTACAACTCTAATTTCTGCCTTTGTCTTCAATTAATTTTTCCGCATAAAAATCCATATTAGGCATCGCTGCGCTCAGCGCCTACCTATCGGAGCGGGGGAATTAATCTTGATTGCATCATTGTCCCCTTCTGCGGGATAATACTGGTTACTTAACCAGTTTATTCGTGCGCTTATGACTAATGCCTTTTTATTGACCCGCCAATGGCGCGATACCCGTGAGGGTGTGGTGTTGGATTTGTGGTGGGCGACTGAGCAGGGGAGTTGTTGGACACAAATTGCCGGGCAAGAGGTGGTGTTTTTTGTTGAGCGCAAACACGCACCGGAATTGCCTGCGCTTTTTTCCCGCTTGCGCGCCTGGCGTATGGCGGAGGTGGAATTAAAAACCTTTCATAATCAGCCGGTTGTTGCCCTCTATTTCAAACAGCACCGCACTGCGCGCGATGCGCAGGATCTGTTACGGCAGCAGGATATTGCTTTTTGGGAAAGCGATATCCGCCCGCCCGAGCGCTATTTAATGGAGCGTTTTATTACCGCAGCGGCGCAGCTGGATATGCCGGATATTACCCAACAACCGTTGCGCAACCCGCGCCTTGTACCGGTTGAGGACGCGCTGTGGCGACCAAGGTTGCGCATGTTGTCGCTGGATATAGAAACCTCGATGGATGCGCAGCAGCTTTATTCCATTGCTATTTGGTGTGATGCGGCAAAAACCGTGTTTATGATCGGCGAGGGTGAAAATAGCGCGACCCCAGAAAGTAATCACACGATTATTTTTTGTCGCGACGATAAAGAATGCTTACAACAATTTTTCGCGGCGATTGCGGAGTTTGACCCGGATATTTTAATTGGTTGGAATCTGGTGCAGTTTGATTTGTTGGTGCTGGAAAAACTGTGCCAGCGATTAAAAATGCCGTTGCAGTTGGGTCGCGCAGGCCAATCCATTCATTGGCGCCATGAAGATGCCAATGACGGCGGTCGCAGTTTTGTGGTGATTCCCGGTCGCGTTGCGCTGGATGGTATCGAGCTGTTAAAAGCGGCTAACTATCGCTATGAAAGTTATTCGCTGCAAAATATCTCGGAAGAATTATTGGGTGAAAGTAAATTAATCAGCGGTAATGATCGCGGCAGTGATATTACCCAATTGTTTAACACCGATAAAATCGCGCTGGCCGAATATAATCTGCACGACTGCGAGTTGGTGTGGAAAATATTCCAGCGCCAGGAATTGCTGGCGTTTGCGTTGGAACGCAGCCAATTGACGGGTTTGTTATTGGATCGCATCGGCGGTTCGGTGGCGGCATTTGAATATTTGTATTTGCCGCGTTTGCATCGGCGCGGTTATGTGGCGCCTAATCTGGGTGAGTTGGAGTCTGATGTCATTAGTCCCGGCGGTTATGTGATGAACTCGCGCCCCGGTATTTATGACAACGTTTTGGTACTGGATTTTAAAAGTCTGTATCCGAGCATTATACGAACGTTTTTAATCGACCCCTGTGCCTTTTGGTTGGCGCAGCACAATCACTTGAGCGATGAACAAATTGTGCCCGGTTTTAACGAGGCTTATTTTGCGCGTGAGGGGCATATTCTGCCTAATGTGATCGAACAGCTTTCTGCGGCGCGCGACCGAGCCAAACAACATAAAAATGCGCCGCTCTCCCACGCCATCAAAATTATTATGAATTCGTTTTATGGTGTGCTGGGCTCCACCGGCTGCCGTTTTTTCGACCCTCGTGTATGCAGCTCAATTACCTTGCGCGGTCATGAAATTATCCAGCGCAGCCGCGATTGGATTGAGCAGCAGGGGTATGCGGTTATTTATGGCGATACTGATTCGCTGTTTGTGTGGCTGGAAAATAATTGCACGGGTTATCCACCAAAGGTAGCGTCGCAATGTGACCTTATTGGCAAGCGTCTGGCGAAAGAGCTGAACCTCTGGTGGGCAGAGACATTGCGCACGGAATTCAATATAAACAGCGCATTGGAAATTCAGTACGAAACTAATTACTTGCGCTTTTTAATGCCTACGATTCGCGGCTCTGAATTGGGTACTAAAAAACGTTACGCCGGTTTGATAGAAATAAATGGCGAGCGCGAGATGGTATTTAAAGGGTTGGAAAACGTGCGCACCGATTGGACACAATTGGCCAAAGAATTTCAAATGACGCTTTACCGCAAAGTGTTTGATGGTGAGGATTATTTTGATTTTGTGCGCAGTACGACGGCAGAGGTTTTGGCGGGAAAACGTGATTTGGAATTAATTTATCGCAAACGCCTGCGCCGTCATTTACATGAATATCAAAAAAATGTCCCACCCCATGTACAGGCCGCACGCAAATACGCACAGCTCACCGGTGAAACCCTGCGGCGCGGTGATTGGATCAGTTATGTGATCACCACCAACGGCCCCGAGCCGCTAGGCAGTTATGAAGTAAACCTGTCGCTATTACAAAGCCCGATTGATTATCAGCATTACATCGACAAACAGCTTTCTCCTGTCGCTGACAGCATTTTGCATTTCCGCGATGAGTCGCTGAACCAATTGGTGGAAAGCCAGTTGTCGTTGTTTGGTTGATCGGGCTATAGTCCGCCTCCCTTTGTCATTTTCAGGTAGTTATATGTCTGAGTCCGATTCCGATATCGATGAAGTTCTTGAGCTGTTGCGCGATCACAATGAGCCAGTCCCTGTGCCGCTGGAATTGCCCGATGAAGACCGCTTGGTTGAAATCGAAGAAGAATTATTACTGCCAATCCCTCGCGAAATGCGCAGCTTTTTGTTGGAGGCCAGCGATGTGGTTTACGGTTCCATTGAGCCGGTTACGGCGGCCGACCCTTACTCGCATACTTATTTGCCCGAGGTGACGGCAGTTGCCTGGGAGCAGGGGGTGCCGCGTTATTTAATGCCGCTGTGTGAAGTGAATGGTGCTTACCATTGCGTCGAGCAGGACGGCGAAGTAGTGTTTTGGCGCGATGGCGAATTAACCGACGAAACCTGGCCCTCGGTATGGCACTGGGTACGCGATGTGTGGCTTGAGTCCTGAGCCCCGAAGCCTGTGTCCCGAAAACGGCGAGTCCTATCAAGTGGTAGTTGGTCACGGAAATCGTTTTTGGTGCCACGTGCTGTGCGCTGGCTGAGCTACACTTAACCTCCCGGCGCCGTTTACGCCGGTGTGGTGTAGTTGCTGTTCCATTACTGAGAGAGTGTTGGCCGTGCGTAAGGGTGCTTTTGTCATAGGTGTGCTGCTTCTGGGGTTCTCCAGTGGCTGCCTATTGGCTGAAACAGGCATGGTGGAGCTCTCGCCGTTGAATGAGGTTTCGCTTGCGCCAACCCCTTCGGCGGCAAAGCTGCTGGCCCATCAGGAATCCAGCATTACCGACGTTGAAGCCCATGTGCGCCGTATTGCCGAGCGTACTGCCGCTGAGGAAAAAGCGCGCCAAGAACAGGAGCGTTTGGAGCGAGAAGCGGCAGCCCAGGCAAATAAACCCCAGCAACTGACTTTTTTTAAGTATCGCAAAGACGGCGCCGTGACTTATTCGGATCGCCAGCCTCGCAAAACCGATTATCAAGTTATTGTTTACAACTCCTGCTTTGCTTGTAACCCGCTATCGACAGTGGACTGGCGTGTTACCCGCCTGTACTTATCCCAATTTACCTATTCCATCACGCAAGCAGCGGCGCGCCATGGGGTAGATCCATCACTGGTGCGGGCGGTGATTCATGCCGAGTCCAACTTCAACCCTCTTGCCCGTTCCCGCAAGGGCGCCATGGGCTTGATGCAATTAATGCCCGGCACCGCCAAAGATATGGGAGTTAGTGATGCCTACAACGCCGCGCAAAATATCGATGGTGGGGTGAAATATTTGGCATGGTTACTCAAACGTTTTAATGGCGACATCACCCGTGCGACTGCCGCCTACAATGCTGGCCCCAGCAATGTGGAGAAGTACGGCGGCGTGCCTCCGTTTGATGAAACCAAAACCTACGTTTTCCGCGTTAACATTCTGCATCAGCGCTATAAAACCCAATTGGCGCTGGCGAGTAACTAGGCACTCGTTCTGTAGATTTTCCGGCTTCTGCTTTCTGTCGCTTATAACCACAAAATCTAATTCTTTTGCATTTTTCTGCTCAAAAAGTACGCGTTTTTGCCGCTATAGGGTTTGTATCCCTTAATCCTATGCAGGCGACTCTATGATTATTGCCAAGGCACAGATCCACATGGCAGCCCAACATGACTATCGTGAAGAGCATCAGGTTGCTGAGCGCCTGGAGTTTTGGTTGGGCGATAGAGCTGCCACCCCCGTCACTGAACCAGAAACAGCGCCGCAACAGCCTGCGGTGCGGGTGGATTTATCCTCCGCCGGTTCGGTGTTGGCCATGCATCGCGAGCGACAGCTGCTGGATTTATCGCCCCAACTGGATTCCCGTTCGCGTTTGAATTTGATGATTCTGGAGGCGATGTACAAGGCCATCACCGGTAAGGACTTGCAGGTAACAACCCCTGCGGATATACAGCCCAAAACAGACGGCGGCGCTGTGCAAACACTCGCGGTGGATGCCACCCCACCGGCGCAAGTATTGGCGCGCGCTACCGGGCCGGGCTTGGTTTACCAGCGTCAGGAGCGTTATAGCGAACAGGAGGCATCCAGTTTTCAAGCGGTGGGTGTGGTGCGCACGGCGGACGGGCGCGACATCGACTTTGCCGTTGCACTTACAATGAGCCGCGAGTTTGTGCAGGAATCCCATCTGGAAGTGCGTATTGGCGCCGCCAAAATTGACCCGCTGGTAATCAATTTTGATGGCTTGGGGGCGGGCCTCACCCAAACCCGTTTTGCATTTGATCTGGATAGCGACGGCACAGCAGAGCAGATTGCGAGTTTACGCCCCGGCAATGGCTATCTGGCGTTGGATCGCAATGGCGATGGGGCAATCAATAACGGCAGTGAATTGTTTGGCCCTACTAGCGGGCGTGGTTTTGCCGAGCTGGCGGCGTTTGATGAGGACGGCAATAATTTTATTGATGAAGGTGACAGTATTTATCACCAGTTGCGCATCTGGATGACTAATGAAGATGGCACCAGTCAACTGGCGGCGCTGGGCGATAAAAACATCGGCGCGATTTTTCTCGGTCATGTGTCATCGCCGTTTCAGTTGAAGGGGCCCGATAACCAGTCACTGGGAGAGGTGGCCAATTCCGGTGTTTATCTCACGGAAGACGGCAAGGTGGGTGTGGTGCAAGAGATTAATTTAACGGTATAAAGAATCTGACGGTGTAAATATTTGCGTGTGTAAAAAAGCGTCGCAGAGCTGTAGAAACCTCTGCGACGCAAGGGGTGAAAAAACGATTAGTCCTCGGCGGGCACAGGTGCGGCTGTAGTGCCAGCGGGGAAATAACGAGCGTAAATTTCCGAGCCGGGTGAGCCGAAGCTGTTGAAGTTGTACCAGACAACTACGCGATCCCCTGCGCTGTTGGCGGCAACCATCGGTTCAACAGCTGTGCCCACCAGGTTTTCCAATAATTGCCCACTTGCCCAGCTTCCTGTACTGCCGCTGAGGTTGGCGAACCAGCTGTCTTTAGTGGTGTTGTCGTTGGACTCCTGCGACCAAACCAGCAAACCATTGGCGGCACCATCGATGGCAACCTCAGGAACACTCTGCACAAAGTCTGCATTGCCCGGTTTGATAATACTTTGGGTTCCCCAGGTGCCGTTGGCCGCGCGGGTATTGGCCATAATCGCCTGATTTTTACGCCCCCAGGTTGCGGCGGCGACACCGTTGCCATTGCTCGCCGCGCGGGGTGCACTGACCACATCGCTGCCGCTGTCCTCACCCACCACGGCAATATCGTTAGCCCAGCCGTTGTTGTAGGTTTTGGCCAGTATCCGGCTGGTAAAGGTACCATCGCCCAGCGAATCCCATTGTCCCCAGACCAGCAAGGCTTTGCCTGCGCCATCATTGATCAGCAGCGGGTGATTGAGCGACATATTGCCGCCTGTGTCCGCAACCAGTATTTCATCGCCGGCCCAGCCGCCGGCTGCCGTGTAGCTATTGGTGGCTATGTTGACGCGATTGTTGCCACTGTTTAACCACACCACCAACGCCTTGCCATCGCCCAACCAAGCGAGGCTCGGTGAACCGTCCTGACCGCCAATCACGTTGTTGTCCTCTAACAGAACCGGTTCTGACCAGCCCGCTGCCGCTGTGTAATGGCTGGACCAAATACTGAAACGCCCTAAATTCACGGGGGATTGCGCCCACACCGCCAGTGCATTGCCGTTGCTGTCGATAATGGTTTTGGCGAAAAAGCCCATGGCCCCTTCGGAGTTTTCGATGCGCTCGGGTTCTGCCCAGCCCGTTGCTGGCGCATAGCGACGCACCCATAAATCGTAAGCGCCAGCGGAGGTGAGCTGTGTCCAGGTTGCCACAGCGCGACCCGAGCTTGGGTCGATATAGATCTCAGCTTTATCGACGGAAGCGCCGTCGTTTTCCAATAGCTGCGCTGTGCCCCAGCCAGATCCTTTTACATAGCGATTGGCAATTAAATTATCGCCGCCGCTTGCGCCTTCGATAATGCCTTTCCAGATCGCCCAAGCGTTACCTTGATCGTCTATTGCCACCCGTGCACTGGCCGCGCCCGGTGGCGAGATGATGCTGATAGCGGTTGCATCGCCAATGCTGCTCGATGAACTGCTGGCAGATGAAACGGCGACTGAGCTGTTGCTAGCTGAAGAGGTGCTCGACGGAGTGCTGCTCAGGGACGATACACTCAATGAAGAAAGGCTGCTGGAGGACAGACTCAGCGATGAAACACTCAATGAAGAGGCACTCAACGAGGAGAGGTTGGAGGAGACACTGCTCGCGCTACTGCTGACACTGGAAGCTACGGAGGTGGCGCTACTGGATGCTGGGCTGGAATTATTATTACCGCTACCACCCCCGCCACCGCAGGCAACTAGCAATCTGCAGGTTGCGACAGTAACCGCGGGGGAGACAAGGTGTTTGAGCGAAACAAATTTTTTGGTAAAAAAATCCTGTGATAAAAAAGAATAGTCGTATTTATTCATGATCAAGTCCGCAAATAAATTGGCTGAATTCAACAGTGCTAAACAGCAAACACCAGAGAGTGTTGTTCACTTATTAGAAATCATTGCGGCGTGGGCGGTTAGCTGTAAAAACTGACAGGCTGTTAAAACGGATTGGGGTTAATAATTCCCTGCAATACCGCTTTGGCAACGGCGTGTTGGCGATTGTTGACGTCGAGTTTTGACATTGAATTGGTTAAATGAAAATTAATAGTGCGCTCGGAAGTATTTAGCAGTTGTGAAATTTCCCACGAGGTTTTTCCGTCGGCAGTCCAGCGTAAACATTCTTTCTCGCGCGCGGTGAGCAATAGTTTTTTATCGGGAACATCCAGGCTTAAAACGCGCTGTACAGTTTCATGCAGGTAAGCGGCAAATAAATGGATATAGGGTGATGCCTGCTGGATTAACTCCAGATGCATCTTTTTTTGTTCATTCAAAGTCATGCTGAAAATACCAAATTCCCCGGTGGGGCCATGCACCGGCATGCTAATACCGCCTTTTAATCCGAATTCAGTCGCTTCATTCATAATGCGCTCGCCCATCTCTGTGCTCACTGGCCCAAGGTCTTGCCATTGGATGGGGATCAAATGTTTTTTGCAGTGCATGATTACCGGATCGTCCAGGTAATAGGCATTTTCAAAATAATGTGTCAGCCACGAATCCGGATAACCTTTAATGGTAATAATGCGTGCTTCGGCAAAGCTGGTGGGTACGCGCAGCGCGTAAATAAAATTATCAAAACCCATTTTGGCGCAGTGAGTGACGCAAAGGCGGGTGATGTCTTCGGTGGTTTCGGCTTGCGCAAACTGGAATACCAATTCATTAAAGTCGCTGAGTTTCATCTGCTGCTATTTTCCCTGAGTGTATTACCCATAAACCAAAACTAATCGTTAAGTATTTATTGCTTTTGCTGCGATAGCGTCAATTAAAAAACTGTAGCGAAATGTAATTGCGGGAGGAATGGGGCAAGAAGTTGGCAGCAACAAAAAAGCCACCTGTAATTTTTTACAGGTGGCTTTATGGGCAGTGATGTGCAGGGCGATTTTTCATGCGCGTTGATGTCTGCGCCGGATATTTTTATCCCGATAAAAATTACTGGTTAAACAAAAATTCCATCAAAGCATTTTGCGCATGCATGCGGTTCTCTGCCTCTTCCCATACCACTGAGTCGGGTGCGTCGAGAACATCGGCACTCACTTCTTTGCCGCGATAGGCGGGCAAGCAGTGCATAAACAATGCATCGCGTTGGGCGAGGCTCATCAGCTCTTTGTTGACTTGATAACCGCTGAAGATTTTTTCGCGCTGTTTCTTTTCATCTTCCTGGCCCATAGAAGCCCAGGTATCAGTCACCACCAAATCGGCACCGGCAACGGCAGTGCGTGGGTCATTGCTCAGGCTGACGCGATGCTGGTAGGGGGTGACAAATTCGTCTTCCGGCTCAAAGCCTTTGGGGGTGGCAATGCGCAATTCAAAGTCGCACAGCTCGGCGGCTTGAATGTAGCTGTTGCACATATTGTTGCCATCGCCCACCCACGCCACGGTTTTGCCCGCGAGGGAGCCGCGCTGTTCAACGTAGGTTTGAATGTCTGCCAGTAATTGGCAGGGGTGATATTCATCGGTCAGGCCGTTGATGACTGGCACGCGCGAATATTCGGCAAAACGTTGCACGGTGCTGTGGGCATAGGTGCGGATCATCACCATGTCGACCATGCTGGCGATGCAGCGGGCGGCGTCTTCAATGGGTTCGCCGCGGCCTAATTGCGAGTCCTTGGTGGACAGGAAAATGGCGTGACCGCCCAGTTTGGCCATACCGGATTCAAAAGAGACGCGGGTGCGGGTGGAATTTTTCTCAAAAATCATCGCCAGCACTTTGTTGTTAAAAGGCTCAGGGGCAGTGCCCTGGCGCAACATGGCTTTGAGTTCGATGGCGCGCGCAATTATTTGTTGCAGTTCGGCGCGGTTAATGTCGTTGAGAGTCAGGAAATGTCTCGGTGCCTTTGAGGGAACCATAATCGATGCTCTTTCATTTATAGCGCGCGCTTTATTGCGCGCGCCCACTTAAAACGCATTACTAATTGGGGGAGAACTCTGTCACTAGCGTTACCACTTTACTGACCAGCTCGTCGGCTTCTGCATCGCTGAGGATGAAGGTTGGCAACAAACGAATGGTATTCATGGCAGTTACGTTGATCAGTATCCCCAGGTCGCGACCTTTTTGTACTAGCTCGGCACAGGGCGCATTGAGTTCGATACCAATCATTAAGCCCTTGCCGCGAATATCAACTACCTTGGGGTTATCGCCCAGGGCTTCTTTAAAACCCGTGAGCATTCTATTGCCCAGTGCGGTTACCCGTTCCATCAGTTTGTCGGCGAGCAGGGTTTCAATCACCGCGATACCGGCACTGCAGGCGAGTGGGTTGCCACCAAAGGTAGTGCCATGGTTGCCTGCTTGTAATACTTCTGCGGCTTTACCGCGTGCAAGGCAAGCGCCGATAGGCATGCCATTACCCAGACCTTTAGCGGTGGTTACTACGTCCGGCAATATGCCGTTGTGCTGGTAGGCGAAGAAAGTGCCGGTACGGCCATTGCCGGTTTGGATTTCATCGGTCATCAGCAGTAATGCGTGTTCATCACAAAGGGTGCGCAACTGGTTCAAATAGTCGGCCGCCGGTACCCGCACGCCGCCTTCGCCTTGTACGGGTTCAACCAGAATAGCGACGACATTTTTATGCTCAGCGATGGCGGCTTTCACTGCAGCAACATCGTTGTAAGGCACACGAATAAAACCTTCCACCAGCGGTTCAAAGCCGATCTGTACTTTTACGTTGCCAGTAGCGCTCAATGTCGCCAGGGTTCTGCCGTGGAAACTGTTGGCCATAACGATCACAGCGGGATTTTTCACGCCTTTTTCGTTGCCATATTTCCGCGCGATTTTAATCGCGGCTTCGTTGGCTTCGGCGCCGGAATTGGAGAAAAACACTTTGTCCATGCCTGAGACCTGAATCAGCAAATCGCCCAAACGTTGTTGCTGGGGAATGTTGTACAGGTTGGATACGTGCAACAAAGTTGCTGCTTGTTCAGAGATGGCTTTGGTCAGGGCAGGGTGCGAATGGCCCAAACCGCACACGGCGATACCGGCAATCGCATCGATATAGGAGTTGCCCTGATCATCCCACACGCGGCTGCCCGCGCCCTTGGTCAGGGTCAGGGTTCTGGTGCCGTAAGTGTTCATTAGACTGGACATGGTGTTCTCCAAAAACAAAGCCGAGGCTTTAAAAAGGTCAGTTCCCGATAGCTGAAAAAACGAAACCAACTCAGCCTATCGCGTGCGGGCTGGCGGGTGATTCATTAAGGGGATTTTTCGCTAACTCAACACGGCGAGCCGGAACGGCGCAGTGGGTGCGCCTAAGGCGCGCAGCAAAAACAGGCGGTAAATATATAAGTTATTGCGATTATTGGCAAATTTGCCCATTTTTGTGGCAGTTACACGCAGGTCGCCACCGGTTTATTGGCTAAAGCCATTTCCCTGCACAAACTCCTTGGCAAAAATAATATCGTTTTGCAGGTGGAAACCTTCGTCCGGTGGCTGGATAAAAAATCCTTCAAATAACCGCACCCCTTGTAGCCACAAACTGGACAGGTTGCGTGAGTTTTCAATTTGTGTCGCGATGACCTTGACCCCGCGTTGGGTTGCCGTGCTGACCAGACTCTCCAGAAGTGCCGGATTTGTCCCGGTATTCGACAACTTGGGGCACAGACGCAAATAGTCCAGCGGCAGTTGGTCGATTATCTCCACAATACCGGGGTTTTCTCCCGCCCGGGTCAGGCAAATACCGCACTGGATATCATGCAGCGCCCGCGCAATTTCGCGGGTTTGATGCAGGTGATTGAGCACCCAGTTTTCCTCCAGCATAAATACCAGGCGCTCGCTGCCGCGCAGGCGGGAGGAGCGCAGCACATTGGCGGCAAAAGAAAAGAAGGTGCTTTGTTGCAGCGTGTCTTCGGCCAAATGGATAAACAGCGTGGCCTGCTCACGGGTGGCGCTGTTATTGGCGATAGCGCTCACCGCTTGTTGCAATACCCAGCGATCCAATTCAATACGCTGTGACGGTTTATTGATCCGGCTGAGAAATTGTTTAGCGGCGATGGGTTCGCCGTCTTCACCCTGTAAGCGCAGCAATACCGAGAAGTGCTCTATGCGCGCATCTTCCAGGCTAATGATGGGCTGGAAGGCGAGGGACAAATCGCGGCTGAAGACGATTTGGGAAAAGTCCGGCTCGACTTTGGTGAGTACCGGAATAGTCACAATATCGACAGTGTCTGCTGTTGGCGCATGGTTGGGTTTGGGAGCCAAGCTGGCCTCAAATGCTTGTTCCGCACACAAGAGTGCCTGATTGGCTGTGCCCAGGTTAGCGGTTAATAGGGCGATACCGGTGTTTACCGTCAGGGATATTGCCTGCTCATGGGCCAGGTATGTACGTGCGGCCAAATGGCGCCGCAATTGTTCGCAACGTTGGCGGTGAAATTCGGCACTGCGTTTACCGGCTAATACGCAAGTCACCATGTTGGATAAATCGATCCACTGTTCGTCGCTGCCAATGGCATCATCCAGATGGCGGCAGAACTGGTCGTGTAGTTTGATCAGCTCCACCATGCCTAATTGCTGGCTCAATTCACTGAGATTATCGACACTAATATAGTAGAGCGCGCTGGTGTGTTGCCCTTGTGCACCGCTATTGATTTCGTCTTCCAGCACTGAAAAAAAGTAACTGCGATTAACCTTTTGTGGCAATTGGGTGTGGCGCGTCACCCGTGCAACCCGGCTTTTGAGGACTGAGGTTTGGTTGAGTGCCTGTTCACAAATACCAATCAGCTCAGTCGCTTCAAAGGGTTTGGTGAGTACAGCGTTAACTCCCAGCGCTTTGATAGTGTTGTGCAGCTTGGTATCGGTATCGGCAGTGACAAATACGATGGGCAAGAGCAAAAAACGTGGATCCTGACGCAAGAGCACGGCCAGCTCCATGCCGTTGATGTCGGGCATGTGCATATCCAGGATCACCAGGTCCGGGTTGAACTGTGCCGCTTGTTGCAAGCTATGCAATGGCTGCTTGACGCTAATGACCTCCATACCGGCATAGCGCAGAATCTCACTTTCCAGTGCTGCCATGTCGGGGTCGTCGTCCACTACCATCACTTTATAGGTGCGATTGTGCTGGGTAATGATTTGCAGCAGCCGCTCGATCAGCAGGCCCATATCCAATGGTTTGATTAAATAGTCGCTGCTACCGGCGCGCAGGGCGCGCAGTTTAGCGTTGACATCGGTGCGCCCGGACAAGAGCACAATCGGGGTGGTAGGTGGAACCAATGCTTTGATCTGATGGAGGCTGCCCAGTGCTTGCAGTCCGGCGCGCTCAAAATCGGGATCCATCAAAATTGCATCGGGCGATTCCTCGTACAGCCGCTGCATACACTGTTGCACGGTTTCAAAGTATTCAACGCTAAACCCCACACGGCGCAAATAAGCACTACACATCGCCGCGAGGGTGCGATCCGGGTCGATTAAAAACAACACCTTGCCTTCCGCATCCGGGTAGGCCTGTTTCTCAATGGGAGCGGGTAAGTTGTCTTTTGTGGTAATGCCTTGGGCCGTTGCCATCATCACTTGGCTCAGGCGTTTGACGTGCTCTTCCAGCTGGGTATATTCCTGCCCACCAAAGCTGCGTCCCAACTCCTGCAGTTCGTTTAAGAAGTTTTCCAATTGGCTCGCGCTGGCGCGCAGCTCTGGCAATCCGTAGCTGGCACCGGCCTCGTTTTGCTTCTGCACAAACTGCTGCAGGGCGGCAAAACCCTGTGCGCTCCAGTTTAAGTGGCGCAGGTAACCCCAGATGTTTTCCAAATGCCGCGCACGTTCTGGCAGGCTGGTAATAAAACGCTGGCGCAGGGCTTCAAGCTGTTTACGAAATTCTTGCGTCATAGGCTCGGTCCACTGTTGCTTACTTCAGTATAGAGGCTGTTATGCAAAGTGTTATTTAAGTACGAATGCTTACTCATCGCCGATGTAAAAAACCGTTTTAGCAGATGAGAGTTCAGCAGCCTTTGCGCACAATGGCGCCTGTCATTTCTTTCTTACCGTCGCACCCGGTTACCGGGTTAAGAGATTCCACTGCAATGTCTAATCGATTCAACCGTTTTACCGGCCTCTGCTTTATGTCATCCACAATCCTGATGACGCTACCGCTTGCAGTTCAGGCGCAACAAGTGCTGGAGACGCTGGTGGTTAGCGGCGAGCGCCCGGCGTCGGTTTTGTCATCCCAAGTGATGTTAAAAACCGCCGGCGATTTCCCGCCCGGTGCGCGCCTTGATCCCGCTGAACTGCTGCAAACCCTGCCTGGCGTACAGGTGGATTCACGCAGCAATTACGCACAGGACACACGCATCAGTTTGCGCGGTTTTGGCGCCCGCTCGGCGTTTGGGGTGCGCGGTATAGATCTGCAGGTAGATGGCATCCCCATGTCCACCCCCGATGGGCAAGGGCAACTATCCAGCGTGATGTTCGATAACATCGACAGCGTGCAGGTGCTACGTGGCCCTATCGCTGCGCTTTATGGCAATGGCGCTGGAGGGGTGATTGCCTTGCAAACCACCGCGCCCGTCGAAAATCAGGTGAATTTAGGCGTGATGGGCGGCGACCCCGGCTTACAGCGCCAAACGGTGCAAGGCGATTGGCGGCAAGGGGCGATGGCGGCGCGGGTACAGTTGGCGAATACCGAGGTGGATGGCGAGCGTCCGCATTCCAGCGCGGAGCGCCAGCAGGGTGCGGCCCAGTTTTACTACACCACCAGCAATCAGCTGGATATCACCCTGAAACACGAGCGCAGCCATGACCCGCTACTGCAAGACCCGCTTTCGCTGCGACCGGAAGAGTGGCGCGCTAACCCGCGTCAGACCAATCAACTCGCCGAAGACTTTAATACCCGCAAATCTGTTGACCATGAGCAGACCTCGCTCAGCCTGCGCGACAGTGAGGGGGCAACCCGCTGGCAAACCTCGTTCTGGCACGGCGAGCGCGCCATCACCCAATACCTGGGTTTTAGCGGTGAGGGGATTTCTGGCAGCGGTGGGGTCGTGGATTTAGTGCGCGATTTCGCCGGTGCCAGCGCGAATATCACCCAAAGTTTTAACCTGCTGAATATGCCCGCCGATATGAGTGTTGGTATCGAACTGGCGCAAACGGAAGATCGCCGGCGCGGATTTGTAAACAATAGCGGCATTGCGGGCGATTTGCGTCGCAATGAATTGGGCAAGGTGGATAGCCGCGATATTTATGCGCTGCTGCAATTAACGCCGACAGCGGATTTGTCGTTCTACACCGGTGTGCGTCAAAGCCGGTTGGATATGGAAGTGGACGATTATTTTGTGGTTACCGGTAACCCCGATGACAGCGGCACGCGTGACTATCGTGAAAACGCCTATGCGTTTGGCGCGAATTATCAGCTCAGTGACCAGTGGGGGTTATTTGCCAGCCGTGGGCGCGGTTACGAAACACCTACACTCACCGAGATGGCTTATCGCCGCGTGGGCAGCGGGTTAAATATCGCCTTGGAAGCCGCGCTGAATAATCAGCAGGAATGGGGTATTCATTATCGCCCCCTGGCTGGTGCCGAATTAAGCGTCACCCAGTTTATGATCGACAGCAAAAACGAATTAGTGGTGGATCAGTCGGTTGGCGGTCGCACCAGCTATCGCAATGCGGCAGCGACTGAGCGCGAAGGTGTGGAAGTGTTGGGTCGCTACAGTGTTAACGATCAATGGCGCCTGCAAGCCAGCGCCCAATTTATTGATGCGATTTATTCCGCTGGTGAATTGGATGGCAACCAATTACCCGGTGTAGCGCGCGAGCAATATCAACTCGGTTTACAATGGCTGCCCTTCGGTAGCGAAGCGTTGCAATTAGGCGCCAGCCTGCAACAGCGCACGCGGGTATTTAGCGCCGATGATAATGCTGTGTCTGCACCGGGTTATCGCACCTTTGATGTGAGTGCCCAGGGCGATGTGGTAATTAATCAACTGCGTGTTGGTTGGTGGTTAAAAGTCGCAAATGTGAGCGATGAAAATTACGTTGGCTCAGTGGTAGTGAATCAAGCCAATGGTCGCGCATTTGAGCCAGCGCTGGGGCGTAACATGACGGCCGGAATGAACATAGTGTTTTAATAATAGCCATTAGGTTTCAATAATAGAGAGCAGCATGCAACAGCAGAGTTCACGGCCATTGGTTCCATTGCATAGCGATTTTAAGTATCGGGTTGATTACGTTGGCCTTGAACGTCAACCGGTATTGGTCATTGATAATTTTTTGGTTCATGCTGAAACCCTGGTTGAATTTGCGCAGCAGCAAGGGCAATTTAATAATGCCGATGCTCATTACCCCGGTGTTCGTCTGCCTGCTCCGGAACTTTATTTGTATTCCTTTCAACGGCACCTGCATCGATTAGTGAGTGACACTTTTGGAATGCGTGACGAGTGGGTTACTGGCGTAAAAGCAGATTTTTCCATGGTCGTCACACCGCCTGCCGAGTTGCGCCCGGCGCAGTGTTTACCGCACTTTGATTCAACCAATGGCCGTGAATTGGCGGCAGTACATTATTTGTGTGACAGTAAACAGGGCGGCACTTCGCTCTATCGTCATCGCTCAACAAATTATGAAACTATCGATGCTGAGCGCAAGCCAATCTATCGCAGCAGTTTGCAACAAGAACTGCCGGATCATTTGGTGCCGCGTAGGTACATGAATGGTAGCGATAATTTTTTTGAACAAATTGCCAGTTACGAAGCACGTTTCAATCGCCTTATTATCTATCGCTGCAATAATTTGCACTCCGGCAATATCGCGCCGGATTTTAATTTTGACCCCAGTCCGCGCACTGGCCGGTTAACATTAAATACTTTTATCTATGCGCGCGCGTAAACTGAGTCAAATTGGTTTTGGTAGATGGGGGCTTTGTGATTAATCCACTAAACGATACCGCGACCGAAAGGTTGCCCCAGCTGCATAAACACCAGCAGTTTAGTTTTCGCGTTGACTATATCGGCGATGAACGTCAGCCGGTATTAGTGGTAGATAATTTTCTCGCCAATGCTGAACAGCTTATTGATTACTGCGCGCAGCACAGTAAGTTTAATACTGCAGATTTATCTTACCCCGGTCTGCGCATGCCTGCGCCCAGCACTTATCTGCGCGCTATGTTGCGCGATTTAGGTGAAATTATTTATTCAACCTTTGCTATAAAATCCACCATGATTCAGGGTTTGCGCAGCGATTATTCAATGGTGGTGACACCTCCGGCACAATTGCGCCCGCCACAATGTGTACCCCATGTGGATTCGACTGGTTTAAATAATCTCGCCTGCGTGCATTATTTGTGTGATGAAACCATGGGCGGTACTTCTCTTTATCGTCACCGTACAACCGGTTATCAAACAATCAGTGACGCGCGTAAGCAACTTTATTTGGTGGAACTGACGGCGCAATTGCAGCAGCGCGAATTACCCAAAGCTTATATCAATGGTTCAACCGATCTATTCGAACAGCTTGCCAGTTATGACGCCGGTTTTAATCGCCTGGTTATGTATCGCAGTAATCACTTACATTCCGGCAATATCGCACCGACATTTAAGTTTGATCCCAATCCGCGCACCGGCAGGCTTACGCTAAATACCTTTGTGCATTGTCAGGAGTAATGCGTGAGCATTGAGTTAAATCCGCAGGCGAAAAACGCTGCCATTCATCTGCCTGAATTACCCTTAAGCGCACTGCGCAGTGAATTTGTCGCTGCACTTGCACACACTCCTTTGTTATTGGAAGCGGAGCCGGGCGCGGGGAAATCCACCCTCGCACCGCTGTGGGTTTTGCAACAAGCACCCGCAGGGCAACAAGTGTGGTTGGTGCAGCCGCGCGTATTAGCCGCACAAGCGCTTGCCCAACGGCTCGCCCAGCTATTGGGTGAAACCCCGGGGCAACAAGTGGGTTATCAAGTGCCCTACGATTCGCGCATGAGTGCGGATACCCGTTTAGTATTAATGACCCCCGGTATTTTACTGCAGCATTTGCTGCAAAACCCCACGCTCGATAATGTTGCCTGTGTGATGTTGGACGAGATTCATGAGCGCAGTGTCAATCAGGATATGGCGTGGGCGTTTTTGCAAGAAGTGCAAATTCTGCGTGAGGATTTGCAGCTTGTGCTAATGAGTGCAACACCTGATCCCGCGTTGCAACAACAAATTCCCCAACGAATTTTTGCGCCGGGTCGCTGCTTTCCCGTCACTGTGCAGCATCAACCAGCCAAACAAAATGCGCGTGGTTATCCGGAAAAAGTGGATGAACAATTACTGCGTGCCTTGCAGTCTTATCCTGCATGGCAAGCCAGCTGTTGTCTGGTGTTTTTACCGGGTTGGCGTGAAATAGAAGATTGCGCGCAATTGCTCGCCAGCTATTTTCCCGCACATAAAGTCTGTCGCTTACACAGCCGCGTTAACGCTTCCGAGCAATTAATGGCGCTCGACCCAGCGCAGGGGCCGCGTATTATTTTAGCGACCAATATTGCTGAAACTTCATTGACGATTGCCGATGTCACACTGGTGATTGATTCTGGCTTGGCGCGCCGCGCCGATTACGAACAGCGCACTGGCGTTACTCGCTTACGCACCACACGCATCAGCATGGCCAGCGCCGAACAGCGGCGCGGTCGTGCGGGGCGCGTGCAAGCCGGCCACTGTATTCGTCTCTGGTCGCAAGACCAGCCGCTCGCCGCTGCGGATTTACCGGAAATTCGCGCGACGGATTACCTTCCGCTGATGTTGCGCATCGCCCACTGGGGCAGCCCCGCCCAATCCTTACCTTGGCTTGAAGCACCGAATGCGCTGGCATTAGCTTTTGCGCAGCAACAATTGCAAAAAATGCAGCTGCTGGATGAACAGGGCGCAATTACCCCTACGGGTGAAAAAGTCAGCGCACTGGGTACTCACCCGCGCATTGCCGCGTTTTTGTTGCTGCATAAAAATGTGATCGCCACTTCATCTCTATTGCTCGCTTTGGCGTTACATTTTGAATTGGCGGGCGATCAGGATTTGGAGCAGTGGCTTGCGGATGCAGCGCAAGAATTAAAACGCAATCACCACTGGCAGCGACAACAAAAACGCTGGCTTTCGGTATTGGCGCTGCAGGAAGAAAATGCCGCAATCGATTCGTTATTGATTGCGCGGGCGTTCAGTGATCGTATCGGTTTTAAACAGGAGTCTGGCCGCTACCGTTTAAATTCGGGCATGAGTGTGGAGCCACAGGGAAAATTGGAATCCAATTGGGCGGTGTTTTTACTCATCAATACCAAGCCCAAAAGTCACTCGGGTATTGGTCTCGCCTTATCACTTGCGCAGGCGCAACAGCGCGAGTTAAGTCAGTTGAACCAAAGCATGGTTTTCAAACAGCAGCGCTGGCAAGAGCACAGCTGTTGGACCATGGGCGGTGTGGTTATCGACGAGCAGTTTCAACCCATTGACTCTACAGAGTTGAGCGCAAAATTGGTGGCTCATGTTCAACAGCTTGCGCGCGAAAAAAGTTTAGCGCAACTATCATGGAGTGACAGCGCACGCGCTTTACTCGAACGTGCACGATTATTAAATACACATCAGTTGTTGGATTGTCTCGCACTGGATGATGCGTCACTTATCGAGAAGATGCCGCAGTGGCTATCACCCTTTTTGAATGAAAGCACACAACTGGAACGCTTGCCGCTGCGTGAAGCGTTGGAATTTTATTTGGGATATGAACAGTGCCAAAAAATTGCGCAGCTGTTGCCCGATAAAATTACTTTACCTAGTGGGCGCAGTGTAACTATTGAGTTTACCAGTGAAGGCAGCGCGCAAATCTCGGCCAAGTTGCAGGAGTTTTTTGGCTGCGAACAGTTGCAACTGAGTAATGGCAAAATCCCGCTAAAAATCCATTTGCTTTCACCCAATGGCAGCCCGCTCGCCATTACCACTAATTTGCAAACCTTTTGGCAGCAGGCCTACCCCGAGGTACGCAAAGAAATGCGCGGCCGCTACCCACGCCACCCCTGGCCGGAAAATCCGCTGGAACACGAGGCGACTGCACTAACCAAGCGAAAATTAGCGCAGCAGCAAGTGCCGCAATAAATTTACCGGGCTGGATGGGTTTCGCTACACCGAGATACCCACTTCCAGCTCCGCAACATAGCCCTCTTCTACACTTCCTGTCACCGTTGCTAATTGATATTCCACTCCATCGCTAAATACATTGTCTGCGGCAAAACTGGTTACGGAAGTATTTTGCCCCTTGGTATAAAGCGAAGAATTATAAACAGCAGTTGTTACCGCAGCGGGAAATGCCATTTGTGAAATGGCGGTGGACTGCGCAGTGCTGCTGTAGGTAGTTAGGAAAATCTGAAAGTGAATATGGGTGATTCGCCCGGCGTACCAACCAGGGTAAATGGTAGTGAAATGGGTCACGCCGCTTGTGTCGGTGTACTGAATACCGCGGCAATAGGTTTGCCCCGCTTGCCCAGCATTGTTGTTGGTGGAATACCCTGAGTACAATCCGTCTTTATCACAGTGCCAGATATACACATACGCCGAAACCGGGCTGCAATTGTTATTGACGTTCACCAGTTTTAATTTCACCTGTAAGGGCACACCGGTTTTATCCTCTGCGATATTTTCACGCAGTACCAGTGAATTATTTAGTAGGGTTGATAATGGAAAGGGACCAATGGTCTCGGTGGGAATTAATGTACAACTGCCCGAGCTGCTACTGGTTGCGGCGTTGGTGCTTGTTGAGCTAATACTGGCGGTGGATGCAGTAGAGCTACTGCTGGTGCTGCTATTACTTGAGCCTCCACCACAACTGATTAAACCGGTGGCGCCCATAAGGCTAAATAGTCCAAGTGTACCAAGCGTTTTACGACGGTCGCTATCGACTGTACTTTTCGCTGTATTTGCATTGCTATTTGTATTTCCGTTTCTGTCCTGCTGGTTCGGCTGCTGATGCATAATTATTTTCCTGTGCTGATAAGTAGTGGCTGTTGTTAGTAGTAGCGCTTAATGGCGCAACTATTATTGACAACAACTATGACCAGATTCCGAAAAGCTTGTTATGGGCAGATTGTGAAAGCAATTTGCATAATTTGTGCAAACTTTATGACTGTGCAAAAACTATGGAACTTGATGGAGCGCGGGAAAAAGAGCAAGAAAAGTCAGTTTTTTGCGCAGTTTCTTACCTGGGTTCTTGCGAATGAGGGGGGGCGCCGTCCTTGGCGCTGGTGTATCGTCAACTGTATCAGGGCAGTTGCAGGCGATAGCCAACACCGTAAACTGAATGAATTAAATCGTCACTGCAAATGGGCAGTAGTTTTTTACGCAATTTGGTGATGTGGGAATCCATGGTTCTATCGCTCACAATGCGGTGATCGGTGTAGGCATTTTTGAGCAAAACATCACGCGAAATAACACGCTGCTTGTTAAGCAGTAATGTTTCCAGAATGCGAAATTCAATGCTGGTTAGTTCAACGCATTGATCGCCCACACAGGCGTACTGGCGCTCTTTATCCAAACGAAAGCCGGTGTCTTGTTGCTCGTCGGTTTTATTGCTGCGGCGCAATACGGCTTTTACGCGCGCAATTACTTCGCGTGGGCTAAAGGGTTTGCAAATGTAATCATCGGCGCCCAATTCCAAACCGAGCAAACGGTCTATTTCTTCCACTTTTGCGGTAGTCATAATAATGGGTACTTGCGAAGTTTTACGCACCTCTTGGCAAATACTTAAACCATCGCGGTTGGGGAGCATTAAATCCAGTAATACCAAATCCCATTTTTCATTGAGTATTTTTTGCAGCGCCACCTCGCCATCACTGACCAAGGTGGCGGTAAAGTTTTCGCTGACTAAATAATCTTGCAGTATTTCACCCAGATCAATTTCATCTTCAACAATTAATATATTCATGCGGATTCCTGCAGTGGTAAATAAACAGTTACTTTCAGGCCGCCCAACTCGCTGTTGGCAATTTCAATGCGGCCTTCGTGGGCTTCACAAATGTTGCGACAAATACTCAGGCCTAAACCCGCGCCCCCGGTTTCACGGCTGCGTGATGATTCGGCGCGATAGAGCCGCTCAAATAATTTTTCATGCAACGCCGGGTCTACACCCGGTGCTGAATCTTCAATCATAAATACTGCATAAGCTTTATTATTTTTTACCGCAGTATCGAGTTGTACGCGAATAGTGCCGGGGCTTTGCGTGTAATTGATACTGTTGTTAAACAGATTTAGAAACAGCTGATGTAAACGTTCGGGATCGGCAAAGGCAAGTAGGGGAATTTTGGTCGTTTTTAATTCCAGCGAAAGCCCTTGTTGTGTGGCTTTATCCTGCAGGGAAACCCTGATTTCTGCGATAATTTCCACCAAATCGCACTCGCGTTTGCGATAACTCATGGCGCCTATATCGGTGAGCGAGAGTTGATACAAATCATTTACCAGATTGGCAAGGCGCTCGGCATGTTTTTGCAGGCGGCTAATCGCTTTTGCATCAAACTTGCGCACGCCGTCTTCCAGTGCTTCCAAGTCTGCTTTGAGCACCGCGAGCGGAGTACGCAATTCGTGAGAAATATCCGCAACCCAGCGTTTGCGTGCCTGTTCACTTTGCGCCAAGGTGTGGGCTAAGTGATTGAGGTGTTCGGCCAGGGTAGAAATTTCATCCTGCCCTTTGCTTTGCAAACGCTGGGTGTAATCGCCACTGCTTAAACGCTGCACGTGGGTCGCTAGTTTTTTTACCCGCTGGGTTAACAAATAGGACAGCGGAATAGCGCAGAAAAGTGCAATGGCCAGTGCAACCAGCGCAGTTATTAAAAAATGCTGTTGCTGGCGTTTGGCGAATTCATTATCGCGCAAGTCGCGCAATGCCGGATTCATTGGCGTACCGAGATAGCCTACAACTTTTTTTTCGCCGTCGATGGTAAGTATCAAGTCGTTAAAAAAATAAGTTTCATTGCGCCACTTTTTACCACTGAGTAAATTTTTGTCGGCATCCAACAAAATAAAACGCTTGAAGGGTTGATGACGCAAAAAATCATCGGGACGCACGGGGCGGTCGCGATCATCACGACGATTTTCCTGGGTGTTGCGACGCAACAGAAAAGATTGCAGTGCGTCGGTATTATCGTCCGGTGCGAAGGAGGGATTTATCTCCGGCGGTAGTGGCAGCGGAATAGGGCGCTCATTGCGCTGCCGCCAATTAGTGGAATATTGCCAGACAAACATCTGCCAAAAGTGACGATTATTTTTGAAGCTCTCCCAGTTGCCATAAAGCACATAGTGATGCTCCAGTGCATTGATTAACTTGGCGTTGCGCGCCGCCTCTTTTTGCTCCATGTAATTATTGAAGCTGTGTTCAAAACTCAAGCGTGAGTAAAGGTAAAGCCCGCCGGTTAACAGCAGCGCAAACAGCGCAAAGGCGGCAAATAATTGGACACGTAAATTAAACTTCACAGCAAAGAATACCTTCAATAGACGGGAGAGACAGCGAACAGACTTATCACAGAATAAGCAAAAACCGCGATTTGGCAATCGCCCACGATTGGCCTGCAGCGGTCGGCTAGGGTAAAATGGCAATACTTGAGCAAAATACTCGGATATACCGACCTTGCCCAGTTGCCCCCTCATTCCCAGAAGACATCCCTAAAGATCATCGAGGTAGTTAAGATGGACGTGTTAGATACAATCAAGCAGCAAATTAGTGACAATGCTGTGATCCTTTACATGAAGGGTTCACCCAGCGCGCCGCAGTGCGGCTTTTCTATGCGTGCGTCACAAGCACTCATGGCCTGCGGCCAGCGGTTCGCTTATGTGGACATTTTGACCAATCCGGATATTCGCTCTGAATTGCCAAAATTTGCTAACTGGCCAACCTTCCCGCAACTGTGGGTTAAGGGTGAGTTGATCGGTGGTTGCGACATCATCACCGAGATGCACGAGAAGGGTGAATTAAAGCCTTTGATCGATGCGGCGGTTGCCGCTTAATTAGTTAAGTGGGGATACCCTTGGCCCGGCGACGCACTGCCGGGCTTTGTATTTTGCACCCATTTGCGGTGCGTTATTGCAGGGCAAAATAGACCAGTGCTACTGCGCCTATCAAACTCAGCCCACACATAATCAACCCTGTCATGCGTTGCCGTGCACGGCGTTGATCATCATTATCGTCGCGCAGTTGATGGGCGCGCCAGGCAATGTCTTTGGACTTGAGCAGCTTGTCGCGTATCTGGTTCAGTGCCGCCATCTCATCCACCAATTGTTGATCTGGTGTCTGTTGATGTTGTTTTTCCAGTTGTTTTAATTGGTGATCCAGCTGCACGAGTTTGGCATCCAGGGCGGCGGATATCTGGCGAATTTGCATAATCAAAGCTCAAAATAGTGGCTGCTCAACCTTAGCAGAATTGCATCGGCTTTGCTGTTAGCGCAAGGCTGTCATCCGGTAAATCGGCTGGTCCCTGAAAAACCTTCAAAAAAATAATCGCATAGGGCGAAAACCTAATAAAATACTTTAACTGTATTGGCGCTGTGCTATAAAGCCGCCCTAAAACCGCTCGCCCGACTATGACGTAGGGGAGATACCTTAGACCTTGAGCTGCAGGAGATGAACAACGATGTTAAGAATGTTTAAAGTTCAAGGTAATACCCTGCGAGAGGATAAGGAGTCGGATGAAAGCCCGCGCTTGGCATTGAATAATGCGCTCTGGATTGATGCCCACGAACCCTCCGACGAAGAGCGCGATGAACTGAACGGCTTCTTACGTGCCGAACTACCTGAGTCAGATGATGTTGAAGAGATTGAGTTCTCGGCGCGCTACTTTCAGGACAGCGTAGGTATTCACGTGCACTCCCTGTTCCTTGCTCCCGGTGAATCTGGCCGTCACAGCACTGCTACGGTTGCATTTATTCTGCAAGAGAAACGTTTGATCAGTGTGCGCGATGGCGACCTGGCGGATTTCCGTCTGTTGCGTATGCGCGCCCGCGCCGGTCAGGTGCAAGTGGCGTCCCCCCAGGATTTGCTGGTGACCATGTTTGAGCAGAAAGTGGAAAACCTCGCTGATGCCCTGGAGGATATCCATCGCAAACTCGAAGATGTGAGCCATATGGTGCTGGAGGATGAGGACGCCGAGCTGGAAGATGCCATCGATAAACTGGCAAAACTGGAAGACAGCAACGGTAAGATTCGTCTGTGTTTGATGGATACCCAGCGCTCCATTTCTTTTTTGCAGCGCCATTTGCGCGAGTCGTTTGAGTTGCAGGAAACGGCGCGGGAGATTAAACGCGATGTGGATACCCTGATGTCGCACACCGCGTTTTTGTTCGACAAGATTAACTTCCTGATGGACTCCACCCAGGGTTTTATCAATATTGAACAAAACCAGATTATTAAAATTTTCTCCATTGCCGCCATGGTGTTCCTGCCGCCTACCGTGGTAGCCAGCGCTTATGGGATGAACTTTGAGTACATTCCCCATACTGACTGGAAATACGGTTTTGTAGTCGCAGTAGTATTGATGTTGCTTTCGGCGGTCTTGCCCTATTGGTATTTCAAGCGCAAAGATTGGCTCTGATATGCCCCATGGTTACCAATAAAAACGCCACAGTGAGTGATCGCTGTGGCGTTTTTTTTGCGCTATTAGCGCTTAAATTGTTGCGGATGCTTACTCCTCGACCCACTCCCAGCGCAGGGGTTGACCAAAATCGTCGAGAATCACTTTTTTGCGTGGGCGCATTTTTTTTGTTTTTTGTGCCAGTTGCGGTTTTTTGCGCGCCTCGATGGCTGCAACTACTTCCGGCAGTGGTGTGCGATCCTCTTGGCCGCTGCCATCAAAGATACTGATCAATGGTCCATTGGCATCGGCGCGGCCACTTAAACCGCGCGGCACTTCATTGACCTGACCGCCATGGGTCAGAAATTCCTGGATTTGCGCTTCCAGTTCCTGATGCAATTGGCGACGAGTTTTGGTTGGTTTGATCATTGAATTCAGAATATTTCAGTTAATAAACGCGATGGGCGGAAAAAACGGCATCTGCCAGCATAACAGCGCGCCTGACATCAGGGCAAACCTTGCGATGGACTGATCCTCGCATCAGTGGCGACCTTTGGGGTAAACTGCGCGCCACATTTACTCGCTGAGCCGCCTGGCTGCACTATCCAACCGGTTCGGGCGCTCTAGTTCATCCCGCCAGCACGCCAGCGTGCAGTCACATGACCCAAACCAGCACCATGACCCAAGCCAGTTTAAAAATTACCGAGATTTTCTATTCGCTGCAGGGCGAATCCAACACTGTGGGTTTGCCCACGGTGTTTGTGCGCCTGACCGGCTGCCCGCTGCGCTGCGGTTATTGCGATTCTGAATACGCATTTTATGGTGGCGAGCGATTATCCCTTGATGAAATTCTTGCCAAGGTTGCCAGTTTTAATCCCCGTTACATTTGTGTCACCGGCGGTGAACCGCTCGCCCAGCGTGAATGTTTGACCCTTTTAGGTGCATTGTGTGATGCAGGATACAGCGTATCCCTCGAAACCAGCGGCGCCTTGCCGGTGGATGATGTGGACCCGCGGGTGGTGAAAGTCATGGATTTAAAAACCCCCGGTTCCGGTGAGGTAGGGCGCAACCGCTGGGAAAATATCCCACTTCTGAGTGGGCAGGATCAGGTTAAATTCGTGATTTGCAGCCGGGAAGACTACGAATGGGCTCGTTTCAAGGTTGATGAACACCAGCTGGTTGGCCGTGTTGCTGAGGTGTTGTTCTCCCCCAGTTTTGGTCAAGTAACACCGCTTTCACTTGCGGAGTGGATTCTGGCCGATAATTTGCCTGTGCGTTTCCAACTGCAATTGCACAAGCTGTTGTGGAACGACGTGCCAGGTCACTGATTCCTACAAAGTTTCTCAGGCCTGGCTAATCCTTTATTTGTTTTGGTTGATCGAGTTATGTCGCAAAAAAAAGCAGTAGTTCTTGTCTCCGGTGGCTTGGATTCCACTACCGTGCTCGCCATTGCCCGAAGTGAGGGTTATGCCTGTTATTCCATGAGTTTTGATTATGGCCAGCGCCATCGCTCCGAGCTGTTAGCTGCCGAGCGCACCGCCAAGGCGCTGGGCGCAGTTGAACACAAGGTGATTAAGCTGGATTTACGTGCCATTGGCGGCTCTGCGCTGACTGATGACACTATCGCCGTACCGGAAGAGGAGACCGGCGGTATTCCGGTGACTTATGTACCGGCGCGCAATACAGTGTTTTTATCTATTGCGCTGGGCTGGGCGGAAGTGCTGGGTTGCGATGATATTTTTATCGGCGTGAATGCGGTGGATTTTTCCGGCTACCCGGATTGCCGCCCTGAATACATCGCCGCTTATGAAGTGATGGCTAACCTTGCCACTCGCGCGGGCGCTGAGGGCAATAAACTACATATTCGCACACCACTTATTCATCTGAGTAAGGGGGACATCATCAAGCAAGGTGTAGCGCTGGGTGTGGATTACGGCCTGACGGTATCCTGTTATCAAGCCAATGATGAAGGCGAGGCTTGCGGCAAGTGCGATAGTTGTCGCCTGCGCAAGCAGGGCTTTGTGCAGGCCGGTATTGCTGATCCCACTCGCTATCAATAATGCCGCGCTAGCAATAGCGCGTCTGCATCAGCTGTTTTAGGAGCAATAGCCTCGTGCCAGCAACTCGCTTTCGAGTTGTTCCAGCGGCATGGGGCGGCCAAAAAAGTACCCCTGAAACAAACGACAACCGTTTTGCTCCAGAAACACTTGCTGCTGGTCTGTTTCAACTCCCTCCGCTATCACTTGCAAATTCATGTTTTGCGCCATGGCGATAATAGTGCGCGCAATAATTGCATCGTTTGGGTCTATGGCGATATCGCGCACAAAGGTTTGGTCAATTTTTAATTGATCCAGCGGCAGACGTTTGAGGTAGGAAAGTGATGAATAGCCTATGCCAAAGTCGTCCATTGAAAAGCCTATACCGCGATCCTGCAGCAGTTGCATTTTGACAATGCTTTGATCGACATTTTTAAGCAGTGAACTCTCTGTCAGCTCCAGCTTGAGCCGTCGGGGATTAACTCCGCAGCTGTCGACAATGGTCAGTACCTCTTCCACAAAGTTGGGTTGGTTGAATTGAATGGGGCTGACATTCACTGCAATGCTCAGGTGTGCAAATTCAGCGCGTTGCTGCCAGCGCTGTAATTGTTGGCATGCCTGGCGAATTACCTCGCGTCCCATGGAGACAATTAACCCGGTTTGTTCCGCAACGGGAATAAAGTCGGCGGGCGAAATCATCCCTTTTTGAGGGTGTTGCCAGCGCAGTAATAACTCCACACCTATGGCTTTGCCTTGTTCATCAACCTGCACTTGATAGTAGGGAATTAACTGTTTACGCGAATCGTGGGCACTGCGTAAATCCTCCTCTATGGCTGCGCGTTTCTCCAAATGGGATTGCATGTTGGGGTCAAAAAAACGGATGGCATTGCGGCCACTGTCTTTGGCTTGATACATGGCGGCATCGGCATGGCGTAGCAGGTCATCGATGGAGCGGTTTTGGCCGTTAAACAGGCTTACCCCGATACTGATGGTGCAGTGATAGACCGACTGGCGCAATGCATAGGGCAGACTGACTAACTCGTGTAACTGCTCGGCGCGTTTTTTGGCTTCCTGGGCCGCGTCTTGCGGGTTATCCCCCAGATTATCAAACACCACCACAAACTCATCGCCGCCCAACCGGGCTGCCAGATCAGAGCTGCGGATAATGCTTTCAATGCGCTCGGCCACCTGCACCAAAAGTTGATCGCCAATATGGTGGCCGCGAGTATCATTCAGCAGTTTGAAGTGATCCAGATCGATAAAAAGTAAAGCGCCGTACTGTTGGCTGCGGGTGCTTTGCGAGACAACTAATTTGAGGCGGTCTTGCAGCATGCGACGATTGGGTAAGCGGGTCAGTGGATCAAAAAACGCAAGGTTGTAGATTTTTTCCTGATCCTGTGCGCGGCGCAGCTCGCCGCCAATACGCTCTGCAAAAATTAACAGAAGCGAACTTAATTGCGCAGAAACAGGGGTGGGGTGCTCGGCCATGGCAATCAGGATGCCGATGGGAATCCCTTCCGCATCGCGGATGCCCACACCCAAATAACTCTCAATCTTGTGCTGGCGAAACATTTCATCCAAGGGGTAGTGCGCGGTGGCCGCACTGCTGACAAAACACAGATTTTCATCCATTACATCGGCGCAGGGTGTGTGTTCAAGTGAATAGCTGAAGTTGGGCTGCAACTCGCCGCACCGGAGATAGGTGTGGGTGTGCGCTGTCATTGGGTCATCTTGGTCTATAAGGCTAATGAGCACATGCTCCACGCACATTGCATCGCCCAGGGCGCGCAAGATGGTGACAAAAAAATCCGGTGCTGAAGCGGCATCAGCGGCCGCAGCGGTCAGTGCCAAATCGAGGCGCTTGCGCTCGCTGATATCCTGCATTGTGCCCTGCAATACTATGCCTTCTGTGGTGGGCGTTTTATCGGCCTGTAGTTGCAACCAAAAACGTTGATTGCCGCCCGGTTCAAGCCGCAGATCCAGGGACAGCGGTTGTTGTTGGTCAAGTGCTGAGTTGAGTGCGATTTGTAGCAGCAGGCGATCATCCGGGTGGATAAAGGAACCAATAAAATCCTCCATCTTGCCGCTCAACGCCTCTGCTGGCAGCCCGAATAGCTTGCTCATGGATTCGCTGAACTGGTAGTTCCCGGTGTGTGGGTTCCACTGCCAGTGAGCCAGGCGTGCCATTAATTGCGCGCGTTTCAGTTGCGCTTGCTGCTGTTCCTGATGAAGGTCTGATTGTGCGAGTTGCTGGTAGCTATGGGTAATCTTGATGTGTGCAGCGGTGATCATAAAACCAATGATCACCATACTTGCGGTATATAGCCAAATCAGCCAAAAACTCAGCGTCATACTGGGCAACACAAATGGCCCCCATTGGTTCACGGTTGCCCATATGGCTAAAAAACAAAAGCCTATGGTGGTGATCGCGCTGCCAAACAGGCCGAACCAGAGGGCTGCCCATGCAATGCAAATAAAAGTGATAAACACTATGGGCAGGTGCGCACCATTGACAAAATTGTTGAGCGGGAAGCAGATTAATCCAACGATCAGACTTGTGCTGATCACCAATAAAAAATCTATCCTGCGCGTATTGACCCGGTTCAGATAGTCGCGATTCATATTGACCAAGAACGGCATGGCCAGAAACACGCCCAGACTGTCGCCCATCCACCATGCAAGAGCGATGTAGGCAGCAGTCTCCAGAGATAACTGATGGTAAATACCAATTAAACTTGCGCCCACTAGCGCCGAGAGTGTCATGCCCAGAGCGCTGAGCAGCAAAAAGCCGAGGGTGTGTTTACGATCAAGGCTGGATAGGTCGCAATTAAATCGGCGTAACAGCCAGACGGTTGCCAGAGGCGAGAGGGTATTACCGGCGGCGAGTAGCAGGTTCATTTGCAGATTGTTGCCGGAGGTCATGTTTATCAGCAGTGCAGCAATAAAAACACTGGGCCAGAGTTTGGGTGTCCAGCGATAAAACGCCGCTGCAGCTATACCACTTGGCAACCAAAATAGTGTGACCTTTTCATTTTCAAACGGAACCAGCAAGCCTAACCAGCCGGTAGAGAAATAAGCCAGTAGCAGTATTAAAAACTGGCTTGGCTTGACCCCTGCAGGCCTTAGTGTGTTTTCTCCGGAGGGCGCAAGCGGCATGCGAGTGTCTCAATAGCAGTCGTTCAGTGAAGAGGCCTATGCAGTGAATAATAGGTCAATTTTTACACGCAGGAGTGGAAAGTTTTATCTTGCTTGCCGTTCAAACCTGTGTTCCAGCGTGAATAGCAGGTGTTTGTGCATTAGAAAAACAAATCGTTTTTTATATAACCGGCCGCCGTAGAAATTTGTGGTTCGTTATGAAATGTTAAAAAAAACGCTTGTCTTTTTTTATCAAAACCTTATTATACGCGCCTCGCATTTAGGGTCGTTAGCTCAGTCGGTAGAGCAGTTGGCTTTTAACCAATTGGTCGCTGGTTCGAATCCAGCACGACCCACCACTCAACTCTGTTGTGGTGATGTTTTTGTAAGTGCGACACCTGTGGGTCGTTAGCTCAGTCGGTAGAGCAGTTGGCTTTTAACCAATTGGTCGCTGGTTCGAATCCAGCACGACCCACCACATTAAATGCTGCAGTTAATTCGTGTGGCAGAGTCAAAAAAGGGCGCTTACAGGCGCCCTTTTTTTATTAGATCGAAAACATGTCTGGCGCTGTTTATTCTCCCGTCAACGATTCGGCTCTGTGATAAAATTTCGCGCAAATTTGCTCTTCGCCATCGCGAGTGAGCGTCCAGTGAGGCGATTTTATGTCTGAACTTCTTAATGTGGCCAAGCGCGATGCCAATGCGCAAGATGTTGTAAAACAGCATCTCGCCCGCGCCTGGAGCGCTCCGCAATATACCCCCGAACAAGAGGCTGGCTACAAGGCGCGCATCAAGGCGTTGTTGAAGCAGCATAATGCGGTATTGGTTGCGCACTATTACACCGATCCATTGATTCAGGCGCTTGCCGAAGAAACCGGTGGTTGTGTATCTGATTCGCTGGAAATGGCGCGTTTCGGTAAAAATCATTCGGCAGATACCTTGATTGTTGCCGGTGTGAAATTCATGGGCGAGACCGCCAAAATCCTCACACCTGAAAAGCGTGTTTTGATGCCGACGTTGGAGGCGACCTGTTCGCTCGATCTCGGTTGTCCTATCGATGAATTTTCTGCGTTTTGCGACCAGCACCCGGATCGCACAGTGGTGGTTTATGCCAATACCTCTGCTGCGGTAAAAGCCCGTGCTGATTGGGTAGTGACCTCCAGTATTGCGCTGGATGTCGTTGATTATCTCGATCGTCAGGGTAAAAAAATCCTCTGGGCGCCGGATAAACATCTGGGCGCTTACGTACAGCAAAAAACCGGTGCCGATGTATTGCTCTGGGACGGCGCTTGTATCGTGCACGAAGAATTTAAAGCCAAGGGCATTGAAGATCTAAAGTTGCTTTACCCTGATGCGGCTGTATTGGTGCACCCTGAATCGCCCAAAGCGGTAGTTGATTTGGCCGATGTGGCGGGTTCCACCTCGCAGTTAATTAAGGCGGCGCAAACACTGCCTAATCGCGAATTTATTGTGGCGACAGATCAAGGCATTTTTTACAAAATGCAGCAGCTTAATCCGGATAAAATTTTCCATATCGCTCCCACCGCAGGTAGTGGCGCGACCTGTCGTTCTTGTGCAAATTGCCCTTGGATGGCGATGAATGTGTTGGACAATCTGGCCAATGTGTTTGAGCAGGGTGATAACGAGATTCATGTTGATCCCGAGTTGGGTCGCCAGGCTATGATTCCGTTGCAGCGTATGCTCGATTTTAAAAAATAACTCTTTCGCGGCGATTCCGCTGCTCTTGATGGTGTTTTGCTTGTTTCGTCAGGCCCCACTCAGTACCATGGCGCCTTTCGTTTGTTGACCTGTTGTTTCCACCTTTATATCGCTACTTTTTTCGCTAGCTAACGGAGCTCTCGATGATTCAAGGCAGTATGGTTGCCCTGGTAACCCCAATGAATGCAGATAATTCCCTCGATTGGGCGAGTTTGCATAAATTGGTGGACTGGCATCTGGAGCAGGGTACTCACGCCATTGTTGCGGTGGGTACCACTGGCGAATCAGCCACTTTGACGGTTGATGAACATTTGGCGGTTATTAAGAAAGTGGTCGATCAGGTCAATGGTCGCATACCGGTGATTGCGGGCACGGGTGCCAACTCTACCTCGGAAGCGGTCGAACTCACCCAAGCGGCGAAAGATGCCGGCGCTGACGCCTGTCTGCTGGTCACACCTTATTACAACAAACCTACCCAAGAAGGTTTGTTTTTACATCATGCGCATATCGCTAATGCTGTTGCTATTCCGCAAATTCTTTACAACGTGCCAGGTCGTACCGGCGTTGATATGAAATCAGAAACAGCACTACGTCTGGCAAAAGTGCCAAATATCATCGGCATCAAAGAAGCTACAGGCGATTTGGCTCGGGCTAAAATCCTTATCGATCAAGCACCTGAGAGCTTTAGTATCATCTCTGGCGACGATGCCACTGCAGTCGATTTAATTCTTTTAGGGGGTAAAGGGGATATTTCTGTCACCGCGAATGTCGTACCTGCTGCCATTGCACGTATGTGTGAGTTGGCCTTGGCGGGTAATGCCGAAGAAGCGCGTGCCATTAATGAACGTTTGCTGCCTTTGCATACTGCTATGTTTGTTGAATCCAACCCCATTCCGGTCAAGTGGGCCGTGGAGCAATTGGGTTTGATTCAATCAGGTATTCGCCTGCCACTGACACGTTTGTCAGAGCAGTATCACCAACAGCTTAAAACAGCCATGCAGGCAGCGGGTCTTTAATTCCCGCCACTTGTCTTGTTGTTGTCGATGAGATGATTCATGAGTTTACGTAACGCAATGACGATAAAAATATTTGGTACACGCTTCACCCGTCCGCTCAACATGTTGTTGTTGGCGAGTGTGGGGTTTTCCCTGTCTGGCTGCGGCATGTTTTTTGGTGATGAGGGCGTTTTTCGTAATCGCGAAAGCGATTATCTGAAAGCAGATAATATTCCTCCCTTGGTTCTGCCAGCCGGTAAGCACTCCGAAGCCATGGGTGAGTTGTATCCCATTCCCCCAATTACCGCGACAGACTTTGGTTACGACCCTAATTCGGTTGATAACGAAATTCCCCGCCCTATGCCTTTGTCTGCCAATCTTGAGCAGGAAAACGTAAAAATCCAACGTGTGGGTGGCGAGAGCTGGATTTTGCTTAACGCTGCTCCCGGAGAGGTCTGGCCACGCATTCGTAACTTCCTCAACGTAAACAATTTGGCGGTTAGTCGTGCGGATATTAGTCGCGGCATTATTGAAACCAGCTGGTTGCAATTCAAAACTGATCTTTCGACCTATGATCGTTATCGCCTGCAGATTGATCAGGGGGTACAACCGGAAACGACGGAAGTGCACATCACGCACATGAGTGTACCTAAAGCGGAAAAACCCGCTGCCGATTTGGGATGGCCGCGTAAATCGGTTAATCCTGAGCGTGAAAAATGGTTGTTGGATGAGCTGGCTGCAACACTTGCAAGTGAAACAGCCGAAGGCGGCACTTCACTCTTGGCCCAGTCTATTGGCGGTTCAGTAAAAGCCAGTTTGACCATGTTGCGCGGTGAGCCGGCAATGCTGATCAAGTTGGACCGCACTCGCGCCTTTGCCACTTTGGCTTATGCAGCTAAACAAGATGGTTTTACTACCTTTGAAGCTGATGCCGATGCGGCCATCTACTATGTTCATTATTTGGATCCAGAAGAGGCCAAGCCAGGCTTTTTCAAGCGTCTTTTTAGAATTGGTTTGAAACCCAAAGCGCCAACCACCCCCTACAGCTTGGCGCAAATTAAAACAAACATGTTGACGGGTAGTGAGTTTGAAGCAGCTCCACGCTCGGAGCGTAAAAAGGAAAAAATACTACCCAAAGCACCTGGTTATCTCATAGTAATCACGGGTGAAAACAACGATTATGTTGTGAGGGTACGCGACCCTTATGGCAAGCGCTTGACTACCAGCGAAGCGCGCCATTTAGTCACTTTATTACGTAAAAACCTGATTTAAGTGACAGCTCCCCTGCGTTTTGCATCGCTTGGTAGCGGCAGTCGCGGCAATTCTACGTTGGTGGAGTGGGGGGCAGGCACTTTGCTCATTGATTGCGGGTTTAGCGTCAAACAAGCAAATGAGCGCCTGCAGCGGTTGGGCAAACGTCCGGAAGAGCTGACCGCTATACTGGTCACACACGAGCACACAGATCACATCAAGGGCGTTGCCGCTATGGCGCGACGCTATGATTTACCGGTGTATATGACACCCGGTACTTATCACAGTCGCAATTTGGGTGATTTACCGGATTTACGTTTGATTGAAGCGTACCAGCCGTTTGAGATCGATCAGCTGCTGGTGACGCCAGTGGCGGTGCCACATGATGCGCGCGAACCCTCACAATTTGTATTTGAGTATGCCGGGTTGCGCCTTGGTGTGTTGACGGATTTGGGCAGTATTACCGCTCACGTTGAAGCACATTATCAGGATCTGGATGCGATGGTATTGGAAGCAAATCATGATCCCGTGATGCTCGCGTCGGGTGATTACCCGCCATCGCTCAAGCAGCGTGTAGGTGGTTTGTGGGGGCATTTGAGTAATCAGCAGGCCGCTGGGTTCTTGCAGCGTTTGGATTGTGCCCGCTTGCAGCATTTGGTGATTGCTCATATAAGCCAACAAAATAATTCGCTGGAGCTGGCGCAAGCCACTCTGGCACCCGTCACAGCAGAGGTCAAACAAGTGACTTTTGCGTGTCAAAACCAGGGGTTTGACTGGTTATCCGTTTCTTAAATTCAGTTTCTTACATTTTTACTTTTGAATAGCAGGCCTATCAATGGAAAAGCGCGAACAACTCTATGCTGGCAAAGCCAAATCCATCTACAAAACTGATGATCCGGATCACGTAATCATGTTGTTCCGCAACGATACCTCCGCTTTTGATGGTAAGCGTATCGAACAGTTGGATCGCAAAGGCATGGTGAACAACAAGTTCAACGCGTTCATTATGGGCAAGCTGCAAGCTGCTGGCATTCCTACCCATTTTGTAAAACTCCTGTCAGATACCGAAGTGCTGGTGAAAACTATGCAAATGATTCCGGTCGAGTGTGTGATACGCAACTTGGCCGCCGGTTCTTTGGTGCGTCGTCTGGGGGTGCAGGAAGGCATGGAGTTAACTCCACCTACATTCGAATTGTTCCTCAAAAATGATGCTTTGGGTGACCCTATGGTCAACGAATCCCACGTTCAATCCTTCGGTTGGGCGACGCCCGAGCAATTGGCGCGGATGAAGGAGTTAACCTTTAAGATCAATGACATACTTAAAGCCTTGTTTGCTGAAGGCAATATGTTGTTGGTTGATTTCAAAGTGGAGTTTGGTCTGCATAAGGGAGAAGTTATCCTCGGTGATGAGTTCTCCCCAGACGGTTGCCGTCTGTGGGACAAAGACACCCGCGAGAAGTTGGATAAAGATCGTTTCCGCCAGAATCTCGGTAATGTGGTGGAATCCTATGAAATGGTGGGCCAGCGCTTAGGGCTGACTTTCTAGTTGTGTTCTTCGATCGCCAAAAAGGGGCTTTCGGCCCCTTTTTTATTGCCGTGTGTTCTGGGAATTAGTATCTATACTCAAACGGTAAAAAGTAATTTGATCGGTTATTGCGCACTAATGGAGAACAAAATGGAGATAGAACAGTGAACGAACGTCGCGTTTTTGAGCGCACCTCAACCTCAGTCAGGGTCGAGATGTCCAACCCCAGTTTTGGCATGATCGTAGGTTTTGCAAAAGACATTTCAGATGGCGGCGCACAAGTGCAAATTGAAAATCAGGTTTGCCCGCCGGTTGGAACTGAAGTGATGGTGAAATTCAAAAAGGCTGTGGGTGCAATTAATGCGGAGCCAGTCCGCATGCGCGTAGTGCATCAGCTGCGCAATACCATTGGTTTAATGTTTGTGCGCAGCAGTAGTTGACGGGGTTCTGGGTTGGAGAGTTTGCGCGTACCTTCACTGCGGGCAATTATTGTACGCAGTGAGTATTCTTTCATTATTTAATACATTGTGTAGGTAATAAAAACTCAGTAGTGGTTTTGTTGTAATTGGCGATAAGTTGTGGCAAATCTTTGCAGTCCAGCGCGCTATTGTCGCGTATATCCAATGTTTTTAAGTGCAGTAGGTGCAACAGCGGTGCGGCATTTTTAATATTATTGCCACTTAGCTTCACTATTTCCAAGCGCCCCAAACTCCCTAAAGTGGTAATGTCTGTAAGTTGATTATCCGCTAAATTTAATTCCTTCAGCGCAAAAAACTTTTCCAGCCCTTGTAGTGATTTAATGCCTGCATTGCTGCAATTTAGCGTGCTTAGGTCTTCTGCGCGCGTGATGTGTGCGTCGTAAATAGTTTGTTGTACGCAATCGAATAATTGTTGGTCCGCTATTTTAAAATCTTTAAAAATAGAGGGTGGTACATACACCATGTTGTCGTTGACGCTCACAGAATAATTTTTACAGCCACTCATTAATAGACTGATGAGTAGAGCACAAAATATCCATAGCGATTTAATTTGAATGAGTGGAAGCTTGCTTTGCATATCAACTTTACCTAGATTGCGGTGCTGGTGGATTTGGTGCTGAGTAAATAAGTGTTACTAGCCACTTTAATCAGATACACCGGTGACAGCAATGGTAGAATCGCGAATTCAGTATTGGTTCAGTTCCTGTCGTTAAAAATCAATACTCGATCAACCATGAGCATGGATTGAACCTTAGCACCTGCTTGGGCGATATCGATTTTTATTCACCCGCAGCATCTATTCGTTACTTTTGTTTTATTGGAGACTCATCATGAAATACCTAATTGCGCTTTTGTTATCCGTTGGCTTGATCGGTTGTACAACTACTGATCCTTACACTGGCGAACAAAAAACCAGTAAAACTGTAAAAGGTGCCGGTATTGGTGCCGTAGCGGGTGCGGTATTGGGCGCAGCTACTGGCGATAATGCCAAGGATCGCCGTGAGCGTGCGCTTAAAGGTGCTGCCCTGGGCGGTGTAGTGGGTGGTGGTGTAGGTAACTACATGGATCGCCAGGAAGCCAAACTGCGTGCCGAATTACAGGGCACCGGTGTGCAAGTAAGACGAGAAGGTAATAACCTGTTTTTGGTTATGCCGGGCAACATTACCTTTGCAACCAACAGTGCTGACATTCGCTCAGACTTCTTTTCTGTACTCAATTCTGTAGCCAAAGTATTGGCCGAGTTCAATCAAACCTCTATTCGCGTAACTGGCCATACCGATTCTACTGGTAGCGATAGCATCAACCAGCCGCTGAGCCAGCGTCGTGCTGACAGTGTGGCCATGTACTTGCGCAGCCAAAAAGTGGCGAGTGCGCGTATCCAGTCTTATGGTTACGGCTCGCGCTACCCTGTTGCCAGCAATGACAACGCTATGGGTCGCGAACAGAACCGTCGTGTAGAACTGGAACTGGTACCTAACGAACAATAAGTTCGACTGCTCGTCCAAAAGCCGCTCGGGTAACCGCAGCGGCTTTTTTATTGCCCATATTTTGTATGGGCAACGATTATTTTTAACGGGTGCTGCTTTTTTAGCATCTTTTACTTGACCGGCGAGTTAAAGGTGCTAATTTAATAGCATGGTGCTAAAAAAGCAGCACTTCAAGTAACTCAGCAAATAGAGCGCGAGTAGAGATATGACTTCAAATGATATAGAAAAAGCAGCTGCCTCACAGCTCAGTCGGCGCGAGCGGCAAATTATGGATGCCTTATTTGAGGCGGGCGAGTTGTCTGCCCAGGATGTTCGTGAGGCCATTCCCGATGCGCCAAGTTATTCGGCTGTCAGGGCATTGTTGGCCAAGTTGGTGGAAAAGCAAATTGTGGATTTTCGTGAAGAGGGGCCGCGTTACATTTATTTTCCGCGAATCGCTCAGGAAGAGGCGCGTACGTCCGCATTGCAAAAACTGCTAAAAACTTTTTTTGGGGGGTCTACTGCGGCGGCCGTCAATGCGTTATTAGGGATGAATAAGGACAAACTCAGCGCCGATGAAATTGTCCAGCTGCAGCAAGCAATCGATGAGGCCGCTAATGTGGAAGTAAATTTATCCGCTGTGCATTCAACCGTAAAAGAGCCATCGTCACCGAAAAAAAGCCAATAATAATCGCACACAAACATTATTTTTGCGTGTAAGTGTCCATTAATACGAGGCAGAGTTATGGATACCGCAACAACCATAGATGTTCTGGTGACCGGCTTGATTAAGCCTGCATTGTTATTATTGATAATTGTGATGTTGTGGCTATTGGTGCGCAATAAATCGGCTGCCTTGCAGCATTTTGTGCTGAGTCTTGGTTTCCTTTGGATGCTCTTATTGCCGCTGCTCGCAAATATTGCACCGGTTATCCCGCTGAACTTTGAATCAACACCGCTGATTATCCAATGGATATCACATGAATACTTTGCATCAGTGGGTTCATTGTTGGAGCAAGGGTTGACACAGGTGCAATGGTTAATTCTTCTCGCGTTGTATTTATTTCCTGCTAGCAGTTTATTGTTCTATTTATTGCTGGGAGTAATTGGTCTTTGGCAGCAACAAAAATCGGCACAAAAAATTATCGATCCCGAATTACTCGCACAAGCTGCCGTGTTGTGCGAATTAGTGGATGTGCAGCGCCCGGTTCAATTATTGACGTCGCCCGATGTGAAATCACCGTACACTTGGGGGCTTTTTCGACCGGTTATTGTATTGCCGCGCGCGGTGTTGTTGTGGGATGAAGACAAACGCGTGAGCGTGTTGATGCATGAGTTAGGGCATATCGCGCGTTGGGATTGGCTAATTAGTTTGTTGGTAAAAATTACCTGCGCTATTTTTTGGTTTTTGTTGCCAATCTGGTGGGTGGCCCATCAACTATTCTTACAAGCTGAAATCGCGTGTGATGATTACATCTATAAGTTGCGCGACAAGCATCTTAGCTATGCTAAAAATTTATTGGCGTTTGCGACACTAGAGGGAAATCATCCGGTCGATGATAGCGCAATGTATATGCGTGGCCATTCAGATATTCATCAGCGTATTTTGGCTGTGTTGGATAAGCAGCGGCCACATCATTCCATCGCTACAGAATCAGCGCAGTACTGGGTGCTTATTGGTGCATTGTTGCTAAGCATTTTTGCGAGTGTGCAGTGGATTCCCTTGCGCGCGCAAATGAATGCCTCAGTGGATAATGTATTGAAAATCCAGTGGGAAGATAATCAAGATGCATTGCTCCATAACACAGAAGTGCGCAGCGAAATATTCAGCTGGGCGTTAGTACAATCATTAAAACCTGTATTGTCTGATGCCCCATCGCCTCTGGAAATAATAGAACAGGTACATGTTGAGGCGGTTAAACCAGATAAAACCGAATTGACCCAACTCTCCGGTATTGAACTTGGTTCCCCTTCAGCCTTGCCCATCCCTCGCATTCAAGTCGAAGGTTTTTTGCCGGTAACGTTGGTTACACCCGTTTATCCCGCGCGCGCGCTGAGTAAGGGTATCGAGGGCTGGGTGGAGGTTGAATTTACGATTGATACCACCGGCCATATTATCAATCCGCGTATTATTAACCGTTCGCCCTCGCGTGTGTTTGACCGCAGTGTTTTAACTGCATTAAAAAAATCCCACTACCGTCCGCAAGTAATTGATGGTCAACCTATTGTTGTGCAAGGTGTAACAGAATTGTTCCGCTTTACGCTCTTGTATGATGATTCAACTGCGAGCGCAAGGCCCGCTGATGTCGCCACACGACGACGATAAGTTTTAACTTCCCCTCCATCCACACAGATCGTTAATCATTTTTTGTATGCCATAACCGGGCAGGGATTTTCTTTGCCCAAAAACCGAGGAAATTATTATGAACACTATACCTACCCCCGTTTTAGTTGATGGTCATCTATTTACCCATTCCCTAATAGCTCGTCTGTTGAGTATTTTTCCCGCCGCATTGTTGATGACTTTGTGCCTGCTATTTGCGATGTATTCGCTGGTGCATAACGATTACCCATTGCAGCCGGCAAAACCAACACCGCCTATACCGACAGTTACCATGGAAGTTCCTGAAACCATTGAGACGATAAAACAAGAGCCGCCTGTGCGCCCGGTTGAGCAATTGCCACCGCCAGTCATTAATACGCAGGAGACCATCGAGGTTAAAGTAGACCCCGGTATGAATTTCGGCGAGCCACCGCTTGCAGCGAAACCACCCATTGATGGTGTGTTTGGTTTTGCTGGGCAAATGGTACCCATTATCCGCATTGCGCCCCAGTATCCGCAGGCGGCAGTTGCGCGAGGCGTCGAAGGTTATGTGGATATTATGTTTGATGTGACTGCATTGGGGACTACCGAAAATATTCGAATTATCGCCGCCGTACCCTCCAGTGTGTTTAACCGCAGTGTGATCAAAGCGGTGAAAGGCTGGAAGTACAAACCTAATGTGGTGGATGGTGTTGCGGTAAAAACGCCAGATGTGAGAGATAGGGTTCGTTTCAACATGGAAAAATAACGCGACCGAACAAATGATTGCGGCGGTTTCGCTGTGAGTCGATAATGCCGCATCTTTTTCACGTTGTTTTTGCTGCTATGTCCAATCCTATTGCCCTGTTGTGTAATCACCCGGAATCCATGCCGCACGCTGAAACCCTGGCGATGCAGTGGTCTTTGCCTTTATTGCGTGAGCTTGAGGTGGAAACAATTAGCGATATTGATTTTGTATTGGTGGTCGCGCCTCACGCCATTGAATTGCAGCAAACCGGGCGTAAAGCACCGGGCCCGATTCGTGCGGAATTTACGGAAGGGGCAGTGGATCATCGGCGTAAATTTGGTGGTGGCAAGGGGCAGATGATTGCCAAGGCGGTAGGCATTAAAGCCGGTGTTTACCCACGAGTGTTGGACGCAACGGCGGGTTTAGGGAAAGACAGCTTTGTATTGGCTACGCTTGGTAGTGTCGTGACCATGATTGAACGTTCGCCCATCGTGCACTGTTTATTAAACGATGGTTTGCAGCGTGCGCGCGATTATGCGCTGCAAGATCCGGAATTGTTTGCGGTGTTACAACGGATGCACTTGGCGCAGCAAGATAGCCGCGATTATTTGCAATCGCTAACCGCAGGCAATTTTCCGGATGTAATTTATTTGGACCCTATGTTTCCCGAACGCCACAAAACGGCCGATGTTAAAAAAGACATGGCCGCGTTTCATTCGCTGGTGGGTAAAGATAAAGACGCCGATGCACTGTTGCCACTGGCGCTGGCACACGCCAATTATCGAGTGGTGGTGAAGCGGCCGCGCAAGGCGCCCTTATTAAATAATCAAGCGCCGTCTTATCAGCTGGAAGGAAAATCGAGTCGCTACGATATTTATACGTTAAAAAAATTACCGGAGCGACTCAATAATACGGGTGATATTTAGTGGCCGCCGTACTGGCTAATTTCCAATTGTGATAAATGTTTTTCCGCAGGGTTTTTGATCCAGTTGTAAATCATGGCAATACATAATAAACCCGCAAAACCGGTTGCCAAATAAAAGCCGTATTTCACGTGGCCAAATAAATCCCCCACGGCACCCATTAATAGTGGGCCAAGTGCAGCGGCCACGGCGGTGAAAAATAAAATAACGCCGGCGACTGTGCCGTGTTCACTTTTATTAAAACAGCTGATGCCTTTTGAATTAAGTGTTGGGTAAATCATCGACATAAATAAACCCGAAAGCGGCAATAGAAAAACCGCATAGTTCACACCGCCCAACATGCTGCCTAGAAAGCATAAAAAAATGCAGCTGCTAAACAGTGCCATTACCGATGTCCAGTTGAATTTAGTCAGAATCCAGGCGCCCAGAAAGCGTCCGCCCGCGCGCAGCACAAAAAATATTGTCAGCGCATAGGTAGCAAACCACAGGGCGTTGCCGGAATAGTCTTTGAGGAAAGTTGGCATCCACACATAAATTGCAACTTCGGTGGCAACATACAGGGCAATTGCTCCCGAAAAGCCGGCGGCATAGGGGTTGCCAATCATTTTTATCGTGCGTTTAACATCAATTTTATCCTGTGCACTGGCGGGTTTATGCTTGGGATAATTTACCCGTGATGCGATGACAATCAGCAGTAAGCACACAAATCCGGCAAAAATATATAAATAAATCCACGAGACTTTTGCTGCTAGTAAATAGGCGACAATCGCTGGACCGATAATGGCACCGACACCAAAAAAGCCTTCCACCGTATTCATGGTGCGTGTGTGTTCGCGGCTGGAGGTGGAGATATCGCCAATCAACGCCAGTGCACCGGTTTTAAAAATGCCAATCGCACAGCCGGAGATTAGTAGCAGCCCGACAAAAAATTCAAAGTAACTGCCGAGTGCGAATAAAAAACAGGAAATGGCAAACAGCCCCAGGCCGATCAAAATCGTGTACTTGCGCCCGATGCGATCCGCTAAAAATCCAAAGGCGATACCGCTAAAGGCGATGGCAATCATCGGTGCGTAGTGAAACGCACTGGCCTGGGTGAGGTTGAGGTTAAATTCCTTGATAATTTCGGGAATGATCACACCCACCGCATCGGTGGTCATGGCAAACATGGTGAACATTAAAAACGTGAGCCAGCGGATAAGAACCAGATTGTGTTCTTGGTGTGCAGATGTCATGGGGCAGCCCTGTGCAAAATAGATAATTTATTGTGAATTATTAGGCTCTGGTTGCGAGCAAATCAGGTATGTCTTGATTCCGGTCTGATTGATCCCTGTGTATCAATTCCAGTTGCATTTATCCCGTTTTATTAATCTCGGTTTATTAATGCTAGTACAGCATTTGAGTCTGGCACCCAAAAGCGTATGATTGGAAAAGTAGTTGACTTATTTATTCACAGTGGTTTAATTAAGTCAACTCGATTACATGATAAAAAATAGTTTTTATATTCTCTAAAGGTAATAGGGGTCGCTATGAGTAAGGGTAGTAATTCGAGTGGTTTGCGCCGTTATAACGAACGGGTGTTGATCAGTTCATTGCGTAGCCTGGGCATGGCTTCCAAGTTTGAACTGGCGCGGCTCTCCAACCTTACCCCACAAGCGGTCACACGTATTATCGACGACCTGGAAGCGGCGGGGCTGGTGGCACAACGGGGCAAGTTACAGCGCGGTCTCGGCCAACCTTCCACCATGTACAGTATCGATCCCAAGGGGGCTTTTTCCATTGGGGTGAATGTGGGGCGCAATGACATCCAAATACTGCTGATGGATTTTGGCGGCAATGTGATAAATAAAGTCGCACATGAATTTAGCCTGCCTAACCCAGACTTTCTGCTGGAAAAAGTAGAGCAGGCGATAACGCATTTACAGGGCTTGTTAGACCCCAGCGAACGCCCGCGTTTGGTGGGGGTTGGCTTGGCCATGCCCTGGTTTATGGGTGGTTGGCAGCAGGAATTAAATATGAGCGATGAACTGGCCGCGCGCTGGAATTCACTCAAGTTTGATCAGGAGCTGGCCAAGCGTATCAGCCTGCCGATTTTTATCGAAAACGATTGCTCCGCCGCCGCTATAGCCGAGCTGCAGTTTGGTTTGGGCAATCAGGTTAAAAACTTTTTGTACATTTTTATCGGCACCTTTGTTGGTGGCGGGGTGGTATTACAGGGTAATTTGGAAAGCGGTGTGCACGGTAATTCCGGGGCTTTGGCCTCTATGCCGGTGTCGCCCTCCACGCTGGATTCCTGCCCGCCGGTGAAAGGGCCGTTTGAAGTGTTGGCTAATCGCGCCTCTATTTATGTATTGCGCCGTCATCTCAAAGCACGCGGTTTTGCGATCAACAATATTTCGGAATTACCGCGCATATTGCCGCAGGCGCAAGTGGCGGTTGATGAGTGGATAGAAGATTGCGCCCAGGCACTGACCTTTGCCATTTTTTCTGCAACGGGGGTGCTGGATTTTGAAGCCATAGTGCTGGATGGCAATTTACCTCGCGTGATTGTGTTGCAATTGGTGGAGCGTTTGCGCATCACCCTGGCTGAACTCACGCCACCCGGTGTGTTTTTGCCGGATATTTTCTGCGGCATTATCGGTGTTGATGCGCGCGCGATTGGCGGTGCGATATTGCCGTTTTATGCCAACTTTTCACCGGATACCACGGTGATGCTGACCAATCAGGGCAGTAACGATCAGCGCTGATATTTAGCCCTGTTCAGTAGTGCAACCTGATTTTTTTCAAGTTTGTTTGAGGGTTATATTCGTGTTGCAGCTGACTGATAAATGGGTATGGGATTTCTGGTTCGCCGTGGATGGCGAGGATTACCACATGTTTTATTTGCAGGCCGATAAGGCGCTGCAAAATCCGGATTTGCGCCACTGGAATGTGTCGGTCGGCCATGCGGTTTCTAAAAATTTGCGCGACTGGACACTGCTGCCAGATGCTATTGCTCCCACCCAAGGTGATGACAGTGCGCCCGATTCTTTTACCACCTGGACTGGCTGCGTTATTAAAGTTGGCGCTGAGTGGTACATGTATTACACCGGCACCAAGCGCGCAGAAAAAGGGCTGGTGCAGCGCGTATGTTTGGCTAAATCCCCCGATTTAATTCATTGGACCAAACACGATAGCAATCCGGTGGTGGAGCTGGATGAGCGTTGGTACGACGGTTTGAATCTGGAATATTGGCACGATGCCTCCTGGCGTGATCCCTGGGTGATGAAAGATCCGCAAACGGATTTGTACCATATGCTGGTTACTTGCCGTGTTAATCGCGGTGAGCCGGATGGTCGCGGTGCGATTGGCTATGCTTCTTCCACCAACTTGCTCGACTGGGCAGTGGGCGATGCCTTTCTGGCACCGGGTTGGTTTGGTGAAATGGAAGTGCCGCAGATCGAAAAAATTGGCGACCGCTATTATTTATTCTGTTCGGTATCCACACGTTTCCACTCCGCAAAACACAAAGCCGAACCTGGTTGTGAACCGCAAACTGGCGTGAAATATTTTGTCGCCGACTCCATGATGGGGCCTTACGAATGCATGGGTAATGGCTTTTTGACCGGCCCCAAACAAGACGGCCTCTACTCTGGTCGTTTGATTAAAGGCCCGGATCAAGCCTGGTATTTGCTGGCCTTTATGGGCAACGATGCGCAGGGGCAATTTACGGGCAATATTATCGACCCTATCAAAGTTGTCGTTGCAGATGATGGTAGTTTGTCGCTGCTGGATTAATGCCGGCTTTTAAATTTCTGTCCAATCAAATGCCCAGCCGCCGGAATCCGCACCGGCGGCTGGGCATTTTTATTTGATGGGGTAGATACCTCGTCTAATCCAGACTGCACAAAAAAATAAACGTCACACCTCTTGTCAATACTAAATCACAGTGATTTAATTAATCGCATTGGTAGCCCTTAGTGGTATTCAACAATAAAGTAAGTGGCACTAGCCGTTTAAGAGATATGTATGCAGCTTGAGTCTCCCCAAATCGATAAGCGTTTACTGGGTGCCATTGAAGCGGGTGGCACCAAATTTAATTGTGCCGTGGCGGATATGCAGGGCAAGGTGCTGGCGCAAGCGGCATTTCCCACCACAACCCCGGCAGAAACACTTGCTCTAGCGCGCAATTTTTTTAGTGATGCTGCGCGCGCGCGGGATACTTCACTGGCGGCGATGGGTATTGCCAGTTTTGGCCCGGTGGAATTGGATCGCGGTGCGCCTAATTATGGTTTTATCACCAAAACGCCCAAAGCCGGTTGGTCAAATACCGATATTTGCGGTTATTTCCGCACAGCCTTTAATGTGCCCGTTGCTTTTGAGACCGATGTTAATGGTGCGGCTTGGGGCGAGTTGGTCGCTGGTGCTGCACGCGATTGCAGCAATTTTATTTATGTCACCGTTGGCACCGGTATAGGTGCCGGAATAGTGGTGAACGGCAAATTGCTGCAGGGCGTCACCCATCCGGAAGTGGGGCACATGCTGATGCCGCGCGCTTCGCTGCAGGACGACTACCAAGGTTGCTGCCCGTTTCATAAAGGTTGTTTGGAAGGTTTGGCATCTGGCACAGCTATTAACAAGCGCTGGGGTATTAACGGCAAAGACCTACCCGACGACCACGCTGCCTGGGACTATGAAGCCCATTATTTGGCGACTATGTGCGTGAATTTAACCCAGTGTTTTGCACCGCAAAAAATTATTTTAGGCGGTGGGGTGATGGATAAAAAATTACTTTTTCCGCTGGTGCGCAGTAAGTTTCTGGAATTAATTAACGGCTACGCGCCGGAATCGATTTTAACGCGGATGGATCAATACATACTGCCTACTGGCCTTGATGGTAAAGCGGGGATTGTGGGGGCGATTGATTTGGCGTTAATGGAGTTAGGCACTGCACAAGTGTCGCACTCGCTTTAGTTTTTAGTTCTTGTTTTTTTGCTCGTCTAGCTTGTCGTGGCAGATTCGTCTGCCTTTTGTGCCCGATGCGGTAATCGCACCGGGCTTTTTTATTTTGGCTAGAGAGATATTTCTAAATAATTTTAGAATAGCGAATCTGTGCTGAATCCTGTTTGGCTTTTTGCAGATATTCATCAAACACCATACACACCCGACGAATTAATATACGTCCTTTATTGTGTACGCTAATGCCTTTCGCATCGATATTGAGCAACCCATCTTCTTGCATGGGTTTTAATTGCGCCAGTTCGTTTGCAAAATAATGGGTAGCCTCTATATCAAACACTTGCTGTAATTCGGCAAAGTCCAATTTGCAGTGACAAATGAGGCGATTAATCACAAAGCGGCGCAGCAGGTCTTCATCGTTCAGGGTGAAACCTTTATTGATGGGTAATAAACCCATGTCCATTTTTTGTTGGTAAGCATTTAATTCCTTCGCGTTTTGCACGTAGACATTGTCGATCATGCTGATAGAGGAAACGCCTACCGCCAATAAATCGCAATCGCCGTGGGTGGAGTAGCCTTGAAAATTGCGTTGCAGTTTTCCAGCGTCTTGCGCGCGCGCCAATTCGTCATCCGGTTTGGCGAAATGATCCATGCCTATGTAGCGATAGCCAGCTGCTTCCAGCGTTTGAATCGCGAACTGCAGCATTTCCAGTTTGGCGCTGGCGGAGGGTAAATCCTGCTCGTTAATTAATTGCTGGCTTTTAAACAGATGCGGCATGTGCGCGTAGTTAAATAGCGATAAGCGATCCGGGTTCAGGTCGATCACCTTATTTAAGGTATCGCGCAAACTGTTAATGGTTTGTAGCGGCAAACCGTAAATTAAATCCATGCTGATGGATTTATATTGCTGTGCGCGCAATGCCTGGGTGAGTTCACTCACTTGTCCCACGGTGTTGTAGCGATTAACGGCATTTTGTACGCGCTCATCAAAATCCTGCACACCCATGCTAACGCGATTAAAACCCAGCTCACGCAAATGCCCCATGGTTTTTGTGCTCACGCGGCCGGGGTGAATTTCCACCGAAAATTCTCCGCTATCGTCATCGGCCAAGGTAAATAAGCGGCGCGTGGCGTGCATCAATAGCGACATTTCGTCATCGCTGATAAAAGTCGGTGTGCCGCCCCCCCAGTGTAATTGTTTAACGGTTTTGTCCGTGTTAAATAAATCCGCATAGAGCGCAAGTTCTTGAATCATGCGCTGCAAATAGGGCAGGGCGCGGCTTTTATTGTTAGTCACAATTTTGTTGCAGCCGCAGTAGTAACAGAGGCTATCGCAGAAGGGGATGTGAAAATACAGCGAGAGCGGGCGGCCAGCTTTATTGCTACGGCCGATGGCATTGCGCAGCGACGTTTCGCTGAAGGCTTCTTGGAATTGCGGTGCAGTAGGGTAGGAGGTATAGCGCGGCCCGGCCAGATCGTAACGCTGTAGCAATTGTTTATCCCAATCCAGCGGTTGAATAAAGAGTGACATTGGCAATTTTCCCGATGAGTTTTGCCCATGGTAAAAACTTGTGCTGTGCAGTGACTTGATATGGATCAAGCCTATAATGCGGGCTATCTGAATAATTGCGCCGATTTTTACTGGCGTGCGCGCCTTTTCTTTTTATTGACGATTTACCCATGACCAATTCTCTCGATACTGTTTACGCTACCGACCTCGATTTGCTCTATGACGAGATCGCCGATGCCTTGGCCGGGCCGGGTTATATAGTGTTGCAAAACCCGCTGCCGGACGATTTATGCAACGGCTTATTGTTGAATTTGCAGCGGCAAGACACGGCGTTAAACCCCGCTGGTGTGGGGCGGCAGGGCGATTACCAGCGCAATAACACCATTCGTGGCGACGCAATCCAATGGTTGGAGCCAGGTGTTCCCGCTGTCACTGAATTTTTATGCTGGATGGATAAACTGCGTGAAGCTCTGAACCAGCGTTTGTTTCTCGGTTTGTTTGATTACGAAAGCCACTACGCGGTTTATGAGCCAGGCGCGTTTTACCAAAAGCACCGCGATGCATTTCGCGGTAAACCCGGACGCAAGTTGTCCAGCGTGCTGTATTTGAATCCTGAGTGGGATAAAACCCAGGGCGGTGAATTGGTGCTCTATGGTGAGGCGGGTGAGAATGAATTGCTGCGCCTTGCACCAGAATATGGCAGGCTGGTGTTGTTCTTGAGTGAAGATTTTCCGCATGAAGTGCTGCCGGCCACCGCCCGGCGCCAGAGTATTGCGGGTTGGTTTCGGATTAAACCCCTGTGAAGCCCGCTTGACCCAAATTGCGTATGCGTTGGCAGCTTTATTGCAACGGTTGGATGTAGCCTGCTGAAATTCTCCGGGGACGGGAGAAACGGACATCAGGGAGGAGACTTCGGCGGGCGCTATAACAATGCTAAAAGCGCATACTCTAGAGAGCGAGGCCGCGATGTTAAAGGAAGTCACTATGAGTGAAATGAAAATAGATTGGCAGAATTATCACTCTGGCCATTTCTATGATGAACTGATTCGCGCGCCCGGCCAAGCCCGTCCGGAAACCCGTCACCTCGCCCAGTATCTCGCCTCGCTCAGTGGTGCAGAATTACAAGAGCGAAAGTTGTCGGCCGAACTCGCTATTAAAACCATGGGCATTTCATTTACCGTTTACAGCGATGCAGGCAACATCGACCGCGAATGGCCCTTTGATATTATTCCGCGCATTATTCCGCAACGTGAATGGCAAAAAACCGAACGCGGATTAATCCAGCGTTTAACTGCACTTAATTTATTTATTAACGACATCTACAACGATCAAAAAATTATTAAAGATCGTGTTGTGCCCGCTTATCTCTTTGAAGATTCGGTCAATTTCCGCAAAGAATGTATCGGCATGAAACCCGCCTATGGTGTGTGGTCGCATATTTGCGGCAGCGATTTAATTCGCGACGACAAAGGTGAATTTTTTGTGCTGGAAGATAACTTGCGTGTCCCTTCCGGCGTGTCCTACATGCTGGAAAACCGCAAGGTGACCAAACGAGTATTTCCGGAGCTGTTTGAAAATCACAATATTGTGCCGGTTACCGAATATCCCAATCAATTATTTGACACACTTGCATCGCTTTCACCGCGTCAATCCGAGCGCCCGGAAATTGTGGTGCTTACGCCCGGTATTTATAACTCCGCTTATTTTGAACATTCTTATCTCGCCCAACAAATGGGTGTGGAATTGGTGGAAGGCAGTGATTTAGTGGTAGATAGCGATGACTGCGTTTATATGCGCAGCATCGATGGTTTAAAACGCGTGGATGTTATTTATCGCCGCATCGACGATTTATTTTTGGATCCGGAAATGTTCAACCCGGATTCAGTGCTCGGTGTGCGCGGTTTAATGCGCGCCTGGTTAAAAGGTAATGTTGCACTGGCCAATGCACCGGGTGCCGGGGTTGCGGATGACAAGGTCATCTACACCTTTGTACCGGACATGATCAAATATTATTTAGGCGAGGAGCCGATTCTGCCGAACGTGCCCAGCTATTTGTGTGTGGATAAAAAGCAGTGCGATTATGTGCTTACCAACCTCGATAAATTAGTCGTGAAACCCGCGAACGAATCGGGCGGCTACGGCATGATTATCGGCCCGCAAGCGAGCAAAAAAGAACTCGCTGAATTTGCCGAACGTATTAAAGCCAACCCGCGCAACTACATGGCGCAACCCTTAATTTCATTATCAACTGCACCGATTCTTACCAATGGCAATGCTGAGGCGCGCCATATTGATTTGCGCCCCTTTGTCTTGCAGGGGCGCGAGCATCATGTAACGCCGGGCGGTTTAACCCGAGTGGCGATGCGCAAAGGTTCCTATGTGGTGAATTCATCGCAAGGTGGCGGTAGTAAAGATACCTGGATTGTGGTGGAGGACTAAACCATGTTGTCTCGTGTTGCGGAACGTATTTATTGGTTGGGTCGTTACATGGAGCGCAGTGAAAATATTGCGCGGCTGGTCAATGTTAACTCGAATTTATTATTGGATTTACCCTCTGGTGTGCGCGTGGGCTGGGGGTCATTAATTGATATCAGCGGTACTGGCAGTTATTTTGAACGCGGCGATACCCAGCTTGCGGATGAAAAAACGGTGGTGAATTTTATTTTGGCGGACAAAAAAAATCCCGCCTCGCTAATTAATTCCCTCAGCTTTGCCCGTGAAAACGCGCGCATTACGCGCGAAACAATGCCCATGGAAGCCTGGGAGTTAATCAATGATTTGTATCACTACATTCGCGAGCGTGCTGACAAAGTCACTTCGCGTCGTGATCGCAGCACAATTCTGCTGCATGTAATCAGCAGTGTGCAGCAATTTACGGGTTTGCTCTCTGGCTGCATGAGTCACAACAACGCCTACGATTTAATTCGCATTGGGCGCAACCTTGAGCGCGCCGATATGACCACGCGCATTGTGGATGCCGGCTTGGTGAATTTACTGCCGCACTTATCCATTGGCGGCACCGAAGTGTTGGAGCCTTACGACAATATTTTATGGATGAGTGTATTGCGTTCACTCAGTGCCTATCAAATGTATCGCCAACAAGTGCGCGACCGTGTAAATGCCAACGCGGTAGTAAAATTTTTATTACAAAATGAAGATTTCCCCCGCGGCGTCGCTCACTGCCTAAAACGATTGGAGCAGTGTTTATGGGCGCTGCCTAACAGTGAAAAAGTGTTGGCCTCTATTGTGAGTATTCAACACAAATTGGATGAAGCTGATTTGGACGAGCTACTGCAATCCGGTTTGCACGAATACATCGACGAACTGCAATTAGCCATTGGCAATTTGCATTTCAGTATCGCCGAAACCTGGTTCTTGCCGGTAGTAGTTGCGCAGTCGCAATCACAAGAGCAAAAATCCGCGTGATGGAATTTTAATGGCGGGAGTTATCCAGTATTTTTTATGTTTTTAAGTATTGCGTATAGTCCGACTAGGACAAGACCCTGCGGGGTCTTTTTTTTGACAGATGTTGACAACGTTGTCCATGAGGCGTAAGTTAAACGCTACCGGCATCCCGTTCGGGTGTTGTTCTGTAGTTGGTTGTCTAGGTTTGTTGGAAAAAGTTATTGCACCTGTTGGGCAATAACAACGGAATAATAAAAATCTGACGAATTACGGGTTAATCGCTGAATAGTCTGCGAATGAATTGTGAATTTGAGTTGCTCAACTCGAAGGTGTTTTGTTTTGCCTGAAATAACCAGTTCATTACGCCCGCTGCAGTATTTGTTGTAACCCCCTTTCTGTTATGCAGGGCCTGCTTTTTTGAATTAGTGCCACTGCGGTTCGTGTGTGTGTCTTTTTTGTTTGTGTGTTTGTTTAAAAATCTCCTGCACAGGAGCGGGCACCCTTTTGCCTGAAAAAAATCATCAACCATCGAGGGGAAAATAATGAAGACAAAATCAATGCTGATGCTCTTGTCATCGGCGGGCTTATGGGTGGGGGCCAATGCCCATGCCTATAATTGCGCACCCTTGCCTCAGTATGCACCGGGCACTTATAACGCGGGTGCGCTGGTTAAAAATATCAATAAAGCATTTCGCTGCGACGTAGCGGGTTGGTGCAGTGTTGGTGGCCCCTATGAGCCGGGTGTGGGTTGGGCGGCCAGTAATGCCTGGGCGGATCTAGGTGCGTGTGATGCAAACAATAATTCCAGCAGTATTGCATCCAGTGTCGCACTTTCCAGCATTGCACCGTCCAGTGCAGCGCCATCGAGTATTGCCTCCAGTGTTGCGCTATCTAGTGTTGCTTTATCAAGTATTGCTGTATCAAGTGTCGCGCCTTCAAGCGTGGCTTCCTCCGTAAATTCCAGCTCTCAGGGCGGCACTTGCCCCGGTATTAATATCTACCCCAATTGGACGCAAAAAGATTGGGCGGGTAATCCATCCCACGCGGCAGGTGGCGATCAAATGCAATACCAAGGCAAGGCCTACCGCGCCAATTGGTGGACACAAAGTATTCCTGGTAGCGATGGCTCCTGGACATTTGTCAGCAACTGCAGCGGCGGTGTGAGCAGTACAAGTTCATCCAGTGTGGTTTCTGTCAGCAGCAGTGCAAGCTCTGCGAGCGTAATTTCACTCAGTAGTTCTTCAAAAAGTTCATCCTCCAGCTCTTCATCCAGTTCAGTCATTATTGCTTCCTCTTCTTCTGTATCGGTGAGCAGCAGTAGTGTGAGTGTCGTGATCAGTGGTTATTATCCGACGCGTGTGAATCCGGTAAGCCTGAAAGTGAAAGGCTGGCCAAGTGATTTGGCGATGGGTTCTTTTACTGATAACAACGCTGCAGCAAACGATGCCTTAGCTGCGTCAGGTGTGGATTCTATTTTCGCTAACGAAGGCAATGGCACCGGCGATCGCGGTCAGGTCATTACGCCCGCCGTTACTACACAAACCATTTTGCAAGCGCGTAACATTGAAAATGTCAGTGGGCGTTCGGTATTGCCGGTGATTGGTGTGGCGACTGCCGACGCAACCGGTATTGGCGCAGAAGATATTTTGGATAGCGCCAATCTGGTCAAACATTTCCAAAATCTGATTCGTATTGCCGCTACTGTGCAAGCCAATAAAGATTCAACTCACGCTAATCCTGGTGCGTTGGTGCTGAACGCTGGCTTGTTGGCGCAATGGCAAACTAATCAAAATGGCAGCTTTAAAACTGCATTTGGTAGTGCAGGCAATTGGGTTGCGATTGATATTAAACAAGCGGTTAAAGATGCGTTAACTAACGAAGCAAATTATGCGCTTGGCAGCCAATCACTGTCGGCTATTTACAATCTGAATAGTTTGAAAACCGAAGTGGATAGTGCATTGCAAAACAACATCACCGGTTGGGTACAAGCGCATAACTTATTGATCAAACGTTTAAGTCCGGATGTATCTTTCGGTTGGGTTGCTAGCGTATCCAGCCCAGGCAATAACACCTGGGTGCACACGGATTTTGATGGCTTGCAAGATGTGTGGGATGCCGCTGCATTTTCAGTATCTACCTTTGCAAATGCAATTGGTGCTTATACGACGAATAATTATCGCCCTGACTTTTTAGCCTTTGATAAATCCGCTGATGATGGCTTATCGCCTTCTGCGCGTGCGGCTTATGCCTATGGCGCAAAAGAGTGGGAAAATTATTTGAACTATGTGCGTCAAGTAACCGATTCATTATCGATTCCTGCAATGTTATGGCAAATTCCCGGTGGCCACTTGGCGAGCGTAAGTGAATCAATTGGCAGCTACAATTTAGCCAATGATTCGGGTACCGCTGGTACTTATTTTATGGGCGATAAAAGTATTGGCCGCACTATTAGTAATGTGCGCAGCGAAGTATTAAATATTCCGCTCAATGCCTCTGTGTATGCCGGTGCGAGCAATGTTAATGCACTGTTACAGCAAACTCCTGGCTATGATTGGGGAACTTCTGGTTTGCGTCGCGCTGCATTTAGCAATGTGTTTGCAATTCTTTGGGGAAGCAAACAAGGTACTGCTGTTGTTCCGACGGCAACCAGTGCAACGGATAACGGCTGGTTGAAAAATAAAATTGCAGCCAACAAAGCCGCTGGTGGTATGCCTCTGTATGGTTCAGGCCAATTAACAACGGCGAGTGCAATCACCTCAATTCCGCAATTGAATAGTGAATTGCTTAGCGTTGAAAATGCGATGAACAATCAGGCATTCCTTTACACAACACCATCCAACGGTAAGGAGCCATCCAGCATCTATAAATGGGCGGATTTCTTGATGGCGCTCAATGCCATGCACAACGTTGGTGTGGGTCCAACCAAGTACTGGTTGCTTGATCCAACCAAAGACGACGCAACCAACATCAAGTACGCCAAAGTGGCGATTGCAGCGTTCCTTTCGCAAAGTATGAAAGAAACGATTCAGTATGATGCCTGTGATGAAAATAACTGGTCGATCAACACTGGCGATCCTGTTAATTATCCAATCTCGGCGTCTTGTGGTCAGTTGCAACAGGATTATGCATCCTACGGCCAGGATCCAATTACCGGTCGCGACAACCCATACTCCTGCCCGCGCAATCCTAAAATGGAAGTAACCGCCAATACCAACGCCAAGTGGTACGGTGCACCAGGACCTTTGTTTGCAGCACCCGATAGAGTGTTAGAGAAAAAAGGTTTGTTGGTTAACGGCAGTGTTGGCTATTGGGATTACGGCGCTTGGTTCCCCGCAGTAACCACGGTTGATAAATCAGCACAGGCTTACCTGCGTGAAGACGGTAAAGTTTACGATGGTCAAAAAGCCGGTAAATTTGTCTGGAACGGTAGTGCAGGTAAAAGTGTAGAAGGTTGTGGCTGGTGGGGGCGCGGTGTTATTCAAACCACCGGTCGCTTGAACTTTGGTAAGTTGAATCACTTCCTCGGCCGCAGTCATGTTGATCCCGCGTATGCCGGTCAAGTGGTGGATGGCATTGAAGTAACCCCGGCACCGACTGAACCTTTGTATGCCGATATGGATCTCTGTTCAAATCCACAATTGATTTGTTCATCGACAGAACACGGTGAGATCAAGTGGATTGCCGGTTTGTTCTTCTGGATGAATGAAGTGCAAGGCTATAACGATCCTGCGTACAACTGGAATTACCATGCACAATTGCAAGCCTATGTGGATGGCGGCTTGAAAGGCGATACGTTTATCAATGCAATCTCCGGCATTGTTAACCGCGGCTGTCCTGAATCTACTTGCCCGATTAGCGGTGCAGTGGATGGATTGGCCGATAGAAAAGCAAACTTTGTTAAAGTGTTGCAAATTATGGGTTTGAATCCGCAGTAAAACGCGAGTGTAAAATAGAGCACCTGTTAGCGAAGGTGCAATAAAAAACCCGGCACTAAAACGCCGGGTTTTTTTGTTATGCGTCTTACTAAATAATAAAGCGCACTTCACTTTTACATCATTGTTTTTCACTGCCAATAAAACGATAAATTACCGCACCTAGAATTGCGCCGACAATCGGTGCTACCCAAAATACCCACAGTTGTGCAGTTGCCCAATCCCCCACATAAATTGCTACACCCGTACTGCGTGCAGGGTTTACTGAAGTGTTGGTGACCGGAATGCTAATTAAATGAATCAAAGTAAGTGCCAAACCAATTGCGATGGGAGCAAAACCAGCCGGTGCGCGTTTATCCGTCGCCCCTAAAATAATGATGAGGAAAAATGCAGTGAGCACTACCTCGGCGATAAGTGCAGATTGCAGTGAGTAACCGCCGGGGGAGTGATCGCCATAGCCATTGGAAGCAAAACCACCGGCAACATCAAAACCGGGTGCACCGCTGGCAATCAGGTATAAAACCCCTCCTGCAGCTATGCCACCTAGCACTTGCGCAATAATGTAGGGGAGTAATTGTGTTGCGGAAAAACGGCCGCCTGCCCAAAGGCCAATTGAAACGGCGGGGTTCAAGTGACAACCGGAAATGTGGCCGATGGCAAATGCCATAGTGAGTACGGTTAAACCAAACGCGAGCGACACGCCCAGTAAACCTATACCAACCTCGGGGAACGCTGCTGCAATCACTGCACTGCCACAGCCACCGAAGATCAACCAAAAAGTACCAAAAAACTCAGCGCCATACTGTTTCATCATGTGCTCCTGCTTAACGATGTCTATTAAAAAATAGATAGTTATTGCGGCTTGTCATCCCAGCGCAGTTTGATACCTCTTAACCCTGAGGCGGCAGGGCGCAAACTATCCTTTTGATTTCAAACAGAGTTTCGCGAACGGTCAATCAAGTGCCATCATCAATAGAACAGCACCTTTGCGGATCATATACCACTATAGTTGTGTTTTTGTTGTATTCAAAACGTAAGGCCAGTGCTTACATACAAATTCCAGTAATGCGCTTTGGTATCGCCGGGCTCACCAAATAATTGGTAGTCCACACCCACACCGAGCAACAAGTTTTCCTGAATCCGCAAACCCACTTCGCCGTTAGCTTCAAACATCGCTTCCCAGTCGTTTAAATCAGGGTTTTTGAATTTGAATTTACCAATGCCCGCGCCCACACTGCCCAGTAAATACAAACCGGAGTCATAAGCGTAGGGGTCATAATTAATTCCACCAAAACCAACGGAATAGGTTTCCACTTTTACATCCGGTATCTCTTGCTCCAGCTGCGTCACATTCTGGTTCGCGGCAATATAGACCGGTATACGCGGCAATATAATTTTTACGCCCAAACTCCGCTCAAAATCCATATCGTATTTTTCATAATCCGAATACTCAAACTCATCTTCATCCGCAATGATCGTACCCCAAGGCGCAAATTTAAATTGCACAACCATCGGTAAATCATCCTGCGCATGGCTTAGGTTGGCAGTTAGACCTAATAACAATATGGATAAAAAACGTTTCATAGTATTCCTTGGAAATTATGGTGTTATTGCTTTGGTCAATTTAATTTAATCGAACCACTTCGTTCTCTCTAAATAATCCCGCATTTCGTGAAACTCCATGCGGGCTACTTGTTTCATGACCTTAATATCGCATAGCGGCCAAGATCAGGCATTCAAATTCCGCCCATCAAGTGCCATAGCAGTACAGCTTTTACTCTATTGTGACATTAAATTGCTTTAGCCATAGCAAGCCAGAACCGCTCATAATTTCAGTACCCAGTTCAATGTCTGCAATATAAAAGGTATTAGGAATAATTTGATGTTCTACTGTGTAGTCAATGAAATCAATGAGGTCAAATTTTGCTTTGAGACTTTGGTTTTTTGCGCGAAATGTTATGTAGCCCCATTTATTATTATTTACACCAGAGGCATCACTCCAGTTTTTATCAACCCATACTTCCCATGTTTGGCTTCCAATCTCAAAACTATCCGTATGAGTTCCCGCAGGATTCATATGATTTGGTGTCGCATAACTCCAAATCATTAGTTCTGCAAGAATCGCTGATGGGTTTGGAGTGTTACCAATTTCTTTAGTATTAGTAAGCCATAACGACGTTGCGACATTATGTTCACCATTACTTTGAATATCCAACTCATGCTCAATGACCAAACTATTAATTAACGAATGTTCTAAGGGAAAATCAGGGTAAAGATTTGGTGTGGGCGCCCAAGGCGATGTGCCCAGCTTAATTTGAGGGTAAGCATAGATTGTATTGTTTTTGTTGGTCGGCCAAACCCAAGACCAACCATACAAACCGTTTGATGGGTTTTTCTCTAAACATTGAGACCATGAAAACTTTTGGGCTGCATGTTTGTTCCAAACATTGTTGTAAAGCGTACCATTCGGTGTGGTTTCTGAATAATAATCATCACAGCTAATGGTTTGCGTTACCGATTTTTCCCAAGCTACTTTTTCAGCGCTTTCTTTATCGCAAGAAAATAAAAATAGGCTTCCCGCACTAATTAAAAAAGTAAACAAAAAGCGCATAGCTATTTCCTTGGCGATAGATTTTTCGAACAAAGCCGCAATTTTTAATGCCTAGCTAATACAGGTTTTTTTTCGGCCATTAGCGGAAGTTGGCTTGTTGTAGGTTGGGCATGACTGCCCAACTCACTAACTTAGTCGTTATTATGTAAAGCAGTATTTAATCCGCCCCAACGAGACGAGTCTGTCGGAATAACTTCAACGGCGCCTGTTTGACTATTTCGTCTAAATAACAGGCCGGATTTCCCCGATAACTCTCTTGCGGCGACTACGTCACCTTCTGGAGTTTTTACTTTTGTTCCTGCTGTAACGTACAAGCCGGCCTCTACAATACACTCATCACCCAAAGAAATGCCTATTCCTGCATTCGCACCAAGTAAACTCCGCTCCCCTATTGAATTTTTTTGTTTGCCTCCGCCAGAAAGTGTTCCCATGATGGATGCTCCGGCGCCAATATCTGAGTTTTTTCCTACTATTACGCCGGGGGTAATTCTACCTTCAACCATAGACTCTCCAAGAGTTCCCGCATTAAAGTTAATAAAACCCTCATGCATCACGGTTGTTCCTGCTGCAAGGTGCGCTCCTAGTCGAACACGGTCAGCGTCCGCAATACGTACTCCACTCGGAATTACGTAGTCAGTCATGCGAGGAAATTTATCAATTGATGGTACGGTAAGGTGATGATATTCACGAGCGACCAAACTACGTAGCGCGTCCACTTTGTGGGGAAAAACAGGGCCTGCAGATGTCCAGGCTACATTGGGCAATAGGTTGAATATACCGTCTAAATTAATTTCATTTGGTTTTACTGTTCGCTCGGAAATTAAATGCAGGCGGAGATAAATCTCCTCAGTAGACAGTGGTTTTTCTTCAACGGATTTTATTGTTATCTCAAAAAATTCGCCTCTGATTAACCCAACTTTTTCGGCAAGACAACTTCTGTTTTGATTTGAGTTTGATTGGGGAAACCAGGAATCAATGACCTTGCCGCTTTCTATATCAATATAACGATGTCCAGTTCGTATAATTGCCATTTCAGTACCTTTATATGTTTGTTGCCAATTAGGGAATGAACATGCATAACTATGTTCAGGTTTGCTCCTTAGCCTGCGTAACTCGTCGTAACCTATTTGGTTATGTATTGCTGAAGGGGGGTAGGATTTGCAGAACAGTAATAGGCTTGCTGGAAAAGGTCAATTACACAAGATAACTAAGCGCGCAGAGCTTTATCTGACTGGAACCTACAGTTACCAAAAAATCAAAATGTGGTAACTGTAGGTATCACCGGTGGGGCGGGTATTTAGCCTTGGCTTTGGCTTTGGCTTTGGGTTTGGAAAAAATCTTCTTCGATTCTTCTTACATCTACCGAGACAAATAATTGCGGTGAAACGCCGCCGCCAAAAATAACGCCTTTGAGTGGGGTGACATCGGAATAGTCGCGGCCCCAGGCGGTGGTGATGTGTTGTTCGCCAGTGACTTTGTTGTTGGTGGGGTCAAATTCGTACCAGCCTTCGCCGGGGGAATAAACGGCGAACCAGGCGTGGGTGGCGTCGGCGCCGATTAATTTTTCCTGGCCGGGTGCGGGTAGGGTTTCTAAATAGCCGCTGACGTAACGCGCAGGGTAGCCGAGTGAGCGCAGGCAGCCGATGGCGAGGTGGGCGAAATCCTGGCAGACACCGCGTTTGTGTTTGAGCACATCGGCGAGTGGTGTGGCGACGTCGGAAAATTCCGGGTCATAAACGAAATCGGTAAATATGCGTTGGGTTAAATCCATCACCGCCGATAAAAACGGGCGGTCGTCGCTGAAGGAAGCGGCGGCATAATCGGCAAGATCCTGATGCTGTTGCACCATGGGGGAGTCGAGCATAAATTCGCGCGCGCAGAGTGTTTCCCAATCTTTACTGTGCTGCAGCAAATATTTTACGTAGCTGCAGGGGTTGCCAAAATCCAGGTTGATACTGGTGCTGCTGTCCTTAATGGTGATTTCGCTGGTGATACTTACATCCAATTCGCTGTGCGCTTTTTCAATCGAAAATTGTAAAAACTGATTGCCAAAATAATCGCTGCGGCTATTGCTGGTGGTGGCCGGTGGTGAGAGTTTTATATCGATAGTGTCTACGCGCTGGCGATCAGTGGAGCGCGGTAAAACATAGGCCAGGTTGTAGCAATGGCTCACCGGTAATGCGTAGGCATAGCGAGTGGTATGGCGAATGCGATATTTCATAATCCCGGCTTCCTAGAGCTGCTCTTGCCACTCGGTATTTTTTACCAGCAGCTGTGGCCCTTCGGTGTGATCGAAGTAGCGCTGCCCAATGGCCTTGGCCACTTGCGTCATTAAATACTGCAAGCGCGACAGCAATTGATCCAGTTCGGTGCGAATACTATTGTGGGTTTTTACCAGCGCGCTAATGTCACTCAATTTCAACGCGGTAGTCGCTTCCAATAATAATTTGTGTTCGCTGCTGAGAATTTCGCGGTCATCGGGCAAGTCAGAAAAATGATGCTCCAACTCATTGAGTTGATAAATCAATGAGCGCGGATTTTTGCTATTCAGCATTAACATTTCCAGAGCTTGTTCCAATCGAATACCGTTTTGATAGCGGCGACGATAGGGAATAAGCGCTTCACTGCACAGCAAGCTGGATTCGATAAGCGTTTCCTGTTCTATCTCATCAAATTCGGTGGCAAGCAGTGAACGCAGGGTATTAATAATTTGCAGCGCACGCTCCAAACGGCGGCCCATTTCCATAAAGTGCCAGCCATTGCCGCGTGTCATGCTTTCATGAATTAATCCGGCAAAGGCAAGTAGCGTGGTAATAAGCGGCGCCAATGCTTCTTCCGGTGCGGAAAGTGAGCTGGGTTCTAAGGTTACTTTTAGTTGCTCCAGTTCATCGCCGATATCATTAATTACGCGCTGGGTGTCGCTGGAGAGTTGCTCTTTGACTTGTTCGGCGGCTTCAATCATCGCCGTTAAATTATTGGCGACACTGCCGAGGCGGCGACTGTCCAAAATAATTGCAATCATTTCCGGTTCAGGGTTCTTGAATAGTTCCGGTTGCAAGCTGGTAAAGCCGGGGTAGGTGGCAGTCACGTGGGTAACGGCACTCAGCAGTGTGCGACATACCGCGTCGGGTAATTTTTCAGTTTTATTTAATTGAATAAAGACTGTGCGCAATAAGCGCATGGCAGATTCCGCGCGCTCGGCGTAGCGGCCCATCCAAAATAAATTTTCGACCACCCGGCTGGGCAGTGCACTGCTGCCTTCGGTGGATGATTGCATGTCCAAGGTGCGCAGGCTAATTTGTTTTTCCGGTTCCGAGGCGAGCACCCAGGTGTCTTTGGAAACAGAGCCGCGTTGGTTGGAAATAATTTTTTTATCCGGGTCCAGGTTTACGCGCGTAAGGCCGCCGGGCATTACCGCGTAAGAACTTTCACTGGCAACTGCGAAGGTGCGCAATACCGAGGCACGCGGTTGGATTTGCCCCTGATGCCAGGTGGGCGTTTGTGCGCCGGCCACATATTCCTGCGCCGCAAATTGCAGCGGATTTTTACGAATGCGATTTTGCCAGGCTTGTAATTTTTTATCGTCCAGATCCGCGCCGTAGACTTCATACAAACCGGGGCGACGATAGGTAGGTTTAATCAGTAAATTTTTTAAATTGCTGCACACATATTCCAGGTCGTCGCTATTGCCGCACCACCAGGTTTTCACTGAGGGCATTTGCAAATCACGCCCGAGCAAGGCTTGGGCAACGGCGGGCAAATAACGCAACAGCGCCGGGTTTTCCAATACGCTGGAACCGAGTGGGTTGGCGATGGCTACATGGCCGAGGCGCGCTACTTCCAGCAAGCCGGGCACACCTAGGCGTGAATCGCCTTTTAATTCAACCGGATCGCAATAGACATCATCCACGCGGCGCAAAATCACATCGACACGTTTTAAACCGTCGAGCGCTTTCATCCACACATAACCATTGCGCACACTTAAATCGCCGCCTTGTACTAATTGGAAACCCAAATAGTTGGCGAGATAGGCGTGCTCAAAATAGGCTTCGTTATAAATGCCGGGGGTGAGTACAACAATGCGTGCAATACCACCGTTGGGATTTAATTCCTGCAGGCGTTGACGCAAGCGCGAAAAAAATAATGACAGGCGATGCACATGGCTATCGCGAAACAAACTGGGGAATACGCGATTCATGACTGTGCGATTTTCCAACGCATAACCTGCGCCGGAAGGCGCTTGGGTGCGGTCGGCCATCACGCGCATTTGACCGTCATGGGCGCGCACCAGGTCGGCACCATGCACAATTAATTGTTGTGCGCCGGGCAATTTTATATTTTGACAGGGGCGCAAAAATCCCTGATGGGAAAATAATAATTCTGGCGGGATAACACCACGGCGCACCAGGCTGCGTTCGCCGTAAATATCTTGCAGCAGTAAATTAAATAATTCGGCGCGTTCAACCAGTGCGGTTTCAATGTTGTTCCATTCATCGCTGTGAATTAACAGCGGAATAGGATTGAGTTGCCAGCTTTGGCTCGCATCCGGCTCGTCGTAAATTTTGTAGGTGGCACCATCGTCGCGCAGAATGCGGCGTGCTTTTTTCTGCCGCTCTTCAATGGCATCGTGCCCCAGCGTTTGTAAGCTGTGTAACAGGTAGCGCCAATGCGGGCGAATACCGCCTTCAGTATCGTAGGCTTCATCCACCCCCGCTTGTGGGGATGGATAAGTGAATGCCTTACTGCTCATTGTATTGCCCTGATTGTCCATAAGCGCGGAAGAGAGGTTCATGATAATCAGTAATTGTTATGAATATGGCCCCGATTGTAACCCTATTCACCTCGCTTTACTTGCGCAAATCCAGTGTGTGTGGATATTCGTCCGCCGGTTCCTCTGGCGGTGGCGCCATGGGTCTGGGGGGATGTTTGTGTTCAAAAAATTCGCGCAAGATTTTTCCCGCCGGTGTGATCGGTAATGCACCGGGTGTGTAGTTGATATCAAAAAAGCGATTACCACGGCGCGATTCAGCTTCATTGGCGTTCACCGGGAAGCGCTCGTAACTGCGCCCACCGGGGTGGCTGACGTGATAGGTGCAGCCGCCGATGCTCTTGCCGTTCCAGGTGTCGATTAAATCAAATACCAGCGGCGCGTGGATGCCAATGGTTGGGTGCAATGCGGAAGGCGGTTGCCAAGCGCGATAGCGCACGCCGCCCACAAATTCACCGTGTTTACCGGTGGGATTCAAACACACACGGCGACCATTACACGCGAGCACATAACGGCCCGGCGTTAAACCAGTGACTTTGACTTGTAAACGCTCCAGTGATGAATCCACATAGCGCGAGGTGCCAAAGCTGCTGACTTCTTCGCCCAGCACATGCCAGGGTTCAATCGCCCAGCGCAATTCAATTTGAATATCATCCAGCTGCACGCGGCCATAATGCGGGAAACGAAATTCTTCAAACGGTGCGAGCCATTCCAATTGAAAGGGGTAGCCGTGTTCATTTAAATCGTTCACTACATCGCGCAGGTCTTCCCACACATAATGCGGCAACATAAATTTATCGTGCAGCGCGGTGCCCCAGCGCACCAGTGGTTTTTTGTAGGGCTCTTTCCAGAAGCGGCTGATCAGACTGCGCAGCAACAATACCTGCACCAGCGACATGCGTGCGTGCGGCGGCATTTCAAAACCACGGAATTCCAGAATACCCTGGCGGCCGCTGGCAGAACCCGGTGAATAAAGTTTGTCGATACAAAATTCGGCGCGATGGGTATTGCCGGTAATGTCGATTAATAAATTGCGCATTAATCGGTCCACTAACCAGGGCTGCTCCACTATGCCATCGGGCATTTGTTGGAAGGCGATTTCCAACTCGTAGAGCATTTCCGCACGGCCTTCATCTACCCGCGGCGATTGACTGGTCGGCCCGATAAATAAACCGGAAAATAAATAGGAAAGCCCCGGGTGATGTTGCCAAAACGTCACCAAACTGCGCAGCAAATCCGGGCGGCGCAAAAACGGGCTATTGGCTGGCGTTGAACCGCCGAAGGTGACATGGTTGCCGCCGCCGGTGCCGGAGTGACGGCCATCGAGCATAAATTTCTCGGTGCCCAAACGGCATTGGCGTGCATCTTCATACAGCGCTTCGGTGTTGTTGACCAAATCCGCCCAGGTTTCTACCGGATGAATATTTACTTCAATCACACCCGGGTCCGGCGTAATTAAAAACTTTTTCAGGCGATAATCTTTGGGCGGTTCGTAACCTTCCAGTACCACCGGCATATTGAGTGTTGCGGCGGTATCTTCAATCGCTTCAATTAACGCCACGTAATGTTCGAGGTAGGTGAGCGGTGGCAAAAATAAATGCAAACGGCCATCGCGCGCTTCAAAACACATGGCGGTGCGAATGACATAGCCCGCTTCCACATAATTGGCTTTGTTTTTTTGCGCCGTATTTTTTTCAGTGTTCTTTTCCGTGCTGTTTTCGCTGTCATTTTTGCCAATGGGCTGCGCGGTAATTTTTTGTGCGGCGAGATTAGCAAATTGTTGCCCGCTGGCTGCCAGTGGTGCGCGCGAGCGCAGCGGGTCACTTTCCGGTTGATAGCGTTCGTAATCGTGTTGCGGAAATTCCAGTGAATTTAATGGCAAACGTAAACCGAGTGGTGAGTCGCCAGGAATTAAAAATAAATTGTCATTGCGCAATTTCCAGCGGCCGCTCAGCCAGCATTGATTCAAATAATTCCATTCGATGGGCAGCACATAGCCACTTTCAGTATTTAACCCGCGCGTTAATAATTTGGCGATGCGGCGGCGCTCCAGGTCATCTTTTAAATCGGCTGTTAATGGATCTATATTGCTGGGTAATTGTTGTTCGGCCCAGAGGTAATAGAGCACATCTTCGTAGGCGGGAATTAAATGCTCGCTATTCACACGAATTTTTTCACACAGTGTCTGCGCGAATTTTTTCGCATCCAAATGCGTAAGGCCGTAACTTTTATCGGCGCGTGCGAGTAAATCCGGATTGCTCCACAGGGCTTCACCATCGGTGCGCCAAAAACAACCCAGCGCCCAACGCGGTACTTCTTCACCCGGATACCATTTGCCTTGGCCGTAATGCAGTAAACCGTTTGGCGCAAAAGTGTTGCGCATCCGCAGCAATAAATCTTTTGCAAGGCGCAATTTGTCGGCGCCCAGTGCGCCGGTGTTCCACTGCTCGGATTCCATATCGTCGATCGATACAAAGGTGGGTTCACCGCCGGTGGTTAAACGCACGTCCTGCTCAAGCAGTTCTTTATCAACGGCGGTGCCGAGGGCATTGATGGTTTGCCATTGGTCTTCGGTATAGGGTTTGGTGACCCGCGGGTCTTCAAGGATGCGGAAGACTTCGTTGCTGTAGGCGAACTCCACTTCACATTTGCTGGTGGCGCCGGTAATGGGGGCGGCAGAAATGGGGTCAGGTGTGCAGGCGAGGGGAATATGGCCTTCGGTAGCCAGCAAACCCGAGGTTGGGTCAAGGCCAACCCAGCCTGCGCCGGGAATAAATACTTCGGTCCAGGCGTGTAAATCGGTGAAATCTTTTTCCGGGCCGCTGGGGCCGTCGAGGGCTTTGATATCCGAGGTCAGCTGCACCAAATAACCCGAGGCAAAACGCGCGGCGTAACCCAAGTGGCGAAAAATTTGTACCAGCAGCCAGGCGCTGTCGCGGCAGGAGCCTTTGGCGAGGGTTAGGGTTTCCTCACAGCTTTGAATGCCCGGCTCCAAGCGCACACCGTAGCCAATATCCTGTTGCAGTTGTTGGTTTATCTGCACCAGAAAATCGTTCACATGCCAGGGTTTATCTTGTTTTTCGCGCTGCGCTATTTCCGCTTTAATCGCCGCGACTCGCGCACTCAGCAGTGGGCCAGCTTCGGTGACTTCCAAATAAGGAATTAACTCGCGTTGGAGCTGTTCGGCGTAGCTAAAAGGAATTGTTTCCGCGTAGTCTTCTACAAAAAAATCAAAGGGGTTGATGGAAGTCATGTCGGCAATGACTTCTACTTCAATTGCCAAACTTTTCGTCTGCTCGGGAAAAACCAGGCGCGCCTGAAAATTGCCAAAGGGATCTTGCTGCCAGTTGAGGAAATGGTCTTCTGGCGTCACCTTGAGTGAGTAGCTGTGAATTTTGGTACGGCTGTGGGGCGCCGGGCGCAAACGCAGGACGTGGGGAAATAAGGTGGTCAAGCGATCAAACTGATATTCAGTTTTATGGTGGATGGCAACGCGAATAGCCATAAAGTCTTCCTTCCTGCAGCGAGCGGTTTATGGATCATGCTGGTGCACTCAAGTGTGCACCAGGCGGGGAAAAGGGCAAGTTATCATCATCCACTGAGCATATGACGCTCTTGCGGTTACGCTAAGCCAGTGTTTAGTGTGCGGTTTTCCTGGCGGCCCTGGTTAGTCAATCACACGCAATAACTGCACCATAAGTGCTCTGGGCGATGAAATGCTGCGCTAAAAACACAAAAGCGCCAGTATCGGAGGATAGTGGCGCTTTTGGCATGAGCAGTTTGGAATTAGTTTTGTGGTGGCGGTGGCAGCTGTAAAAAAGCTTCCACTATCAAGCGATCCCAGGACTTGGTGAGTTCGCGTAAGTATTGATTGTCAGCCTCAAAAATACTGTGCTGCATCAGACCGCTGTTGGTGACATAGCTCATCAATTCGATTGGCGGGCCTACAGTGAGATTGGATTTCATTGTGGAATCCATGGACACCAAGGCGCAGAGTGCGGCTGTATCCAGCCCGGTTTCCGGTTTGAGGATACGGTCGAGAATTGGTTTGCCGTATTTACTCTCACCAATTTGCAGGTAGGGCGTTTGGTCGGACGATGTGATGTGGTTACCCTGAGGATAAATCAGCATAACCGCCGGAGTTTCCGTGCCAATTTGGCCGCCCAGCAAAAAGCTGGCTTCAAAACTGACGTTACTGTTGTTGTGTGCGTGTTTCTCTTGAATAGCCACACTTATCTCGCCTACATAGTCGGCGGCGTCGTGGATGCTATCGACGGTCGCGAGGCTTACATCGGCACCTTCTTTGATGTCCTTGCGAATTTTGGCGATAACCGATTGGGTAGTGGCGAGGTTGCCAGCAGAGTTGATCACCAGTTGGCGGTCGCCATCGATACCAAAATGGTACATCTTGCTGTAGGTGCTGACCTGATCAACACCCGCATTGGTCCGTGAATCTGAACAAAAAATCAGACCCGCATCGACTTTAATCGCAACGCAGTAGGTCATAATAGCAACCGGGCTCAAGAAAAAAAGGGCGTGTAGGTTAAGAGCAGGGGCGGTGAGCGTCAAGGCTAATTTGGCGCATTAAATCGAACGGTGAATCATGCACCAAGGTGGAGCGCGTTCTTGGAGGATGGGCAGTGAAACCTCTGTCTCACCGCCCGGTAAGCCCTAGTAGTGCTTATTCGGTGGGTTTGTTCCAGTGGATATCCATCTGCGGGAAGGGAATGCTGATGCCATTCTCATCAAATGCCAGTTTGATTTGTTCGGTCAACGCAAATTTCACATCCCAGAACTCATCGGCTTTCACCCAGGGGCGCACATAGAAGTTCACGCTGTGTGCACCCAGTTCTCCCACTGCAATCAAGGGTTCCGGCTCGGGTAAAACCCGTGCATCGGCGCTAATTACTTTGGCAATGACATCGCGCGCCAAACGTATATCGTCGCGGTAGCCAATACCAAAAACCATGTCGATACGACGGGTGCCACGGGCGGAGTAGTTGATGATATTGCTGCTGTAAATGGTGCCGTTGGGAATGATGACCTGCTTGTTGTCACCGGTGTGCATGATGGTGGAGAAAATACCAATCTTATCGATAATTCCCGATACGCCGGCAGCCTCAACAAAGTCGCCGGATTTAAAGGGGCGAAATATCAGCAACATAAAACCCGCCGCAAAGTTTTGCAGTGATCCCTGCAGCGCCAAACCAATCGCCAAACCAGCAGCACCGAGTACGGCAATCACGGAATTGGTATTTACCCCCAGCTGGTCCAGGGCGGCAACAATCACAAATACCAACAACAGGGCATTTACCAGCGATTGGATAAATTCCACCAGAATTTTATCGAGCTTGGTGCGCCCGAGGATCTTGCCTAGCATTCCTGCCACAAATTTTGCGACTAACTGGCCGATAACAAATATCAGCAAGGCAATCAGAATTTTAATACTCCACGGAGCTACAAATTTATCGTAAAACGCCATCAGTTGGGCGTGGTCAAGCTTGTCGAACATTGCAAATCTCCTTGGGATTGCTAAACAGGTATGGCGTGACTATCAAGTAACACTGCCGGTAGTGCGCACACGTTTACTGCCTTTCACCGCGTGTGTTTTACGGGCGTCCGCACGTTTTTTAAGTTGGGCATCTATGGTGTTTTTGGCCGCAATTAAAAACCCCACCACAATAAACGCTCCCGGTGGCAGCAAGGCAAAAATCACATTGGGAAAACTGCTGCCAAAGACATTCAGTTGCCAGCTGCGTGCGGATTCACCAAAGAGTAATTGCATATCGGCAAACAGATGTCCGGTGCCGAGCAGTTCGCGTACAGCGCCCACACAAACAAGTACTAACAGAAACCCCATCCCCATCATAAAACCATCGATGGCGGAAGGTAGGAGAGTATTTTTGCTGGCAAAGGCATCAGCGCGACCTAATACGGCGCAGTTGGTCACGATTAACGGGATAAATAATCCAAGTATTTGGTACAACTCGTAGGTGTAAGCTTTCATCAGCAATTCAATACAGGTAACCGCTGAGGCGATAATCATCACAAAGGCGGGCAGCCTTACTGCGTCGCTTACATAGTGGCGGATCAGTGAAACCACTGAGTTGGTGGTGGTCAGAACCAGTAATGTAGCCAGCCCCAGGCCGAGCGCGTTAACAACGGTAGAGCTGACCGCAAGCAGGGGGCAGAGGCCGAGAAGCTGCACTAACGCGGCGTTGTTACCCCACAGGCCCTTTTGGGTAATTTCTGTGTAATTCACGCCATTACTCATGTTGTTCACCTGCGCTTGGCTGTTGATTCGCATCAAACAAGGTTTGATGGTTGGTATTCACAAATTCCAGCACGCGTTTTACTTGTCCCACTACGGCGCGCGGAGTGATGGTGGCACCGGCAAATTGATCAAAGGTGCCGCCATCTTTTTTAACTTTCCATTCCTCGATAACAGGAACAGTCAGACTTTTGCCATTAAAACTTAAAATCCACTGATGCTTTTTTAGCTCAATTTTGTCGCCCAGTCCGGGAGTTTCTTTGTGCAGTAATACACGCACGCCGGCAATGGTGCCATCAGTTTTTACCCCGACAATCATACTGATATCGCCGGAGTAACCATCGTGTGCCGTGGCGGGAACGATCAAGGCGGTGATTTGCCCTTGCTGGCGCGCGCGATAAATCTTGCTGGATTCGCTGGCGCCCAGCGGCTCCCATGCGCTATCCGGCACGGGTATGGTGTCATTGAGCAGATCGTTATCGTGATCTTGCAGGGGAATTATTTCAAATAGTGCGCGCTGTTGTGCGGCGCGCTCTGAAGCTGCAATACGATCCTGGGTGCCGAGGTTGGTCAGCGCCAATGCGCCTGCCGTGCAAATCGCAAAAACGGCGAGGATAAAGCTGTTTTTACTTATGGATTGGCCGAGCATTAGTGACCTCCATCCTGTTTGCTACTGTCGGTCGCACGGCGCGGTTTTTTGTGGCCGTAGGTGCGCGGAGTAGTGTAGTAATCAATAAAGGGGGCGGCGAAATTCAGCAGCAAAACTGCAAAACCAACTCCGTCGGGGTAGCTGGTGCCCCAGGCGCGAATCACATAAATCACCACACCAATCAACGCGCCATAAACAATGCGCCCACGGGTGCTCACCGCCGAGCTGACCGGATCGGTCACAATAAAAAATGCGCCGAGCATAGTGGCACCGGACAGCAGGTGAAAAATGGGTGAGCCGCCGGAATTGGAGCTGCCTGAGTCGTAAAACAGCGCGGCCATCAGCGCCAGCGCCAGCAGCATGGAAACCGGGGCATGCCAGGTAAAGACTTTTTTGTAGAGCAGATAGATGCCGCCAATCAAAAAGGCGATGTTGACCCATTCCCAACCAGCACCGGCCCAGCGGCCTTCGGTAAATACAGGCTGTTGTTGATAGAGGGCATCCAGCGTCAGGCCGGAGTTTTGTTTCATAATGTCCAGCACTGTCGCCGAGCTGTAGCCGTCGATGGGGGTGCCAAAAAAGATCTTATCCAGCGCCGCGACCAGGCTGGGTGCAGTATGTCCATCGGCCAGCATGGGTAATGGCGTGGCCCATTGGGTCATCTGTACCGGAAAGGAAATCAGCAGCAGCACATAGGCCACCATCGCCGGATTAAAGGGGTTAAAGCCCATGCCGCCGTAAAGCTGTTTAGCCAAGACAATCGCGACAAAACTGGCGCTGATCACCAGCCACCAAGGGCAATAGGGCGGAAGGGATACACCGATCAGCACGCCGGTCACCAACGCGCTGCAATCGCGTAGGTAGAACATCACCGGACGTTCACGCAGTTTCATCACCAGTGCTTCAAAGGCGATGCAGCTCAAGCTCGCCAGCAACACATTGATTAACACCCCTATACCAAAAAAGTGAGTCAGTGCGGCAATACCGGGAAACGTGGCATAGACCACCAAGCGCATAACGCGCCCGGTACGATTGGCCCCGTGGGTGTGGGGTGAGGTGATATTTAATAACGCCATTCGTTTATCTCGTTAAGAATCGCCGTGATGAACACTGCCCTAGGCCAGTTCTTGCAGCTTTTCTTCCAGTTTGGTGACGCCGGCGCGGAAGGCGTCGATATTGGCGTCGTTTTCAGTTTCTGCCTTGGCTAAACGCTCGCGCGCTTTAGTTAAACGGTTTTGCAGGGATTGAATCTGCTCGGCGCGTTTTTCCTCATCACTCATACTCGCCATGGCAGCTGCCTTGGCTTTTGCTTTTTCAATCGCGGCTTGCGCTGCGTTTTGCTCTGCGCTCGCAGGTTCAGCAGTTACTGGCGCAGCGGCAACGACCGGCTCGTCTTTAATGCCCAATGCCTTGAGTTCAGCCAGCGCTTCCGTAATTTTTTGCTGCAGCTTTTCGGCGCCTTGTTGTAAGGCATCCAAATTGGGGCTGCCGTCGGCTTTGGCGGCGGCAACTTTCTCTTCGGCTTTGGCCAACCGTGAGCGCAGGGATTCCAGATTTGCGCGCGCTTTGTCTTCCGGTGACATGGTCAGTTTTGCCTGCGCGCGGGCAATCGCCGCCGCGACGGGATCGCTCGGGTCTACTGCCGGTGCGCCCGCCGCTGGAGCAGCGGTGGTGCCGGGTTCGATGCTGCTAGTGACAGAGTTATTGGCAACAAACTCGGCCAGTTTCTTCTCCGCCTCTGCAACTTTTTGCTCGGCTTGTTTGATGCGCGCCTGCTGTTTAACCAGCTGTTCTTCGGTAATTACCGGGTTGGTTTTGTTCGGCACCAAGGTTTTTTGCGCAAACTCCAAGCCATTTTTGGCCGCGTTAAGCAGGCGCTCCAGCTTGGCTTTTTCTTCTTCACTGGAAGCCTGCGTCGCACCCACTTTAATCACGGCTGCGGTAATGACATCAGTAGCCGTTGCCGGATTCTTCGCCGCCTCAGCCGCTTTTTCGGCCAGTTTCTTTTTGGCTTCTTCCGCTGCCTTTTGACGTGCTAGACGTTTGGCTTCTTTTTCGGCTTCTTCTTTGGCGATGCGCTGCTGGCGGAATTCAAAACGCTGACGCGAACGATCCGATTTCTCCTTCTCGATCTCGTGCAGGCGAATAGTGCCCTTGGCGGCGCGATAGTACTGCACCAGCGGAATAGTGCTGGGGCAAACGTAAGAACAGGCGCCGCATTCAATGCAGTCGAACAGGTTGTGCGATTCGAGCCGATCAAAATCCTCCGCCTGTGCATACCAGAACAACTGTTGTGGCAACAGGCTTGCCGGGCAGACCTCGGCGCACATGCCGCAGCGAATACAGGCTTGTGCGGGTTGTGGTTCAGGCAGTTCTTGGGTGCTGGGCGCCAGAATACAGTTGGTGGTTTTGATTACCGGCGCGGCCAAATCCAGCAGGGTAAAGCCCATCATCGGCCCACCCATGACTACCCGCGATGCTTGTTTCAAGTTAAAACCGTGCTGCTCTAGCACATAGTCGATAGGTGTTCCCAACAGCACATTGATATTGCGCTGGGTTGTTAATGCCTCACCGACTACCGTAGTAATGCGCGAAATGAGCGGCTCACCAAAACGCACAGCGCGCCAGGCGGCAGCGGCGGTGGCGACATTCACACAGATAACCCCCACATCGGCCGAGTGATGGCCGCTGGGAATCTCCCGCCCGGTCAAAATTTGGGTCAGCTGTTTGGCACCACCGGAGGGGTACTTGGTGGGAATCACCACTACCTGAATATTGGCGGCTTCGCTGCGCAGGGCTTTGGCGCCAGCAACCGCAGCTTTTACCGCAGCAATGGCCGTGGGTTTGTTGTCCTCAATGCCAATCAGCAGGTTTTTGGGGTGATGCAAAATATGACTCAGCAGCAAGGTTCCGGCGACTAACTCCTGCGCCTGGGTTTGCATCAGCATGTCATCGGCGGTGATGTAAGGCTCACATTCGGCACCGTTGAGGATCAATGTATCGATCACTTGCGTCGATTTGGGTGCAAGTTTTACGGCAGTGGGGAAACCTGCGCCCCCCAAACCTGCCACACCGGCTGCGCGGATTTTATCCAGCAGTTGCAAGCGATCCAGCTGTAGGTAGTCTTCACAGGGAATTAGTTGAACCCACTCGTGTTTGCCATCCGGTTCAATAATGACGGATTCACTGCTCATGCCGGACGGATGTGGAATCGCACGGGACTCAATGGCTAATACAGTCCCCGAGGTAGACGCGTGGGTATTGGCACTAAAGGTGCCATCGGCGATACCAATCAATTGCCCGGCGAGCACGCGCTCACCTACTTGCACAATGGCGCGTGCGGGGGTGCCCATATGTTGATTTAGCGGAATCACCAGAAACGGAGGCAGGGGAATTTCGCCCAGCGGCAATTGCAGGGATTGGCTTTTGTGTTGGGGAGGGTGAATACCGCCCGGTAATTCCCAGACTTTGATCAGGCTTGTCATCTATGCAGATTTCTCGTCGTCAATGCGGCGCTTAGGCAGCTTTTTCACCGTCGGGCTTGTCGCTATTTAGCGCACTACCACGGCCAAGGTCAGTGGCAATTACATTCGTTTCCAAAGGAATTACCGGCACTTCCTGGGCGATCACATGGAACACCGGTTTTTGGTTGGTGGCCGGTAGATCCCACTTCCAGGTTTTCAGGTCAGTTTCAACCGGGATCATATCGATACAATCCACCGGGCAGGGCTCCACGCACAAGTCGCAACCGGTGCATTCATCGGCAATCACTGTGTGCATGTGTTTGGCGGCGCCGAGGATTGCATCCATTGGGCAGGCCTGAATACATTTGGTGCAACCTATACATTCGTCTTCGCGGATAAAAGCGACACGTTTCACGTCCAAATGTTCGCCGTGTTCCGAGTCCAGGGAGGGAGCCTCTACATCCAGCAAATCGGCCAGGGCATTAATAGTTGCCTGACCGCCGGGCGGACATTTGTTGATGGCTTCACCGTTAGCGATTGCCTGGGCGTAGGGGCGGCAGCCGGGGTGGCCGCATTGACCGCATTGAGTTTGCGGCAACAGCGCGTCGATCTGCTCGACGATGGGGTCGCCTTCCACTTTGAATTTGACTGCAGCAAAACCCAATACCGCGCCAAATAGCGCCGACAGGCCGCCGAGTGCAATCAGGGCGCTGAGGATAGGGTTCTGGAAAATAAATTCGATCATGAATGCCAGACTCGTCAGTTATTGCAGGCTTACCAGCCCGCCAAAGCCCATAAAGGCCAGTGCCATCAAACCGGCAGTGATCATGCCAATCGCCGCGCCTTTAAAAGGCACCGGCACATCGGCCACCGCTAAACGCTCACGCATCGCGGAAAACAATACCAACACCATCGCAAAACCGAGGGCGCCGCCAAAACCATACATTGTGGATTCAAAAAAGCTGTGGGCTTTTTGCGTGTTCAGCAAGGCAACACCGAGCACGGCGCAGTTCACAGTAATTAGCGGCAGAAACACGCCAAGTACGCGATAGAGCAGCGGGCTGGTCTTTTCCATAAACATTTTGACGAATTGCACCACTGCCGCGATTACCAGAATAAAAGCGATAGTGCGTAAATATTGCAGCTCCAGCGGCGCCAGCACCCAGGTGTCCACCAGATAGGTACAAATAGAAGCGAGGGTCATTACAAAGGTAGTTGCACCCGCCATGCCGATGGCGCTCTCCAATTTATTGGATACGCCCATAAACGGGCAGAGGCCGAGGAATTGCGCCAATACAAAGTTATTCACCAGCACGGTACTGAGCAAAATGATTGCTAATTCGCTGAAACTCATGATGTTTGTCCAATGAAGGAAAGCCGCTGAAGTGAATGCCCGGAGTCAAAGGGCTGCGTATTATCGGCAAGTAGAGAGGCATTCTCAATAAATAAAGCGCTAAAGGTTTAGCTTGTTTGTTTATATCCTTATGACGGGAGCTCCTCCCCCCTTTAAAAAAGGGGGAGGTTGGCGCCCGGCGAGGGGAGTGATTTACATAACCCGTTGGCCCGGCTTTGCGCCAGCATGCGGTTCCAGCAAATAAATTTCCTTATCACCTGGGCCAGCGGCCAGCACCATGCCTTCGCTCATACCGAACTTCATTTTGCGCGGCTTGAGGTTGGCAACTACTACAGTTAGCTTGCCAACCAAGTCTTTCGGGTCGTAAGCGCTTTTGATGCCGGAGAACACGTTGCGGGTTTCGCCGCCCAAATCCAGAGTTAAACGCAACAGTTTGTCGGAACCCTCTACGTGTTCAGCGTTGGCGATCAGGGCTATACGTAAATCCACCTTGGCAAAATCAGTAAAGTCGATTTCAGCGGCGATAGGTTCAACGTCTGAGGTTTTCTCTTCCGCTTTTGGCGCAGCAGTCGCCAAGGCTTCTTTACTGGCGTCGATCATGGCATCTACCTTGTCTTTTTCAATGCGGGTGAGCAGTGGTTTGAACTCGTTGATCTTCTCACCGGCACGGAAACTGATCGGCGCATTCCAGCTCAGGGTTTCGCCCAAAAAGGCTTCGGCATCTGCGGTCAGCGCGGGTAATACCGGCTTCAAATAAGTCAGTAAGGCACGGAACATATTGATACCCAGGGTACAAACCGCTTGGGTTTGCGCTTCGGCACCAGCTTGTTTGGCCAGCTTCCACGGTTCTTGGGTAGCGATATATTCGTTGGCGGCATCGGCCAACGCCATAATTTCGCGCATGGCTTTGCTGTAGTCACGGTTTTCGTAATGGTTGGCGATAGTTTCGCCGCCATCCACAAACTGTTGCCATAAAGCGGCGTCAGCCACTTCAGTCGCCAATACGCCACCGGCATTGTTGATAAATTTGGCGGTACGGCTGGCGATATTCACTACCTTGCCGACCAGATCAGAGTTTACGCGCTGGATGAAATCTTCCAGATTCAGGTCGATATCGTCCACATTGCTGGTGAGCTTGGCTGCGAAGTAGTAGCGCAGGTATTCCGGATTTAAATGATCGAGATAAGTGCGGGCATTGATAAAGGTGCCGCGCGATTTACTCATTTTGGTGCCGTTAACGGTCAGAAAACCGTGTACACAGACTTTGGTTGGTGTGCGCAAATTGGCGGAGTGCAACATCGCTGGCCAGAACAGCGCGTGGAAATTCACGATGTCCTTGCCGATAAAGTGATACACCTCGGCGGTAGAATCTGGCTTCCAGTACTCGTACCAATCTTCGCCTTTCTTATCGAGCAAGTTTTTCAAGCTGGCGATATAACCGATGGGCGCATCCAGCCAGACGTAAAAATACTTGCCCGGCTCGCCGGGAATTTCAAAACCGAAGTAGGGCGCATCGCGGGAGATATCCCACGCCTGCAAACCGGCATCCAACCACTCAGCCATCTTGTTGGCAACTTCATCCTGTAGATGACCAGCGCGCGTCCAGCCTTTCAGAAAATCGCTGAATTCGGGCAGGGTAAAAAAGAAGTGTTCGGAATCTTTCGCCACGGGCGTTGCGCCGGAAATCGCTGATTTGGGGTTAATCAAATCCATCGGCGAATAGGTTGCACCGCACTTCTCGCAGTTATCGCCATATTGATCTTCGGTTTTACATTTCGGGCAGGTGCCTTTGATGTAACGGTCGGCGAGGAACAGCTGCTTTTCCGGATCGTAAGCTTGGGTAATGCTCTTGCTGGCGATATGGCCATTGGCCTTCAACCGGCCATAAATCATGTTCGAAAGTTCGTGGTTTTCAGTGCTGTGCGTTGAATGGTAATTATCAAAGGCGATATTAAACGCAGCGAAATCCGCCTCGTGCTCGGCTTTTACATTGGCGATTTGCTGCTCGGCCGAGTGACCCAACTGCTCGGCTTTGAGCATGATCGCTGTGCCGTGGGCATCGTCGGCGCATACGTAGGTGCAGTCCACACCGCGCAGTTTTTGGAAGCGCACCCAAATGTCGGTCTGGATATATTCCACCAAATGGCCGAGGTGAATAGCACCATTGGCATAGGGCAGGGCGCTGGTAACTAAAATCTTACGAGCAGGATTGTTGGATGAGTGAGTCATGGATAAAAACCTGTCAACGCTGAAATCTGGAGCTGGCAGCAGCCAGCCGAAAAAATGGGGCGCACTATAGCATTTTGTGCTGGAGCTGTGGCGCGACTAATCCTGATCGTAGGGTTTGTATTCAATCGCGGTGATGTAAAACAGCTCTTCCCCCTCCGGTTTTTTCAGCACAATTTCATCGTCCAGGCGCTTGCCGAGCATGGCTTTGGCGAGCGGTGAATCCATACTGAGTTTTTGCCGCGCGACATCAAATTCGTCGGGGCCGACGATTTGGTAAGTTTTTTCATTGCCGTCTTCATCTTCCAGAGTCACCCAAGCGCCAAAAAAAACTTTGCTGTGGTCTTCGGGTAAACGATCTACCACCGTGAGTACTTCCATACGCTTGGATAAAAAACGCACGCGCGAATCAATTTCACGTAGGCGACGTTTACCGTAGATGTAATCGCCATTTTCACTGCGGTCGCCGTTTTTGGCGGCTTCGTGCACTACCTGGGTGACTTGGGGGCGTTCTATTTTCCACAGCTGGGTAACCTCATCTTTCATGCGTTTAAAACCGGCGGCGGTGATATAGGTTGAACCTTTTGCACTGGGCGGGCGCCAACGTCCCATGACTTCTCTCCAACAATCAATGGTTACTAAAAACAGTGTGATAAAACGCTAACTCTTCATTGAGTGCGCGTTGCATATTCTGCGCCTGGCGAAAGCCGTGACCCTCTTCTTCAAAGGTTACGTAGCGGGTCATTATGCCTTTTTCTTGTAGTGCAGCGACCATGGCTTCTGCTTGTGCAGGTGGTACGACTTTGTCTTGCAGCCCCTGCAAAAAAATCACCGGGCAATTGAGTTGTTCTATGTGATAAATGGGTGAGCGGTCGCGATAAATCTTTTGTTGCGCGGGGTATTCACCCACCAGCGAATCCAAATAATGCGCTTCAAATTTATGGGTGTCGCGCGCGAGGGCTTCCAAATCGCCTATGCCGTATAAACTCGCACCGGCTTTAAACACATCGCCAAAAGTCAGGGCGGCGAGCACGGTATAACCGCCAGCGCTGGAGCCGCGAATGGCAACTTTATTTTTGTCGATGCGCTGCTGCGCCACCAAATAATCCACCCCGCTGCACACGTCGATGACATCGGTGATGCCCCAATTATTTTTTAACCGGTCGCGATATGCTCTGCCGTAACCGGTGCTGCCGCGATAATTCACATCCAGCACGGCAAACCCGCGGCTGGTCCAAAATTGGATTTTTAAATTAAGCGAGGTCTCGGTGGCGCCGGTAGGGCCGCCATGACACATCACCAACAGCGGCGGTAAATTAGCTGGCGCAATTTTATAGTCGGCATTGGTCGGAGCGTAAAAAAATCCGTGCGCAGTTTCGCCATCGCGCGTGGGAAAAGTAATTGCTTCGGCTTGGGAGAGGTAGCGACTGTCCAGTGCAAATTGAGTGTTATTTAGCGGCGCGCAAACACCTGAGTGATAGTGTCCTGATTCATAAAACCACAGCTGCGCCCCCTGGGTTGCCGTTGCGCCGAGAAAATAAGCCTGGCCTTTGTTTTCACTGTCTCCATTATTCATGGCTTGGCAACACACAGCTGAAATATCGCGCAGGGGTTGTGCAATTTGCTGCAAGGTTTTTTGCGCGATATTAATAACGCCCAATTGCCACACGCCTTGCTGGCTAAAACAGCAAAAAATTTCACTCGCGGATAAAAAACCGTAAGTGCTCATGCCAAACACCCATTGCGGTGTGGCGAATTCGGCATCGAGTGCACAAATGGCTTCGGCCTCTGCACCCGTCCAGCGATAAATATTCCACCAGTTGCTGCGATCCGACACAAAAAATAATTCGCTGGCCGGTGACCATTGCGGCTGAAAAATAGATTCATTATTTCCGCCGGCAATTGCCACGCTCCTAATAATGTCACCCTGCGCATTTAATTGGGCGATAACACACTCCGTGTTATCCCAGGGCATATGGGGGTGAAACCAGCGCAAAAAACTGAGTTGCTCGCCGTTGGGTGACAAGCGCGGGTTGGAATAAAAATCGGCGCCGGAAACCAATACCTCAAGCTGCACATTATCCAGCGGGATAGCGATAATCTCACTGGTAGGATGCTGGTTATCACTGCTGCAATTCTCGCGTATTGCCAGCAGGCGGTTGCGTCTTGGGTCAATACAAAAATCGGCGTAGCGATAAGCGCCTTCCGGGGTCAGTGCACGGCTGGTTTGAGTGTGTAAATCGTAGGCGTAAATGCGTTGGTCGCTATCCAGCACATAAAAAATCACATCGGCGGTGGCCAAGTAGGGCGCGCCGCCGTATTCCTGAATGCGGGTGCGAATGCTATGGGGGGCGGGCAGTAAATCACGGCGCTCGCCCTGTTTTTCACACACCAACACACTGCGGCCTTTTTCCTGCGGGCGGCTTTCCAGCCAGTAAAGTGTATCGCCCACCGCTTGCGGGTCGCTCAAGCGTATACCTTGACTGGTGAGCAAGTCGGCGGTGATAGGTGATGGCCAATGGCCGTAACTGGGCTGGGTCATAACATCTGCAATCCATTTAATAACGGGCGTGGGAGTGGGGCATTTTGCCCGCCGGATGCCGGCAGGGGAAGGCAGACCTTTTATTTACTTGAGGTGGATGGTATTTACCGGGCGTTGGGTTTTATTTATGTGACCGTTGGGCTTTAATGCGCGCATCAATCAGGTATTGCTATGACTTCCTCTGCCCCCATTTTTTCGCCCGCAGCACTGCGCACTTATTTACCGGATGGCGGTAATAGCGCAGACGCGGTCTATTGGGTGGGTTTTAGCGGCGGGTTGGATTCTACCGTGCTGCTGCATGCGCTGGTGCAATTGCCACTGCCGGTGACTATTCGCGCGCTGCATATCAACCACCAAATTTCGCCCCATGCCGATCAGTGGCAGGCTCGGTGTGCGGCAATTTGCGCGCAGTTGGGTATTGAGTTTACGGCAGAAAAAGTCAGCGTTATCAACAGCGGTAAAGGTATAGAAGATGCCGCACGCGCAGCGCGCTACGCAGTATTTGAGCGCTATGTGAGTGCGGGCGATTTTCTGCTCACCGCCCATCACGCCAACGATCAATCCGAGACATTACTGCTGCGCTTATTGCGCGGTACCGGCCCGCGTGGGCTGGCAGCAATGGCTGTACAGCGGCCCTTGGGCCAAGCGACGCTGGTACGACCACTGCTGAATTTTTCGCGCGCGCAATTGGAAAGCTATGCCCGTGAACATCAGCTGCAGTGGGTGGAGGATGAAAGCAATCAGGACGATGCCTATGACCGCAACTTTTTGCGCAATCAGGTAATGCCTTTGCTTGCCCGACGCTGGCCGGCGTTTATGCGCAAATGGCAGCAAACGGCCGAGCTCTGTGCGGAGCAAGAGCAACTGCTTGAGGCTATCGCCCGCGAGGACTTACACACAGCGGCGACGCGACGCGAGCGCATCGGGCAGAGTATTGATCTGGCATTTCTCTGTTCCCTGTCGCTGGTACGCCAGCAAAACCTGCTGCGCTATTGGCTGCGCAGCGCCGGTTACAGCACGCCCGAGCAAAGCCATTGGCGGCAAATCCAGCAGCAATTGTTGCTGGGGCGCGAGGATGCTGAAGCGAATGTAACCTGGGGTGATCTATCGCTGCGGGTATTTCGCCAGCGCTTGTATCTGTTGCCTGCAGCCTTGCCGGTATTGACGTTGGATATAGTGGAGCAGGGTGCAGTTGAGAGGAGCGGCGACGGCGCGGTGCGCTTGAAAGTGGGATTGCCGGATTTACATATTCGCTATCGCCAAGGCGGTGAACGCTGTAAGCCTGCGGGGCGCCATCACTCCCAAACCTTGAAAAAATTACTGCAGGAATATGCCCTGGAGCCTTGGCTTCGGGATGACTTACCACTGGTGTATAGCGGCGATACGCTGGTTGCTGTGGGGGATTTATGGGTTTGTAGCGGATATACCGCCGAAGCGGGCGAGCAGGGGTTGCACTTGCGGTGGGGCGGTTAAACGGCGACAAGTGCGGTATCTGTTAATGACGACACAAACAAAAACGGGATGCTTTTGGCATCCCGTTTTTGTTGATTGCCAGGTTCAGCTTAGTAGAGGTACACCGCGCCAGACGCTTCCAGGCTGTTATCGCTCTGGTCAAGGCCTGTGCTGCTGGCTGCCGAACTGTTGCTGGCACCACTGGAAGCCGCAACAGAGGTATAGCCACGGCCCGATTCACGGTGTGCACCAACCAACATATTTTTACCATCACCCGAGAGTTCAACATTCAGCCCAAAGCGATCACTTGCATCAGGGTTGGATGCTTTTACATAACTCTTTTGTGACCAAACGGTATTGTTGCGGGTGAATACAAACACGGCGCCGGCATCCGCTTTGCTGGTATCACCTTCATCGCCATTAATACCGGTGGCATAGCTGCTTTCACGGAATGAACCGACAGCCAGGATATTGCCGTCGTCAGACAGGCTTACACTATTACCAAATTGACCACCGCCGTTTATCTGGATGCTGTAAGTCACACTGGTAACGGCTACCAAACTGATACCAGTGTGTTTGGTTAGTGTTGAAGGTTTAACGATTGCTTCTTGCGACCAACTTTCGCCCGACTTGGCAAACACATAGGCTGCGCCGGTATTGGCAAATTCAATATCTTGTGCGACATCGCCATTAATAGTTGTTGCTTTGCTCGCATCACCAGGTGCACCGATCACCAGGGTATTGCCATCGCCAGAAACATCCACGCTGGTGCCAAAGGCAGTGTACATATAAGTGCTGGCAGGTTTTAAGTAGGCTTCCTGATTCCACAAGTCTGCTGTGCGCTTAAAGACATAAGCTGCACCGTTATCAATTACGCCGCGCACTTGGTAGCGACCAGCTTCTTCGCACTCGGCGTCAATCACATAGGCGCCTTCGTTGAAGTAATAGCAAGAGTTCTTGGATTGATCGCCATTAACACCGGTTGCATTACTATCTTCACTGATTGCGCCAACCACCATGGTATTGCCATCGGTAGACAGGGCAATGCTCACACCAAAGGCGTCGTTTTGTTCCGCATTGGATGCTTTAACATGGGACTCTTCCTTCCAGCCATTCTCGCCTAAACGGAAGGTATAGATCGCACCTGAGGCTGAGCCACCGCGATAGCTGCTACCGGCGGAAGAGCTGCTTGAAGTAGTGCTGCTGCTTGAACTGCTGGTGCTGCTGGTAGATGAGCTGCTGGAGGGGTAAAACTCCAAACACGCCAGTGATGACATACTGCTTGAAGCGTTAAAGTTGAAAACGCCGCTTCTACTGATGAAGTCCTCAGACGTGCCAACCGCAAGGGTTTTACCATCACCGGAAAGTGCTAGCGATTCTCCAAAACGTAGCGCAACCGCTGATTGGGCAAAGGCGTGAAGTGTAGAGAAAATCGGTTTTACATAAGCATCTTGTGTCCAGGTGCCTGCGCTGCGGGTAAAGATGTAGACCGCGCCAACATCAAGAGTTCTTGCTGCCAGCAAATTACCAGTACCGCCTGAGGAAGCGGCAGAGCTGATGACCTGTTCATAATTGTCCTGATTACAGTTGACGCCATAAGATGGGCTGTCTTCCAATAAGGCCGATACTGCCAAGGTATTGCCGTCGTCAGACAATGCCACACGGTAACCAAAACGATCATTCGGCAGCACGCGAAGGCCATTTAAATTAGGCTGCTCGGTATTGGACGCTTTGAGGTAGGCCTGCTGTACCCAAAGCCCATCCTCTTTCACAAACACATAAACTGCACCGGCATTTACTATTTCGTTGTTGGTTTGATCACCATTAATACCAACCGCTTTACTGTCCTCTGCAGGCGCGCCAATCGCCATGGTCATGCCATCGCTTGAGAGGGTAATACTCCAACCGAACCAGTCAAATGAGCCGGTATTGGAGGCTTTGAAATAGCCGATGGCTTTGATCATTTCGGTGGCGGTAAATGTCATGTCCGAGCGCTGGCTGCAGTCGTCCGCAACACAGGCATCCACCCAATAACGGGTATTTACCCAGTCGTGAATGTGTACGCCAATTTCATCGCTGGCACTGGTGGTGGTGATGTTGTCAGCTAACAGCACTGCGCCGTTTTCAGCGTCTTGTTTGTAAAGTTTGTAGTGGGTTGCACCTTCTACCGCGCTCCACTGAAAAGTGAGTACTTTGGGGCTTTGTGCTTCCACTTTTACGCTGGGCCAAATGCCTGAGCCATTGGCGGGTACGGAGGCACTGCTAAAGCTGCTGCGCAGTGATGAGCTGCTGCTAATAGAAGAGCTGCTGGCTGATGATTTGTTGTCGCTTCCGCCGCCACAGGCAGTGAGCAAAAATGAACCGGCTGCGAGAGAGAGCAGCAAGGTGGTGCGCTGTAATAGCGGGGATAAACGATCAATATTCATTCAGCGTGTTCCTGAGGTTTAAAACTGGTCGGTGATTCTGTGTGTCGCGGCGCTTGGTGTCAATCAAATCGCCCGCATTTAGGCTTGGCTGCTTAATAAATAGAAGCCGCATAGAGACCGTGAAAACAGGCAATTGGTTCAGTGATTTTATGCGGTGTTAAATCTAACGAACTTGGGTGGGGTGAGTTGTTAGCAATTGTGCGAGTGAATGGCGCCCTGTGAGTGTGCGGGCGCCATGTAGCGGGAGGGCAGGTTAAAGCGTTTTCAGGTATTCAACCAGTGCCAAACGCTGTGCATGGTTGATAGGGTTTAGCTGGCGCATTTTGGGTTTGCCTTGTGCATCCTTCAATGGGCGCCCCTGTGCATCCAGAATAAATACCGGCGTCACGCCAGCGGCATATTCATGACCTTTATTGGAGTTGCTAGGCAGGCTGGTATCAAACACAAACAAGTCGGGGTATTGCGCCGGGTCACGCCCTACCATACCTACTTTTACTGGGTCCAGTTCGCGCACCCCTATCGTAAATTTGTTGGGGCGACAGGTTTTGCCACTGATGATTTCAGCATCACTGCAGCTGGGCATAAACAGTTCATACAAGCTGGGCACTGAGCCGTTGTGTAAATAAGGTGCTGTAGCCCAAATGCCATTGAGCGGGCGCGCTTTGTAAGCAGCGAGTGTGGCGGGGTTGTTTTTGTTGACGATTTCAAAGTCCAGATGCCGCTCGGTTTTTTTAATCGGGTTATCGCCGATGGAAGTCACCAAGTCATAGAGTTTCTCCGCCCAGCGGCGGATAAACGTTTTATCGTGATCCGGCTCCAGCAAAACTCCCTCAACTGCTGCACTCAGGGCAGGTAAGACCGGTGTATTGGCGCTAAAACGCGGCGAGCGAGGGTCGAGTGGTTTGATTCTATCGCGCTCAAAATAACCGCTTTTGCCGGTGTAGTTGAGTGCATTCATCGCCATGTATGGATCAGTACCGATGGTTTGCAGGCTGGCAAATTGAGATATCACACGTCGTTTGGGGTCGGTGCGGTCAATGGCTTCATGACAGGTGTGGCACTGGTATTCAATAAATATCTCCCTGCCTTGCTCGGCCAAATGCTGGTTAATGGCAGGCAATACATTTTGCTCGGCCAATTGTTGCCAGCTGGGCGACCACAGACTTTCAAGGTGACGCTCCATACGTGTCAGGTTGCGCACTACTACTGAGGAGCGGTAGCCCAGATCACCTGGCTTTTTATCCAGATCAAACTGTGCAAAGACACCGAGTGCTTCACCCGTATTGCGACCCAATGGCCCTGCTAATTCGTTATCGCCCACACCGTTCCACTGCACAAAGTCGTGCTGTGGGGTATCCCATAAATAGGGGTAGCTCACTGGTGCACTGGCGGGATTGAAGTTGGGTTCTTTGGGGGTGAGGTGGGCGAGAATACGGTTGTAAATGCGCCCAAAGGCATCGAGGCGCCCGTAACCATAAGCGACGCTTTGATTGCCGTGGCGCGGCTCATTGATCTGGTTGTAATGGGCGATTTGCGCGGCGACCTCGCTCAGCTCCACACGAAAGGCTTCTTGATCGGCGGGATATCGTGCTTTTAATACGTTTTTCGCAAGCCGCTCAAATTTGGCTGGCTCGTCGAGGCTGGTATTCAGCGCGGCAGACAAACTCTTTAGCATCTTTTCCATATCTGCCAGCGTTGACCCACCGTCAATGCGTATGGCTGCACCCTGATAATTGATCTGGCTGGTATGGCAAGCTGCGCAAGTCAGGCCAATATAATTTTTGCCGAGATGTTCATCTTTTACCCAGCCCACCGGCAGTCCATCCGGGTTGGCGAGTGAGGCCGATTGGGGCAGGTAACGCAGGCGATTCATATGCTCATCGCTGCGGAATAATTGTTCGCTGTCAGATACTTCCAGATGCAGGAAAATATCGTAGGGAATCAGGTTGGAGCCTTGGGTGACATTGTAAAACCACAGGCTTTGGGCTGCGCTCCAGTTTTGTTCGGGGTAAACCACCTGCTCGGCGCTATCACCAAAGCTATCTGTTGTAGTCGCTTTGGCGTAGCGGTCGCCATCAACCAAAACCCCCTGCGATAAATAACTACAACCTTGAAGCAGTGTGAATAAAGCGAGGGTTGCCCCCCATAACAGTCGTGCAGAAGCACTGGTGAAGGTCGTGATCATTCCTTTCAAATCCTGATGATAGTTGTGAACTGTAGTTGTGTACTGTCGTTGTGGAAAAACGTGCAGTAAAAAGTGAATGGGTAAGAGCAAAAAACACACGCAAAAGAATCGCTAAAAAGGCCTTGTGGTTAAGGAACTATTCAGTATTCCAGCAGCCTTAGCTAAGAACTTTATCAGATTGTACCCAGACGGGCGAAAGCGGTGAGGTGAATTTGTCACTGCTGCTACCAAGAATCTGGCAATAAAGTAACAAAATCTTTGCGGGTGTGAACGGGGTGGTGTGACAGCAAGCTTTTGCTTGAACTGTAACAAATTGTGCGTAGACTGCCGCCTCGCCGCGTAGAGGGACGCTTTTATTAGAACCGGGTGGCGAATAATCAACCAGTTTTCGGCCAATGTCGTTGTGGCGGAAAACCATAAGAACGCAGCGGGATCTTTTATGGTGATGAACTCTTTTTTTGTCGATACAGTGTTAAATAACCGCCTTGGGCAACCGGTAAGTCTGAGCGTTTGTCATCTGCAATTTCAAGGCCGCGATTACGTAATGGTGGCCGCGCCTACCCAACATACTTCCAGTTTTGTCGGAAAAAATGCTGAACCCTTTGCGTTTCAATTGCGCGAGCGTTTTGAGTTGGATGCGCGCCGTTTTGAATTAGTGGAAGTGCGTGAAACAGCGGATGGCCTTCATTTGTATCGCTGGCGTTTTGAGTGGGTGGGTAATTCACCGCTTTCAGCGCGCAGTGAAGAAATTGTCTCACCGGTACTGCGTGCTGCTTTATTGGACATTATTGAGCCTGCTCCCGCTGCGATCGCTTGAGCAGGTTGTTTGGAAGCTACGCTTAAGTATCAATGGTTATCGGCGTCTCTTTGCGCCACAAGCGTTGGCGCGGCAGCTGGGTGAGTTGCGCCAACAATGTCTGCTTGTGCTCCTCGTTAGTAAACCAGTAATAGTCCTGACTACTTTTAGGTTTAAACCAGCCACGCATTTCGCCCATATATTCGAGAGTTAATGTGGGCATACCCATCTTGCGATCAAAATTAAAACTGTGGTTCCAGTGCACTAATAAATCGCGTTTGGCGATGGCTAGCGCTAACGCCGGAGTCTCTGCACTGATAGGTTTGCAACTGATAAAACCAATCACTGGTTCAGCATTGTCGTTATCAATGCGTGAAGCATTTTCAAAAAAAATATCTTCGCCGGAAAGTACAACTTTGTAGTAGGTCATGATCAACTAATTTAACTCAATCCAATTCTGCATCGGTATTTTGGTGAATAGGTGTTGCCGAGGGTAGTTGTTGAAACAATTTATTAAAGTGCTGTTGCACGCGCGCAATATTCATCTCTGACATGCTGCTCGAAAATCCAAACCAAACATACAGCCCGTTCAGGTTTTTAAACATCGGTGGCAAATGTTTTGGAGCGACAATCACCCCGTCCAAATAGCGTTCATAGAGCAGCGGTAAATCATCCAGTGTGACTTTGCCGACAAACAGCATTGGGATAATTTCCGGTACACCGGATTGAATCGCGCTGCGAATAAAGTTTACGTTTTCAACAAATCCTTTTACGTAGGAAATATCTTTGGTGAACACCGAGCCGCCGGTTAAGGTGCCGCCGCGAAACACGCGTTGGGTGACGCGATAGCTGTCGTGCTCACTAATGCCGCGCTCTAAAAAGTAGCGATAGACTTCGCAAAAATCGGCGCCTTGCTCGGCTAAATCCACCGCGACAACCCGGTCGCTAATGCGTCGTGCACGCTGCGGAAAAGAGCTGAATGTCAGCGTTTCCAGCAGTACAGCCATGCCTTCCTGAATTGCAGTAATTCGCGGCGATCCAACACTTAGCCAGGTTGCCCAAGGCTGTTCACGGCCGTTCAGGGTGGTGCCGATGTGAACCCAACCTTCATGCACTTCCAGCACCTGGATATCCAGCTCGGAAAACAGCGAGCGGCGATTAATTTTAATGCAGTCGCCACCGGCAGACGCGTCGGACACTATGTCATCGCTTATCTGCACTCGCACTTCACCGGCGCCGAAATAATCACGCATGCGCCCGCTGAGCATAGTGACTGCATCTTCAGCATTGATGTGATTGGTGTAAGGGCGGTTTAGGTGCTCGACGGCTGGCAGCGAAAAAATATGGCACAAACGCTCACCCATTTGGCGCAGGGTTTTGCGATCGCCGCGAATATTGTCACTCGCCGAACCGTAGAGTTGTTTGCTGAAATGGCCGAACTGTTGGGTGCCGCGCGCGCCCAACAGCTCAATCACAATTTGGTATTGATCAATGGTGGCCTGCAGGATTTTGCCCAGCGCATCATGGTGCCCCAATTGGCGACGCACATCGCTTTTCAATTCTTTCAGTAGTTGACTGACATTGCGTGGATCAAATGCCAGTGCTTGGCGCTGATAAAAATCCGCCTCCAATCCAGGCAGTTCTCTACCTTGTTCGGCACGAAAACGCTGTTCGATTCCTGCTGGCCACTTGATGGCATCGAGGATACGAATGGGTTTTTGCAGGGAGACCAGGCGCGTTGAAAGTTGTTTCAATCGCTCCAGATAAAGTGAATCGGTCATAGTCGGAATGCCACAAAAGGGGGCAGCCAGGTGCCGGGCGCAGACGGCTTTGGAACGGCGCGCATTCTAGCCGTTTGCAGGTGATTTGTGGCGAGTATTTATACCTCGCCACGACACCTCTGGCATAGCGGTGGATAAATCGCCAAAATGCACAGGGTTTAACGTTGGTTAGCTAACAGAGGAATGGGTTTATGCCGTTTGTGGCGCTGGAAAAATTACATCAGCTTTACGATGGTTACCGCAAAGCCTTTACACTGGATGGCCAGTCGCTACTGTTACTGCAGGAGAACGGCAAAACCCTGTTGATCAAAAATAGCTGCCCCCATGCTGGTGCTGCGCTCACCTATGCAACGTGTACTGGCAATGCGATCCGCTGCCCCCTGCATGGCATGGAGTTTGATTTGAGTAGCGGGCGCTCCGCTAATCCCACGTGCAGTCAGCGATTGCAATTTATCCCGCTAATTTATGAAGGGAACATGCTTGGGGTTGAAGCAAGTTCTTACTGAGTTTTTAAGCAACAATAAATTATTAACCACAAAACAATGAGTTATTCACTACAAGGAAAGCTATGGCGCGTTTAATTATGAAATCCCTGGTGGTGCTGGTATTGATGATCGGCATTGGCAATTATTTGGTTTATCTCAAAACCGGGCAGATGCCGCTGCGCGATATGCATGCGCGTATGGGCGATGATTGGCTAGTTGATCTGCGTGAGTTGTTGTCCGATAAGTTGTCACCGAATCAGTTGGCAGCCGATGCCAAAGAAGCCATGGAAAGCGTGTCTGACAAGGTATCTAAGCCGGAAACACCTGCGCCCACTAAAGTCTATAAATGGACTGATGCAAACGGTCAGGTACATTTTGGTGATAAACCCCTCGCCAGTGACGCCGAGCAAATTGAAGTCGATACGCGCAATGCCATTTCTGCGCCCGAGTCTTCCGGTTGGTCTAAGCCCGAACCCACATCCGAACAAGTGGCTACCGATACCTCATCGCCGCTGGAAAAAGCTCGCGCCGCGGCCGAAGCAATGAAACAGCGCGTACAACAACAGGAGCAGGCGCAATAGCCCGCGATGAAAATATTCTGGCGCACCACTTGGCGAGTTCTCAAATGGCTAATGTTATTGGTGTTGGCCTATCAGTTATGGTTTTTCGCCCATATTCTGGTGTGGAAATGGGTGAATCCGGGTGCGACGAGTTTTATGTCGATTCGGCTGGATGAGCTGCGCGAGCAAAATCCCAAGGCGGAATTGAAGCATCAATGGGTGGATTACGCGCATATCTCATCCCACCTGAAACGTGCTGTGGTTGCTGCTGAAGATGATCGTTTTATGCAGCATCAAGGTTTTGATTTGCGCGGGATAGAGCAGGCGCTGAAAAAGAACCAACGCAAAGGCAAATCCGTCGCCGGGGGGTCATCCATTACCCAACAGTTGGCTAAAAACTTGTTTTTATCACCCTCTCGCTCTTACCTGCGCAAAGGGCAGGAGGCGGTTATCGCACTCATGATTGAGCTGCTGTGGGATAAACGCCGCATTTTGGAGGTGTATTTAAATGTGGTGGAGTGGGGCAATGGAGTGTTTGGTGCCGAAGCAGCCGCGCGCCATTACTACCGTGTCCCGGCATCGCAGATAGGCCCATCGGCAGCGGCGCGCATGGCGGTTATGTTGCCCAATCCCCGTCAATATGAAAAAGCCATGCCCGCGTGGGTGATCCGGCATGCCTCTCGCGTGCAGGCGCGGATGCGTAATTCGCAGATTCCCTAAGCGGCCCCCTTTAAATTCCTACACCCGCAACCATATTTGCCGGCGCGCGGTTCTTGCGCCGTTCTTGTATGGCGCGGTTCTCGCCGCACGGGTTTTGCGTTACAATCGCGACCCTTTTGGGGTCTTGGTATCCTGTTTAGCTAATTGTTGTAACTATCTTGTTGTAACCGAGGTGATAGACGTGCCTATTTATGAATACCAATGTGAATTATGCAGCCATAACCTTGAAGCCCTGCAAAAGTTGAGTGATGCCCCCTTGGTGGATTGTCCCGCCTGCGGCAAATCCAGCCTCAAAAAACAAATTTCAGCCGCTGGTTTCCGCTTATCGGGCGGCGGCTGGTACGAGACCGATTTTAAATCGGGCAAGAAAAAGAATATCGCTGGCGATGCGGGCAGTTCTGGCTCTGGGACAACTGCTGCCAGCTAAACCGGTCAAGCTGAACCTTGGGGGCGACAGATGTCGCCCCCAAGGTTCATAGAACACTTTCATACAAATACTTTACTTATAAACATCAGGAACTCGCTATGCGCAGCCAATACTGTGGCGCTTTAAATGCCTCGTTTATCGATCAAGAAGTGACCCTCTGCGGATGGGTTGATCGTCGTCGTGATCACGGTGGTGTGATCTTTATCGACCTGCGCGACCGCGAAGGTATTGTGCAAGTGGTGTTCGATCCGGATGCCAAAGAGAATTTTGCCTTGGCCGATAAAGTGCGCGGCGAATACGTATTGCAGTTGACCGGTAAAGTGCGTGCCCGTGCGCCGTCCACCGTTAACCCGAATATGGCGACTGGTGAGATCGAAGTTTACGGCACCGCGCTGACGATTCTGAACGAAGCGGAAACCATGCCGTTCCCCTTGGATGCCTACTCCAATGTTGGCGAAGAGACGCGTTTGAAATACCGCTTCCTCGATTTGCGCCGCACCGAAATGCAGAAAAACCTGCGCTTCCGCAGCAAAGTGACCAGCGTGATCCGCAATTATCTGGATCGCAACGGTTTCCTCGATGTTGAAACCCCAATCCTGACTCGCGCTACGCCAGAAGGTGCGCGCGATTACCTGGTGCCATCACGTACTCACGACGGTAAATTCTTTGCGCTGCCGCAATCGCCCCAGTTGTTCAAGCAGCTGTTGATGGTGGCTGGTTATGACCGCTACTACCAAATCGCCAAGTGCTTTCGCGACGAAGACTTGCGCGCTGACCGTCAGCCGGAATTCACTCAGATCGACATAGAAACCTCTTTCATGTCGCAAGAACAAATCATGGAAATTACCGAAGGTATGTTCCGCGAATTGTTTAAAGATTTGCTCGGGGTTGAGTTTGCTGAAATCAACCACATGCCGTTCTCGGAAGCAATTGCCAAATACGGTTCAGACAAGCCGGATATGCGTATCCCGTTGGAATTGGTTGATATTAAAGATCTGGTTACCGAAGTGGATTTCAAAGTCTTCGCTGGCCCGGCTAACGATCCAAAATCCCGTGTTACCGCATTGAAAGTACCCGGCGGTAACGAGAAGTTGACCCGTAAACAAATCGACGACTACACCAAGTTTGTTGGCATCTACGGTGCGAAAGGTTTGGCGTACATCAAGGTCAACGACAAATCTGATCTGGAAGAAGGCTTGCAATCGCCGATCGTGAAAAACTTGCCCGTGCCCGTGCGCGCGGCCATTTTGGAACGCGTTGGTGCTGAAAATGGCGACCTGATTTTCTTCGGCGCCGACAAACACAAAGTAGTAACCGAAGCGTTGGGCGCATTGCGCTGCAAACTGGGCGCTGACCTTGAGTTGTACACCACCCAATGGGCACCTTTGTGGGTTGTTGACTTCCCGATGTTTGAAGAGGATGACAAAGGCGGCTGGACATCCATTCACCACCCGTTCACTTCACCCAGCTGTACTCCAGAAGAGTTGGTTGCAAACCCAGGCGCGGCCTTGTCCCGTGCTTACGATTTGGTACTGAACGGTACTGAGTTGGGTGGTGGTTCGGTGCGTATCCACTCATCGACCATGCAACAAGCGGTATTTAAAATCCTTGGTATTTCACCGGAAGAGCAACGCGAGAAGTTTGGCTTCCTGCTCGACGCACTTGCCTACGGCGCACCACCACACGGCGGTTTGGCGTTCGGTTTGGATCGTCTGATTATGTTGATGGTGGGCGCAAGCTCCATCCGCGACGTTATCGCTTTCCCCAAAACCCAAAGTGCGGCCTGCGTGATGACTGATGCTCCGGGCACTGTAGATGAGCTGCAGTTGCGTGACCTGCACATCCGCTTGCGTAAGAAAGAAAAAACAGTGGTTGCTGAAGATGCGCCCGAATACGGCATGTAACTTTTGTTGATCTAAAAAGGGGTGGGCATTGCCCGCCCTTTTTTATTCCCCTACGTTAATAATCTGCAAGTTGGAGCTGTGCAATGGCCGGACATTCCAAATGGGCAAACATGAAACACCGCAAGGCGCGTCAGGACGCCAAGCGTACAAAAATTTTCACCAAAATTATCCGCGAATTAACCGTCGCTGCCAAAGGTGGAGCGAATCCCGCCGACAACCCGCGCCTGCGCGCTGCGGTTGAAAAAGCTTACTTAAACAATCTCAAGAAAGACGTGGTCGAACGCGCTATAGCCCGCGGTGCTGGCACCAACGAATCCGATGCTTACGAAGAGCTGACTTATGAAGGCTACGGTGTAAACGGCGTCGCCTTTATCGTTGAGTGCATGACTGATAATCGCAACCGTACCGCAGGTGATGTTCGTCATGCGTTTGACAAAAAGGGCGGCAATCTCGGCACTAGCGGTTCTGTTGCCTACCTATTTGCGCGCAAAGGCCAAATCAGTTTTGAGCCTGGTATCAACGAAGACGCTTTGATGGAAGCTGCACTCGAAGCGGGTGCTGATGATGTGGTGATTAATGATGACGGCTCGGCCGATGTGATGACCGCCTTCGAGGATTTTTTCCGCGTAAAAGATGCGCTCGCCAGCGCCGGGTTAACCCCGGCTTCTGCTGAAATTACCCAAATTCCCTCGCTCACAGTCAATTTGGATAAGGACGCCGCCGAAAAAATTCTTGCCTTGATTGACACACTCGAAGATTTGGATGATGTGCAAAACGTCTATACCAATGCGGATATTGCCGAAGAAATTATGGAGCAGATTGGTTAACTCGTATCTCCTTGGTGCACAAAGTCGCCATGTCGTATTGCTGTCGTATACAAAACGATAGATATAGCGAAATCTGGCGGCTTTTAATCAAAGCGAGGCAAGTGTCATGGATATGAAAATCAATCATAAGTTACTCCGTCGGCAGCGCGAACAGCGTGCCTGGACTCAAAATCAGCTCGCGGAAGTTGCCAGCTTGAGTATGCGTACAGTACAACGTATAGAGCGCAATGGTATTGCAGCCAAAGAGTCTGCCATGGCGTTGGCGAGTGCATTGGATATGGACTTGGCCGACTTATTAATACAATCAAATTCAGGCTCTGCTCGGCACATCAGTCATCGCCGCTGGTGGGGGTTGGTGGGAATTCTTACCTCATTAATCGTTTCTCTGGGGTGGTGGTCAACAGCAGCAGCTGAACAGGTGATGATTAATTTATCGGTAAAGGCGGAATCTGGTGCCAGTACCGAGGGTGAAATGCAATTCCTGAATGAGCTGGGGGCGCAGAGCGAGGTAAGGTTTAATCAGCAATTTCGCTTGCTTGTAACAGCTGTTCGCCAGAATCAGGGCTTGCTGTTGTCGACAGAAATATATGATTTCATTGATGGCGATTACCTATTGATTTCGTCCCCCTCCATCCTGATTGCGGATAACGAATTGGCCGCAATCCATGTGGATACCCATTCCAGCGGTCGGTTGCAGCTGAGCTTTAAATCTGATTTTTAATTTCACCCTTGCACCTACAGATATTGCATGCAACACTGTGCCATAACTACTGTATATAGATACAACCTATGGCGCTTATCCTCGGTATAGACCCCGGCTCCCGCAAAACCGGATTTGGCATTATTAATGTCATCGGTAGCAAGCAGGAATACATCACCAGCGGCGTTATTCGTATGAAGGATACGGATGAATTGCCCGCACGCCTCAAAGTCATCTTCGATTCTCTGACCCACATCATTGAGCAATATTGCCCACAGGAAATGGCGATCGAGCAGGTGTTTATGGCCAAAAATGCGTCATCTGCATTGAAGCTGGGACAGGCACGTGGCGCAGCGATTGTTGCCGCTACCGCGCTAAATGTACCGGTTTCAGAGTATGAGGCGCGCAAAGTGAAACAATCAGTAGTGGGTAATGGTGCGGCCGATAAACTGCAGGTGCAGCATATGGTGAAAACATTGTTGCGCTTGCCCGCCGCACCGCAAGAAGATGCGGCCGATGCATTGGCTGTAGCCCTTTGCCATGCCAATACTCGCGATCACTTAATTCGTATGGCGGGCTCGTCCAGTTTCCGTCGTGGACGCATTGTTTAACATTTGTCTATTGAATCGAGAATACAAACAAGTCATTAGAAGAGAAGCATTATGATTGGACGCTTGCGTGGAACATTAGTGGAAAAACAGCCTCCTTATTTGCTCTTGGATGTGCAGGGAGTGGGGTATGAGTTGCAAGCACCTATGACGACTTTTTATCGCCTGCCTGCGATTGGTCAGGATGTAGTGTTGCATACCCACTTATCCATCACTGAAAATCTGCACCAGTTATTTGGGTTTGCTGAGCAACGTGATCGCTCGCTATTTCGCACACTCATAAAAGTGAATGGTGTTGGTCCTAAATTGGCCATTTCTATTTTGTCGGGTATGGAGGCGGATGATATTGCCCGCTGTGTGCGTGACGATAATATTACCGCGTTGACGAAAGTCCCTGGTATTGGCAAAAAAACGGCCGAGCGTTTGGTCATTGAGTTGCGCGATCGCCTGAAAAATTGGGATATGCCGCAAAATGATTTGCTTGCGCATAGTGAGATTCAAAGTATTGCGACGGATAACGATATCTTTGCCGAAGCTGAAAGCGCCTTGATTGCTCTAGGTTACAAACCCGCTGATGCCGCGAAAATGGTTTCCCTGGCGGCCAAACAGAAGCCTGATGCAACCAGCGAAGAGTTAATTCGTATGTCGCTGCGCGCTATCGCTGGATAATTTTTAGCAGGTTAAATAACGATGATTGAAACCGATCGCCTGATAGCCCCTGTTGCCAAAGAGCGCGAGGATCATTTGGATCGCACGGTGCGCCCCAAGTCCTTGGCGGATTATGTGGGGCAGCCCGCTGTGCGCGAGCAGATGGAAATTTTTATCGGCGCCGCAAAAAAACGCGGCGAGGCATTGGATCACACACTGGTATTTGGTCCGCCTGGACTGGGTAAAACCACGCTTGCCAATATTATCGCCAACGAGATGAATGTCTCGCTCAAAAGCACCTCCGGCCCAGTGCTGGAAAAGGCGGGCGATTTGGCGGCATTGCTCACCAACCTTGAGCCAGGCGATGTGCTGTTTATCGATGAGATTCACCGTTTGAGTCCGGTGGTGGAAGAGATACTCTACCCGGCGATGGAGGATTTCCAGCTGGATATCATGATTGGCGAGGGGCCTGCCGCACGTTCGATTAAACTGGATTTGCCGCAATTTACGCTGGTGGGAGCCACTACACGGGCAGGTTTATTGACCTCACCCTTACGCGATCGTTTTGGTATTGTTCAGCGTTTGGAGTTTTATAATGTCGCCGATTTGACGCATATCGTGGCGCGTTCATCTGCACTTTTGGGTGTACAAATGGATATTGAAGGTGCAGCCGAGGTGGCTAAACGCTCGCGTGGAACTCCACGAATTGCGAACCGATTGTTGCGCCGCGTGCGCGATTTTGCCGAAATGAAGGGCGATGGGACTGTCACTGCAAAAATAGCTGACAGTGCACTCAATATGCTCAACGTGGATGAGCGTGGTTTCGACCATATGGATCGTCGCTTATTGGCCGCAATGATGCACAATTTTGATGGCGGTCCTGTTGGTGTAGAAAGTCTTGCTGCCGCAATTAGCGAGGATCGCGGAACTATCGAGGATGTGATAGAGCCTTATCTTATTCAGCAGGGGTTTATGGCGCGCACACCGCGCGGTCGTATTTTGACCAACAATGCTTACCTTTATTTTGGTGTGCCGGTACCTAAACGATTGCAAGACAGTGCCGAATAAAGCTCTTATCCAGTCATGAGTATTTCAGCGCACTTTAGGCTATGATGGCCCCTGTTTTTTTCCCAGTTGAACCAGTAAGAGTTAAACATATTTATGTCGGAAGCTAATCAAAGTCTGTCGATCCTGCACCTCATGCTTGAGGCCAGTTTTTTAGTGCAAATGGTGATGGTGATTCTATTTTTGGCATCAGTCATTTCCTGGGTCATGATTTTTCAGCGCGAGGTATACCAACGCAAAGCATCTGCCGCGTTTGTGTATTTTGAAAAGCAATTTTGGTCTGGTATCGATTTGAATCAACTCTATCGCCAAGGCAATAGCCGCAATGAAGCGGTAGAGAGTATTGAAAGTATTTTTCGCGCCGGGTTTAAAGAGTTTACTCGTTTGCGTCAGCAGGCTGGCGCCGACTCGGATGCAATTATGGAGGGCTCAATGCGTGCCATGCGCGTTGCACTTGCCCGCGAACATGAAAAACTGGAGGAGAATCTGCCATTCCTTGCCAGCGTGGCTTCAGTTAGCCCCTATATTGGTTTGTTTGGTACTGTGTGGGGCATTATGGTGTCCTTCCTAAATATCGCTAATGCTGGTCAGCCTAGTCTTGCAACCGTTGCCCCTGGTATTGCCGAAGCATTGATCGCCACCGCGATGGGGTTGTTTGCCGCAATTCCGGCGGTCTTGGCTTACAACAAATTCTCGGCACGCGCTGAAAATTTGATGAGTAATTATCAAACCTTTGCTGAAGAATTTTCAGCCATTCTGCATCGCCAGGTTCACAGTAAATAATACTGCGTCACGTTGATTGGGTAACAGGTTAAAAACATGTCTGGATTTGGTCCACCGGTAAAAAAGAAACTTAAGGCGGAAATCAATGTGGTTCCGCTTATTGACGTCATGTTGGTATTGCTGATTGTCTTTATGATTGCCGCACCCATGATGACCCAGGGGATAAAAGTTGAATTGCCACAGGCCGCATCAGAACCAGTTGAGTCAAAAGATGACGAGCCAATTACGGTATCCGTAAAAGCCGATGGTAGCTATTACATCGATTTGGGTGGTGATCCAGAACAGGCTCGCCCACTTGCCGAGATCAAATCTATTGTAAGCAAAGTTCTGGCGGAAAAACCCAACACTCTGGTTTTTGTTCAAGGGGATAAAAAAGTTGAGTACGGTGTCGTTGTTACCTTGATGGGTGAGTTGAAGTTGGCAGGAGCACCTTCGGTGGGTTTGATTACGGAGCCTCCGCGTTAGGTTTTTTATGAGACTGGAAAAATCATTTTCACTTCCCGTATTTCTAAGTGTCTCGCTGCACACATTGTTGTTGGTTTTATTTTTAGGTGATTGGAACTTTTTTAAAAAAGAACCGGAACCCTATAAGCCCCATTATGTCACAGCTACTTTGGTTGATCTGAAGCCAAAGGCAAAAGCGGCACCACAACAAACCAAAGAACAAGTATTGGACTCAAAGGCTTATGAAGATTTAAAAAACAACAAAAAACAGGATGAGCAGCGCCGTAAAGAAGCTGAGGCTCTCGTGCAGCAGAAAAAAGAGCAGGAGGCTAAAGCTGCAGAAGCAGAAAAGGTAAAACAGCAAAAAGTTAAAGAGGAACAGGCAAAAATCGCAAAAGCGAAAGCAGAAAAGGAGGCGGCAGAAAAAAAACGCAAGGCAGATGAATTAGCTAAACAAAAAGCAGAGGCAGCTAAAAAGACCAAGCGCGAACAAGAAGCTCAGGAGGAGCAGCGACGAGTTCAGGCAGCTTTGCAGAAGGAAGCAAAACACATTAGTGATACTAATGACGATGCCAATACTAAAAGCTATGAAGAAATGCTGATTGAGCGTGTACAGCAAAATTGGAGTCGCCCACCCTCTGCAAGAAATGGTCTTGAGGTGGTGTTGGAAGTAAATATGCTTCCTAACGGTATCGTCACTGGTTTGCGTGTTGTCAGGAGTAGTGGTGATCCCGCTTTTGACCGCTCGGCGGAACAGGCTGTGAAAAGGGTTGATCGTTTCACAGAGGCTATGCAGATTCCCCCTGACATTTTTGAAAAGTATTTTCGTGTATTCAGATTTACATTCAGCCCAGAGGACTTAAGGTCGTGAAACGTTATTTATTGCTGTGCCTTATTTTTGTGACTGGCTTAGCCCAAGCACAATTAAATTTGCGTGTTACTAAGGGAGTGGATAATCCCACAAAAATTGCTGTGGTCCCTTTTGCATGGGCGGGTGGAAAATTACCTGAAGATATCGCCAAAATTGTTGGTAATGATCTGGAGTTTTCAGGACAGTTTGAGGCTACCTCACCCGAGCGTATGTTATCGTTCCCTCGCGCTGAAACAGAAGTTCACTATCGAGATTGGAAGGCATTAGGGGCAGAATACTTGTTAATTGGCTCTGTCACTCAACAGGCAGGCCGTTATTACGCAAGTTATGAGTTGTTTGATGTGGTGCAGCAAAAACGCGTATTTGCCAAGCTTACGGTAGATGGTTCCTCTGCCCAATTGCGTGATATGGCGCATCATATCAGCGACAAGGTTTATGAAACTATCACTGGAATCCGCGGTATTTTTTCCACTAAATTAATTTATGTAGAGGCATTCAAGCAACCGCAAAAGTATCGACTGATGATTTCCGATATTGATGGTTTTCGTTCCAGGTTGTTACTTGAGTCGCGCTTTCCCTTGTTATCCCCTGTATGGTCACCTAATGGTCAGCGCGTCGCCTATGTATCCTTTGAGGCAGACAATAAACCCGCAATTTATATTCAAGACATAGCAACTGGCCGCCGTCAACAAATGACCAATTTTCGAGGTCTCAATGGTGCTCCTGCGTGGTCGCCTGATGGCCAAAAATTGGCAATGGCTTTATCAAAAGACGGTAATCCCGAAATCTACGTAATGAATGTGCTAACCCGACAATTGACACGGGTAACTAATCATTTTGCAATCGATCATGAACCTAGTTGGTCGGCGGATGGCGCATCACTCTTTTTCACTTCGGACAGAGGTGGTAAGCCACAAATTTATCAGGTTCATTTGGCTAGTATGCAGCAGGAGCGAGTTACCTTTGATGGTGACTATAATGCACGTGCACGGGTTTCTCCTGACGGCAAAAGCCTTGTTATGTTAAACAAGCGTCCAGGTACCACACATCATATTGCTGCACAGGATATAAAATCTGGAAATTTACGTATTTTGTCCGAGACAAACCTTGATGAATCACCTACTATAGCGCCCAATGGCGCTATGCTGATGTATGCGACTCGTTCTGGTGGTAAAGGAGTATTGGCGGCCGTGTCCTTGGATGCGCGTGTCAAAATCCTCCAGCCCCCAAAACAGGGTGATGTGCGGGAACCCGCATGGTCGCCATTCTTTAACTAAATCCCCGTTCAAACTAGATCAAAACTTCATTGGAGTTACACACACATGATCACCAAGGCAATCAAGCAAGGTCTTACTTTGGCTGTTGTTATGTCTTTCCTGGTTGGCTGTTCAAGCAGCGACAACGCAACTACCGAAGCTCCAACTACTGGTACTGCAGTAACTGACACCAGCGCTACAGAAGCTACTTTGTCAAATGTTGTTTACTTTGACTTCGATCAATACGCTTTGACCGCTGAAAGCCGTGCTGTTTTGTTGGCTCATGCTGACAAACTGAAAGGTGCTTCAGTTGCTGTGCGTTTGGAAGGTCACGCTGATGAGCGCGGTTCGCGTGAATACAACATGGCTCTGGGCGAAAAACGTGCTAACGCTGTTCGCGATTTCCTCGTGACTCAAGGCGTTAACGGTTCTTCTCTGGAAGTTGTAAGCTTCGGCGAAGAACAACCAGCTGCTACCGGTAGTGATGAAGCCTCTTGGGCTCAAAACCGTCGCGTAGAAGTTAAGTACTAAGAGTCTAAACCCGTATGCTTAAAAATCTGATTGCTGTTGCCTTAATAGCTTCGGCTCCAGTCCTACAGGCACAAGTACGGGTTGTTGAGTCTTCACCTCAGGGCTTTGGCTCTGGGGTGGCTCAACCCAATATGCCTGCCTCCGCTGAATCTGACGTTTACTCTCAAATTCGCTCTCTGCAAGAAGAAATAGCTACCTTGCGTGGCCTTGTTGAAGAGCAAGCCTATGAGCTTAAGCAGCTCAAGCAATTACAGCTAGATAATTATATTGATTTGGATCGTCGGATATCCGGTGGTTCGCAATCAGCTGCACCAGCCCCTTCGGATGAGCCTCTTGTTTCGCCCTCTGCTTCTGTTGTTGATGGCAATGCCAGTGAAGCTGATGTTTATAAAGCAGCTTATGATTTATTGAATCAAAAAGATTTTACTGGTGCAGAAAGTGCGTTCAAGGATCACTTAACCCGTTTTCCTAGCGGTGATTTTGCAAGTAATAGTCATTATTGGCTTGGTAAAATCGCAATGCTAAAAAAAGATTATCCTCAAGCAAAATCCTGGTTCACGGATTTGATCGCAAATTTTCCTTCCGCTGCAAAAGTACCTGATGCCCAATTGGATTTAGGAAAGGTATATTTCCTGATGGGTGATAAGGTTAAAGCTAAGTCGTTATTAAGTCAGCTTGCCGCTGGGAACACCGATGCTGCCAGATTGGCCTCAAAATTTATTAGTGATAACTTTTAAAATATTAATAGCTATAAAATATCAGCGTTCTCCTTATTTATAGCTTTGTCTGTCAATCAATTGTTTAATTTATCCCTCTAAAAGAAAGGGGATTTCCTTTCGGAAATCCCCATTGTGTATCCAGTATTGAACTGCAGCAAACGTTCCCTCTCGTTTGCCTCAGCCTCCTGCTGAAAGCTCAATTCCACTGTCCATTGCTACTTCTGTGACTCCTTCCTGTAGTGGATGAGTTGGTGGGACTTCAGCTTTATCCATAGCCTACCCCGTGCTCAGTAAGTTACTCCTTGTAGTGACATTAATCCTTTATCATCCGTGTGAGCTGATTCCATCAACTGGTATTTGTTTGCATCCTGCAAACGATTTCCTTTTTGACTTACGACTCCCTTCTCTCTTCCCTGTGAAATCATTATGCCCTTAGGTTGAGGTTCGAAATAGTCACAAATCTCGCAAATGTTTGTAGGAAAATGACTACAGAGCAAGTCGGCATAAACTGACAGTCGTGTAATCAATTAGGTCTCTGTTAAGGTTGTTTTTGTTAGGCTGAGTAATCTGATTCGGGTAAAGTGCATGAATGTTTTTTTGCACTGTTTTTTAGGTTTATGGGGGTTCAATACATGACTTCACCATTTTTAATACCGTTAAGGTATTTTTCATTGGTTGTCCTTTGGAGTTTGCTTGCTACGGCTAATTCTGTTGCCAATGCTGCAAGTGATGGCGATTCCGCGCTTGAATATAAACTTCGTTATCAAGTGACTTTGGAACCTGAGAGAGAGGGGGCTTCAGTTTTAATTAGCGTCGATAAGGGTGAGCTACTCAAGAAAATACAATTTTCAAATAAACATGCGATCTATTCCGATATTCGCGGTACCGGGAAATTAACATTAAAAGATAAACGTGTTACCTGGGAGTTACCTTCGGGCAATGCACGATTAACTTATTTTGTGAAACTGACACATGAGCGTAGTCCCGGTAAATTCGATGCTCGAGTAACTAAAGAGTGGGCATTGTTTCGCGGTGATGATTTGATTCCAGCTATTCATACATTTGAGGCGCCAGGTGCGCATGCTGCTGCGATACTTGAGTTCATTCTTCCCGATTCATGGAAAAGTGTTGAAACTGGATGGCCGCGGAAAAAGGGTAATATTTTTAAAATTGATAATCCGGAGCGACGATTTGATCGTCCTGTTGGTTGGATAATTGCGGGTGATATAGGCTCCCGTCGCGCTAGTATTTCCAAAACAGCGATCGCTGTGAGTGGCCCCAAAGGTGAAAATTTTAGACGTATGGATGCGTTAGTATTTTTTAATTTTGTATGGCCTGAGGTTGCAAAAGCCTTCGGGGAAACGCCAGAAAAACTCTTGGTTGTAGGCGCCGCAGATCCAATGTGGCGAGGCGGACTGTCTGCGTCCAATTCGTTGTTCTTACATTCGGATAGGCCGCTTGTTAGTGAAAATGGCACAAGTCCTTTACTGCATGAGCTAACACATATGGTCACGCGAATTACTGGAATGGAAACTGATACGGCTAATGATGACTGGATTGCAGAAGGTCTGGCAGAGTTCTATTCATTTGAATTACTTTACCGTGCCGATGGTATGACTAAAGCGCGTCGCACAAGAATTATAAAAGGTCTGGAGAAATGGGGTGCTGAAGTAAAACATTTGCGTAAAAGTAAATCGACTGGGCCGGTAACTGCACGAGCAGTGGTGCTGTTCGATGAGCTCGATAAAGAGATAAAAAAACGCAGTAATAAAAAATATGATTTGGATGATGTCACTCGCCAATTAATGGAAAAACGCAAAGTTTCTTTTTATGATTTACGCGCGGCAACTGAAAAGCTGGTCGGTTCTGATATCGATGCACTGAACTCGCCATTATTGAAGTGATTGATTTGTTGTGCGCAGTCTTAAATACTGCGCGCAACAATAATTCCGCCCCACACCAAGCTGCGATCACCTGCACCGTATTTAATTTCCGAGCTGTGTCCACGTATTACATAGCTGATTCGATAACCATTTTGAAATGCAAAAGTGTAACCTGCCCACGCCTCCACTAGTAAAGGGCGCAATTGACTGTGTTCGTACGTGACCGCACTGTTGCGAAATTGTCCTTGTAAAAATGCGTTATAAGCGCGGGCCTTGATGGTGAATCCGGTCCAGAAATAACGTTCATTAACTGCTTTTGCACTGCTTGAATAAGACGACTTCTCCCCATAACTTGCCAATTCAGGGTTAAATGATGACCAAGGGCTGTGAATGCGACCCGCGCGCAAACTGAGCCCCCAGCTTGCTTCTGTCAGGTAACCTATAGATCCTTGAATAGTGCTTTTGATCTCAACCTTATCCGACAGCTGGTCAAAATATTGTTGGCGCGCCAGCACATAACGACCGGTTAATTCACCACCGTCACTGATTTGATTGTCCCAACCCTGTGCCTGTTTGCCGGCTACTGCTTTATGTACATGGTTTTGCAATTCCCCGACCACGTCGAGTCCAAGAACGCCAAGGGTCAGTGTGCTTTTCCACGCGACATTCTCCACCAAGTCAATTTGTTCCCGTGTATTTGATAGATACACCAAACTTGCGTAGGGGCGATCCTCGGGGTTTGCGATGGAGACAGCTATGTCTTCTGGAGTGAAACCAAAAGCACCTATCTCACGACTGGTAATCTCTTGCTGGCTGATTGACGCATGTTTATTGCCCAGCCAGTTATCGATATTGGTTAATAAGTTGTTCAATCCCAACTTACTCTCTGCAACTAATTGACCCGTTTGGGTAAAGTTCAGGCCATAGGTATAGTCCTGGTCTCTGTGACCGGGTACTAAAAAATCATTGTCAAATGCAAAAGCCCAGCTTCGATGCCTGTTGATGTCAGGGTTGTCTAGCTGAAGCAGCGGGCGCTTTTCATCCTCAACTACGGATGCGAGCTTCAACCATTCGGGCTGTTGTGAGCGCAAGTAGTCATCAGTTTTAGCATCGGCGAAACTGCTAATACTGATTAAAAGACTGAGTGCAATCAGCTGAATTACAACAGCTTGAACCAACACCAATGATTTATGGTGTGCTTGTGTACCGGGGCGAGTATTCATTGGTAACTCCTTCTTTTTGTTACCTGTATTTAAATTAGTATCAATTAAATGACCAGTCGTCTTCTTTTTGTGCCAAAAAATAGGCGAAAAAAATCGCCTAAATTGAAGCTTTGCCTCATTAGTTAAAAAGCCGACTGGTCATCTTATTCTTATGAAGACAAAAGCGCTCTTACAACGCTGTTTGTTATAGCTTTGATGTGCAGGCGAGTTTTACGCCTGTTTGAGCTATTTTTTGGTAAATATTTCGGGTAGTACAGTTAAAAAGGCGTTTAACGGTTCGCGACATTTTGATGCTTTCATGCGCATTACCGTACCCTCCCAGGCATTAAATAAAAATTCTGCCAAAATAGCGGAGGGCAATTGGCTTTCAAGGCCATCTTTGAGCCGCGCTTCTTCCAGCACATCTTCGATAGCTTGTGTGCTGTTGCGCAGCATCTGCCGTACTTTCAAGCGAATGGCTTCGCTTGATTCCGACATCTCCTGACACATGTTGCCAATAAAGCAGCCACCATTGAGGTTTTCCTCACAGCCGCCAATATTTGCTACAAAAAAGCGGATAAGTCGTTCCTGCGGCGGAATACTGCGGTCGTTGAGTAGGTGGCGATTTTGAATCATGCGCTCTTCGGTCACTTTCTCTAGTGCTTCAATCGCAAAATCTTCTTTGCTTTTGAAGTAGGTATAGAAGGAGCCTTTGGGTACATCGGCGGCGTTGACTATGTCCTGAATGCTGGTGCCATTGTAGCCACGGGTAGCCATAACCTTCAGGCCAGCGTCAAGGAGATGATCTTTTTTCAGTTCGCGTTTACTCATGGTGTTAATATATGACCAGTCGTCTGCTTTTTCAAGCGATGGGTTAGTTTATTTGGTTATAGGATGTGAGCTTTTGGTGCTATGGCTTGGGCGATCATTATTATTAGTTCTTTCATTGATTGAAGTCTGTTGTGTGATGCGAGTCACGCAACAGATTAGAGCGGATTACTGCGCTTCTTTCAAATGCTTAATTAACCGAGCTTTAAGAGCTGGCGGTAAATTGCGAATGGTGAGGGTATCCTGCTCTGGATCATATTCTATCTCGCGCCCCAAACAATCTGACGCAAAACTCATGCTGAGTGAATCATTGCGGCCACTGATACGGACATAGCTGCGGATCTGACCCGCGTGTGGAATAAATTCGGGTTTGATGTCGGGTTTGGTGCTCTCCACATAGCGTACAAACCGCTCCGGTTCGTAGCTTTTTACTTCTTCTGCAAGGGTGGTGGATAGATCGGCAATAGTCACCGCCTTGCCGGCTTTATTTTGCTCCAAACAGTAATCAACTACCTTGGTGCGGGTGATGCGGGCGGTGCTTTCATCCAGTGTATTGCTGAAGTCATCGACCACTTTTAAAAATTCAGCGGTTTCCTGTTTGATATCCTGCTTATCGGTGAAAGCGATAAAGTGGGTGAAGGCTTCGGCGATATCTTTATCGCTACGCGCGCGCATCAGTGTCAAATAGGTGGTGGAGTCACCACTAGTCCAGTCATTCAGTTGGATTTTAGCGGCGAGGGTAAAGCCGCTGGTATCCAGAAAGAGTGATTCATCAAGCGCCAGTTCTCCATCCAGATACAAACCGCTTTGGTGTTCAACCAGATACACACTCAAGGTATCACCCACTTCCAGCTTCTCTTCGACAAAAACGATATAGGCATCCAACAGCGATTCGGCTTTTTCCAGCGCCTGTTGGAATTGTTGCATGGCTTTGTGGCTGAAACTGAGAAAACCCAAACGCTCTTCGCGGCAGTCGCGCAACCAAGCGGGCAGGGGAAACTCACCCAGCTCATCGGAGAAGCGGCCGTAGCTCTTGCCGCCCTTGCGGATAAATTGGGTTTTTAATTCATAGGCCAGCTCTTCGAGTTTGCCATTGAGTTCAAATACCTCGCTGCGCAGCTGTAACTCAAATGCGCCACCGGGGCTGTGGCGATAAATACGGTGAGCAACAATCGAGGTTAGGGCCATAAGAGTAATCGCTTCATCAATAGATTCATGGGAGGGGTTTGGCAAAGGCGGCTATTATAGGCGCCACAATCTTTTTACACACACAAGAAATTGGGAACTGATATGACGATCCAACGTTTAAACCCTGCCTCGCGCTGGTCAGATGCCACTATTTTTAATGGCATCGCACACTTTGTAGAGGTGCCCAATAATACCGGCTGCACAATGGTTGAACAGATAGCGCAAATTTTGGTGCAGGCAGAGTTGACACTGGCGGCGATTGGCAGCGATAAAACCCGTCTGCTGTCGGCCACTATTTATCTGACTGATAAAGAAAATATCGCCGCGCTCAATGCGGCTTGGGAGGCTTGGCTGCCTGAGGGCTGCGCACCTTCGCGTGCCTGCATTAAGGTGGAACTGCTCGATCCGGCGATGTTGGTGGAAATCGCTTTTGTTGCTGCACTTTTGCCATAGAGCGCTGAGTAAAATCAATCGGGCTGATTAGCGATTAGTGCCTATACTTTTGCTATTGCCTGAACGGCAGGAATTTCATTGTGACAGGACTTTTGTATGGCAACGCCTATCGATCAATACCTGAATATTCTCGCTAAAAAAGATGGCTCGGATTTATATCTCAGCACCGGTGCACCACCCTGTGCAAAATTTCAGGGGGTATTAAAACCGCTCACCTCCGAGCCGTTTAAACCCGGTGAAATTGAGCGCATCGCCAATGCCATTATGGATGAGGAGCAGCGCAATATTTTTGCGCAAGAGCTGGAAATGAATCTGGCGATTTCGATTCACGGTGTCGGTCGCTTCCGCATTAATATTTTTAAACAACGCAATGAAGTGGCGATTGTAGCGCGCAATATTAAAACTGATATTCCCCAATTTGATGACCTCGGCCTGCCCGAGGTATTAAAAGATGTGATTATGACCAAACGCGGTTTGGTGCTGTTTGTCGGTGGCACCGGCTCGGGTAAATCGACATCGCTGGCAGCACTGATTGACCATCGCAATTCGTCCAGCGGCGGTCATATTATTACCATTGAGGATCCGGTTGAGTTTGTCCATAAACACAAACGCAGTGTGATCAATCAGCGCGAAGTCGGCGTGGATACTCGCAGCTACAAAGCGGCACTTAAAAATACTCTGCGTCAAGCACCCGATGTGATTTTGATTGGTGAAATTCGTGATCGTGAAACCATGGAACACGCGCTGGAATTTGCTGAAACCGGACATTTGGCTATTTCCACCTTGCACGCCAATAACGCCAACCAGGCACTGGAGCGCATTGTGAATTTATTTCCCGAGGAACGCCGCCCGCAATTATTAATGGGCCTGTCGCAAAACTTGCGCGCTTTTGTCTCCCAGCGTTTAGTGCCCACTGTGGATGGTAAACGCTGCGCGGCAGTTGAAGTATTGCTCGGCACCAAAACAATTCAGGAATTAATTTTTAAAAATCGGTTTACCGAAATTAAAGAGATTATGGAGAAATCTGAAAATCTCGGTATGCAAACATTTGATGGGGCGATTTTTAAATTGTATATGGCCGGAAAAATCAGTTTTGATGATGCTATAGCCAATGCCGACTCACCCAACAATTTGCGTTTGCGCATAAAGCTGGCAACCGATGGTGCTGCTCCCGCAGCTGCAGAGGCGCCGGTAGTCAAGGCAGCCAGTGCGGTGCCCAGCGGTTTTGGTGAATTGAGTTTACAAAAAATAGATGATGAAGATGGCGCGGAATAAAAAAGAAAAAACAATAAGAAAAAACAACAACAATAAGGAAACACAATGAGCCTGAAAACCATCGAACAACTACTGAAACCTCATTCGATTGCGGTGATTGGTGCCTCCAATCAGCCCAATCGTCCGGGTAATGCAGTGATGCGCAATTTGTTACAGGGCCAGTTCGATGGTCCGATTATGCCAGTCTCGCCGCATTACAAATCGGTCAATGGTGTATTGGCTTATCGCTCAATAGATGAATTACCCCTAGTGCCGGATCTCGCAATTATTTGTACGCGTGCGACACGGGTGCCCGCGATCATTTTGCAGTTGGGGCGAAAAGGTACGCGCAATGCGATTGTGATTGCGGCGGGGTTGGATAATTTATTTACCGCGCAAGGCACGAATTTGCAGCAACAAATGTTGGCAATTGCCAAGGAGTGGGGCGTGCGTATTCTCGGCCCGGATTCGCTCGGTATTCTGGTGCCGGAGTTGGGTTTAAATGCGAGTTATGCCCACATTAATGCCGCGCCGGGAAAAATTGCGGTGGTGTCACAATCCTCTGCGGTATGTGTGACCCTATTGGATTGGGCACGCCGTCGCCGAATTGGTTTTTCGCAATTTATTTCGCTGGGCGAAGGTGTCGATATAGATTTTGATGAGCTGCTGGATTATCTCGGGCGCGATGCAAAAACGGCGGCAATTTTATTGTATATCGATGCTATTTATGACGGTCGCGCCTTTTTGTCCGCGGCGCGCGCCGCATCCTTTAACAAACCGATTCTGGTTATCAAGGCGGGCAGCTATGCCGAAACCAGTGCATTAACCTCGCGGTTGCCCGCTGAAAAAATTGGCAACGATGCGGTATATGACGCGGCGTTTCGGCGTGCGGGTATGTTGCGGGTGGGCGATCTACGCGAATTATTAGCGGCAGTAGAAACCCTGGCGAATGGCAAGCCGATTTACAGCGAACAGTTGGTAATTATTGCCAATGGCAATGGCCCCAGTGCCATGGCAACTGATGCGCTGTTGCAGCGCGGTGGCCGTTTAGCGGTGTTGGATGAAAAATTGGTTGGACAAATTCAAGCGCTGATTCACTCCGGTGGCAGGGCAAACAATCCGATTAATCTCCTGGGGGACGCCTCGCCGGAAACCTATCAAAAAGTATTGCAAGTTATTTTACAGAGCAACAGTGTTGATAATTTATTAATTATGCAGGCACCTTCGGCGCTTACACCCGGTGAGGTGTATGCCGATGCAATTATTTCTACTTACAAAAATTACACCGGACGTAAACCCAATATTTTTTCCAATTGGATGGGCGAGGATGCCGCACAAAATGCACGGTTGCGTTTTGCCGATGCCGGTATAGCGTCTTTTCGCACACCTGAAGGGGCAGTGGGCGCGTTTATGCACATGGTGCAGTACCGCCGCAACCAAAAATTATTATCCGAAACACCGGATTCTATTAGCGACAAAGTGCCCTATCAACCACAACTGGCGCAACAGATTATTGCACAGGTATTAGCGCAGGGACGCACTCACCTCGATAGCAGCGAAACGCAGCAACTCTTAAGTGATTACGGCATTAATACAACTAATCATGTTGCTGCAGCAGAAACAGCAATTAAACAAACGCATAATGCCCTTCCATTGCGTGTTGAAGTGCAGCTTGATCCAGTATTTGGCCCGGTGATTCTATTGGGTGAAGCGGCCAGCCACTGGAGTATTCGCCGCAATGCCGTTGTCGCTTTGCCACCGTTGAATATGGCGCTTGCACGTTATATGGTTATTCAGGCTTTGGCGGAGGGGAAAATTCGTGAGCGTGAATTGTATGTTCCCTTGGATATGCCATCACTTTGTTTGTTGCTGACACAGATAAGTCAAATTGTCATTGATCACCCCGCACTGCGCAGTTTGTTGATTAACCCGGTATTGGTTGCCGGCGAAAATATTGTGGTAAGTGAAGCGAGCATTCACATCAGCGCTGAAAAAAATCCCTACCCCCTGGCTATTCGCCCTTATCCAAAAGAGTTGGAAGAAATATTTTTGCTGCCCAATGAGTGCAGTGTATTGCTGCGCCCGATTCGCCCGGAAGATGAATTAAATTTACAGGTGTTTGATAACTCGCAAAGCAAGGAGGATAGATACAAACGTTATTTTGCCGAGCTGCCACAATTCTCCCATGAACAACTGGCGCGGCTTACCCAAATTGATTACGAGCGAGAGATGGCGTTTGTGGCAGTTACGCAAAACGCGAGTGGCAATGAAGAAATTTTAGGTGTGGTGCGTGCACAGCGCGACCCGGATAATACCTTTGCTGAATTTGCCATGGCGATTCGCAGCGATTTAAAAGGCATAGGTTTGGGTTCGCGCATGCTGCAAAAAATGATTGATTACGCACGCGGGCAGGGCACGCAACAATTAATTGGCTGCACTATGCTGGAAAACTCTGGCATGGCTAACCTGGCGCGCAAGCTGGGATTTAGTGTGAAGTACAATCGCGATGAAGGTTTGATTGATATGGTATTGGTTTTATAAGATCGCGATGATGTGATTGTTTTAAATTTATCGATTAGCCCTGAATTTTTGCCAGTGCTTTAATATGGGCAACGGCGCAACGCCCAAGTCCTAATAAATCATATCCACCTTCCAATACTGACACTATGCCGTGACATTGGTCTGCCGGTGCAACACTTTTGCTTTCATCCATCAGCTTGCGTAATTCCTGGGTGATCCACCCGTAATCTTGCTCCACCAAACTAATTGACGACATGTCGTCATCAATATAGGCATCAAACCCGGCGGAGATAAAAATCATTTGCGGTTTAAATTGCTTCAATGCCGGTAACCACTGCGCAGTGATGGCATCGCGAAAGCCTTGGCTGCGGCAGGTTGCGGGCAGTCGAGTATTAATAATATGGGCAGGTGCATCGTCGATATTAGTGTGTGGGTAAAACGGATATTGAAAGCTGGAGCAAAATAAAACGCGCGCATCATTAAAAAAAATATCTTGCGTACCGTTGCCGTGGTGTACATCAAAATCAATAATGGCCACCCGGCTTAATCCATAGTGTTCCAGCGCGTGTGCAGCGGCCACTGCAATATTGTTAATAATGCAAAAACCCATAGCGCGAGCGCGTTCAGCGTGATGACCGGGCGGGCGCACATTGCAAAATACCGCGTCGGTTGTACCTGCCATAATCATATCCACACCCATTACCGCCGCGCCGGCAGCATGGCGTGCTGCCGTTAAGCTGGCGGGCGATAAATACACATCATCGGCAAAAAAATGAATGCCTTGCTCGGGTATAGCGGTGGTGATTTTTTGTAAGTGTTCGGGGGTATGTACACGCAATAGTTGTTCGTCGCTGGCAGGTAGCGCATCACGGTAATAGAGTAGGCCATCTATTCCATTTGCCATTAACTGATTGTTAATGGCATCCAATCGCGCAGGGCATTCCGGATGCGTTTCAGGCATTTGATGCGCATGGCAGAGTGGGTGACTGATAATAGTTGCGATCATATTGCTGCCGTTGTTGATATCAGTGTTCGGGTGACGGTTATTTTTTTAGTCTAATCCAAGGTGAATTTTTAGCGAAGGGTTTATTGTTGCTGCAATCAATATTTGGCGGATAAAAAAATGGAACCCGAAGGCTCCATTTTTTTGTGCTGCTATTGGGTGGCAAACTTATTTCGTTTGCTCGCGCGCAATCGCGCGGTAGGCGATATCATTGCGATAAAACATACCTTTCCAGCTGATACGTTTTGCTAACTGGTAAGCGCGCTGCTGCGCTTCTAATACCGTGTTGCCCAATGCGGTGGCACAGAGCACACGGCCGCCATTGGTGACGGTGTTGCCCTCTTTGGTGCTGGTGCCAGCGTGAAAGACTTTTTCGCCAGCCACTTCGGTGGTGGGCAAACCAGAAATTACATCGCCTTTGTCGTAAGCCTCAGGGTAACCGCCCGCCGCCAGTACAATGCCAACTGATGCACGTGCATCCCACTCGGCCGTGGTTTTATCCAAATCACCTTTTAACGCGGCTAAACACAACTCAACCAAATCCGATTGTAAACGCAACATAATGGGTTGGGTTTCCGGGTCGCCAAAACGGCAGTTGTATTCAATGACTTTTGCTACACCGGCCGCGTCAATCATTAAACCGGCGTACAAAAAGCCGACGTAAGTATTACCTTCCGCCGCCATGCCGTTGACCGTTGGGTAAATAATTTCTTGCATCACACGATCGTGTACCGCTTGGGTGACTACGGGAGCGGGAGAGTAGGCGCCCATACCGCCCGTATTGGGGCCGCTGTCGCCATCGCCAACACGTTTGTGATCCTGACTGGTGGCCATGGGTAATACGTTCTTGCCATCCACCATTACAATAAAACTGGCTTCTTCACCGGCGAGAAATTCTTCAATCACTACACGGCAGCCGGCATCACCAAATGCATTGCCAGAGAGCATATCGCGCACCGCGTCTTCGGCTTGTTGCAGGGTTTCGGCAACGATTACACCTTTGCCTGCCGCGAGGCCGTCGGCCTTGATTACAATCGGTGCACCTTTCTCACGCAGGTAGGCGAGCGCAGGTTCCACTTCGATAAAGTTTTGGTAATCGGCAGTCGGAATTTTGTGACGCGCAAGAAAATCTTTAGTAAAGGCTTTAGAACCTTCCAGTTGCGCGGCGCCTTTGCTGGGGCCAAAACACAATAATTGGCGTGTTTGAAAATAATCCACCACACCGGCAACCAGTGGCACTTCGGGGCCAACAATGGTTAAGCCGACATTATTATTTTCAGCAAAATTGGCGAGGGCTTCAAAATTCAAAACGTCTATAGCAACATTTTCTAATTTGGGTTCCAGCGCTGTGCCCGCATTCCCCGGTGCAACAAATACTTTTTCGACTTGCGCGCTTTGTGCGGCTTTCCATGCGAGAGCATGTTCGCGGCCGCCGCTGCCAATAATTAATACATTCATAGAATTAATATCTTTTTGAGTCGTTTACGTAGGTTGGGCAGCAATGCCCAACACCAATTAATTTTGTGACCACTATGTTGAGCATTGCTGCCCAATCTACGAAATTATCGAATTCAATTAATGACGGAAGTGACGCATCCCGGTAAATACCATCGCCATGCCGTGTTCGTTGGCAGCGGCGATCACTTCTTCATCGCGCATTGAACCGCCAGGTTGAATGACTGCGGCAATACCTACTTTTGCAGCGTTATCAATACCGTCGCGGAAGGGGAAGAAGGCATCGGAAGCCATCACTGAACCCGCCACTTGCAAACCGGCGTGTTCCGCTTTAATCGCGGCGATACGCGCAGAGTTCACGCGGCTCATTTGACCTGCGCCTACACCAATGGTCTGTGAATTTTTGGCATAGACAATTGCGTTGGATTTAACAAATTTGGCAACTTTCCAAGCGAATAATAAATCGCGCAGTTCGTCTTCGGTGGGAACACGTTGGGTAACGATTTTTAAATCGGCGGCGGTGATCATACCGTTGTCGCGATCCTGCACTAACAAGCCGCCGTTGACGCGTTTGTAATCCAATCCGCCGATACGCTCGGTGCCCCATTCGCCACAGGCAAGCAGACGCACGTTTTGTTTGGCTTTTACTACTTCAACCGCCTCTGCAGAAACGCTCGGGGCGATAATCACTTCAACAAATTGACGCTCAACAATCGCCTGTGCGGTCGCGGCATCCAATTCGCGGTTAAAGGCGATAATCCCGCCGAAAGCCGATTCGGTATCGGTCGCGTAAGCCAGGTCGTAGGCATCTTTAATGTTGGTGGCAACTGCCACACCGCAGGGGTTGGCGTGTTTAACAATGACACATGCTGGCTCAGTGAAACACTTAACAGTTTCCAGTGCGGCATCGGTATCCGCTACGTTGTTGTAGGAGAGCTCTTTACCTTGCAATTGTTTGGCAGTGGCAATGCTTGCTTCCTGGGGATTTTTTTCCACATAAAACGCGGCTTTTTGATGTGGGTTTTCACCGTAACGCATTTCTTGCGCTTTGATAAATTGGCTGTTGAAGGTGCGTGGGAAATCGGCGCTGCCGCCTTCTACCAAACGGCCAAAATAATTGGCGATGGCGCCGTCGTAGGCAGCGGTGTGCTCGTAGGCTTTAATCGCCAAATTGAAACGGGTTTTTAAAGAGGTGCTGCCGTTGTTGGCAGTCATTTCCGCCAGAATAGTCGCGTAGTCAGCAGCGTTAACAACGATATTTACATGGGCGTGATTTTTTGCTGCCGCGCGAACCATGGTTGGGCCGCCGATATCAATATTTTCTACTGCGTCTTCAAGCGAGCAATCTTTATTGGCAACGGTTTTTTCGAAGGGGTAGAGATTCACTACTACCATGTCGATAGCGTTGATGCCGTGTTCGCGCATGATGGCTTCATCGGTGCCGCGACGACCCAAAATGCCGCCGTGTACTTTGGGGTGCAGGGTTTTAACACGGCCGTCCATCATCTCCGGGAAGCCGGTGTAGTCAGACACTTCAATGGCAGGGATCTTGTTGTCGGTCAGTAATTTAAAAGTGCCACCGGTTGATAAAATTTCCACGCCTTGGGCGTGAAGGGCTTGGGCAAATTCAACAATGCCGGTTTTATCAGACACGCTAATAAGCGCGCGTTTTACTGCAACAAGATCAGAAGTAGTAGACATACGCATTTCCTGTGAAGATGAAGTCGTAAAAAAGATGAAGTCGTAAAAATGGAATCGGCTAAAAAGCAAAAGGGGTGGAAACGAATCACCACCCCTTTTTGATTTGCGCTAGGGTTTTTAACCTCCCAAGGCGTAGTAAAAAATTACAGAAGGCCGTATTGCTTTAATTTTTTACGCAGTGTGCCACGGTTCAAACCTAACACTTGTGCCGCGCGAGTTTGGTTGTGACGGGTGTATTTCAAGACGATTTCCAGCATCGGTGCTTCTACTTCTGCCAATACCATTTCGTAAACATTGCTGACGTCTTGACCGTCGAGGTGTTTGAAATAATTTTCAACGGCTTGCTCTACGCAGCCGCGCAGCGATTGAGCTTGTACTGGTTGAGCGGGGGCAGCTTGTGCTGGAGTTGCATCAGCAAAGAAAGTTGCGGTATTCATGCGGCTTTTTCCTCTTTCGTAAGCAGCTGTTCAAAGAAATTTTGAATGCTGGTTTGTTGTTCTTCTGCGTTATCTATAGCGTTAAAGGTTTTGCGAAATTCATCGCTGCCAGGAACCGTATGCAAATACCAACTCGCATGTTTGCGAGCGATACGCGGGCCCATAAACTCACCATAAAAACGGTATAACTCGCGCAGATGGCTAGATAAAATATCCCTGACTTCAGTCAAAGATGGTTCGGGTAATTGCTCACCGGTTTGCAGGTAATGCGCAATCTCCCGGAAAATCCACGGCCGCCCTTGAGCGGCTCGTCCAATCATCACCGCCGCGGCACCGGTGTAATCCAGTACGGTTTTGGCTTTGTGCGGTGAATCTATATCGCCATTGGCAAATACCGGAATTTTCACGGCATTGACTACGCTGGCGATGGTGTCGTATTCGGCCGCGCCGGCAAAAGCATCGGCACGGGTGCGGCCATGTAAGGCCAGTGCTTGTATGCCGGCATCTTCCGCGATGCGGGCGATACGAATGGCATTGCGTTCTTCGGTACTCCAGCCGGTGCGAAACTTCAGCGTGACTGGAATATCTACTGCGCTTACCACCGCTTGCAAAATATCGCCGACCAGTTGTTCGTCTTTTAGCAGCGCAGAACCGGCGGCTTTTTTACACACCTTTTTGGCCGGGCAACCCATGTTGATATCGATAATCTGGGCGCCATTGGCAGCGTTTAAACGCGCTGCTTCGGCCATCATCTGCGGGTCGCCACCGGCAATTTGCACGGCTATAGGCTCAACCTCGCCAGTGTGATCCATACGCAGGGTGCTTTTGCGACTACCCCACAAGCTTGCATCGGCGGTGAGCATTTCCGATATCACCAAACCCGCGCCCAGTGAGCGACACAATTGACGAAAAGGCCGATCAGTCACACCTGCCATAGGTGCAAGGATGATTTGGCTGTCGATAGTGTAGGGACCGATACTAAACACGTGATTGGGTTGTCGCGATTGTGCTCATGCCGGAAACTCCGGATTTAGCCTAGGTAAAGCCGCACAAAAAATGAACTATTGGCCTGCTTCAAAGGGGCGCCATGATACCCGTTTGGGGTGGGGTTGGGAACGCAAAAAATACAAAAAACGGCGTTTTTTTGAGCGATAAAAACAGGCTTTTTTAGTGATTTTGGGTTGCAAATAAACGCGATTTGGGGCAGTGCGACTGCTTACTCTGGGCTGAGGGGGTCATGGAGGTAGATTTCGTAGTTGTGAGGTAAGTTTTTGACCATTGGATTGCTCAGTTTGAATATTCTGCGCTGGTTTAGTTTGGCTTGCTCTATGCCTTTTCCATGGCGGCTGCGCCAGAGTTGATGAAAAGAGCCGTCTGCATAGGCGATTTCCAAGCCCTTTTGGATGCGAGCTAGCAAGGCTTTATTGCCTTTGTGGGTAAAAAAGAATTTGGGCAAGGGGTAATAAAGGGCTATTTCCTGGTCAGCAGTGAGCCCCAGGTTGCCTTGAAACTGCTGCTCAAAAGCCATTTCCATCGGTGCGCGGCAGAAAAAATCGACTCGCCCTGCTTTGGTCATACGGAACAAACTAATCACGCTATTGGATTCAACGACGTTCAGGCCGTTGGCGCGGAGAATCTTGCTGTCTGACCAACCTATACCGGAGCCGAAGGTGTAGTTTTTCAGATCATTGAATTGGCGAATCGGTTTTTTTCTGTTTTGCAGTTCGTCGCGCGCAAAACAGACTCTGTAGCTGAAAGCGCCCAAGTCCAGGGGGAAGGGGATGTAACTTAAATTTTGTTTCTCGGGTAGTTCGTCCTCGTAGCTCATTTGCAGTACGAGATTGGGGTAAAGGTTGTGGCTGAGGCTCACCAGTGTTCTGGCGCGATTCATAGGAGGGATACCGCGCAATTCATATGGGCCAAATTCAGCGACGGTTTTGTCCAGCGCTAAGCGAAGTACTTCCACTTCGTGCAGCGAGCGCTCGCTACTGCCCAGCTCGGGTAACTTATGAGTGACTAGCAGTGGGCTAGAGGCTTTGAGGTTGTTGTCAGCAAGCGCAAGGTTTGTACAGGTGAAGACGTAGACCAGGGTGGCAATGAGGATCTGTAGCACCGGTAGTAATCGATATACATGCAGAATGGGGTGTTTCCAGATAAAGGGGGGATTTGAATACGGCATTGCACTTCCCCCTTTTTTTCCACTAACGCTTAACTACTGGAGTTCAATCGACAGCTGCTAGGGAATGTAAATACGATAATTCACAGCTTCTGTGCCAGGGTCGACTATATCCAGTGTGATATAGACCTTTTGGTTCTGCGGCATTAAATCTTTGCCGGCCAGTTCGCCTCCCAGATAATCTTTTGGGGTGAAGCGGCGGGAGGCAACGAGATTGTTGTCCAGATCACTGAAGATTAGCACCAGATCCGGGAAGGGTTGGTCGAAAGGGGCGCTGTTAACCAGCATTACATCAACAGCCAGTGCATTCTCTGCATCGGGATGTTCGCGCACTACCAGATTGGAGGTGGTAATTTGCTTGGTATCAATCAGTGTAGGTAATTCGCAGCCAAGGTAAGGGCAGGCGAACAGGTAGGCGGTACGGTAGGGTTCAATACGGCTAAGCGAGTCGAACTTGAACCAGGCAATCTGCACTGCCAATGCGATTAACCCCAGTAAGCTCAGTGTTGTCCAAAGCTTGCGCTGGTACCAACGGCGCATGCTTTTGGCTGTGAATTCAATCGGCGCCGGAATAATATTCATCAAGAGTGCGGCGCGGGAGCCATCATAGGCGCGAATTTTGGGTTGGGTTTTCACTTGGCGTTTATTGTTGTCTTCGCTTGCGGCAGCTTCTTCTTCGATTGCTGCTGTATTCGCCGCCATTTCGTCGCTTTCATCGCGAGCGTCTATGGCGGGTTTGAACCCCTGATGGCTGGGAATTTGTGCCAGCTCATCGCTAAAAACCAGCTCATCGGAGGGCGGTGTTTGTTGTTCAGATTCCCCGATAAGGCTAAATACCAGCTTGGGTGCTGCCGGTTTACTGGTGCCAGTTTCCGGGTTGTCTTGCGCTAAATAGTGCTCGGTACTGTGGCTGGCAAGCAGTGCTTCATCGGCCAATTCCTCGTCGGATTTGGGGCGCGCTATGCCTAATTGCGGCTCCTCTTCTCCCTCGTCTTCAATCAACATTTCCGCCCAGGATTCATCGGCATCCTGGATCGCCTTATCTTCATTTTCGGGGCGGATCTTGCGCTCGAACAGTGAAACATCGGTTGTCGGTTTTACGTCGATATCCATAAAACTATCAAACTCGTATTTGTTTTCACTTGCTGATGGCTCTTCCATGTCATCGCTGATCAACATGTCATCGCCATCGTCGAGCTGAATCGGTTTAAAGCTGCGGACCGGGCTCGCTGGTTTTTCCACCGGTGGGGATAAATGCTTCGCAGTGCTGAAGTCTGGCTTTTTCAGTTCCATCGCACGTGTGACCGGCGCAGTTTCTGGTTGCGCTTGTACTGTGGGGGCGGCATTACTTGTGAGTATGGGTTTTTGCAGTTGCAGTTGCAGTTGCGGTTGCGGTTGCGGTTTAGGTTGCTGCGCTGTGATTGTTGCAGTGCTCGCGCTACGTTGAGTAGCCGCCATTGCCGGTGTTGCTACAGTGTTTGGTGCCGCAGGTGGGGTTTTGGGTTTGACGTCAACCAAATATTCCTGCGCTTTAAAAACATTCAGGCAGGAGCCGCAGCGCACTGCACCCTTGGCGGATTGCAGTTGGCTTTGGGTTACACGAAATGCAGTTCCACATTTCGGGCAGCGGGTGATCATTTGGTTGTTGGCGGAGGTCATGTCTGTGGGCTCTTAAACCTGTCGGGTCAATCTGTTGAATAGCACAGTGTAGCTTTTCACGCGCCATGCGGTAAATTGCGACGCGAGACCGGTTTCAGGTTCTCGTATCGCAATGCCAACTATCTCACCTTTGTGGCGGTTAAGCGCACCCATTCTTCTTGCTCGGCGATGGGATCAAACTCAAACCATGGTTCGTAAGCAGCCATAACCGATTTGGCCTGCACCGATAAAATCCCGGATAAGCACAGTTTGCCGCCAACTTTGGTCATGGCATTTAACGCCGGTGCCAGTTCGGCCAGTGGCCCAGCGAGAATATTGGCGAGCATTACATCCACTTTTACGGCAGGGCAGTTCGGTGGTAAATAGACGGGCATGGCATCTGCAGGCAGATTGTTGCGCTTGGCGTTTTCCGTGGTGGCGAGCAGTGCTTGCGGATCTATATCGACACCAATAACGCGTTTGGCGCCCAGCAATAAAGCAGCAATACCTAAAATGCCCGAACCGCAGCCGTAGTCCACTACCTCAAGTCCGTTAAAGTCCTGCTGGTCGATCCACTGCATACATAAAAATGTGGTGGGGTGGGTGCCGGTGCCAAAGGCGAGGCCTGGGTCGAGCATCAGGTTGACTTTGTCTGGTTCTGGCGGCTGTTGCCAGCTCGGGCAAATCCACAGGCGCTCACCGCAGCGGATCGCATGATAATTGGTCATCCACTCGCGTTCCCAATCTTTGTCCTCCAGCTGCTCCCAATAGTGTTCGGGCAGCGGGTTGCCAAAGCGTCGCTCGGCGATGGTGATCGTCTTGGCGGTATCGATTTCCGCATCAAACAGGCCGGTGATTTTCACACTGTCCCACAAGGGGGTTTCGCCCAAACCCGGCTCGAGAATGGGTTGGTCGGCATTGTCTTGTAGTGTTACCGATGCAGCACCACACGCCAGTAATGAATCCTCAAGGGATTCGGCATAGCGGCGCGAGGTGATAATTTTGAGTTGCAGCCAGGGCATAGGAATTCTGCTCTTGGTGATAAAGGAATCTGATTTTCGGGGGCTAAACGTAAAAGGGCGCGATAAATCGCGCCCTTTAGTCATCGGCTGATATTACTCAGCCAATTTTTTCTCAAGGTAGTGAATGTTCACGCCGCCTTTACGGAATTCAGTATCGCGTACCAACATCTGCTGCAGCGGAATGTTGGTGCGGATACCGTCCACAATGGTCTCATCCAGTGCGTTGCGCATACGGTTCAAGGCGATCTCGCGGGTGTCACCAAAGGTGATGATTTTGGCGATCATGGAATCGTAGTTTGGCGGCACTGTGTAGCCGTTGTACAGGTGTGAATCCACGCGTACACCCAAGCCGCCGGGGGCGTGAAAGCCTTTAACCAAACCAGGGCAGGGCATAAAGGTTTTTGGGTCTTCAGCGTTGATACGGCATTCAAACGAGTGGCCGCGAATAATCACATCGGACTGCTTGTATGAAAGTGGTAAACCTGAGCAAACGCGAATTTGCTCTTTGATCAAATCGATGCCGGTTACCATTTCTGAAACCGGATGTTCCACCTGGATACGGGTGTTCATCTCGATAAAGTAGAAGCGGCCATCTTCGTACAAAAACTCAAAAGTACCGGCGCCCTTGTAACCAATATCGATACACGCTTTTACACAAGCGGCGTAGGTTTCCTCGCGGATTTCTTGTGGAATGCCGGGTGCGGGTGCCTCTTCCAACACTTTTTGGTGGCGGCGCTGCAGTGAGCAGTCGCGATCACCTAAGTGGATGGCATGACCCTGGCCGTCAGACAGGATTTGTACTTCTACGTGACGCGGATTTTGCAGGAATTTCTCCATGTACACAGTGCCATCGCCAAATGCTGCTTTGGCTTCACCCTGAGTAACATGGATGGAGCTGATCAGCGCTGCTTCGGTGTGTACTACGCGCATACCGCGACCACCGCCACCAGCTGCCGCTTTGATGATAATAGGGTAGCCAATACGCTTGGCGATTTTCATGCACTCTTCGGGGTCTTCTGGCAGTGGGCCGTCGGAACCCGGAACCGTAGGCACGCCAGCTTTTTTCATCGCTTTAATCGCTTCTACCTTGTCGCCCATCATGCGAATAACCGCAGGATCCGGGCCGATAAAGGTAAAACCGCTGTTTTGCACGCGCTCGGCAAAATCGGCGTTTTCAGCAAGGAAGCCATAACCCGGGTGAACGGCTTCCGCGTCAGTGATCTCCATGGCGGAAATAATCGCCGGAACGTTCAGGTAGCTTTTGGGCGACGGGTTTGGCCCGATACACACCGATTCGTCCGCCAGGCGAACGTGTTTTAAATCGCGGTCAACCTGTGAGTGAACAGCAACAGTCTTGATGCCTAACTCTTTACAGGCGCGCAACACGCGCAACGCGATTTCGCCACGGTTGGCGATCAAAATTTTATCGAACATAAACCAAATCCTCAGCGATTAGTGAATAGGTCGCCCGCGCAAAAAAAAGGGCGTGCGACAGCCACAACAAATGGTTAGGCAATAGTCACTAGAGGCTGGTCGAATTCAACGGGGCTGCCGTCTTCAACCAAAATGGCTTCGATCACGCCAGTCTTGTCAGCTTCGATTTGGTTCATCATTTTCATCGCTTCAATGATGCAAATGACATCGCCCGCTTTAACGTGTTTGCCCACTTCAATGAATGAAGGTGAGCCTGGGCTTGGTGAGCGATAAAAGGTGCCAACCATGGGTGATTTTACCAAGTGGCCAGAGGGGGCCACTGCAACAGGGGCAGCAGCAGGTGCGGCTGCTGCGGGGGCCGCAACGGGTGCCGCCGCTGCGGGAGCGGGTGCCGCAAAGCCTTGCGGTGCAGTGAAGTATTGAGTAGTGCCACTGTTGCGTGCGATACGCACAGATTCTTCGCCCTCTTTGATTTCCAGCTCGCCGATATTGGATTCTTCGAGCAGCTCGATCAGTTTTTTAATTTTGCGAATATCCATAGTGTCCTCTTTGGCAACATTAGGTTGTTGGTTGATATTGAATTGGGCCCGATAAATAGGGTGCTATTTGATCAGGGTGAAAGCAGCTTGCAGCGCCAGGTCGTAACTGGTGGCGCCAAATCCACAGATGACGCCTTGGGCGACATCAGAGAAATAGGAGTGGTGGCGGAAGGTCTCGCGCTTGTGCACGTTGGATAAGTGCACTTCGATAAACGGAATGCCAACGCCAAGTAACGCATCGCGCAGTGCAACGCTAGTGTGGGTAAAGGCGGCGGGGTTGATGATGATGAAATCGACACCTTCTTTGCGTGCATCGTGAATGCGATCAATTAATTCGTATTCGGCATTGCTTTGCAGGGTTTGCAGGTGGTGGCCGGCATCAAGCGCGGTTTGGGTCAGGTTACGGTTGATGTCTTCCAGTGTGGTGGCGCCATAGATGCCTGGTTCGCGCAGCCCTAAAAGGTTCAGGTTGGGGCCGTGAAGTACCAAAATGGTTGCCATTGACTGTGATCCTGCAGTGATATTCTGTTTTTGTGCACGAACTCACCAATATCTGGCGAGTCTCGGCCTGTCTGGATTGAAAGTGAGAAGAGTTTGCCGCAAAAACCGGGATCTGTCCACGATAGCAGCGAAATTTTGTTGAGTTGGCAGAAAATGCCAGCATGATTGAAGAAGTTAGTCAGGGTGATGCTAAAAAGCGGCACTTAAATAACACTTTTGCATGATTATCCCCGCATCATGCCCCCACGATAGCGGCACGATGCGGGAAGTTTTGTAAAGTTGACGGTAAGTGCTGCTAATTTCATCAAAAAGTATGAATTTATGGCCTATCTTCGCCTTTCAAGGTGTTGATAACCAACTCTTTGGTGAGTAGTTGGGGTAATAACTGGCCTTTGCCCGCGTGGTTGGCCGGAAACCAGAGGTATAGAGGAACGCCGCTGCGGCCATATTCTTGCAGTAACTCGGTGATTTTGGGGTCAGTATTTGTCCAGTCACCTTTAATGGTTGCCACATTAAGCTCATCAAATACGGCTTCCACAGCAGCTGTGTCCAGTGCGATTCGTTCATTGGCCAGACAAGTGAGACACCAATCTGCCGTCAGGTTTACAAATACCGGGCGGCCTTGGCTGCGTAAGTCCGCCAGTAGTTCGGGGCTGTAAGGTTGCCAGCGTCCTTGGGGCTGCGCTTGGTTGTTTAGGGCGGGTGTTTGGAAAATGAATGCAAGAGCGATAATCCAACTGGCCACAATCGCCAAACGGCGCAGCCAAAGCCATAAACCGGTGGTATGGCGGCCTGATAACCAGCAGCCAAAAGCAATCAGCACGGCGCCAATGCACAAACTTGCCATACCGTTAACGCCTGTCTGGCGACCATAAACCCACAGCAGCCAAATCGCACTTAGGTACAGGGGGAATGCTAGCAGCTGTTTCAGGTTGTCCATCCACACGCCAGGTTTGGGTAGGCGGTTAGCCAAGGCAGGCAGGTAGCACAAGAGCAACAGCGGTAGTGCCATACCAAAACCCAGTGCGGCAAAAACAGCAATACAGACCAGCGGTGGTTGTGTGAGCGCAAACCCGAGTGCGGCACCCATAAACGGAGCGGTGCAAGGGCTGGCAACTACGGCCGCCAATACGCCGGTAAAAAATGAACCGCTCAAGCCAGATTTTTGTGTTAATCGCTGGCCGGCGCCCATCAAACTACCGCCAAAATGAATCAGTCCGGACATGCTCAAGCCCATCACAAAAAATAAATAGGCCAGTGCGGCAATTAACCCGGGCGATTGCAATTGAAAGCCCCAGCCCACCGCTTCACCACCTTTGCGTGCCAGAATCAACGCGATGGCAAATCCCACAAAACAGACCACAATACCCAGCGTGTAAACCCAGCCGTGCAGTGCTAACCGGCTGCGATCGGCAGCCGCAAGGCTCATCACCTTAATAGATAGCACCGGAAAAACGCAGGGCATCAGGTTCAGAATCATGCCGCCTAACAAGGCGAGCAGCATGGCTTGCAGTAGCCAGTTTGAATCTGTTGTCGGCGTGTCGGTAGTGGCTGGATTTGTTGGAGCTATTAATGGTGCGGTAGGGATTTGCTCCGTCACGGTCAATGCAACAGGGTCAACTTTCAAGGTAAGTTTTTGCGGTGGATAGCAGAGGCCAGCATCGGCGCAGCCTTGGTATTCCAGCTTCAGCGTAAAAGATTGTTGAATTGCGCTGATATCAAATGCCGCACTGACTTGTTGGTAGTGCACCATGGTTTCGCGCTCAAACAGCTCGTCATACTTCATTAGCCCAGGGCTGTAACGCGGGGTTAACTCAATATCCTGATCGGCTTTAAACTTGAAGCGCTCTTCGTAGAGGTAGTATCTATCTGCAATAGTCCAGCTTAATGTCAGCTGTTCGCGGGATATCTCGAAGCTCGGTTTGAATGCCTCGGCAACCGGCAAAAATTCATCCTGTGCGCCCAGCAGGCTATTGCTGTTGTTAGTGCTGGTGTTTTTAGCAAAGGGATCCTGGGCATAAGCAGGCGCAGCAAATGCGATAACACTGGCGAGCAGCAGGGCGATGACGCCAGTGCAGTTCGGGAATTTGATAAATGGGTGGCGAGTCTTTTGCATTCTCATATACATGGAAACGTATCTTGATCAAATTGGCTGGGGAGTGCCCAGGTTCTGGTGTCCTTGGGCGCGACTTACAGTAACATACGCAGCCTTCTAGACAATCGGTAATCGCAATCATTCTATGCGATGTTCGATTTTTCTAACGCAACACACAACTCATCTTTCAGTACAGAGAAAAGGCGTTATGTTTAATTTTGTTGGTCGCAGTGCATTGTGTATGGCAGTGTTTTTCAGCCTCAGTGCCTGTCAGCTTCCTTTTTATGCGAATCAGAAAAAACCCGCTCCTGTAGCACCTGCGCCAGTAGCACCACCGGTTCCGGTGATCACCAAAGAGCAGCAGGTGGTTCGCATGCTGCTACTCAATGGGGAGTACACCCTGTCGCGCGATCAATTGCTCACGCCTGCCAATGACAACGCTTATGATTTTTTCCATGCAGTGTTAAAACTCGATCCCAACAACCAGCGCGCCAAGGGTGGGTTGCAGGGCATCGTTATGCGCTATGTAGATCTGGCTCGTCAGGCTGCAGCCCGCGGCAACTACACCCAAGCGACGACCATGCTCAACAATGCCCGTATCGTCGACCCGAACAACTTGTTAATTAAGGAGGTTTCGGCGGCGCTTACCGAGCAAATTAAATCCGCGCCACCCGTAGAGCCTTATCGTGGCGGTGCCAATGAATTTTTATTAGAAGCCAGCTTGCTGGGAAAAGATGATCCGCAAATATTGGCGCGCATCAATGAGATTGCACAACAGCTCAAAGCAACGAATAGCCTGGCCATGATTATCGCCCGCAGTGATGTAGAGGGGCGCTGGATCTATCAAAAAATGCGCGACGCCTTGCCGGGCTATCGCGTGCGTGGCGACATTAAATTAGGCGGCCCACCGCGGGTGCAGCTGGTGTCATCGGCGCAATAATTTCAATTTAAAAGAGCGCATTGGCGCTCTTTTTTTCTTTGTTCAATTTTCATCGGGTAATTGCTGGGTTATTAAATGACAACATTGGATTTTCACCGGCGTTCCGCTGCCAGTGTAATAGTTTTCGATTTTGAAACTACCGGCTTGTCGCCTGATATGGGCGATCGCGCGATAGAAATTGGTGCAGTATTAATTGAGCATGGGCGTATCACTGATCGCTTCCAGCAGGTGATGAATCCTGGTGTGCGTATTCCACTGTTTATTGAAAATCTCACCGGTATCACCAATGCGATGGTAAAAGAGGCGCGCAATAATGCCGAGGTAATGAGCGATTTTTACGATTTTATCGCCGGTCACAATCTGGTTGCGCACAACGCCAGTTTTGACGAGCGGTTTCTACGCGCCGAATTCAAGCGGATCAAAAAATACTTTTCGTCAGGTATTGCCTGCAGTTTATTGGCGGCGCGCCGAATATTTCAACATGCGCCCAATCATCAATTAGCTACTTTGGTTGCCTATAAAAACTTACCGACCGAGGGTGTCTATCACCGCGCTTTGGCTGATGCAGAGGTCACCGCGCATTTGTGGTTGAGTTTATTGGAGGAGCTGCGTGCGCAGCAGGGGCTCAATGATCTATCCTTTGGTTTTATGCACCAACTAACAAAAACGCCCAAACATCAATTGCGTAAACTTTACGCGCAACACTAACAAATTGATTTCGTGCAGAGTGACGGAGAATTTATGACCCAACATTATCTTATTGGCGGCAACGGCACCCAGTCGGTGCATTTAAATCTGCGTATGGCAAATCGCCACGGTTTGATTGCCGGTGCCACGGGCACGGGCAAAACGGTGAGTTTACAGGTGCTCGCCGAAGGTTTTGCCAAGGCCGGCGTGCCGGTATTTATGGCGGATATCAAGGGCGACCTCTCTGGCCTTGCCAAAGCGGGCAAACCTCACCCTAAAGTGGATGAGCGAGTGCAGCTGATGAATATCAGCGATTACCAGCAGCGGTTATTTCCCTGTGTATTCTGGGATTTGTATGCCAAACAAGGCCATCCGGTGCGCGCCACTATTTCTGATTTTGGCCCGCTATTGCTCGCCAACTTTTTTGATTTGAATGAAACCCAAACCGGCGTGCTCTATGCCGCGTTTAAAATTGCCGATGACCAAGGCATGTTGTTGCTGGATTTAAAAGATTTACAAGCCATGCTCAATTGGATGAAGGATGAGCGCAAAAATCTGGAAGACGAATACGGCGGTTTAAGTGAGGCAAGCATTGCCGCTATTCAGCGCCGCTTGATGATGTTGGAACAGGAGGGGGCGGATGAATTTTTTGGTGAGCCAGCGCTGGACCTTAATCACCTGATGCAAGTCACTTTGGAAGGCACGGGTGTCATTAATATTCTCGATGCCACCACCTTGGTTAATCAGCCAAAACTTTATGCAATTTTTTTACTTTGGTTAATTTCCGAATTATTTGAGAATTTGCCTGAACAGGGCGATGCCGATAAACCCAAACTGGTATTCTTTTTTGATGAAGCACATTTGTTGTTCGATGGCGCACCCAAATTATTGGTGGATAAAATCGAACAAGTGGTGCGCTTGATTCGCTCCAAAGGTGTAGGGATTTATTTTATCTCACAAAGCCCTGCGGATATTCCTGATACCGTATTAGGGCAATTGGGCAATCGTATTCAACATGCATTGCGCGCCTACACTCCTAAAGATCAGCAGGTGGTAAAAATTGCTGCGCAAACTTTTCGCCCCAATCCGGCATTTTCTACCGAGGTGGTAATTACTGAATTGGGTATTGGAGAAGCGCTGGTATCGGTGTTGGATGAAAAAGGCTCGCCCACACCGGTTGAGCGGGTGATGGTTGCTCCGCCAGCATCACGTATTGGGCCGTTAACAGCAGAGGAGCGTGCAGAAGTGATGGCGCGCTCCCCTTATAAAGCCATTTACTCGCAACTGGTGGATCGCGAGTCGGCGTATGAAATTTTAAAACAGCGCGTTAACCAGCAGGCACAGATTGTGCAGCAGGAGCAGCTTCAGGCAGAGCAAGAAAAATTAAATGCACAGCAGCGCGCCGAACAAGAACGCATCGCTAAAGAGCAGCAAAAACAGCAAGAGCGCTGGCAAAAAGAACAGCTAAAAGCCCAGCAGCAAGCACAGCGTGCTGAGAGCCGACGTGAATCGGCCACTGAAGCGCTGGCAAAAAGTGCGGCGCGTGCAATTGGTAGTAATTTGGGCCGTCAAATTGTACGCGGGATTCTTGGTTCTCTGTTGGGAGGGCGACGTTAAATTACGCGTTGTGTTGTGTCGGTATTGGTTGGGTGTAGTTTGTTACCTGGTGTAATAGAAGGAGACTAATAAGAGGCTTATAGTGAAAGGAGTCAATTTTTAAGGTGTGCTTCTGCCCCGGATAGGGGCAGTATAAAAATGTTGAGGATGCAGCATGAAAAACAACAAAAAACACAGTAAAAAAATCGGTTCAGTACTGACTCGCGTTAGTCATCTCCAGTGTTATATCGGGTTTGCGTGGCTTGCTTTGTGCAGTACTGCAGCACTTGCCTCGACCACTGTATCCAGCATGCAGGATACCCATTACCTTGCGCAGGGCTGGGAGCATGAAACTCGCCAGCAACTGTCATTTACCTCTTTTGGTTCGCGGCTTATTCCCTATGACTGGTTTATCGTGTTGGAGCAAGCGAATAATCCAGCGCTATTTCGCGATCCGGCGCATATGTCGGCGCTGGGTTTTATCGTTGCTGCCGCCGATAAATATAATCCGGATGGCTTACCCATTGGTGTGGTACGCGATAAGGATAAAAAACATGGTGATTATGTTGGCCTGACTTGCGCGGCTTGTCATACCGGTCAAGTAATGATTAACGGCCAGCGTATTCGAATTGATGGCGGCCAAGCGCTGATCGATTTCACCGGGTTTGAAACAGCACTGGTAGCTGCATTGCAGGCTACGCTGGAGGATACCGAAAAATTTGCGCGCTTTTATTCCAATGTGTGCACAGCGCCGTCGGTCAGCGCCATCGCTTCAGCCTCACTTACTACCCAAGCTCTACAAGTCCAAATGCATGGGCGATTGCAGCAGTTGCAACAGCGGTTGGAAAATAACAAAACCGATGTGCCTTATGGTCATGGTCGCTTGGACGCCTTTGGGCAAATTTTTAATGCGATTGCAGTTGAAGCGTTAAATATGCCAGAAAATATTCATTCACCTAATGCACCCACCAGTTATCCGGTGATGTGGGATGCATCCCATCTGGATTTGGTGCAATGGAATGCCTCAGCACCCAATAAAGAACCTGGCCCGTTGTTTCAAAATGCAATCACTGCACTAGCGGTTTATGGCACGATTGAAATTAAAAAAGAACACTTAACCTATTCATCCTCGATTCGTATTAATCACCTTGCCGATCTTCAAAAAGCCTTTTATCAATTAACTGCACCGCGATGGCCGCAAGAATTTGCCGGGAAGTTGGATGAAACCAAATTAGTTGCCGGTAAAAAACTTTATCAACAGCACTGTGTGGAGTGCCATACACATGTCGATGCAGCAGATAAAAAACGCAAACTGCGGGCGGTACTAACGCCGGTTGCGGAGGTGGGGACGGATCCATTGATGGCGCATAATTTCAGTCAGCGCAAAGTAAAAACCGGGGTGCTGGAAGGCGAGCGCAGCATGGTGTTGGTTGGGAAAAAGTTTACTGCAGAAGCCAGTTCACTTGACCTGGTCACTCATGCGGCTATGGGGACTTTATTAAACAAACCCTGGCAAACCCTCAAAACTATTGTGCGTGAATATCATTCCAATCTTTCTGCCGATACCCCCAGTGTCGATAGCTATAAAGCTCGCCCAATCAATGGCATATGGGCCTCTGCACCTTATTTGCACAATGGCTCGGTGCCAACGATTTACGATTTACTGTTGCCCGCGGCACAGCGCCCGTCGCAATTTTATGTGGGTAATATTGAATTGGATGTAATCAAAGTTGGCCATGTTTCCAGTGCGGCTCCCGATACCAGCTTTTTTGATACAGGTCTGCCGGGCAATTCCAATGCCGGCCATGAATATGGCACGGCATTGAGTGATGAAGAGCGTTGGGCATTAGTGGAATATATTAAAAGTTTGTGAGGATGCTCAGTGGCTTTGAGTGCTGCCAGTGATGATTTGGCGCATGTCATAGCCGCTGGGTGCTTGATAAATCCGCAAATCAAATTCTGCCAGCACTGCAAAAATATGATCAAAAATATCTGACTGAATATTTTCGTAAGCCAACCATTCCGTGTTATTGGTAAACGCGTACACCTCAATGGGAATACCTTCAGCGCCGGGGCTAAGTTGTCGCACCATATGCGTCATACCCAAATGAATATGAGGATTGGCTTTGATGTAAGCGGTCAAATAAGCGCGAAAGGTTCCTAAATTCGTCAAGCGACGACCATTGACCGGGCAGCTGGTATCAACTTGATGTTGTGTATTGTAGTCGGTGATTTCCTTGGCTTTTTGTTCAATATAGTCAGTCAGTAATTTTGCTTTACGCAAACGCATTACATCCTCCTCGCTAAGAAAGTGAACGCTGGTTGCATCGATATTGATGGCGCGTTTTATACGGCGACCACCCGCTTCCGCCATGCCTCGCCAATTTTTAAATGAGTCAGCAATCAGTGCATAAGTGGGAATCGTTGTAATGGTTTTATCCCAGTTGCGGACTTTGACTGTGGTGAGGTTAATGTCCGTCACTTCACCATCCGCTCCGTATTTTGGCATTTCCAGCCAATCGCCCACCGCCAACATTTTATTGGCGGAAAGTTGAATGCCTGCTACCAAGCCGAGAATAGGATCCTTAAATACCAATAATAAAATTGCAGTCATGGCGCCAAGACCGCTAAATAAAATCACGGGCGATTTACCAATCAATAACGCCAGCGCAAAAATAATTGCCACTGTTGCGCCAATTAATTTGATGCTTTGGAAAATTCCACGTAGCGGCAGGCGACGTCCTGCAGGGTTAGTGTTTGAAATATCTTCCAGCGTATCCAGCAGCGAATAAACTGACAGCAGCCCGTAGAGTAGTACCCATAAACTGGTAATAACGGCGATGACTGGCAGGGCGCTATCATCCGCATCCAGCCAGAGGCGTGCTTGCATAAAAATAATCAAACCTTGCAAGGTAAGGGCGACGCGGGTAAACAATCTATTTTTATAAAATGAACGTTTCCACAACTGTTCTGCGCTTTTGGCATTGGCACGCAATAAACCCATCACCACTTTATGCAAGAGCCAATGAATAACAAGTGACGTAAATAAGATGACAAGAATAACGGCCGCGAGATAAGCATATTCGTTGTTTGGAATACCAAGATAATTCAAGGCGGTGTGCATTAGGTCTTTCATGTTTTTTTCTGGCTCATGTTAAGCAAGGTAATAGGGCGGTAATAATTTAGGTATATATATCCCCAAATAAATCCAGTTGGGTTAAGTACAGACGCAGATCAAATTCATATTGGTGATACTGTGGTTCCATATGACAGCAGAGTTGATAAAACGCTTTGTTGTGCTCCTTCTCTTTAAAATGTGCAAGCTCATGTACGACAATCATTTTTAAAAATGCTTCTGGTGCGGTTCTGAACACACTGGCAATTTTGATCTCGTTCACGGTTTTAAGTTTCCCTCCGTGAATACGGCTAATGTAGTGGTGTTGCCCCAGTGCATGCTGGATCACTTTTATTTTGCTGTCATAACTGACCCGGTTCAAAGGTTGGGTCTTGCCCATAAAATCCGCTTTAATTTGTTGCGTATATTGATATAGCGCACCATCAGTGCGCACTTGATGAACATTTGGGTAGCGTTTTAGTAATACCTCAGCCAGCTTTTTCTCTTCAATAAGCGTTTTCACTTTTTGCAGTGTATCGGCGGAGTAGCCGGTTAAATATTTCAGTGCTGTCATGGCGTCTTAATTAATTTTTAGAGTGATTATTCAGTTAGTGTTCATAAAGAAAAATGTTTTTGCGTTGGATCGGTGCTTTTAAAAAAACAGTGCGTTTTGCTGGGGCAGAAAAATTATAAAAATTACAAATATTTTTATCAAAAGCGGATTGATGATTGCTGCTTTTGGCGTCAATTTTAGTTGATTTGGCGACAAATATCGATTTTTTTAAAACTTCGTCACGTAATCGTGATGTTGCATTCTTTATGGCCTGATTAATGCCTTCTATATCCTGCTAGTAAACAAATGCTGATGGCATGATGAAGTACATTGCGTGGAGGGAGTATGAGCAATCTATCGGTCAATCGGGCGCTTGTTAGCCCTGTAACCTTATCAAATGAACCGCCGGTTATACGGCTTCACCATTCAAAAATCCTCGCGCTATTTCGTGCGATTGATAGCGCGCTGATCGTATCCATACTTTGGCTCGGGCTTAACATGCTAGGGCTTGAGTGGACAAATCTTTACACTACCTTTGCAATTACCGCCGTTATTGTTTTTGGTTTTTTTGCCGAGGGCAATGAAGTTTATTATTTGTGGCGCGGTCATTCCATGCTGGATTTGGCTGGTCGAATATTATTTGCCTGGCTGGTAACGGCTATTTTTATCATTCTTGCGGCGCTGGTGATTTATCCATTTAAATCCATGGAATTATTGGCGTTTGTCTGCTGGTTGGTTGCAACGCCGGTATTAATGACGGGTATGCATATTGGGCGGCGTTTGCTGCTTGCCAAATTGCGCTCTCATCCAACCGAGCCGCGCCGTGTAGCGATTGTCGGTGCCAATGAATTGGGTTTACGGTTAATCAATTCCATGAAAGTAATGCCATGGTTGGGCTACAAAGTGATTGGCTTTTACGACGATCGCTCACCCTCCCATGAAGTGGGGCGGCGTTTGATTGGCGACAATATTGAAGTAAAAGGTGGGCTTGAGCAGCTTTATCAAGATGCCCATGATGGCAAATTGGATATGGTTTTTGTCGGTTTACCAATGCGCGCTGAAATGCGCATGCGTACTGTGATTGATCGCTTGGCTGATACTACAGTATCGCCCTATGTTATACCCGATGTATTTAGTTTTGATTTGTTGCATTCGCGCCTCACGTGTTTACAGGGCATTCCCGCACTGAGTATTTACGATTCGCCACTGGTTGATAACGGTTGGGTGAAGCGTTTGGAAGATGTGGTGTTGGGCGCTGGAATTTTACTTTTATTGGCAATCCCTATGTTAGCCGTGGCGATTGGTGTGAAGGTGACATCGCCTGGTCCCGTGTTTTTTAAACAAACGCGTTACGGCATGGGGGGTGAAAAAATAAAAGTGTGGAAGTTTCGCTCCATGACTGTGTGTGAGGATGGCAATAGTGTTGCCCAAGCCAAACGCGCTGATCCACGCATTACGCCGTTTGGCAATTTTTTGCGCCGCACGTCGCTTGATGAATTGCCCCAGCTATTCAATGTATTGTCCGGCAGTATGTCGCTGGTAGGCCCGCGCCCCCACGCCGTTGCGCACAATGAATTTTATCGCGGGCAAATCAAAGGCTACATGTTGCGCCATAAAGTAAAACCAGGCATTACTGGATTGGCGCAGGTGAATGGTTTTCGTGGTGAAACGGAAACGCTGGATAAAATGTCCGGACGCATCGCGTATGACTTGGAATATATTCGTAACTGGTCAATTTTGTTGGACATAAAAATTTTATGGAAAACAATCTTTAAAGGTTTTGTTGGCGAGAATGTTTATTAATCCAGATGAAATTAAATGCTGCGCGAAAAAAATGAACACTATACCTGTCAGCGTTAAGCGGGGTATGGCGTTAATTCTGTTCGCTGGGCTGGCTAACTCAACTGCTTATGCGATGGATCGCTTTACTTTGTCGTTGGGCACGAATGAACACTGGGACAGCAATTTTGCGCGCAGTGCAGATGTGGATTCCGAGCATTACACTCACTCGGTTATTTCAGTTGCACTTAATGAGCGCCTGAGTAAACAGGATTTTTCATTGGGCGTAAGTGGCAACCATTATGCTTATGCTGAGCGTGATGATTTGGACGTAAGTTTTTATGAAGGCAATGCACGTTGGCGCAGTGACTGGAGCACACGGGTAAAAACAGATTTTACCTGGGTGCGTGATGCCTACGCGGTGGATCGCTTGGAATTTGCCGATAAAGATGTTGTTGCACGCGATAACTTTGCGGGCCAATTGACTATGGGGGTAGGGCAGCGCCTTGGATTTACTGTTGGCGCGCGGCAAGTAGCGCAAACGCATTCCAATGAGCTGCGCGAAAGTCTGGATTTTGATGATGATGAATGGTTTGTTGCCAGTACTTACACTACGGCAAATAAATCGTTTTTGAGTTTGCGTTTGCGTGAAGGTGAGCGAGTTTATGAAAACCCTTTGCCTGATGCACTTACCTCATTGGATTTTGATTATCGCCAACTGGAAGTGGAAAGTTCCTGGGCGCTGACCCGCAAAACGCAACTGGGATTTACCCTGGGGCGCTTCAAGCGCGAAGGGGAGATTAATGCCGGTACAGGTACCCAAGCCGTAGTGGATTTGGATTGGGCCGTGAGTGAAAAACTCACACTGTCCTTGAGTTACAGCCAAAGCGAACCCGCGGTGGGTGAAACCTCTGACTCGCCGGCCGATGTTCGCGCCAGCAGAATTAGCCTGGGGTGGGAGCCGTCGGCTAAATGGTCGCTCTCCATGGCGGCGGGTTACAGCACTCAGGCTTATGTGCAGCGGTTAACCGAACCCGCCCGCGACGAACACATCACGACACTCAGCCCTATCGCACTTACTTATCAATTCTCTGAAATGCTCAAGTTTCGCCTCAGTAGCCAGTGGGTGGATCGCGAATCGCCATTAGAGTATCGCGATTATGATTATGCCCAGGCAAGCCTTGGCGTCGCGCTGATACTTTAAAAATAATTTTTTAACGCTTAACTTATATGAGTGGAATATTCATGTTTAAACGTCTGGCTGCTTATTGGGAAACCCCTACTGAACTGAAACCGCGTTTACCTTTTCCTTATGTGGATTTATATAACTGGGCGCCAGGTGACGGGCGGGTAAATTTTGGTGATCATCTTTCAGAGATTGTTACTCGCCAATTGTTGGCACTACAGGGATTAAGTCTGGATCAGGAAGTTTCAAAAAGTGCGCGCTTGTTAGCCATTGGTTCAATCTTGCAATACAGTGCAAACGATGACCATATCTGGGGTACAGGTTGGAATGGCAAAGTACCCGAGATCATGTTCAAATCCAAACGCTTGAACCTGCATGCAGTGCGTGGCCCATTGACCCGTGAGTTTTTGCGCAGCCGTGGTTTTACCGTACCGAAAGTTTATGGTGATCCTGCACTGCTGATGCCGCATTTATTTAAAGGACGTTTTACGCCCAATCCCTGCCGCGATTATGTATTTGTGCCCAATCTACACGATCTATCTATATTGCCACCCAAGACACCGAATGTTATTTCACCTTTGCAAGGGTGGAATCGTGTGATTGAACAAATTCTGGAAGCGAAATTAGTACTGGCGAGTTCCCTGCACGGATTGGTGATCGCGGAGGCTTATGGTATTCCAGCACGCTATGTGCGTTTGTCGCAAACTGAAGACTTGTTTAAATACAAAGATTATTATTTTGGTTCCGGGCGTTTGGAGTCTGAATTTCAATTTGCCAATTCAATTGCTGAAGGGCAAGAAATGGGCGGCATGCCGGGGTTGCGTTTTGATCATCGCCCGCTGATGGATGCGTTTCCGCTCCATTTATGGAATTAAATTTTTAACTATCGATTTAGGCCAGGCGTAATAACCGCTGCAAATACGTTATAGCAGGTTTTGCTTTGGCGGGCGCCATGGCCGCACTCTCGCCTAAAAAATGTTTCGTTTCATCGCGAAAAATACACGACATGATAAAAATATAAATCAGCCCACCGAAACCGGCGAGCAATAGTAAACGTACTCCGAGCGCCCAGTCAGCGGGCAATAAAAATTTTGTAAGTTGTACCAGCGCGAACATGATTAAGGCTGCGGTGAAAGTGGGCGCTATAATGCGCAACTGTTGTAGTATGCCCACGTTAAATATGGTTTTGAAAAATAACATATTGAAAATAATACTCAGATACGCCCGCAATGCATAACCCGCTGCCGCCACCACTATACCGAAAGGTACTAGCAGAAAACCGAGCAGGCAATTCAGTACAAATGTGATAACTGCCAGTAGCATAACGTAGTTCGTATGGCCGCTTGCGGTCAGTGCGGAATTCACTTGTGCACTAATTACCATGGGGGCAATCCCCAGTGCCAACATGGTCATTACCTGGCCGCTTTGTGCCCATTTATCGGTAAAGGCAAGTTCAATAAACTCAGGCCCCAGCGCCGCAGCGCCAAAAAAAATCGGGAAAGTAAAATAAGCACTGATGCGCATTACGCGCAGTGTGGCCTGCGCGCGTGCGTCGCGCTCGTTCAATCGCGACAATGCCGGTAGCAGCGCCTGCTCGAAAGGCTTTATTACAATTTCTTGCATGATAAATAGCACGCGCCCACCCACGCGGAAAAACCCTAATGCAGCGGGGCCAATTAAGAGGCCTATCAATAATTCGTATATTTTACTCGCGAGATTACTTACCAGTTGTGCAAGTGTCAGCGGCGCAGAAAAACCTAATAGTGATCGTGTGTGTAGGAAAGAAAAATGCAAACTGGGAAACCAGTGTGCGCTTTTCCAGGTGAGCAGGGTCATGAATATCTGGTTAATTAATTGTTGCCATACCAACGCCCAAACACCGTAACCCAAAAAGGCCAGTGCTACCCCCGCGATGCCGGATACCAAGCTTGCAATGACAGTGCGCAGCGCAATCGCACGAAAATTAAACTCTCGTTTGAGTTTGCCTTCATGTACTGCTTTGGCGCCCTCCAAAAAAAAGATCACGGAAAGCACCTGTACTAATAATTCGGCGCGGGAGTCGTAGTAAAAAGCGACCAGTGGCGCTACTACCCAAAATGCAACCGCAGTAACCACCAATGCCAATAACAGGTTGAGATAAAAACCAGTGGCCGCGTAGTGTTCATCCCATTCGGGGTGGCGCACGATGGCTTGTGAGAAGCCGGCATTGACAATGACTCTACCCAACTCAACCACAATTAATGCAAAGGCGACCAAGCCAATTTCTTCCGGCGCCAACAGGCGGGAAAGAATAATAAAAATCACCAGGCTGATGAGGCTATTACCGCTCGCAGCGGTACTCATCCAAACACTGCTTTTACCAAAATTCTTTTTCAGGCTCATAGAGGATTGATTCGTGCGTTAACTAACTGCTGCAAGGCATGTTCATATTTGTTGCTATCGATACAGTTTTGCATTTGCTGTGCACAGCAGGATTTTCTCTTGGCGAGTAATGTGCGATCGCGATAAATGTCGCCCAGTATTTGTACTGCTGCCTGACTGTCGGCATCGGCCCAAGTGATGTTATCAACTTCCTGAAACTCCGGGTGCTTGGAGTTAACCGCAATGGGTGTGCAGGGCACTAAAAAACTATTTTCTGCCGTACAGAAATCCATATTCCCTGACCAAGCGGTTGCGAGTACGGGGGTGTCTAACAACATCGCTTCGGCAAGGGTTAAACCAAAACCTTCCGAACGGTGCAGTGACGCATAGAGATCGGAACTCTGAATTAAACCGAGCACATCGGCGCGACTCCAATGTTGATCGATTAAACAGATATTGGGGTGCCCGGCGATAGCATCAAGCAGTTGCTGCTTTTCAGGTGAATCGCCACCGGTATTCGCTTTTAGCACTAAATAAGCATCGGGCGTATGAGCAAATGCTTGTTTAAACGCAGCGACTAATGCGAGGGGATTCTTGCGTTCCATTGCGCTGCCAAAACTAAAAATGCTGGATACCAAAAATGCCTGCTCGGGGATGTTTAATTTGCCACGCATACCTTGGGTAGCTTCACCGCGCGTAACCGGGTGGGTCGCCGTCAGTACCGGGTAATCTGTGTAGCGCTGGATAACATCAGTCGTAAAGCGAGAGGGTGTGATAATCGCATTCATATAGCGAATAGCATTAACCCATTCGCTGGGTATGGCCTCCAACTCCCATGCCCAATAACCGATGTTGTAGGTTTTTTTAAAATTGGCGATTCCCATTTGGAAAATCACCGGCGGCAACATGGGTGGGTTCAAGTGATAGATTCGACAATTAATAGCAGTTGGCCCGCTGGGATTAGGCTTTTGTGCCGGCCAGTCCCATGCTAGTTCTTCGGGTTTGTGAAAAAACTTTTCTACACTGGTGCATTGCACCTGATAACCGTCTGCCGCTAATTGTTGCGCGCACAAGCGGGCAGATTCGCCAATGCCGGAAATGCTGTGAAAAAATCCAATCACTTCTATGCGCAACTCGGCGATGTTAAGGGGGAGCGGCGCGTCGCTTTTGGGAATCATACGCTGCAATAGCTGCGCACGAATGCGGCGGTAAATATGACGCGCGAGGTTTTTCATAGGTTTTGAATGCTCATACAAAAGCTATTGCGATTAAGGTGTTTTTTTGGAGTCAGTTAGCGTTGTGGGTGCTTGTATTGGGGCGCGTAGTTGACCATAAAAATCCAGAGTTTGTGCAGCGAGTTTGTCCCAGTTGTAATTATCCAATGGACACTCTTGCGGGCGGCTGCTGTGTTCAAGGGCAAGCAACGCGTGTTGCAGGCTTGCCGGTGTTAAGTCGCTGGCGTAACCGTAAATCCAGTGCAGCCCCAGTTTCTTTTGCAATTCGGCTACGGCGCCCATATGCGGTGCAATCACCGGGCGATTGTAAGAAAGCGCCAATAGTAACGCACCGGAATTGAGAATTGCTTTGTAGGGCAAAATCACCACATCGGCTGCGCTCATAAACAGTGCCAATTCGCTGTCGGGAATAAAGCGCAGGAATAAATGGGTGTTGGCATTTTTTAGCGTTTCCATGGTGCTACGCAACTCGGTAGGTGCCGTGTCTGCAGTGCCTGCTACAACTAATTGATAATCCGCGAGTTCGGCTTGATTAAATGCTTGCATTAAACCGTCGATATTTTTGTAGGGTTTTATCATCCCGACAAACAATAATACTTTTTTGGCTGGATCTAATCCCAATTGGGTTTTTGCAACCTGTTGATCAATGGCTGGGGGATAACAGCCCCGATAGTGACCGTGGGGAATAATGGCGTAATGACTGGTGGGGGAGGTTTTGTACAACTGATAAAACGCCGCGCGATTGGCTTCGCTCATAAAAATAAAACCGTCGCAGCGCCGTGCAAACCACTGCATAAATGCGTTTGATAACCGCGGGCGGCGCGCATCGTGAGGTGCTGTGTTGTGCACTGTCCACACGATTTTTGTGCCTCTTAATTTTAATACGCACACAGTGACTGCCAGGAGCAGCATGCGCTGTACACTTTTACCAAGGCTGGGGCGATTAATATCACCATCCGGCCAATGGAAATGCACTATGTCGCAGGGTGTACGCAGGGCTTTGCTGTGGCGATATTCCTCAACCTTCACGTCGAGTTGCTGTAGTTCGCGATAGAGCAGTGCGTTGTAGGGATTAACCTTTTCATTGCTAAAGGCTGGCGCCGCAAAAATTTTCATAGTCTTATCCTTCCGAGTGACGCAGGTGATCTATGCGATTACCGCTGCGCAAGCAGAGTAAGAGGAACTGCACGATATCCACTGTGTAGCGCCGCAATAAACGCGAAGGTTCAAGGCATAAGCGATAAAACCATTCCAATCGCAAACGTTGCACCAACGCGGGCGCGCGGGTTTTGTCGCCTGCCAGAAAATCCAGTAGCGCGCCAACACCCATCAACACTGGCGCATTTAATTGGCGGCGATGTTTTAAAATCCATTGTTCTTGATAAGGGTTGCCCATGGCGACCAACACTACATTCGCATTGCTGGCATTAATCGCGGCAATAAGTTCTTCGCTGTTACGCGCTTCATCGTAACCGTTGCGTACACCGACTACCTTAACCTGATATTGAGTTGTCAGTGTTTGCGCGGCGCGCTGTGCAATACCGGGTTTGGCGCCGAGCAAAAAAACTCGTGCACTTGCGCCCAGTTGTTGTAAAAACTGCGGGGTGAAATCCGTACCATTTAAATTTTCAATAAAGCGACGGCGATGCACGAGCCAAGTGGCAATATCCAGCCCAATACCGTCGTTGACAATAATTGTGTCACTGCCTGCCAGAGCGGTCTTTTCGGCTTGGCATTTCACAATAAAATTAGTGTTGGCAAATAATAAAGCGATTTGTTGCTGCTGCATTTTTTCTTGCAAAAGCGGAATTAATGCGGCGCTGGTGGTGCGCATTATAGGGAATCCGCCAAGGGGGATAATGTCATCCGGTGAAATTGCATTAATTGTGTCTGTAGTCATTATGCAAATACCTCTGTGTCGCTGAATTTTTTAGGCGCGAGCATGCGTTCGGTCACTTGCGCCCAATCCAGTACTGTGCGTTTGGTGAGCGGTTGCGCTGGGTTTAGTGCACGTGAAATCGCTTGAGCAATAGAATTTTCATCGCCAATGTCATAACCAAAACGGGTGGGGTAATCGGCGGCGATAAAATGTGGGCAAATCGCGGGTAAACCAAAAAATTCATATTGCGTGAGTTTAAGTGAGGTATCGCGTAAATAAGCGGGCAGGTTCACGCTGGCGTAAGGCGCAATACCGAGTGTGGCGTGTTTGATGTAGGGCAGGGTTTTATCAAACGGCATTTCACCGTACACGCTGATATTTTCACCGTACTCCGGGTGGCGCGGTTGGCAGGAACCGATAATATGAAAATGAATATGTGGAAAGCGCTTGCCCGCAAGAATAAAAAATTGTGGATCAAACAACATGGAGCCAACCGATACCGCATGTATGCCTTCGCCATAAGGCGATGGGTTGGCCTTTTCATTAACAGAATGATCAATTCCCTGCGGTACAAATGCGAGATTGTGCGTTGACGGCATGGAGTCGGCCAGCGCTTTGGAGGGCATGACTATGGTGTCTATCTCTTTGGCGATGCGGGCAAAGGTGTTGCGGATATAGTCTGCGGCGTCAATCGTGTCCAGTGCATCGGAGGCGCGGTAAAGTATTTTTGCGCGCGGATTTAATTTTTTAATTAAATCGAAAAAAATCGGTGCAACACCGCTCTCCAAAATAATCACATCCGATTCTTTTATCCAACGGCGTAACACCGCGTTAAAGCCGAAGCTGTAAAGGTGATACATCAGTGATTCAAACGGGCGAATGCGAATAGGGTGGATCAAGGTTTTCCACAAATAACAATCAACGCCTTGATGATTCACTATTTTGTTTGCCTGATCGTCCAGCGACAGACGCGGGTCGTGTTTATAGCGCGATAAAAAGCTGTAACGCAGCGAGAAGAAGCGTGTCGGCCCCATTTTGGCTAATTCACTCGCCACAAAGTGAATGCCCGCTTTGCGCGGCGAGCGGTAGTCGTGCGCGGAGAGCAGCAGGTATTTCTGTTGCGGCGCCGGGGGAGCGCTGGTCAGGGATGATTCATCTGTGTGGGTAAGTATTTCTGGTGCGGTCACGATGCTCTCCTTCGGTTACTGCATTAAGGCCTTCATTCACAGCATTAGGGATTCGCTGGGTGAGGAACGGGTGGTTGCGGCGGACTGGTTTCATCTTCCCCGGCGCGAAAGAAAAAGGCTTTCAACGGTTCCCATTGCGGTGCAGGTGCCTGGTTAGCACCGCTTAAGGCAAGTGGGTAGCTACCCCACCAACCACCAGCCGCCCAGTAACTCCAGCCGCGCCAGGTGTTGTTGTCCATCAACTCCAGAAAGCGAGTAAGCGTGAGTAGGCATTCGCTGCTGCGCGGCACACCAAACTCCCCTAAAAACAGCGTTTGCTGATGGGTTTTGGCCCACTCGGTAATGCGCTCGAATTTCGCATTAAATTGATCGGCGGGCCGGCACCCCGTGCCAGTGCTGGTGGTGTGAGTACCCGAGTAGTCACTGTCGGTGTACTGGTGGACTTCGATAATGGCGCGGTTGAGCGGGTCATGCAGGTCACTAAATTCGCTGGCGTTGCTGTATTCCAGGCCGGAAAACCAATCGTGCAGGCCACTCCAGCGGCCACCGCTGACAAAGACCAGATTGGTCGCATCTGCCGCGCGCAGTTCGGCGAGGGTTTGTTTGGCGATAACTGCCCAGCTGTTCAACGGAATATTGGCCGGTTCGTTCATCAACCCGAAGGCGACTTTATTGGCGTCCGGAAATTCGGCGGCTAGCGCCAGCCAAAAGGCGATAAACATAGTGGTTAAGGTGGTGCCTTCGGGCGAAGGTGTAGGCAGTGGGTCGCCCAGTTTGTATTGGTAGTATTTGGCGTAGTTGTGTACGTCCAGCAGTACACATAACCCCGCGGCGCTGGCGTTATTGACTGTAGTGTGCAAACGCCCCAGCTCGGCCGGGTCGAGTGGGCCATTAACCGTTTGTTGCAGGCGCTCCCAGCGAAAGGGCAGGCGAATCATATTGGCGCCCTGGGCGGCGATGTAATTCAATTCCGCGGTGCTGGGATAGGTGTAATTTTTATAGACGATGCCCGGCAAGGCTTTGGTATTGAACTCCGCCCCGGCGAGATTGACGCCGGTCAGCCGCGCTTGATCCAAACAACCCGCCTGTGAAGGTGAGCCAACCATCGCCAACATCAGGCTCAATAAGCCCAGGGCGCGCTTCAGGGGGCGAGGACACCGGAGAATAGTCATGATGCCTTCCGCAATTGATCGTAAAGCGCGAGGTAACGATCAGCCACTTGCGGCCAGGCATAGCGAATCGCAAACGCCTGCGCGGCTTTCACGCGCTGCTGGTAAGCCTGCTCGCCTTGATCGTGAAGTTCCAGCAGCTGGGCGATTGCCGCGTGCTGTTGTATTGCCGGCTCAAAACAGAACCCCAAGCCAGATTCCCCATGCAGCCGCCGAAAGGGTGGAATCGCACTGAGAATGGGTGTGAGCCCGGCACTCATCGCTTCTATCGGCGCTATACCAAAACCTTCGTGATCCGACAGGCAGATGAAATAGCTGGCTTGGTTGAGCAGGTGTTTGATTTCCTCGTCGCTGGGGTTAGCGGCCAAGGTCACTGCATGGCTAATACCCAAGGATTGCGTGGTTGCTTGCAGCTCTGCGAGGCTGTGATCGTATTCGCGCCCGGCGATAATCAAGCGCCACTCGGGGCGCTGCCGCAGCAGTTCAGCGAACAATTCCAATGCAGGAATCAGCCCTTTATTGGATGACCAGCGGCCAAAATACATCAGCGTTGGTGTGAGTTGTGGTGCGGCGCTACCTGCATACTTTTCCACATCCACCCCATTCTCAATGACCTGCAGTTTGTGCTGATCCATGATTTGTCCAAACAAGTCGCCGTCATTGGCACTGGTGGCAACCACCCGGTTGTAGGCATTGGCGGAGAGGCGCGTAACACTGTGGAAATACGCCTGTTTGGCGCGCGACGCAAAGCGGGTATGGAAGAACCCGCCATGGGTGGATAGCACCAGCGGGCGACGATGTAGCCATTTGGTTGCAGCGAGGAAGTCGTAAAAAAAGTCCACGCCATGCACATGTATTACATCGGCATCCTTCAGGTATTTAAAAACGCCGGGGCACAGGGGGTAGCGGCTGGAACCCATGTAGGGCAGGCGGATGACTTCAATTCCCTCAATCGTCTCTTGCTGGGGCAACAACTCACTGGAGTTACGAAACAGGCGATTGAGGGTAATGATCCGCGTGGCGCCTTGGCCTTGATGTAACTGGTGGCGAGCAATATTGCGCACCACTTCTTCCATCCCGCCAATGGACGGCAGGTATTGGCGCACTATGTGGGTGACTTTAATGGGAGAGCTAACTGGCATCTTTTCCTCCGGTATAAGTGGGTTGCCCGGGAGTAGGTGCAGGCTTTTGCAGGCTGCAACCCACTAAAAACCAGAGTAAGCCGGCGCTTTTGAGTGCAAAAAATGAAAAGCCACTGATACAGAGAATCAGCGCGATGTAGAGCGATACCATCGCCCGAAAACGCTGGCTGGTAGCGGAGCTGATGGGTAATAGCCAGAAGCTGCACCAAAACACCAGCGCCATTGGTAGCCCAAACGTGGCTAGGGTATGGGCGTAGCCCTCATCGTAATAAACCTTGGTGTGACCTATACCGAGTAGTTTGAGGGCGTCAAATTGCAGTAGCGACCAACCGCTGTAGGCGAGGCGCCCTTGCAAGTCGTCATTGAGAATCCGCCCGGTTTCGTTGGGGGTTGTGTAGCCAATGACCAAGAGCAGGAGGATGGCGGCGATAGGAGCGAAGATACAAAAATTAAGCAGGCTGCCGTGCACCAGCAGACGCAGCACTACAAAGCTACTCACGGTCATCAGCGCGAATCGCGAATCGCACAGCACCATCATTATCACCGCGGCCACTACAAAAAATATCCCATCGCGCCAGTGTGTGCGGGCAAGCCCCCAAGCGGCGCAAAGGCTGGCAAAGTTGCCGAGCGATACCGGTTCGAGGAAAACCGAGGAGACCCGATGCGGGCCAAGCAGGCCGGGGAGCAGGGTGCGGCCTATACCTTCGGGGCGCATACCATTGGCTTGCAGGCGGTCTTCCCGGACAAAGTCCATCGCAGGATCAATAGAGCCGATGTTGACGTAGTAGCTGAAAATATCAAACCAGCGGGTGTAGCTATCAAGTAGCAGCAACTCAAACATGCCCATCGCCAAGACCATGCAAATCGCCACTTTAAGCGCGCGATCAGCCAGCTCCAGCCGCCCGATGTTGCACCCCAGCCAGAAGTAGCAGAGGGGGATGGCAATATCGCGAAAGGCTTTGACGTTAACCTGGTCGTTGATGATGCTCAGCAGGCACAGCATGGCAGCGGCGAGACAGGCGAGAATGACCACCCCCGGCAATAGCCGCCGTACCAATAGCGGCACACATGCCATCAGGATAATTGCCTCGGCCAAACCCACGAGCGAGCGCGACATAGGCAGGACGAGGGTATTGAGCAGGCACAACACCGCCTGGTAGCCGACACTGGCGACAATGATAAAAGTGACCAGTCGCTGATCGTTCAGCCAGCGTTGCTCCCGCACCAGATGCGCACTGGCGGGCAGGGGGGGAATAGTCGGGCAGGCCTGCGGGTAGTTCATCCTTACCTCGTGTGTATCGTCTGCAACCGCCACTAGCCGAGCAGGGTTGTGCCCAACAGGCGCACACCTAATTCGCGCAAGCGGTTGCCAATGGCAACCAGCGCTTTGGTGTGAGTGACATGTTGTTGCGCAATTAACAGGGCTGCTCCCGCCTGTGCGGCGACCAGTTGTGCATCGCGATTTGAGTCCATCGGTGCGGTGCTGATCAGGGTGATATCAAAGTGCTGGATCAGCGGGTTCACCCGCTCCTGATAGTGTTTGCTGGCGAGCAATTCCTGAGGGTTGGGCGCGCGGGTGCCGGCAGGTAACACCCACAGTGAGCGCACTTGCTCTATGGCCGTGGGGGCCACCGAGGTGCGCTCGGCAATCCAGTCGGACAAACCGGGTGCGTGCTCCTGCAGGTTAAACAGGGCGTTGAGTTGTGGCGTACGCAGGTTGCTGTCGATCAGCAGGGTGCGCAGGCCGAGTTGCGCAAAACTGATCGCCAGATTGGCGGCAGTGATTGCTGTGGTCGTCGCATTTTCGGCGCTGACTATCGCCAGCGCATGGTGTGGTTGGGGGTTGAAGTAGCGCAACATCAACTCGCTGCGCAGGCTACGCAGTGCTTCTGCCTGTGTGCTGTCCGGTTGAAAGAGTGCGCTCAGGCGGCGGTCAAGTTTGCTCGATGCCGCAGGTGTCTGGGTGTAAGCAAACTGCTCAGCCAGAATGGCGTTAATGTCATCGGCGCTGACCAGCCCCAATTTCAGTGCGGCATCGCCAAAGCGCAGCCCCTGTTTCTTTTGGGTCGCCAGAATGGTGTTCAGGTCTTTGGGGCTGAGCTTGCCCATTGCCACCAGCATTGGTCCCATCCGGGATGACTGGCCGAGCTGCATTGCCTGGGCAAGCGCCTGTTCGCGATCCAGTATTTGCAAACGATCATTCATGGTGCGAGCTCCTGCTATATCTAAGTCTGCGTCTGGCGGTCAGCGCGGAATATGGGCCAGCACCGGCAAACCCAACCCTTGTTCAAGATCCAAAACGCTGCGAATACGTTGATCCAACCATTCCCAACAGAGTGCGATAGCAATACCGGATAGCAGACCGGCCATGGCAGCGAGCAGGATGATCAGGGCGGGTTTGGGGGATGTTGGGCTTGTAGGTACCAGTGCGCTGTTGAGTACCGCGACATCGGTGGCGGCAATCTGGCTTTCCAACCGGGTTTGTACCGAACGGGCGAGTGCGGCGTCGTAAGCGGCTTGGGCGTTATCCACTTCCTGCTTGAGCAGGTTGAGTTCATTGCGATTACGGCTGAGTTGTAGCACCAGTTCTTTTTGCCGTGTTAGCTCGGCTTTGAGCTGGTCTTCGCGGGTTTGCGACAGTTCTACAGAAGACTGCAGGCTGCCACTGATCAGCTCCAACATGCGGTTCATTTGTTGTTTGAGTGCGCCCACTTCACTGCGTGCCTGGCGGTATTGAGGGTGGTTTTCACCGACTTGGGTAGCCAGCTCGGCCAGCCGTGCCTGAGCTTGCGCCAGATCCGTTGCCAGCTTTTGTACTTGAGGGTTATCCAACGCGCGGGTTTCCAGCTGGCCGCGCTTGGTATTGGCAATCTGGTCACTGCGGCTTTGGGAGTTCAGGCGTTCGTTCTGCACGGCGATCAACATAGACGACAGCTCGGCGAGCTTGTTGGATTCCAGATCCAATCGGTCAGAAGACACGAGAATACCGTGTTCCTCTTGATAACTGGAAAGTGCATCCTGCTTCTCGATCAGCTCCTGCCGCATTCCGGTTAATTGCTGGTTGTACCACTGGGTAGTTTGTTTGGCGGGTTCAATACGCAGTTCGAGGTTGGTGTACATATATGCCTCTGCGTAGGCATCGGCGATTTGCGCGGCAAGCTGTGGGTCTTGAGCCTTGAAGGCGATGCTCAACACACTGCTATCCCGTTTGGGCACCACAATTAAACCCTTTGCGAGGAAGCTGAGCATGCGGCGCTGATCGCGCTCGGGTTCACCGGTGAGTTTGGCCGCTTTGATCATGGCAGGAGAGCTACCCAGTGCCAGCTGATCAATCACTTTGCCGGCCACATTGCGACTGCGAATGATATCGCTCTGGGTTGCGAGATAGGCGCCCGTCATTCGAGCTGGTTGTGATTGGCCGCTGATCGGATCGAGCCCGCGGCTATCCACCAATAGGTCAATAGAGGCGGTGTAAGACTTGGGGGTTAGCAAAATCAGTATCGCTGCTGCCAGCAGAGCCAAGGCACAGCTGGCGATAATCGCCCACTTCCGCGCCAGTAAGATGCCCATCAGTGTATTCAGATTCATACGTCAGTTCCTACTTTTCAGGGGCGGCTAGAACAGGCTTTCTCTCACCACCAACACATCTCCGTCCATCACTCGATCATCGGGTTTGGCAACTAATTCCTGTACTGAACCGTCGGCAGCTTCACGAAACACCTTTACCTTGCTGTCGCTGGCGCGCGCGGTGGGGCCACCACCGGCACTGAGTGCCTGACGGATATTTAAAGGGCGATCAAGGGGGTACATTCCTGGTGAATGAACTTCACCATTAATATAAAAACGGCCAGCATTGGGCACATATATTGTGTCGCCATCTTTAAGCCACACCGTTGGCTGCTGTTCCGCAGCGTGGTTGAGCATTTGCTGCAGGTCATATTCGGTACGCTCCTGGCGACCGTTGGCGAGGGTGCGGGTAAGAATTAACCTTTCGCTGCCAGTGGGGGCTATGCCGCCGGCCCATGCCAACGCCTGGGTCAGGCTGGTGGGGCCTTCCAGAACCAGTTTTCCGGGGCTATTAACTCGCCCCAGAATGGCGACCACTTGGCTGCGATACTTGGTAACCAATAGGTTAACTTGGGCATTTTTGAGAAAATTGCCGGCCTCATACCGTTCAGCAATCATTCGTGCCGCTTCGGCACTGGTTTTACCGGCGACGATCATGGTGCCCAGCAAGGGGACTTGCACTGTGCCTGTCGCGCTGACTTGGGCGTCGGCGGCGAGTTCTTGTTGACCATATACAGTGATGCGCACTTCATCACCGCTCCCGATCAGATAACTGCGCGGTGCCATTGACGACTCTGCCCATGCCAGCGTACTGAACAGCAATAAAACAGCTGCGGTGAGGTAGTGACCGGAACGACCAACTGGATAACAACGAATCATTTCAACTGTCCTTAATGATCTATCCACCGAAGTTCGGGGAATAAAACGATATCTAGCTTTGCTCCTGCAAAAGCGAGGCCCACTCATACAATTGATATAAAAAAATCACAAAAATGCAGACCAAGGCATAAATAAAGCGGGCTTTCGTGTCAGATGAATGATTCTTCTTGGTTTTGATGGCGAAATGATGAAATTTCCCAGAGTCATTTTTGTAAATAGGAAATTAATTTTTGTATCTTTTTGGTGCGACGGTGCCCGAAGGGCAGGATTTAGTGCAAAAGCTACATGAATCTATTTAACGCTGTGGATGAGTTTTTTGCGTGGAAGGGCTTTGGGTGCTTGGTGTACAATGCGCGCCTCCCTTTTTCACCTTCCCATCCACATCCCCGCCCATCTCATGGCGCGCGGTTAACTCAGGAACTTTCCACAGGAACTATTTATGTTTGATAAAAACCAAACTATTGCTTCTTTTGATCCCGAAATTTGGGCGTCTATCCAGAACGAAGGTCAACGTCAGGAAGAGCACATCGAGTTGATCGCCTCGGAAAACTACACCAGCCCCATGGTGATGGTGGCGCAAGGCACCAAGCTGACCAACAAATATGCTGAAGGCTATCCAGGTAAGCGTTATTACGGTGGTTGTGAATACGTCGATGTGACTGAAGCATTGGCTATTTCGCGCGCCAAAGAGCTGTTCGGTGCCGACTACGCGAACGTGCAGCCACACGCCGGTTCACAAGCTAACCAAGCGGTTTACGCGGCGCTGTGTAGCCCGGGCGATACTATTTTGGGCATGAGCCTCGCGCACGGTGGTCACTTGACTCACGGAGCCAAGGTCAGTTCATCGGGCAAGTATTACAACGCCATCCAGTACGGCCTGAACCCTGAGACTGGCCTGATCGATTACGACGAAGTAGAGCGTCTGGCCCTGGAACACAAGCCAAAAGTGGTAGTAGCAGGTTTCTCCGCCTATTCACAGGTAGTGGATTGGCAGCGTTTCCGCGACATCGCCGACAAGGTGGGGGCCTATTTGTTTGTGGATATGGCGCACGTTGCCGGTCTGGTTGCAGCTGGCCTGTACCCTAACCCGGTGCAAATTGCCGACGTAACTACCACCACCACACACAAAACCCTGCGTGGCCCCCGCGGTGGTTTGATTCTGGCCAAAGCCAACGAAGAAATTGAGAAAAAACTCAATTCTGCCGTATTCCCCGGCGGTCAAGGCGGCCCGTTGATGCATGTTATCGCTGCCAAAGCGATCAGCTTTAAAGAAGCCATGACCCCCGAGTACAAGGCTTATCAGAAACAAGTAGTAGTAAACGCCAAGGCGATGGCCAAAACCTTTATTGAGCGCGGCATTAATATTGTTTCTGGTGGTACTGAAAACCACTTGATGCTGGTTGATTTGATTGGCAAATCCTACAGCGGTAAAGATGCGGATGAAGCCTTGGGCAAAGCGCACATCACCGTGAACAAAAACGCCGTACCTAACGACCCACGCTCACCCTTTGTGACCTCCGGTATCCGTGTTGGTACTCCGGCGGTGACTACCCGTGGTTTCAAAGAGGCTGAGTGCGTGCAATTGACTAACTGGATTTGCGATATTTTTGCTGCACTGGAAGCCGGTAATGCTGATGCAGTGATTGCCGAGGTGAAAGCCAAGGTATCTGCGCTGTGCAAGCAGTTCCCCGTTTACGCTGAGTAATGGCCCCTACTAAGGAACCCTCGCTATCTGTATACGGGGGTTTTCCTTGATCACAAAAAGGCAGCCTCTGTGGCTGCCTTTTTGTTTTTGGCATTAATTTCCTTTGCCAATATCAATCAAATTTTTGGTTACTGGGGCACTACAATCACGGTGTTGCCAGTTGAACCTGCAGAGCCAGCCGAACCCGTATCTCCGGTTGCGCCTGTGTTCCCGGTATTTCCTGTGTTTCCGGTTGCACCGGTATCGCCCGTGCTACCTGTATCACCGGTTGCGCCAGTGTCACCAGTATTTCCCGTCGCGCCTTGTACACCTTCGTTGCCCGTTGCGCCTTTGTTGCCGGTATTTCCGGTGTTACCTGTATCGCCGGTGGCACCCTTTTCGCCGGCCGGGCCAGGGACTGCAACTACTACTGTGTCTGTTTGGCGTTCGCACGCAGCAAGGCCAATCGCGCCAATTAAGGTTAATAAAAGAAGTGAGTGTTTCATAAGGTGCCTTTTCTGTGAGTGTGAGTTAACGGCAGTTTTAAGGCGAGAGAGCCTTTAGGACAGCGCAGACAAGTAAACAAGATTCGTTTTGCGAGGAAATGTAGAGCAGTTATTTTTCCGCGTAATAAAAATGTAATTACAGTAGAAAAGTGAAGCGCTGCTTGGATCTACCAACACCTCAGGCAAGTCGTCTTTCGTTTAATTTGGGAGGAGTATAGGCAGTAAGCTTGACGAGCGCGGTGCGCCAGCGAACAAAGCGCGTGCGAAAGGGCGAGCTGCAAGCGCTTCTTTTTGTGCGCTCCGACGTGTGCTGGTGGTGGCCGTTACGACGGCAAGATTCACCGGTTTTTGTGCTAGACTGCGCGCCAGTTTTTAATCGCTGGGGCTAATGATTATGCATTGTCCGTTTTGTAGTGCGGAAGATACGAAAGTTATCGATTCCCGTTTGGTGGCCGAGGGCGATCAAGTGCGCCGCCGCCGCGAGTGTTTATCATGCCATGAGCGCTTCACCACTTTTGAAGTGGCTGAATTGGTGATGCCGCGCATCATCAAACAAAACGGCACCCGCGAACCCTTCGACGAAAACAAACTGCGCGCCGGTTTACTGCGTGCGCTGGAAAAACGCCCTGTGAGTATTGAGGCGATTGAGTCTGCCATTAACCATATCAAACACTTTTTGCAGGCCACGGGCGAACGTGAAGTAAAAGCCTTATTGGTCGGTGAAAAAGTAATGGAGCAATTGCAGAAACTGGATGAGGTCGCCTATGTGCGTTTTGCCTCTGTTTATCGCCGCTTTAAAGATCTAAACGAATTCCGTCAGGAAATTGATCGCCTTGAACAGCAACCCGAACACGAACAGTAAGCGGACGCGAATAATCCCCTAATGGCTATTACTCCAGTCGATTTTGATTTTATGGCGCAGGCGTTCCGGTTGGCGGAGCGCGGCCTCCATACCACCATGCCCAATCCGCGCGTAGGTTGTGTGCTGGTAAAAGATGGGCAGATTATTGCCGAGGGCTGGCATATTCGCGCCGGTGAAGCTCACGCTGAGGTCAATGCATTGCGTGCAGCGGGAGAAGATGCGCGCGGTGCCACGGCTTATGTCAGCCTTGAACCTTGCAGTCATACCGGCCGCACAGGCCCCTGTTCTCAAGCGCTGATTGATGCGGGTGTGGCGCGCGTAGTTTATGCGATGGAAGACCCTAACCCATTAGTGTCTGGTGATGGCATCGCCATGTTGCGCGCCGCGGGTGTGCAGGTGGATGGCTCTTTATTAGAAGACGATGCACGCGCATTGAATCCCGGCTATATCAAACGCATGGAGCGCAAGTTGCCCTTTGTGCGCTGCAAATTGGCCATGAGTCTCGATGGCCGCACAGCGATGGAATCCGGTGAAAGCAAATGGATTACTGGCCCCAAAGCGCGTGCTGATGTTCAGCGCTTGCGCGCGCGTTCCTGTGCAATTATTTCCGGTGTCGATTCGATTCTGCAGGATAATTCCTCCCTGACTGTGCGTGTAGACGAATTGGATTTGCCCAATGCACAGGAGGCAGCCGCCAAACAACCGCTACGCGTGATTCTGGATTCAACCCTGCGTTTGTCGCGCAACGCCTTGTTATTCAAACAACCCAGCCCCATCTTGCTGGTTCATAACGGCTCGGTAGATGCGGCTCAATATGATGGCTGGCCGGAGTTTGTCGAACTGTTAGCTCTGCCCGCGAAAGATGACCGTATCGATTTAACTGCGCTGTTGCGCGAGTTAGCGAAGCGCCAGTGCAACGAGGTGTTGGTAGAAACCGGCGCGACTCTGGCGGGCAGTTTTTTACGTCGTGGCCTGCTCGATGAAATCATTATTTATATGGCGCCCAAACTGCTGGGCAGCAATGCGCGCCCCATCTTTGATTTGCCGCTGGATACTATGTCGTCATCGCTGGCATTAAAAATCAAAGATATTCGCGCCGTGGGCCGTGACTGGCGCATTACCGCCGCGCCCGATACCGAATATTAAGGCTTTTTTGTAAACCCAATTTCCCCTAAAGGTTTTTCTTGTGAGTGATGAACAACAATCTTCCCCGTTTACGCCACCGCCTTCTGGCCCTGTTATAGACAATACTGCTTCATTGGGTAAACGTTTTCAGGCCATGGTTATCGACGTGGTAATTATGATGGTCTGTATCTTTCCCTTTGCGCAAAGTCAGGGTTTGATGGAGATCGCCGAAAAGCAGGGCACCATTCCGCCGGAGCTGGCGTTGAAGTTGGTGTTATTTCAGTTGATGATGTTTTTTGTGCTGCACGGCTTTTTATTGCATCAATACGGACAAACCATTGGTAAACGTATTATTGGTATTGCGATAGTCACTATGGATAACCAAAAGCCTGCATTTTTGTTTTTGATTCTGCAGCGCTATGTGTCCCAGTGGTTGATGGGTATGGTGCCGGTCATCGGCATTTTGCTGCGCTTGGCGGATGTACTGGCGATTTTCCGTGAAGACAAACGCTGCATTCACGATCACCTCGCTAAAACCAAAGTGATTGATCTGAAAATTCCCGTCACTCACAGCCAGACCATACCTACCAGCATCATCGTATAAGCCAGTTTACATAAGCCCTTTATGTGCGGCGCTGATGTTTACAGCGCTGTTATTTACGGCGCAAATTCGGAGCTCAGTTATGTTCACCGGTATTATTGAAGCCATTGGCGAAGTGGTAGCGTTGCAGCCTAAAAATGGCGACCTGCGCCTGCGTATCAAAACGAACAATTTGAACTTGGCTGATGTGCATTTGGGCGATTCGATTGCCACCAATGGCGTCTGCCTCACCGTTGTTGATTTACCCGGCGATGGCTACTGGGCCGATGTCTCGCGCGAAACCCTGGATAACACCACTTTACCCAGTTGGAAAATTGGGCAGCGGGTGAATCTGGAAAAAGCACTCACCCCGCAAACCCGCCTCGGTGGCCATATCGTTAGTGGCCATGTGGATGGTGTGGGCGAGGTAGTCAGCCGCCACCCGGATGCACGCTCCGAGCGTTTTCGCATTCGCGCGCCGAAAGAGTTGGCGAAATATATCGCCCACAAAGGGTCAATTACGGTGGATGGTACTAGTCTTACCGTTAATAAAGTGGATGGCGCCGAGTTTGAACTCAATATTGTGCCGCACACGCTCAAGTGGACGATCATGGAGTCCTATCAAGCGGGCAGCAAAATCAATCTGGAAGTGGATGTGCTCGCGCGCTATCTGGAGCGGTTGATGTTGGGCGAAAAAGCCGCTGAAGGCGAAGGGCAGGGCATCACCCTGGAGTTTTTGGCAAAAAACGGTTTTATGTAATCGGCATTTCCTAATAGGAATTGGTAACTCGGGATTCTCTATGCAACTCAACACCATTGAAGAACTGATCGAAGACTTACGTCACGGCAAGATGGTTATCCTGATGGATGACGAAGACCGTGAAAATGAAGGCGATTTGATTATGGTCGCCGAACAGGTGCGCCCGGAAGATATCAACTTTATGGCAACCCACGCACGCGGCTTGATTTGCCTCACGCTCACCGCCGAGCGCTGCAAACAACTGGATTTGCCGCTGATGGTGAGCGACAACAAATCCCAGCACACCACCAATTTTACTGTCTCGATTGAAGCGGCCGAAGGTGTTAGCACCGGTATTTCCGCTGCTGATCGCGCCTTAACAATACGTGCGGCGGTAAAAGCCAATGCCAAAGCAACGGATATAGTTCAACCGGGCCATATCTTTCCGCTGATGTCGCAGCCGGGTGGTGTAATGAGCCGTGCCGGTCATACTGAGGCCGGTTGCGACCTGGCGCGCCTGGCCGGCTTTGAACCAGCAGCGGTTATCGTGGAGGTAATGAACCCCGATGGCACTATGGCGCGTCGGGCGGATCTTGAGCAATTTGCTGAGCAACATCACCTGAAAATCGGTACCATTGCCGACCTGATTCACTACCGCGCCACCAAAGAAAAAACCGTGGAGTGCATCAACAGCCGCAAAGTGGATACCCTTTACGGCGAGTTTGATTTGCACACCTACCGCGATACCGCGCGCGGCGATTTGCACTTTGTGATGACCAAAGGCGAGATAGACGCTGAGCCAACCTTGGTGCGGGTGCATGTGATGGATATAGCGCGCGATGTGCTCAGCCTCAAACGCACTTCGGTTGCTGGCGGTAAAAGCTGGACCTATCAGGATGCACTGCAAAAAGTCAGTGAAGAGGGCAAGGGGGTCGTGCTGTTAATCTGCCACGATGAATCCACCAAAGAAGTAGAGGACAGCATCGATTGGCTGATCTCTGGCAAACAAATGCGCCGCAGCTCGGAAGTCCTCTACAAACAAGTGGGCACCGGCTCGCAAATCCTGCGCGACTTGGGTGTGCGCAAAATGCGTGTAATGTCTGCACCCATGCGTTACTCCGCGCTCTCCGGTTTTGATTTGGAAGTGGTTGGCTATGTTTGCCCGGAGGGTGACTGAAAGGTTTGCCCTGAAGGCGAGTAACCTCTTCCCAAACCTCCCTTTAAAAGGGGGGAGGCTGGGAGGAGGTAAACGAATTTAAAAATTGGAAAATTTAAAGAGAAAAGAGTATGAGCAATATCAAAGTTGTTGAAGGTGATTTTTCTGCATCTGCTGGCAAATATGCATTAATCGTTAGCCGTTGGAATAGTTTTGTCGTGGAAAGTTTGAAGGATGGCGCGCTGGATACCCTGCGTCGTCACGGCATCAAAGATGAAAACGTCACTATTTATTACGCTCCGGGTGCATTTGAATTCCCGCTGACGGCACAGAAAATCGCCGCCAAAAATGAGTTCGACGCAATCATCGCCTTGGGTGCGGTAATTCGCGGCGGTACTCCGCACTTTGATTATGTTGCCGGTGAATGCACCAAAGGTTTGGCACAGGTGTCACTGCAATACGGCGTACCGGTGACCTTTGGTGTGTTGACGGTAGACTCCATCGAGCAGGCCATTGAACGCTCTGGCACTAAAGCAGGTAACAAAGGTGTAGAGGCGGCATCCACTGCATTGGAAATGGTTTCCCTGTTTGGAAAAATTTAAGCTCGGCAAGATTTAATTTTTAACCATCGCACCGGTTATTCAAATTCTGCATTCAAGTTCTTTATCAGGTAATTGTTCATGAGCACTTCTTCCGGCCAGCAAAAAGGCCACACCGCTGCTACTCGCCGTATGGCGCGCCACTACGCTATGCAGGCGCTTTACCAATGGCAGATGGCAGGTTCCAGCATCAATGCCATTGAAGCGGAATTTCGCACCGACAACGATATGAGCAAAGTGGATGTGGATTACTTCCACGAAATTTTGCATGCCGTGCCTGAACATCTCAGTGAGCTTGAAGCGCTGTTTACGCCCTTTTTGGTTGACCGTTCACTGGCGGAACTGGATGCAATTACCCGCGCACTGCTGCGTATGGCAACCTACGAATTTAAATTCCGCATCGATGTGCCCTACAAAGTCGTGATTAATGAGGCAGTAGCCCTGGCTAAAAAATTCGGCGCGGAAGACAGCCACAAATTTATCAATGGTGTGTTGGATAAAACCGCTGCGGTGGTGCGGGCGTTAGAAGTTAACGCTGAGCGCAACAGTCGCTAGTTTGTATTCATTTCCAAGGTGGGCAGTGCTCACCTTTTTCTCCCCGTCTTATTCATTTCCGGCGTAAAACAGTGCCCAGTGAATTTCAGTTAATCCAGCAGTTTTTCCAGCGCGAGCAAGCTGAACAGCCTGCCGAAGGGGTATTGCTGGGGATTGGCGATGATTGCGCACTGCTGCAAGTTCCCTCGGGAAAACAATTGGCGGTATCAGTGGATACACTGGTCGCTGATGTACATTTCCCGGCGGATGCAGATCCCGGGTTAATCGCCGAGCGCGCTTTAAGAACCAATTTAAGTGACCTCGCCGCCATGGGCGCTGACCCGCTGTGGTTTACCCTCGCACTGACACTACCTGCAGCAAACGAAGACTGGCTGCGTCGTTTTAGTCGTGGCTTATTCGCGTGCGCGCGCGAATTTGGCATTGCCTTGGTTGGTGGCGATACAACCTCTGGCCCGCTGTCGATTACGATTCAAGTGATGGGCGCAACCCAACCGCAACAGACCCTGCGGCGCGATGGTGCGAATATCGGCGATTTTATTGTAGTGACCAACTTTGTGGGTGATGGCGCTGCCGCGTTGGCCGCAATCCAAAACACCCATAAATTTAACGTTGAGCACGCAGCGTATTTGCAGCAGCGTTTTTATCGCCCGACACCGCGCTTATCAGAATCGACATTGATTCGTGCAATCGCCAGCAGCGCCCTGGATATTTCCGATGGCTTGGTGGCTGACTTGCAGCATATTTGTGATGCCAGCGATTTGGGTGCGGTGATTTATGTGGAGGATTTACCACTATCACCCGCGCTGCAATCCTTGAATGATGTGACACAAGCACGCCAATGGGCGCTTAGCGGTGGTGATGACTACGAGCTGTGTTTTAGTATCGCCCCTGAAAATATGCCTGAACTTGCTATGTTAATTGCGCAGGGCAAATTACACGCGACAGTCATTGGTGAAATGATTGCAGGCGGCAAGGTTGTGTGTGAATTAAATGGCGAGCCCTACACGATGGCTCGCACCGGATACCAACACTTTTAATTAGATTTTTTATGGCGAAAGCAGCGCTTCATACACCCAGCTTCAAACAATTGCTGGAAAACCCGAATCATTTATTTGCTTTCGGTTTTGGCAGTGGCTTGGCACCTAAGGCGCCGGGCACGGTTGGCACTATGGCAGCGATTCCATTTTTTATATTGCTGCAAGATTTATCCTGGCCGATTTATTTGAGTTGGCTGTTGGTGACTTTTGCATTAGGGGTTCTGTGGTGTGATCGTTCATCCAAAGCGCTCGGCGTACACGATCACGGCGGTATAGTGTGGGATGAATTTGTCGGTTTCTGGATCACCATGTTTATGGCGCCCGCCGGTTGGATCTGGATAGTCATTGGATTTGTACTGTTTCGTTTTTTTGACATTATCAAACCCTGGCCAATTAATTGGCTGGATAAAAAAGTTCACGGTGGTTTCGGCATTATGATCGATGATGTATTGGCCGGAATTTACGCACTGCTTGTGCTGCAACTCATCGCCTATTCTGTGAGGTTTCTGTGACTGTTCGTTTTGTGGAATCATCCAAGTTGCCAACCCCCTGGGGCATTTTTGTGATGCACGGTTTTTGTGATGCCGAAAATGATAAAGAGCATGTGGTGCTCACCATGGGTGATGTTAGCAGCGACGAACCTGTGCTGGCGCGCGTTCATTCCGAATGTTTAACCGGCGATGCACTGTTTAGCATGCGCTGCGACTGCGGTCCGCAATTACAGGCGGCCATGCACAAAATTGCTCTAGCAGGGCGCGGGGTGATTTTTTATCTACGTCAGGAGGGGCGCGGTATTGGTTTGCTCAATAAAATCCGTGCCTACCATTTGCAGGATCAGGGCGCGGACACAGTTGAAGCCAATGAGCAATTAGGTTTTGGCGCTGACATGCGCGACTACTCTATTCTCAAACCGATGATTGAACACCTGCAGATTAAATCACTCAAATTGCTCACCAATAATCCGCGCAAGGTAAAAGCCCTGCAGGAAATGGGTGTGAATATTGTAGAGCGTTTGCCCCATCAAACCGGGCGCAATCCCCATAACGCTAAATACCTTGAAACCAAAAAAGGTAAGCTCGGGCATTTATTTAATGCTGCCGACGACGAATAATTTTTGAAATCACTTTTTTACTGAGAGTAACGCAATGACACGAATTGCAATCGCCGGTGCCGCTGGCCGTATGGGGAAGGCGCTGATTGAAGCCACCCAAAAAAATCCGCAAACCACTCTGGGCGCCGCAACTGTGCGTGCGGGCAGCTCACTGATTGGTGTAGACGCCGGTGAGCTGGGCAATGTTGGAAAGTTGGGCGTAACCTTAGTGGATAATATTGCCGCTGTGGTCGACCAGTTTGATGTATTAATTGATTTTAGTTCGCCGCTCGCAACACTCGATAATGTAAAAATTTGCGCTGCGCACAACAAACCAATTGTTATTGGCACCACTGGTTTTAGTGCCGCAGAAAAAGCCGAGCTGCTTTCTTATCAAACACAAATTCCTTTGCTGCTCTCGGCCAATTTTTCCACCGGTGTAAACCTGTGTTTTAAATTGCTCGATTTGGCGGCACGGGTGCTGGGCGATGAATACGATGTGGAAGTCTACGAAGCGCATCACCGCCATAAAGTGGATTCACCTTCAGGTACCGCCATGCGTATGGGGGAAGTGCTGGCCAATGCATTGGAGCGTGATCTGGATAAGGTCGCAGTCTATGGTCGCGAAGGTCAAATTGGTCCGCGCCCGCGCGACACTATAGGTTTTGCCACAGTGCGCGGCGGCGATGTGGTGGGCGATCACACGGTGATGTTTATGGCCGATGGCGAGCGCGTAGAAATTACCCACAAAGCTTCCAGCCGTTTAGCTTTTGCCAATGGTGCGGTGCGTGCCGCCGTTTGGTTGCAGCAACAACAATCCGGTTTGTTTGATATGCAGGATGTATTGGGCCTGCGATAGTTTTTATGATCGGTCGCGCGGTAAAGTCTTAAATCCATTTTGTAAAACATCGCACAGGGAATTAAAGAATGGCCGGTTCCAGTTTATTAATGTTGCTCGATGATATCGCCACTGTACTTGATGACGTGGCGGTAATGACCAAAGTCGCCGCGAAAAAAACCGCTGGGGTGTTAGGCGATGATCTGGCGCTCAATGCGCAGCAAGTGTCCGGTGTGCGCGCTGAGCGTGAGTTACCTGTTGTATGGGCAGTCGCCAAAGGCTCGGCACTCAATAAAGCGATTCTGGTGCCTGCCGCGTTATTCATTAGCGCATTTGTCCCTTGGTTGATCGTCCCGCTGTTAATGATTGGCGGTGCTTATTTGTGTTTTGAAGGATGTGAAAAGCTCGCACACAAGTATTTTCATTCTCAGCAAGAAGAAGCCCAGCATCACCGCGAGTTAATCGAAGCGGTTGCCAACCCTGAAGTGGATATGGTTGCCTTCGAAAAAGACAAAATCAAAGGCGCTGTGCGTACGGATTTTATCCTCTCCGCTGAAATTATTGTTATCGCCCTGGGGTCGGTGGCCGCGGCGACATTTGCCAAACAAGCTGCCGTAGTCGTCAGTATCGCAGTATTGATGACGGTGGGTGTCTACGGATTTGTTGCGTTGATTGTGAAGCTGGACGATATAGGTATGCACCTGTGTAAAAAGTCGAATCCTGTCGCACAGGTTTGCGGTAACTTTTTATTAGCCGCCGCACCGCGCCTGATGAAACTCTTATCCGTACTGGGCACTGCCGCCATGTTTATGGTGGGTGGTGGGATCGTGACGCACAGTATTCCCGTGATTCATCATTGGATTGAGCATGCAGCCACTGCGACTGAACCAGTGGGATGGTTCACTTCATCGCTATTGAATGGTGTTGCCGGGGTGGTGATTGGTGCGCTGGTGCTTGTTGTTGTCAATGCCGTGTTATGGATTGTTAAAAAGAAAAATTAACATTTTTACATTAATATCTTTAATGCATATTGTGACTAGCTATTAATTTCTACTCCTGTGGCGGGGCTCCAAGAATATGGCTAAATGGATTTCGTCAATGAAGCTAAATGAGATTAAAATTTCTAAAACCTTCTCTGCCGTTATTCTTATTATTGTGATCAGTGTTTTCTTGTTGCCGGTGCTGGGAATGAACTTTATGTTCTGGCTTGCTGAGCGCAAAGAGCAAGCGCATTATTCGGCGCTGGATGAGCAAGTTGAAAATAGAGTCCAGCTGGTCACTCTTTCGTTAAAAAAACTTCAGCTCACTGATCCTGCACTGTTTAACTGTATCAGTGAGCTGGCACTTGAGCAGGCTAAAATTCCTCCCTCCAGTTCAGGCGGTATAGATTCTGTCGTTGAGCTCCAATGGCTGGGGTGTGCCAATAAAGGCATTGCCAGTCTTGATGGTATTGAAACATTAAAGCAGCTTTCTTCCATTGACCTGCGCGATAACGCGATAGTCAATCTCAATGTATTGGCGCAGTTGCGTGAACTTGAAAACCTAGATCTTTCCAACAATGCGGTTACCAGCCTTGAGGCGCTCGCCACACTTCCCAACTTAAAAGAAATTCGTCTTTCCGGAAATCAACCGAACAGCATTAAACCGCTGTTGTCTATTGCCACTTTGAAGGCTGTGGATATGCCGGATACAACACAAATTTATTGTGCTGACCTGGAGGTGTTTTTAAATGAAGCCACATTTATTGCCCGACACACTAATCATAACCAGGAATGTAAAGGCGAATACAGTTCGGACATAGGACGCGTCATTGCACTCAAAAACGCGGGGGATACCTTAACACCAGAAGATGAAAGCTTGTTGTTGGAGTATGAGTTGCAGCAAATGAAGGAAAAGTATAAACAGAAATATCAGTAAGTTTTCCCCTCGCCCTTTAATGTATTTGATCAGTTGATAGAATATGGAGTTTCGATGATAAAAAAAATATTAGTAACTGCCTTTATCGCATTTGGCCTGTTCCAGTTAGCCGATGTAAATTACCGGATGAACCATGAAGGCATCGGACTGCTTAAGTTTTTAAATCCTGCTCCAGCACCAGTGCAAGTTGTTGCAGCTGCATCATCCTCATCCGTATCTTCCATAGTGGTTGAAACCAATCCCTGCACCAAGGCTGGATTTGCCTTGAATGCGACTTTTACATCAGGTATTAAAGCGCGCCTGCCGGAATTTTTGTTGGATGCAGTAGAGCCTGAGCGTGATTCCCTGGTGTATTTTTCCGAATTGATTGGTATTAAAACTCCATCGGTAGAATTCAGGTGGAGCAAGGGTGGGGCGGAATTTTACCGTGAACAGGTTGATGTGAAGGGGATGCGTTGGCGGGTTTGGTCAGCCATTAATGGGTTAACCAAACCGGATGCGCAGCTGCATAAAACCCTGCCATTAACTGTTGAAATTTGGTCCGGCCAATGTATGGTTCATGCGGACAAGATTCATTTTTCTGCTGATGCACATGCAATCCACCTCGATCAATCTGCGAGTTATTTTGATTATTACAATAAAACCCTCGGTGATGTATCAAGTGCATTCCAGTATTCGCAAGAGGTTAACAATACCGCCTTGGTTTATCGTTTTGATGAAAAACGGTTAAATCCAAAAATCTATATTGATATTGAAAATCAGCTGCGCAATGAGTTAACGCGCGATGTTTTTAGCCGGTATGTTGAACGCGATAAAGCTCTCCCACTGCCCTCTGCAAAAGGTGGGGTTGTGCTTAATTATTCTGATGTGAATATCAATCGCAAAACAGCGGGTGGTGATACGGTGCTATTGGAGGCAATTAAAAACAATAGCCAAAACACCATCAAGAGTTTGCTGGCAATTGGCGCCAATCCATTTATCCGCGATGCGGAGAATCGCTCGCCCCTGGATTTGGCGCTGGCTGCAAAAAATAGAATGTTGGTTGAAATGCTTCTGGAGCACATGATCTCCGGCAATTCGGTTGAGCGTGCCGGATGGAGCGACATCAGTTTTGCGAACATTTTATCCAGCGGTAATTACGCTTACCTTGGTGGGCGTAATCGTTTGGGCGAAACCTCATTGATGCGCGCTGCTGCATCCGGTGATGAGTTTGCGATCATTGGTCTTGTCGGTTTGGATGCTATGGTAGAAGAATCCGAATCGCTGCCTTATCAAGATCCTTATCATGTTGATTATGCTGGGCGCCAGGCTGTGGATATAGCGCAGGAGTCGGGGTACTCCGGTGCGGTCTTGTTGTTAGAGAAGGCGATGGAGCGGTTTTCTCCATCCTGGAGCGTTTATCGGATGGTGATTGCATCGGAGTTGCAGGGAGATACGCCTACCCAATGTTATATCCAGCCGGGGCAGCGAATGTGGTTGTTGGCCACACTGGTGGATATTCCAGTAAAGAAAGTAAAGCTGGAATGGTCTGTCAGGCAAAGTTACAAGGATACTTGGCGTCTGGTAAAAACAGAGGAGTATCTGGTCACCAATAGCGAGTATCAACTTAAAAGTTATGTCGATAGTCTTGATCTTGGGCGGGATCCCATTTGGGAGGTTCAGGCCAAGCTTTATATAAATGGCCGTCCTGCCCACAATGGCGCTATTAGCAGGAATTATTCATCGGCTAGTAAGACGGATTGTGATTACGACAACCACTATCAAAAGAGTTCCCTTAAAAAACAATTTGCGGCTTGGGTGCCTATCAATATTGTCAGTAAGCGCGCCACCGGTTTTTCAGCCGAAAATTTACGCATCTATCAAAAATTATTAGAGGATGCTGTGCTCTATGAAAGTCCCTCTTTGTTGCAGTATCTGTTAGAAAGCGGCATGGACCCGCAGATAAAACATCACGATAACTCACTAGTTCGCAAAGCGGTAACGAATAAAAAATTAGCCTTGGTGCAATATCTGCTCGCGGGTGGTGCAGACCTGATGAGCGCCGATGTTGCACTCCGTCAGAGTAAGAGAAGCCTTATTAATGATGCTATTTATGAAAATGATTTAACTATGGTGAAGTTTTTATCCCGACAGGGCTTGCCGGTTACGGAGGTCAATGCCGGTGTTGCCCAGCCGTTGGTGAAGGCAATTGATAATTGCAATGCTGATATGGTGGCCTTGTTGTTGAGTTTGGGGGCAAATCCGTCCTTACAGCTAAGCGCCACAGAAAATATTACTGTGATGGACTATGCCGAGCGTTGCTCCTATGAGCCTCGAGTTAGGGAGGTGCTCAGTAATAATTATTTAAGTGAGGTTAATTAACGGACATGATGAGGGTTCTGCAAAAAAGGGGGGGGAGGTGACTTCGCCCGAATCAAGGCAGATTCCCGTGGACAGCCGCTGGCGAGTCCCGTAGAATTCGCAGCCAGATTGTGCCCGACCAGATGTAGGGCAACAAAAGAATACAAAACGGTTCGCACAAGAACATAAAAAAGCGAGATGAGATTAGAGTTTCATCTCGCTTTTTTACAACCAAACGTTTTACAGTCAGATTAATTTTGCCTTTTAACTCAATGACTTATCGCGATGCTCACTTCACAAGTGTCAATGCGACTGACTTTTTGAGCCTGAAGAAACTGAACGTCTGTGTGATTTGGATGACGAACCTACATCGATTTATTAGCTTGCTTTAAGGGTATCCCGCAGGGTTAGTGACTGCTGGTGTTCTCCAAGCCAAAACCCAACCAGCTCAGGAGGTTGTTTTGACTACTCAGGAATCCCTTCCTGCCCCGAAGAAGGCCATTTTGGTCCTTGCCGACGGTAGTGTTTTTCGTGGTATCGCAATTGGTGCTGACGGTTTATCGGTGGGCGAAGTGGTGTTTAATACCGCGATCACCGGCTATCAGGAAATCCTTACCGATCCATCCTATGCCCAGCAAATTGTTACCCTCACTTATCCCCACATTGGCAATACCGGCACCAACAGCGAAGATGAAGAATGCGAGCGCATTTGGGCTACTGGCCTGGTGATTCGCGATTTGCCCTTGTTAGCCAGCAGCTTCCGCAATCAGGAAAGTCTTTCCGATTATCTCAAAGCGCGCAATGTGATCGGCATCGCTGATATCGATACCCGTCGCTTGACCCGTATCTTGCGCGACAAAGGCGCCCAGAACGGCTGCCTGATTGCGGGAGATGATATTGATGAAGCCAAAGCGCTGGCTGCTGCCAAAGCTTTCGGCGGTTTGAAAGGGCTGGATCTTGCTAAAGAAGTAACCGTCAGCGAGTCATATACCTGGAATGAAAGTAGCTGGACCTTAGGTGAAGGCCACAAAACCTTGACCGGCGCGAAAAAATTCAAAGTAGTCGCTTACGATTACGGAGTTAAGCGCAATATCCTGCGCATGCTTGCTGATCGCGATTGTGAACTGATTGTTGTTCCCGCCAAAACCACTGCTGCTGAAGTACTGGCAATGAATCCGGATGGTGTTTTCCTCTCCAATGGCCCTGGCGACCCTGAGCCATGTACTTACGCTATCGAAGCGATTAAAGCTATTTTGGAAACTGATACACCGGTGTTTGGTATTTGCCTTGGCCACCAATTATTGGCGCTGGCCTCGGGTGCCAAAACCATCAAGATGAAATTTGGCCATCACGGCGGCAACCATCCGGTACAGGATCTTGAATCCAAACGCGTGATGATCACCGCGCAAAACCACGGTTTTGCGGTAGAAGAATCCAGCTTGCCCGTCAACCTCAAGGCGACTCATAAATCCTTGTTCGATGGTTCCTTGCAAGGTATTCATCGCACCGATAAGGCCGCGTTCAGCTTCCAGGGTCACCCTGAAGCCAGCCCCGGCCCACACGATGCCGATACCTTATTCGACCACTTTATTGAATTGATGCAAGCGCGCAAGGCGTCCTAATCGGAGCAGACATGCCAAAACGTACAGACATAAACAGTGTATTGATTCTCGGCGCTGGCCCGATCGTAATCGGCCAGGCGTGTGAATTTGACTACTCAGGCGCGCAAGCCTGTAAAGCCCTGCGTGAAGAGGGTTACCGCGTTATTTTGGTGAACTCCAATCCAGCCACCATCATGACCGACCCGGCGATGGCGGATGCAACCTACATCGAGCCGATTGAATGGCAAACCGTAGAAAAAATTATTGAAAAAGAACGCCCCGATGTAATCCTGCCCACCATGGGCGGCCAAACGGCGCTCAACTGTGCGTTGGCGCTTGCTAAACACGGCGTGTTGGAAAAGTACAATGTTGAGTTGATTGGCGCGAAAGAAGAAGCCATCAATATGGCAGAAGACCGCAACTTGTTCGACCAAGCCATGAAGCGCATTGGCCTTTCATGCGCCCGCGCGAAAATCGTTCATACCTTGGAAGAAGCCAAAGAAGCACCGAAAGAATTCGGTTTCCCATGCATCATTCGCCCGTCATTTACCATGGGTGGTTCAGGTGGCGGTATCGCGTACAACTGGGACGAGTTTGAGGAAATTTGTACGCGCGGTTTGGATTTGTCACCGACCAATGAATTGTTGATCGACGAATCGCTGCTCGGTTGGAAAGAGTACGAGATGGAAGTGGTGCGTGACAAAAACGACAACTGCATCATCGTCTGCTCGATTGAAAACTTTGATCCGATGGGCGTGCACACCGGCGACTCGATTACTGTTGCACCGGCGCAAACCCTTACCGACAAGGAATACCAAATCATGCGCAACGCATCGATTGCGGTATTGCGTGAAATCGGCGTGGAAACGGGCGGTTCCAACGTGCAATTTGCGGTGAATCCGGTTGATGGCCGCATGGTAGTGATCGAGATGAACCCGCGGGTATCGCGTTCATCTGCACTCGCATCTAAGGCGACGGGTTTCCCGATTGCAAAAATTGCTGCCAAGTTGGCGATTGGTTATACCCTTGACGAATTGCAAAACGAAATTACCGGTGGTGCAACTCCTGCTTCATTTGAACCATCAATCGATTATGTTGTTACTAAAGTGCCGCGCTTTACCTTTGAAAAATTCGGTGAGGCGGATGCACGCCTGACTACCCAGATGAAATCAGTGGGCGAAGTGATGGCGATTGGCCGCACTTTCCAGGAATCGCTGCAAAAAGCCCTGCGCGGTTTGGAGGTTGGTTCGGCCGGTTTTGAATCTAAAGTGGATTACACCACCGAAGAGGGCGCTGCCAAAGTTCGCCGCGAATTGACCACTGCTGGTGCCGAGCGTATCTGGTATGTGGGTGATGCTTTCCGTATGGGTATGAGCGTTAACGATGCTTTCAACCTGTCAAAAATTGATCCCTGGTTCCTCGTACAAGTCAAAGAACTCATCGATATAGAGCAGTCACTGCGCGGTAAGTCACTGAATGATTTGGATGCAGATCAGCTGTTCAAGCTCAAGCGTAAAGGCTTCTCAGACAAACGTTTGGCGCTGCTCCTGGGGGCTAGCGAAAAGGCGGTGCGTCACTACCGTCAAGGTTTGAATATTCGCCCGGCATACAAGCGTGTTGATACTTGCGCGGCTGAATTTTCTACCTCTACTGCTTACATGTACTCTACCTATGAAGAAGAGTGCGAAGCGAATCCGAGCGATAAGAAAAAGATTTTGGTTATTGGCGGCGGTCCTAACCGTATCGGTCAGGGTATCGAGTTTGATTACTGCTGCGTACACGCGGCACTGGCGATGCGCGAAGACGGTTACGAAACCATTATGGTTAACTGTAACCCTGAAACCGTATCGACCGATTACGACACATCTGACCGTTTGTTCTTTGAGCCGGTGACCTTGGAAGACGTATTGGAAATCGTCCACAAAGAAAAACCGGTTGGTGTGATTGTGCAATTCGGTGGTCAAACTCCGCTGAAATTGGCGCGCGCACTGGAAGCGGAAGGCGTACCCATTATCGGTACCAGCCCGGATGCTATCGATAAAGCGGAAGACCGCGAGCGCTTCCAACAAATGATCCACAAGTTGGGTCTGTTGCAGCCGCCAAATGCGATTGTTCGTTCGCTGGAAGAAGCTTTACTTGCTGCTGATAAAGTTGGCTATCCACTGGTAGTTCGTCCGTCCTATGTATTGGGCGGCCGCGCGATGGAAATTGTCTACAAAGAAGATGAGTTACGCACCTATATGCGCACTGCGGTACAAGTGTCAGAAGATGCACCGGTGTTGCTCGATCACTTCCTGAATAATGCCATCGAAGTGGATATAGATTCGGTATCTGACGGTAAACAGGTGGTCATTGGCGGCATCATGCAACATATCGAGCAATGCGGTGTCCACTCAGGTGACTCAGCCTGTTCATTGCCACCTTACTCACTGCCTGCTGATGTGCAGGACGCTATGCGTGAACAAGTAAAACAAATGGCGATTGAGTTGGGCGTAATCGGCCTGATGAATACCCAGTTGGCCTATCAAGACGGCAAGATTTACGTGATTGAGGTGAATCCTCGCGCCTCGCGCACTGTGCCCTTTGTATCCAAGTGTATTGGGGTGTCACTGGCAAAAGTGGCTGCGCGCTGTCAAGCGGGCACGTCGTTGGCCGAGCAGGGGTTCACCAAAGAGATTATTCCTGACTATTTCAGTGTTAAAGAGGCGGTATTCCCCTTTAACAAGTTCCCGGCGGTCGACCCTATTCTCGGGCCAGAAATGAAGTCCACCGGTGAAGTGATGGGTGTAGGTAACAGTTTCGGTGAAGCCTATGGTAAATCGCAATTGGGCGCCAACAACCGCATTCCCACTTCGGGTACTGCATTTATTAGCGTGCGCGACATGGATAAAGCTGGCATTGTCAGTGTTGGCCAGGATCTGGCTGAGCTCGGCTTTAAACTCGTGGCAACACGCGGTACTGCCACTGTGTTGGAGCAAGCTGGCTTGACTGTACAGGTTGTTAATAAAGTACAGGAGGGGCGCCCACACATTGTTGATATGATCAAAAACGATGAAATTGATTTGATCATCAACACGGTTGAAGGGCGTCAAGCTACCCGTGATTCATCATCGATTCGCCGCAGCGCAGAAAACCATCGTGTGTACTACAACACTACCCTGGCAGCTGGTTTGGCGGTGTGTATGGCACTTAAAGAAGTTAAAGAGATCGAAGTGCGCCGTCTACAAGACTTGCACAGTCGAATCGTTTAAAAGGATTAGGCATGAGCACTAAATTTCCGATGACAGAACAGGGCGCAGAAAAACTGCGCCTTGAGCTGGAAGACCTGAAAAAAGTTCAGCGCCCGCGCATAGTTAACGCCATTGCCGAGGCTCGTGCCCACGGCGATTTAAAAGAAAATGCCGAATACTCTGCCGCGCGCGAGCAGCAGAGCTTCTGTGAGGGGCGTATTAATGAAATTGAAGGCAAGCTTTCCAATGCCCAAATTATTGATGTAACTAAAATCCCCCACAGCGGCAAAGTATTGTTTGGCACTACTGTCACTATGATCAATCTGGATACTGAGCAGTCTATGACCTACCAGATTGTGGGTGACGACGAGGCGGATGTTAAATCCAACAAAATTTCCGTTAACTCACCTATTGCGCGCGCGCTGATAGGTAAAGAGGAGGGAGATGTGGTGGTAGTAAAAACACCAGGTGGTGATGTCGACTACGAAATTGACAAGGTTGAGCACATCTAGGCTGTTGAATTCAGGTCATAAAAAAACCGCCGTTGGGCGGTTTTTTATTAACGATGTAGATTGGATAATTTGGGGTTGGCTTTTTTATTGTGGCGATAAAGTAAAACTACTTTGCCAATCTCCTGAATCAGCTCAACATTAGGCAGGTTTAAGAGTTTGGTGACTACTTCCTTGCGCTCTTCGCGTTCAGCCAACGCCAGTTTCACTTTAATCAGTTCGTGATCATCCAGTGCACGATTAAGCTCTGCTACTACGCCATCACTCAGGCCATTGCCGGCGATGGTGACTATAGGGTTTAGTTTGTGGCCAATGGTGCGAAACTGTTTTTTGCGCTCTGGGCTGATCGGCATAAATGTACCTGAATTAATAATGAAATAATGGCGCGTATTCTACTTCATTCCATTGGGCAAGGCTTGTTTTTAGGGGGAACTGTTTTGGTGAAAGTGGGTGCTTTCACTGGGATAATTTTATTTTGACCTTGTTTTCGTCTCCTAGGGCCCCAATCATTCACTCAATATCAAAGCCTTCATGAAATAGAATTGGAGGTATATATCCAAGAGTATTCTTGGAAAAATCGGCGATTTCATGTCGCAGATGTGTAAGAATTAGCTAATTCCATTGGGGTTTCGCAAGTTGTGGAGCTATGCTGGGGTTTGATGCTTTCACCAAAATGATGTAACTGTGAGGATTTTTCCTTGAACGATATAACCAAGAATCTCGTGCTCTGGCTGGTAATCGCCGTAGTCCTGTTTAGTGTATTTGAGGGCTTCAATAAGCAGTCAGCGAGTAACACGTTGAATTACTCAGATTTTATCGCCAGCGTACGCGAAGATCGGGTAAAAGAGGTAACTATAGATGGTCTGGTTATCGAAGGGATAAATAGAGATAGCACGACATTTAAAACGATACGTCCTCAGGTGCAGGATCCCAAGCTTATTGATGATCTGTATAACCACAACGTTACTATTAAAGGGCGCGAGGTTGAGCAACCGAGTCTCTTGAATCAATTGTTGGTGGCAAGCTTCCCTATACTTATTATTATCGCGGTTTTCTGGTTTTTTATGCGCCAGATGCAAGGCGGTGCTGGCGGTAAGGGCGGCCCTATGAGTTTTGGCAAAAGCAAGGCGCGCTTGCTCGGTGAAGACCAAATTAAAACTACCTTTGCTGATGTTGCCGGTGTGGATGAGGCTAAAGAAGAAGTGCAGGAGCTAGTGCAGTACCTGCGTGACCCTTCTAAGTTCCAGCGGTTAGGGGGCCAAATTCCACGTGGTGTGCTGATGGTTGGCCCACCCGGTACCGGTAAAACCCTACTGGCTAAAGCAATTGCGGGCGAAGCCAAAGTGCCTTTCTTTTCAATCTCCGGTTCTGACTTTGTGGAGATGTTTGTGGGTGTCGGCGCAAGCCGTGTGCGCGACATGTTCGAGCAGGCCAAGAAGCAGGCGCCATGTATTATTTTTATCGATGAAATTGATGCGGTTGGTCGCCATCGTGGCGGTGGTCACGGCGGTGGTCACGATGAGCGTGAACAAACCTTGAACCAATTACTGGTAGAGATGGACGGCTTTGAGGGCAACGATGGCGTAATTATTATCGCTGCAACCAACCGTGCTGACGTGCTCGATAAAGCGTTGTTGCGTCCAGGTCGCTTCGATCGTCAAGTTTATGTTGGTCTGCCTGATATCCGTGGGCGCGAGCAAATTTTGAAAGTTCACATGCGCAAGGTTCCATTGGATGAGCGTATCAGTGCGTCTATCATCGCTCGTGGCACTCCCGGCTTTTCAGGAGCAGAGCTTGCAAACCTGGTAAACGAAGCCGCTCTGATGGCTGCTCGCGGTAATAAACGTCTGGTTACCATGGAGGATTTTGAGAAGGCACGTGACAAAATTATGATGGGGGCTGAACGCCGTACCATGGTGATGAGTGAGAAGGAAAAAGAGAACACTGCCTATCATGAAGCTGGTCATGCCATCGTTGGTCGCATAGTTCCGGAGCACGATCCAGTCCACAAAGTTACTATTATTCCGCGTGGGCGTGCTCTGGGTGTTACCCAATTCCTGCCAGAAGCAGACAAATACAGCATGAGCCGCCGTGCGCTGGAATCCAGTATATGTACTTTGTTTGGTGGCCGTATTGCCGAATTGATGACCCTTGGTGAAGATGGCATCACTACTGGTGCGTCGAACGACATTGAACGTGCAACCGCGATTGCGCGCAACATGGTGACCAAATGGGGCTTGTCATCCAAATTGGGTCCTCTTCACTATGGTGAAGAGGAGGGTATGTACCCCGGCATGGCTAGCCAGCAATATTCTGATGATACTTCAAAGCATATTGATGAAGAGGTTCGACGCATCATTGAGGATTGTTACGCGCGCGCGCAAAAGATTCTTGAAGATAATCGCGATATCCTTGAGGCGATGAAAGATGCACTGATGGAGTATGAAACTATTGATGCTGATCAAGTTGATGATTTGATGGCTCGCCGAAAAGTGCGTCCACCACGTGATTGGAATGACGATGATTTCAATAGTCATCTACGAGAAAAAGACGAAAAAGAAAAGGATAAGGGGAGTTCAGGCGATAACCCGGCCGGTCCTATCGGTGGCCCTGCCAATACTCATTGATCTCTTAGCGTGGCAAACAAGAACCCCGAGCTTGCTCGGGGTTCTTGTTTTAGAATAACTGCTTACTTTCAATAATCATCTTCTATGAAACCAATTTCCCCCTCTGTCACAAGTTTGTGTTGCGGTAAACATTTGTTAGATCTGACCCGCCCTGTGGTGATGGGTATTTTAAATACCACGCCCGACTCTTTTTCCGATGGTGGGAGCTACTACAAAAATCACCGGCTCTCATTGGATCTTGCTCTGCGTCGTGCCGAACAAATGTTGTTGGATGGGGCACAAATAATTGATGTTGGTGGGGAGTCAACCCGCCCTGGCGCTCCGATTGTCTCGGTGCAGGAAGAGCTGGATCGCGTTATTCCGGTGGTGGAAGCTGTGGTCGGGCAATTGGGCGCGCTGGTGTCGGTTGATACAAGCTCGGCATCGGTTATTCGCGAGTCTGCTAGTCGCGGCGCAAGTTTGATTAATGATGTGCGAGCCCTCCAGCGTGAGGGTGCGGTTGCTGCAGCTGCGGAGACGGGGTTGCCTGTCTGTTTGATGCACATGCAGGGTGAACCAGACACAATGCAGCAAAACCCAAATTACAGTGATGTGGTTGAGCAGGTATTTGGCTTTTTGGAGGATCGAGTTGCGGTTTGTCAGGCCGCTGGAATTGCTCGCGAACAAATCCTGCTCGATCCAGGGTTTGGCTTTGGCAAAACACTCGCGCATAATCTCGCGCTTTTAAAGCACTTGCCAGAGTTCGCGCGATTTGGATTGCCGTTATTGGTTGGAGTGTCGCGGAAGTCCATGGTTGCGCAGTTACTTGGTCGGCCAGTAGAGCAGCGATTGGCCGGTAGTCTTGCGTTGGCAATGCTTGCCGCCGAGCGCGGTGCTGCGATTATTAGGGTTCATGATGTCGCCGAAACGGTCGATGTCTTAAAGGTTCTTGCTGCTGTAAACCAATAGCTGGGTGCAGTAACTCATTGTTAGCGGAGTAAGGAAGTATGTCTCGTAAGTATTTTGGTACTGATGGTATTCGTGGTTTGGTAGGGGAGTTTCCCATAACCCCGGACTTTATGCTTAAGCTGGGTTGGGCTGCTGGCTGTGTGTTGAAAGATCGCTTTGATGGTCAGAATATGATTTTGATCGGTAAAGACACGCGCATTTCTGGCTATATGTTTGAATCTGCACTACAAGCAGGCCTGATCAATGCTGGGGTTGATGTGGGTCTGTTGGGACCAATGCCAACCCCAGGTGTTGCTTATTTGACGCGAACCTTCAAAGCACAGGCGGGTATAGTGATCAGTGCCTCACACAATAGCTATGTCGACAATGGCATCAAATTTTTTGGCGGTAATGGCAGTAAATTACCGGATGAGCTGGAAAACCTCATCGAGGATCAGCTCGAGCGACAAATGTCGACTGCAGAAAAACTGGGCAAGGCGCGTCGCATTGCGGATGCGTCAGGGCGCTACATCGAATTTTGTAAAGGTACTATGCCTTGGGGGTTTAACCTGAAGGGTATGCATATTGTTTTGGATTGCGCTAATGGCGCGACTTATAACATTGCACCCGATGTGTTCACTGAGTTGGGGGCGCGAATTACCTCTTTATTTGTTGAGCCGAATGGTACAAATATCAACCGCAGTTGCGGTTCTACCAAACCAGAAGCCTTGCAGGAAAAAGTCGTTGAGTTGGGTGCTGATTTGGGGATCGCCTTTGATGGTGATGGTGATCGTGTGGTCTTTGTTGATCACAAAGGTGAATTGATTGATGGTGATGAATTGCTTTACATCATTGCAGCTTATCAGCATGAATACGCTGGCGGTTGTGATGGTGTTGTGGGCACACTCATGAGTAATTTTGGTTTTGAGTTAGGCTTGAAAAAACTGAACGTCCCATTTGCTCGCGCTAAAGTGGGTGATCGCTATGTGATTGAATTGATGCGTCAAAACGGTTGGCGCTTGGGCGGCGAGAACTCAGGCCATATCGTATGTAGCAATGTAACCACTACCGGTGATGGGATTATTGCGGCACTTCAGGTGTTGCTTGCGGTTACCACTATAGGTGAGCCGCTTCACCGTATTAAAAAATCCATGACCAAGTTGCCGCAAGTGATGATCAATGTACATATGACTAAGCGTGTTGACTTAAGTAGCAATCCCAGCGTTCTAGCCGCAGTTAAACTTACTGAAGACAAGCTTGCAGGTACCGGGCGTGTTTTGTTGCGTCCATCAGGTACTGAGCCGGTAGTGCGTGTAATGGTGGAAGGTGAAGATAAGAAACAAGTAAAAGAATTGGCGCAGGAATTGGCAGCTACTGTCGAAGCCGCATTGAACTGATGGCTGCTGATGGGCGGAGGTTGCACTCTATTGTGGGCGTGCAAAATACGCTCAGTCAGCTTGAGTTGTATTCAGCGGTAAAATTTTTCCTCCAGTAAAACAAAAAAACAGATAAAAATCAGATGTTAAGCCAAGATTTTGTTGTATGTTGAAATCATCTTGGCTAACATTAGCGCCCGCTTTGGGGGAGGTATTGCTGTTGACTAAAGCAAGTAACGCCAAGCGCCGCCAACTTGTGGTTGGCAACTGGAAAATGAACGGTAACTTGAATGCAAATGGACTGTTGCTGAAAGCAATTGCCAGCGAATGGCAAGGTAAGCACAGTGCCGATGTTGTAATTTGCCCTCCTTTCCCGTATCTCGCGCACACTGCGAATTTGCTCTCTGGTTCTGAAATTATGACCGGTGCACAAACAGTAAGCGAGTATGAAAAAGGCGCATACACGGGTGAAGTTTCTGCTTTAATGCTTGCAGATTTGGATTGCAAATTTGTAATAATTGGTCACAATGAGCGCCGCCGAATGCAGCGCGAGTCAGATCGTGAAATTGCAGAAAAATTTGTTCAATGCCAAAGCGCGGGGTTGATCCCAATACTATGCGTTGGCGAATCAACTGAAGATCGTGATAATGGTTTGTATCTTCAAACTATAGGTCGACAGCTTAATGCTGTATTTGATCTTGTAGATAGGTCAGTTTTTTGCAATGCAGTAGTAGCTTACGAGCCTGTGTGGGCTGTAGGTACAGGTAAAACAGCTACGCCTTGTCAAGCTGAAGAGGTTCATCGTTTTATACGTAAGCAGCTTGGTGAGATAGGCCAAGAAGTAAGAATTCTGTATGGTGGTAGCGTCAAAGCGCACAATGCAAAAGATTTATTCGCATTAGCTGATATTGACGGTGCCTTGCTTGGCGGCGCTTCACTTGATGCCGACGAGTTTTTAGCAATCTGTAAAGCTGCTGAATAGTTGCTTTACATCAAACGCTCAAGAGAGCTTTGCAATGGAAAAATTAGTACTTATTATTCATTCACTTGCTGCAATTGCCATCATTGGTCTGATTTTGTTGCAACAAGGTAAAGGGGCTGCCGCTGGTGCATCATTTGGTGCTGGTGCTTCACAAACAGTTTTTGGAAGTGAAGGTAGTGGTAACTTTTTTACGCGTGCTACAGCAATAATCGCAACAATTTTCTTTTGCACAAGCTTTGGTTTGGCAGTTATTGCAAAAAATCAGTCGCAAGTCGCAACCCAAGGTTTGGTTGTTCCGGCTACAGTACAGCAACAAGATATCCCTGCAGCATCTGATGTTCCTGCTAGCGAGATTCCTGTAGCACCTGCTCCTTCTGATGTGCCTGCAGTACAAAATGAAGCTGCTCCAAGCACTAATCAGGTTGAAGAGAAAAAGAGTAATTAACGTATTTGCCCCGGTGGTGGAATTGGTAGACACGCTATGTTGAGGTCGTAGTGGCGAAAGCTGTGCCGGTTCGAGTCCGGCCCAGGGCACCAAACAAAAAAGCGCTCTTATTGAGCGCTTTTTTTTCGTCTGTTATTTTTTGGGTAATGCCAGAGTTTTGATTTGACTTGGTTGGAGTGGATGACATGGTGAGTGAATATGCGAATCAATATTTGCATTTGCGTGCACAGCGATTGGCGCGGTCAACCCGTGAATTTCTCGCCAGAGGAAAATCTGTTTTGCGCTGTGAGTCATGTCAGTTGGCGCAATTTGCTTGTATTTGTCCATGGCGCCCGACTATGTCAACAAATTGTGAGTTTGTGCTCCTGATGCACAGTGATGAAATTTTCAAACCTACTAATACCGGGCGGCTTATTGCAGATATTTTGCCGGGTCAAACCCATGTGTTTTGTTGGAGCAGAACTGAGCCTGAGGAAGACTTGTTGGCGCTGTTGAATGATGAGCGTCGGCGTTGTGTTTTGGTATTTCCAGCGGAGGCGGCAACTACTGCTTCCAAGCCCCATGAGGTAATTTATACGTTGCCTGAGGATGGCAAAATTACAACGTTTATTCTGTTGGATGGCACCTGGAAGCAAAGTGGCAGAATGTTTCATCTCAGTCGTTGGTTGGATGCTGTGCCCTGTGTCCAGTTGCCGGATGTTCTGGTGCGAGGTTATGCGGTGCGCAAATCACATCAGGAGCATTATTTGTCAACTGCTGAGGCGGCGGGTCTATGTTTGCAAATGGCGCGCGAACCATGTGTGGCAGATGCACTAATTGATTATTTTCAGTTATTTAACCTCCATTATCTGGCAACTCGTGCGACACAGCCCCCGATTATCGGTGAGTTACATCTGCGTATGCTGAATTACCGATAATGCATGGTGCTAATATCGCGCAAAAAAAGCGCTAATGGCGGCTAACCATTGGCGGCAATATCCTACAAAAAACAGTGAACTTTGCGACTGTTCTGAAATGGTTGCTTGCTGGACAATGGCATCTAACAAGGAGGTCGTCAGGGACGGTAGGTTGGCCAAGCAGGGTCAAGGGAAGCGCCTAATGCGAGCACTCACTCGATGAGTAGGGAGAGGGAATTACTCGATGTGGACAGGATGTTCACTATCGAGTGAGCAATGAACGGCGGTTTCGGCGTATGCTGATACCGCTTTTTTATTTCGCGGTATTTCTTTGTCATTCCAATCAATCTTCTTTTTTCAGTTCTACGCCACTAGCCTTTTTCTGCATAAAGCCGCGCACTCGCCCCAATAAAAAACTTTGAAAATCTGTTTCGGTAACGGTTGGCTGATTGTTAAGTTTCAGTTGTTGGTAGTCGTTTAGTTTTTGGCGCATAGCAACCGCCCGGTGAAGATTGCGTGCTGTTTGTTGTTCTGAATAGTCGGCCGCAAAAAATATATCCATTACCGGTAGTTGAGCGTTGTTAAATATACTTTCCAGCTCGGTTTTGGTTAGCGGTTCCTGCTGTTGCAGGTTGGCAATTATGAGAGCCTGAAGTGGGCCATCAATGGTATTTGGATCTTTTGGGTTGTCCTTAATCATCGGCAGTAACTTGCCCAAGCTGTAATAGGCACTGCTGTTGTCAGTAAGCACAACCACATTGAATTGGTTCTTCTGCGATAAATACGTAATGGCGGCATCTATGTAGGCAGAGATCAAAAATTCGCGGGAAATACTTGCTGAGCTGGAGCTTGATGCACTTGATACGGAGTTGTTTTCAGCTGTTTGATTTGGCTTGTCGTTATCATTCGTTGTGCTGTCGATATTTTCACTGTTGTGCTCACTCGACGATGAAGAGGATGGTCTTGCGGGAATTGACATAGGTGTTTGTGGTGGCATTGCCAGTGCCAATGTTTCCCATCCGTAGCGTGGCAGGTTTGCGCGTAAATTTTCCAGGGCGGGTGGCCAGTGCTGTGGATCTTCTGCTGCATGGAGCAATATCAATACGCCAAAGGTCGACTTTGCCTCTGTGATTCGATGCAATGCCAGTATTTTTCCGTATTCGGTGTCTAGCCATATGCTTTCGTCTTGCAGGACATTTGCAATGAGGGTCTTGTCGCGTATGGCACGCGATGCATAAGGCGCTGCTTCCACTGAGGAGTTGCTGGCCTGTGCTTCGACTTGTTGTTCATTGATTTGCTGTTTGTCGCTCTCGGGTTCTTGGCTATAGACATTCGTTATCATAAATATCAGCGTGATGAGCAGCCAGCCACTGTGATTGGCAAAACTAATTGGTTTTTGATTCCGTGCTAATGGCATGGTTTGACCTTGCATGCTGTAGGTTGTCAGGCTTTTCGCCTAGAATGTCGTCCGCTATTGATTCATATCGGGATATTTATGCAGAACTTTAAACGGGATTACAAAATTGCACCTTCAATTCTCTCGGCTGACTTTGCGCGTTTAGGGGCAGAGGTTGATGCTGTGCTTGAAGCAGGCGCTGACTTTATCCATTTTGACGTGATGGATAACCACTATGTGCCCAATTTAACAGTTGGCCCCATGGTGTGTAAGGCACTGCGTAACTATGGTGTAACAGCGCCGATTGATGTGCATTTAATGGTCGAGCCTGTTGATGACCTTATCGTACAGTTTGCTGATGCAGGTGCGACATATATTACCTTTCATCCTGAAGCATCCCGCCATGTGGATCGCTCATTGCAGTTAATTAAAGACAAGGGCTGCAAGGCGGGTTTAGTACTTAATCCTGCCAGTTCTCTTGAGCAGCTTCATTATGTGATGGATAAGCTGGATATGTTGTTGCTGATGTCGGTAAACCCCGGTTTTGGCGGGCAGAAGTTTATTCCCTATGTGCTTGATAAGCTGCGCGCGGCGCGTTCATTAATCGATGCCAGCGGGTACCCGATTCGGTTAGAAGTGGATGGTGGTGTTGGACTTACCAATATTCGTGAGGTGGCGGAGGCGGGTGCAGATACTTTTGTGGCTGGATCTGCGATCTTTAACGCCCCTGACTACCATGCGGTGATTACCGAGATGCGCGCGCAATTAGCGCAGGTTTAATTTCCAGATTCTTGCGTGGAATGAGGGTAGGCACGTGCAGATTAATTCAGTACACTTGCCCTCACGATCAACAGGAATCATCCTCGTGAACAACGCTACTTTCTTCATTACAGAGTGCGCTACCTACCTTGCCGCCCGATGGCGCCGCTAGTTCATCTAGTCGTATGTCATTTTTGCTGATTTACGGCCTGCCTTCTCTCTGTTTGCGTAACGAGCTCCTGTTAATGGAGCTAAGCGCTCAGTAAAAAATCGAATTTCCGATAACGATAAAGTCTTGTCCTCGCTTGGGTGACAAGCAAAAGGTAATCCCATGAACTCCGAACAGTTTGCTCAATTAGCTGCGCAAGGTTACAACCGTATTCCGGTGATGCGCGAAGTCCTTGCCGATTTGGATACACCACTCTCGTCTTACCTCAAACTCGCAGCTGGCCCATACTCTTATTTATTCGAATCTGTACAAGGTGGCGAAAAGTGGGGGCGTTACTCCATGATCGGTTTGCCAGCGCGCACGGTATTGAAAGCGCTGGGCGATAAGATTACGGTCGAGCGTGATGGCCACGTCATTGAAATCCATGAGTGCGCCGATGCACTTGCTTTTGTGGAAGCCTTTAAAGAGCGTTATCGAGCACCGGAACTGCCTGGCTTACCACGGTTCACCGGTGGTTTGGTCGGTTATTTTGCTTATGATTGCGTGCGTTATGTGGAACCGCATTTAAAAGCGAGTTCGCCCAAAGATGTCATAGGTACACCGGATATTTTATTGAGCGTGTCCGATGAAGTTTTGGTGTTTGATAATCTGGCAGGCAAATTAATTTTTGTGATTCATGCCAATCCCGAAGTGGAAAATGCGTTTGTAAAAGCAAGTGCGCGGTTAGATGAGTTGGAGCAAAAACTGCGCGGCGAAATTCCAGTGACGCCTGATTTATCGCTCGGTAATAATCGCAATAGCGAGCCGCTGTTCACTTCTAATTGTGGCGAAGAAAACTTTCACAATCACGTCAATAAAATTAAAGACTATATTTTGGCGGGCGACACCATGCAGGTGGTTGTATCCCAGCGTATGTCGATTGATTTTGCAGGCGAGCCAATCAATCTCTATCGCGCCTTACGCAACTTGAATCCGTCGCCCTACATGTATTTTATGGATTTGGGTGATCATCATGTCGTTGGCTCCAGTCCGGAAATTCTTGCCCGGTTGGAAGACGGTGAAGTGACGGTTCGCCCCATTGCCGGAACCCGTCGCCGCGGTCGCACGCTGGAAGAAGATAAAGCGCTGGAAATTGAATTGGTCAATGACCCCAAAGAAATTGCTGAGCATTTAATGCTGATTGATTTGGGGCGCAATGATGTGGGCCGTGTAGCGAAAATCGGCAGTGTGAAACTAACTGATAAGATGGTAGTGGAGCGCTATTCCCATGTAATGCACATCACTTCTAACGTTACTGGAAAACTGAAAGACGGATTGCGGGCAATGGATGTATTGCGTGCGGCACTACCAGCAGGCACATTGAGTGGCGCCCCCAAAATCCGCGCGATGGAAATTATCGACGAATTGGAAACTGAAAAGCGCGGTATTTATGGTGGCGCAGTAGGTTATATCTCCTGGAACGGCAATATGGATACTGCGATTGCTATCCGCACGGCAGTGATTAAAAGCGGCAAGCTCTATGTGCAGGCAGGGGCTGGTGTAGTGGCCGACTCCGTGCCGGCACTGGAGTGGAAAGAAACCATGAACAAAGCGCGCGCTATATTTAAAGCTGTTGATATGGTGGGTGAGTCTGCGGTGAAAGGTGAAACAAAATGATTTTGATGATTGATAACTACGACTCCTTTACCTACAACCTGGTGCAATATTTTGGTGAGCTTGGTGCTGATATCAAAGTGGTGCGCAATGATGAAATTACCATAGCCGAGATAGCCGTTTTAGCGCCGGAAAAAATCGTCATTTCTCCCGGCCCTTGCACACCTACCGAGGCTGGGATATCGGTTGAAACCATCAAAACATTTGCAGGGAAAATTCCCTTATTGGGTGTTTGTCTGGGGCACCAGAGTATTGGGCAAGCGTTTGGTGGCAAGGTAATTCGTGCGCCCTATGTGATGCATGGTAAAACTTCGCCTGTGTACCACAGCAATCTCGGCGTTTTTAAGGGTTTGAGTAATCCATTTCAAGCAACGCGTTATCACTCGTTGGTTATTGAAAAGGAGTCGCTGCCCGATTGTTTGGAAATTACCGCCTGGACCCAAAACGATGACGGCAGCATCGCGGAAATTATGGGTGTTAAACATAAAACTCTGGCGGTGGAAGGGGTACAGTTTCACCCTGAATCCATCTTGACCGAACATGGTCACGATATGCTGCGCAATTTTTTAACGGCATATTAAAATTGAATTTATCGCTCCTGACTTACTGACTACAAAAACAGCGCATTCTTTAAGTCTGTGCTCATTCTAAAAAGGGTAATGGCAATGGATATCAAACAAGCCTTAACAAAACTGGTGGCGCGAATCGATTTGACCACGGAAGAAATGATTTCCGTGATGCGTATTGTGATGACTGGCGGAGCCACGCCCGCCCAAATTGGTGGTTTTTTGGTTGCTCTGCGTATGAAGGGTGAAACCCTGGATGAAATCACCGGCGCGGCTATGGTTATGCGCGAGTTGGCAACACCGGTAGATATTAATGTCGATTTCCTGGTTGATACCTGTGGCACTGGCGGTGATGGAGCCAATTTATTCAACGTCTCAACCGCGAGTGCATTTGTAGTGGCGGCAGCGGGTGGTCGCGTGGCTAAGCATGGCAATCGTTCGGTATCCAGCTCCACCGGTAGTGCTGATGTATTGGAGGCAGCAGGCATTAAATTGGATATTACTGCCGAGCAAGTTGCGCGCTGCGTGCGTGAAATTGGTGTGGGTTTTATGTTCGCGCCTGCTCATCACAGCGCAATGCGTCATGCCATTGGTCCGCGCAAAGAACTGGGAATGCGCACTATTTTTAATATGCTCGGCCCAATGACAAATCCTGCCAATGTAAAGCGTCAGGTAATTGGTGTATTCAATGGCGAGCTTTGCAAACCTATGGCGGAAGTGTTGGGTCGTTTAGGCAGCGAGCATGTGATGGTGGTGCATGCGAAAGATGGCTTGGATGAGATTAGTCTTGCTACCGAAACCCAAATCGCCGAATTAAAAAATGGCGAGATTCGTGAGTACATTATTAAGCCGGAAGATTTTGGTATGCAGTCCAAAAGTTTGATTGGCTTAAGTGTGAGCAATGCTGAAGATTCACTCCTGTTGATCCGCGATGCGCTGGGTAATCGGCGCGGCCAATATGCTGAAAAAGCGGCGGATATCATTGCGCTCAATGCCGGCGCGGCGATTTATGTTAGCGGTGTGGCGAGCAGCTTGTCGGATGGCATGGAAATGGCGCGCGATGCGATTGGCAGCAGTTTGGCTGGCGAAAAGATCCGTGAGCTCGCTGCTTTTACCCAATATTTGCAATAACCTTATCGATTGTCTCTGGAAATTATTCATGTCCGACACACCAACCGTACTACGTAAAATTATTGCGCGAAAGTGGGAAGAAATTGCGGAGCGCAAAGCGCAGGTTTCACTGGAGCAATTAAAGGCAAAGGCTGCATTACAAGCGCCTGCGCGTGGTTTTGTAAAAGCGATCGAAAGCAAAATCGCACAAGGCAAAGCCGGTGTGATTGCAGAAATTAAAAAAGCATCACCTAGCAAAGGTGTTATTCGCGAGCACTTTGTGCCCGCCGAACTCGCTCGTTCCTATGAGCAGGGCGGTGCTGCCTGTTTGTCGATCTTAACCGATGTGGATTTTTTCCAAGGGGCTGATGAATATTTGCAACAAGCTCGCGCTGCAGTGAGTTTGCCCGTGATTCGCAAAGACTTCCTAGTGGATGAGTACCAGATCTACGAAGCCAGAGCCATGGGTGCAGATTGCGTATTGTTGATTGTTGCAGCGCTCACTCCTGAAAAGTTAACAGAGCTTAATACGCTGGCACAATCAATCGGGTTGGATGTCTTGGTGGAAGTCCACGATGAAGCCGAGCTGGATGTCGCGCTGGAATTGCCGAATAAATTAATCGGTATTAACAACCGCAATTTGCATACCTTTGATGTAACACTGGAAACGACATATAAGTTGCTGGATAAAATCGGTAGCGACCGTATCGTGGTGACAGAAAGTGGAATTCTCGCTCCAGCCGATGTACAGGTTATGCGCAGCAAGAATGTAAATGCATTTTTGGTGGGTGAGGCATTTATGCGTGCTGATGAGCCGGGTGTAGCGCTTGCGGAGTTTTTCGCTTAACTGTATTGCAGTGAGTGGCCTATTTTCCTGTAGTAGAAAAACAAAGCCCGCATTCAGCGGGCTTTGTTTTTTAGCTAAGCAAAAGTATTAGCGAGTACCGTAAACCACCATGGTTTTGCCTTTCACCATCACCAAGCCTTGCTCTTCTAAGGTCTTGAGTACGCGGCCAACCATTTCGCGCGAACAGCCCACTATGCGACCAATTTCCTGACGCGTGATTTTAATTTGCATGCCGTCGGGGTGGGTCATTGCGTCTGGTTCCTTACACAGCTCCAGCAGCGTACGGGCAACGCGACCGGTTACATCCAAAAATGCTAAATCGCCCACTTTACGCGTAGTTGCGCGCAAGCGGCGCGCCATTTGGCTGCCAAGTGCAAACAAAAACTCAGGATGGTCTTCAGAAATCTCCTGAAATTTGGCATAGCTGATTTCAGCGACTTCACATTCCGATTTTGCACGCACCCAAGCGCTGCGGGAGTCTTTGTCATCGAACAACCCCATTTCGCCAAAAAAGTCACCGTCATTGAGATAGGCAACGATCATTTCGTGGCCTTCATCGTCTTCAATCAGTACGGTCACTGAACCTTTGACTATGTAGTAGAGCGAGTCGCTTTTGTCGCCGGCGTAGATAATAGTACTCTTGGCTGGATAACGACGGCGATGACAATGAACCAGAAATTCTTCCACATTCTTAATGTGCGGTGTGAGTGAGACAGCGACCAAGGTGTGGCTCCAATGATAAAAGGTAATAATTAGTTAGTATTTATATCACTATTTCGGATATAAAATTTATTATGACACAGGCTTAAAGTACAGCTAGAGATATGCCAAAACAACCTTAAAATTTGTGATGCAGTTATAAGCTCAGACAAATGAATTGTCTACAAAAAAACGCTAAATCTGTGCTGTACGTTGATTTTCGTGACATTTTCGATTTCTATGGTCGCTGTGTTACGCTAAGCGCCTATTTTTAAACACGATTTTTCTGGCGGTACAATCCTATGCAAGCAGTAGTTAAGTGGGTAGATGGTGCTCAATTTTTAGGTGAGTCAGGTAGTGGTCACGCAGTATTAATGGATGGTCCTCCCGATCACGGTGGACGTAATACCGGTGTACGCCCAATGGAAATGTTGTTGATTGGCTTGGGTGGCTGCTCTTCGTTCGATGTGATGAGTATTCTCACCAAAGCGCGTCAGCAAGTCACCGACTGCCGTTGTGAACTGGAAGCCGAGCGTGCTGAGGGCGTTCCTTCACCCTTTACCAAAATTCATATGAAGTTTTTGGTGACAGGAAAAGAGCTTAAAGAAGCGCAAGTGAAACGTGCGGTTGAGTTATCGGCGACCAAATATTGCTCTGCTTCTATCATGTTGGAAGCGGGGGGCGTGGAAATTACCCATTCCTATGAGATTCGTGAGGCCTGATTTTCTTCCGCACTGCGGCTCTGGAATCAAAAAACAACAATGCCCGCTTAGTGCGGGCATTGTTGTTTTTGACAGGGTGGTAGAGGAGCTTTGTTTGATAGGCAGCTAAATGCGATAGCTGGTGCTGGTCATCAGTTTGGATACCAGTGTCATCACTCCTTTTACCGGCGCCGGGAAACGATAACCGCCAGCGCTGAGTGCCATATCGGCATGGCGCGCTTCATCTTCCAGCATTTGTTCTACTACTGTTCGGCTGCGCAGATCTTCCTGCGGTAGCTCGGCTAAGTGATGTTGCAGATGCTTACAAACCTGATCTTCCGTTGCGGCGACAAAGCCTAAACTCACCTTGTCGCTGACCAAACCTGCACCTGCGCCAATCATGAATGAGAGGCCGTACCACACTGGATTTAAATAACTGGTATGGCTACCTAAAGCGTCGATACGTTGCTGGCACCAGACTAAATGATCAATTTCCTCGGCGGCAGCATGCTCCATTTCAGCGCGCACATGGGGCAGCTTGGCGGTGAGAGCTTGCCCTTGATAGAGCGCTTGGGCGCAGACTTCACCGGTGTGATTTACGCGCATCAGTGCTGCAGATTTTTTTCGCTCGGCCTCTGATAGCGCCGCTTCATCCAGGGGTTGTGCCGGTGATGGGCGCTCGCATGACATGTCACTTCCGGCTGCGAGAGTGCGCAGGGCGCGGTCGGCATTAATAATCAGGTTGTCGATGAAACTGTGTCTAATCTGGGACATGGTGCGTCACCTTGAAACAATAATAGGGCTATTTAAACAGAAATCGCCTGGCTCGGCACTTATGCCTTGGTACATTTGTTTGCGTTGCATCAAACCATTGCAAGCCGGCATGTCGCACTGCATGCTTGCGTCTTGAGTTCATTTCCTGCTCGAAGGAGACAAGCGTGCAAGATGTAAACGAAATAAAACTGCTGTTGGATGCCCGTATCCCATTGGTAGTGATAGAAACCTTCGAAGAGAAAAAAGCACTGGATGTATTGTTGAAAGTAGCAAATACCCAGGGCAAAGATTTGCATCGCTGGTCGCTCACCGATGGTTTGGCTCGTTTGAGTTTTGGCCCGCAGTTGGTGCCCAAGGCCAGCGCGTTAAATGATCCTGAGGAAATGCTGCGTCATATCAAGCAATTGCACCAGCCCGCTATGTTCGCCTTGTGCGATTTGCATCCATTTCTGGCGGATAACGCGCAAGTGGTGCGCCTGCTAAAAGATATCGCGCTCAATCATTTTGCGGTGCCCCATACGCTGGTACTGCTGAGCTATCAACTGCGCTTGCCGCCGGAGTTGTCACGCTACAGTGCGTCCTATGCATTGATGTTGCCGAGTGACGACAAAATTATGGAGATCATTCGAGAGGAGGCCAAAGACTGGTCGGATCGCCACGCGGGTGCGCGGGTGAAAACCGATAATATCACCCTCAAAAAAGTGGTGAACAATCTGCAGGGCATGAGTATCAGTGATGTGCGTCGTCTCGTGCGCAGCGCGATTTGGAATGATGGTTCGCTCAATGAAGACGACTTGCCCAAAATCAATAAATCCAAATTTGCGCTACTGGATATGGAGGGCGTGGTCAGCTTTGAGCAGCAGACGGAGGATTTCTCCAATGTCGGCGGTTTACAGAACCTAAAGCGCTGGCTACTCACGCGACGCGGCGCTTTTAATGATGAAGACTCCAAACTTGATCGCCCTAAGGGTATTTTGCTACTCGGCGTACAGGGTGGTGGTAAAAGTCTCGCCGCCAAAGCTGTAGCGGGGCTTTGGGGGTTGCCATTAATGCGTATGGATGTTGGTGCGCTCTACAATAAATTTCACGGAGAAACCGAGCGCAACCTACGCGAGGCGCTCAAATTGGCGGATGCCATGTCGCCCTGTGTGCTCTGGTTGGATGAAATTGAAAAAGGTATGGCGCAAGACGGCAACGATAATGGCGTGTCGCAACGTTTATTGGGCACATTATTGACCTGGATGGCAGAGCGTCGTTCGCGGGTGTTTATTGTTGCCACCAGTAATGATATTTCGCGTTTACCGCCGGAATTGATCCGCAAAGGTCGGTTGGATGAAATCTTTTTCGTCGATTTGCCAGAGGCAGCCGTGCGGCAGGATATTTTTTCTATTCACTTGCGCAAACGCGGCTGCGACCCACAGCAATTTGATTTGCTGCGTTTGGCGGATGCGAGTGACGGTTTCTCCGGTTCAGAAATTGAGCAGGCGATTATCGCGGCGCTTTATTCTGCAGCCGCAGAAGCGCGGGCGCTGACCACTGATATTTTGTTAGGTGAAATCGCGGCTACTAGCCCCTTGTCGGTGGTCATGGCTGAGCAGATCTCACAATTGCGACGCTGGGCGGAAGATCGCACCATTCCCGCATAAACAGGTGCATCATGACGATAAATAATGCTTTTGAGATTTGCGATGGTTGGCTAAGTGGTGCCCGCATTTGTCCATCGCCCAATATTAATGAGCGACCGGAGACGGCGGATATCAGTTTGCTCGTGGTGCACAATATCAGTTTGCCGCCGGGTGAATTTGGGGGTGGTTATGTGCAGGCATTTTTTCAAAATAAGCTCGATGCGAATGAACATCCTTATTTTTCGACTATTGCTGGTTTAGCGGTTTCTGCACATTTATTTATTGAGCGCGATGGTGCAATTACCCAATTTGCCCCATTTACCGCGCGTGCCTGGCACGCGGGTGCCTCCAGTTTTGACGGGGTTCCCAACTGTAATGATTACAGTATTGGCATAGAGCTGGAGGGCACTGATGAGCTGCCTTACAGCGATGCCCAATATCGCGCGCTGGAGAAAGTTACTCGCCAGTTGATGCTGACTTATCCTAAACTAACGCCTGAGCGCATCACTGGTCATGAGCATATAGCGCCCGGACGCAAGACCGACCCGGGCCCCGCCTTTGATTGGCAGCGTTTTCGCAGAGCGCTTGAATAAAGCCCTCGCTTCACATTTATTGACCGATGAGTGATAAAACACAATGATTTTTCTCAGCTTGGTTGTTGTTCTTGCAATCGTTTACTGGCTCGGTTCTGCCAGCTTCATTCATTACGATGGCTGGTTTAAATGGCTAATCAACCGCCTGCAAAAAATCCCCGGATTTTCCGCATCGCCCATTCCTCCGCTACTCTTGGCGCTGCTAATTCCATTGGTAGCGTTGATATTTATTTTCTTGCTGATCAATGAATTTGCAGGTAAACACTGGTTGTTTTTCCTCTATGTGCCGGTGTTGTTGTATAGCTTGGGGCGCGGCAACATTTTGGTTGATGCACGCGAATATATTGCACTTGCGACACGGGGTGATGGTGTGGCGGCGGCGCAGTTGATTGATCGTCTACGCGGCAATGCTCCGGCGGATCATAACAGCGTTGAAGTTTCAGATTGGCGCGAATTGCATACGGAGGCATTGAAGGTCATTGCCTATCGCGGGTTTGAGCGCAGTTTTGCTGTACTTTTCTGGTTTTTTATCGCGGGACCATTTGGTGCTTTGCTCTATCGTTTAAGTGTGCTCTATCGCGATTTTTCGCCACTGGAAAGTGATGCTTTCGGTACAGCGAGCAAGTGGTTGTGGTTACTCGAACTGCCGGCGGTACGTTTAATGGGCGTAACCTGGGCGTTTGTCGGTAATTTTGAAACCTGCCCTTTGCGCAAAAATTTATTGGATACCCAAAGTCCATCCGACTATGTCTTGAATGAATGTTTGCGCGGTGCACTGGGTGCCCCAACGGACTGTTCAACAGCGGCTATGGCACAAATGAACAGCGAAGAAAAAGCCGAAATGGAAGAGGAAATGGCGGAAGAGACGCAGGATATTATCGAGGATCTTACTGGCGACGTAATAACCACCCATACCGAGCCCGCTTATTCTTTTGCCTTGGTGAAATCGAGCTTACCGCTCTATTCGCGTTCGCTATTGTTCTGGATTTGTGCGATTGCGTTTGCAACGCTGGTTGTGTGACCGTTGTTGGTTTATTAATGATTTAATTTTGTATGAAAGAGGTTAGTTATGCCGTCATTTGATGTGGTTTCCGAAGTTGATAAACATGCGCTTACCAACGCGGTGGATCAGGCAAGTAAAGTGATTACTAGTCGCTATGATTTCAAGGGTGTCGATGCCAAGTTTGATCGCAAAGAATATGAAATTACGATTACGGCGGATAATGAATATCAGCTTGATGCAATGTTGGATTCTCTGCGCAGTGCTTTGCACAAAAATGGTATCGGGGTTTCATGTTTGGAAGTTAAGCCGGTTAAAACCTCAGGCAAGCAAGTAAAAAAAGATATTGTGGTGCGTACTGGCGTGGAAACTGAATTGGCGAAAAAAATTGTGCGCATGGTTAAAGATGGCAAGCTAAAAGTGCAAGCTTCTATTCAGGGCGATCAAGTGCGTATTACTGGCAAGAAGCGCGACGACCTGCAAGAGGCAATAGCCATGTTGCGTGCCGCAGAAGATATAGATATGCCATTGCAGTTTGAAAACTTCAGGGACTAGCTTTATAGAATTCAAGTGTTTTCGAAAACATTGTTTGTAAACTGAAAGGCCGCCGGAGAAATCCGGCGGCCTTTTTATTGCTGTATCCCTGATTTACTGCTGGTTATCGTCTTTGATGCGATGCCATATCCACGCAAGCAGTAGCAGGGTAGGTACGACCGAAAAAGTACTCAGGATAAAAAAGGCGGAATAGCTGCTGGCTTCCACGATATAGCCTGACAAACCGCCAATAAATTTACCCGGTAAATGTGCGAGAGAAACGAGTAACGCATACTGCGTTGCGGTGAAGTTGCGATTTGTGAGGCTCGACATAAACGCGACTAACACAACACCCGCAAAGCCTTGCGATAAATTGTCGGCACTGATCGTGGCAAAGAAAGCCCAGCTTTGGCCGGGGTTGTAAGCCATCAATAGATAAGTGATGTTAGAAATAGATACCGCAAGTGCCGCTACCACTAGCATTGAGCGCAAACTAAATGCGGCTATACAAATCCCACCCAGAAATGCGCCTGCGATACCAATCCAAACACCGTAAATTTTTGAGACTGTCGCTATATCGGCTTTGGTGTAGCCCGAGTCTAAATAAAATGGCCCGGCCAAGACGCCAATCATTTGATCCGGTAGTTTGAATAGCCCGACGAACGCTAATAAAGCCAATCCGAGCCAAATTCCGTTGCGCGAGAAAAACTCCTGAAACGGTTTTATAAATGCATCCCACAAACGAATTTCGCGCACAATTAATTCCTGTGCAGCCGGTTCTTTGGATAACAGCCCTGCAAAGAGCGGCAGCAAAACACAGGTGGCCATTATTAAATAAGCAACCGTCCAACCAGTGAGTTCTGCTAAATACAATGCGATGGCGCCTGATAAAATCAACCCGAAGCGATAGCCCAAAATATAGGTTGCCGCGAGCGCAGCTTGCGATTCCACCGGAGCTACTTCAATGCGATAAGCATCAACCACTATGTCTTGTGTAGCGCCGGCAAACGCAACCAGCCCCGCCAGTACAACAAATAATAGTAGCGACGATTGCGGGCCCATTAGTGCCATGCCCGCGAGCGCACCCATTAGCAGTAATTGCGACAGCGCGAGCCAACCTTTTCGGCGCCCTAAAAATGGCAGCGGGTAGCGGTCAACCAAGGGGGCCCACAAAAATTTCAGCACGTAAAAAAAACTGGCATAACTGATCAAGCCAATCACGCTCAGTGCTACACCCGTATCGCGCAACCAGGTGGAGAGCGTGGCGCCCACCAATAAAAACGGTAAGCCCGAGCCAAAACCCAAAAACAGCATAGTGAGTGCCGAGGGCGTAGCAAAGGCGCGTTTGATACCGCGCCAGCCTTTGTAATTGGTATTACTGGAACTGCTTTGTTGGGGTGAATTCATAGGGCGGGTGTTCATTTTTTGTGAGTGTTTGAGCGGGTTGGCTCAGCATTGTAACTGTAAATCCGCAGATTAATTTTCCCTCGCTCAAATATCACGCCCTCTGCTTCTAACCGCGTCTGTTGCATGTTTCGTGCGGGGGAATTTTCCGGTAGTGAAATTCGCCCCTGGGCATTAATAACCCTGTGCCAGGGCAGGGTGGTGTTCTCGCTCAAACCTGCCATGAGTGTACCTGCAAGACGAGCGGCGCCAGGCAAGCCTGCGAGCCTGGCCAATTCGCCATAAGTCACCACTTTTCCGGCGGGAATGGTCATTAATGCAAGGTAGATGGCTTCCTTGTGTTGGCTGGAATTACTCATGGGGCGTAGTTGGCTCGCTATTTTGCTCAAGTGAATATTGAATTTACATCAATAAACCCGAGGAAACTTAAGTTAACACTATTAACATTTCTGGCATTGCAGTGCTGGTGTGGCGTCACTTTAATGATAATTAGCCGTCCAATAAACCATTCCTTGTAAAAGGTCTCGCTGTGAAAAAATCCACATCACTTATTGTTTTGCTGTTGTTGCTGCAGGTTGATGTCGCCCTTGCCGGCGTTGTTGAGCTGCTCAACGGCGACCGATTGGAAGGCGAGTTAGTGAGTATTGATGAGGAGCATCTGCTGTGGCGTTCCACCAACTTTGGCGAGCAGCAGATTAAAAAGACCAATATCAAAAATATTCAGAGCGACGTTGCATTAAAAATCAATGGCAACAAGTTACCTTGTCATTTGCAACCAATGGATGCGGAGTTTTTGCGTTATCACTGTGGTGATCCCAACCGCATCAAGCGTGCATCTCTGCTGCGCATAAAAACACTCATGCCTTATGAAGAGTTTAAAAAAGGCAGCTATACCCATCAGGGGCGGATCAACCTGTGGGGGGCATACTCGCGCGGTAATGAAGTGCGAGATGAATGGAATGCCCAAGGGGAATTCAGTCTGCGCCGCAATGATTTTCGCCACCTGTTTGGCGGCGAGTTCTCGCGGGCCTCATGGAACTACTCGCGCCCCCAAAAGCGCTGGAATAGCCGTTACGCCCTGGATTGGTTTTTTGGGGAGCATTGGTTTTGGTACAACAGTGTGCTTGCCGGTGCCGACCCACAGCGGGGCATGCGTACCTACCAGCGCTTTGGTTCTGGCACGGGCTATCAGTTCTTTGATAACAAAACCATGGCGTTATCACTGAGGTCGGGTTTGGCGTTGCATCAGGAATCCTACCAATTACCTGCCGATTTGGTGGGCGACTATGCCCTTGAGGATGACTTTATGGCCTTGGGCATGGCGCTGGATTTTCGTTACAACCTTCCTTGGGGGGTTGGTTTTTTTCACAATAACGAACTGCTGCAGTCGACCGAACAAGACCCCAACCTACAGTTAAAAACCTCAACCGGCCTAAGTTCCAAGATTCTTGAGCGGATTTATTCTGAATTTAAAATTGATTACTGGTTGGATACCGACCCGCAACCCACCCGTCAGGACAAGGACACGCGAATGTCGCTGGGGGTGAGTTACAAGTGGTAAACTGCCCGGCCTTGTGTATTGGAAATCTGTTATGCGTCTGCCGCTGCTAATTCTGTTACTGCCCATTATCGAACTCTGGTTGATGATTGAAATCGGCAGTGAAGTGGGCGCTTTGGCAGTGATTGGCTGGTTGGCATTGATGATCGTACTTGGTGTGAACCTGCTTCGCTACCAGGGAGCCTCCAGCATGCTGCGCACCGCGCAAAACATGCGAATGGAGGGCGAGTTGCCCGCGCAGGCGTTGGCCGGCAATCTGTTTAAAGCGGTGGGTGCAGTGCTGTTGATAATCCCTGGTTTCCTCACCGATCTTTTGGCGTTGCTCTGTTTTATTCCGCTGGTTCGGCAGTTGCTGTTAAAACGTTGGCTGGCCAAAATGGCGATGCGCGCCTCGGCAAGTGGCTTTTACACGGCGGGTTTTACCCCGGCAGGTTTTAAGCGTGACGCCACCGCTGCTGGGCGGGGCACTGTCTATGAGCATCAAGGGCCTGCTGCCCGCGATGATGAGAGCGACCCCAAACACCAAGGTCTATTGATCGATCAGCCAGCCGATGCATCACCTGACGATAAGCGTCCCTCTAACTAATACAGCTCCCTGCTAAATAACCTTTCGCTCAATAGGGCCAAAGATGCCCTGATTTCTGCCGTAAATGAAAGAAACCACTTTTATTGCAAGATTTTTTGCCCCCTCAGGTTGAAATCCCCATTGCTAACCCCACATAGGTTTCACCGCTTTATTGGCTACCGGTTTCCGGGTTGACCCTGTAGATCGGTGGCCTTACTGATGGGCCTTGAAACCTTCAAGACCATCCCTATATGTCATCAAGCCTGAGCCATGCGCTCTTGTGATCAAGAGTCTGGCTCTTCGCTCGTTTAACCTGTTTGTTTAGGAGACAAATGTTCATGAAAATTCGTCCGTTACACGATCGCGTTGTTATTCGTCGCAAAGAAGAAGAAACCAAAACTGCCGGTGGCATCATTTTGTCTGGCGCTGCGAAAGAAAAGCCTAATCAAGGCGAAGTGGTTGCTGTAGGTAATGGCCGCGTACTGGCGAGCGGTGAGCTGCGCCCATTGGATGTAAAAGTAGGTGACGTAGTGGTATTCGGTAAATATGCCGGTAGCGACACTATCACTATTGATGGCGAAGAGTTGGTTATCCTCAACGAGTCAGATATCAAAGCCGTATTGGTGTAAACCAGACGCTGCAAAAATGTAAGGTGAGGTCGCATTGCGTCGATCTCCTTGGGTTAACAAAAGTTTGTAGGAATTGAAAATATGTCAGCTAAAGAAGTGAAATTTGGTGATAACGCACGTCAACGCATGTTGGCCGGTGTAAACATTCTGGCCGATGCAGTTAAAGCGACCCTTGGCCCTAAAGGCCGCAACGTGGTGTTGGAGAAGTCCTTCGGCGCTCCCACCATCACTAAAGACGGCGTATCAGTTGCCAAAGAAATCAGCCTGAAAGACAAGTTTGAAAATATGGGTGCACAAATGTTGAAAGAAGTAGCTTCGCGCGCTTCTGACGACGCCGGTGACGGTACCACCACCGCTACTGTATTGGCACAAGCTATTGTGAACGAAGGTTTGAAATCTGTTGCGGCGGGTATGAACCCAATGGATTTGAAGCGCGGGATCGACAAAGCAATCACTGCTGCAGTTGCTCACGTTAAATCTATCGCCCAGCCATGCGTTGATACCAAGTCTATCTCTCAAGTCGGTAGCATCTCTGCTAACAGCGATACTTCTGTGGGTGAGTTGATTGCTGAAGCGATGGAAAAAGTAGGTAAAGAAGGTGTGATCACCGTTGAAGAAGGCACCAGCCTCGACAACGAGTTGGACGTAGTAGAAGGTATGCAGTTTGACCGTGGCTACTTGTCTCCTTACTTCATCAACAACCAGGACAACATGAGCGTTGAGCACGATCATCCGTTCATCCTGTTGGTTGACAAAAAAATCTCCAACATCCGCGAATTGCTGCCCGTGCTGGAAGGCGTTGCCAAGTCAGGCAAGCCACTGGTAATCGTTGCTGAAGACGTTGAAGGCGAAGCCTTGGCAACTTTAGTCGTGAACAACATTCGCGGTATCGTCAAAGTAGCTGCTGTTAAGGCACCTGGTTTCGGTGACCGTCGTAAAGCCATGTTGCAAGACATCGCTGTACTGACTGGCGGTACTGTGATTTCAGAAGAAGTTGGCCTGGATTTGGAAAGCGCTACCATCGAACACTTGGGTACTGCAAAACGCGTAACCATGAACAAAGACAACACCGTAATTGTTGACGGTGCTGGTAACGCGGAAGAAATCAAATCACGCGTTCAACAAATTCGCGTACAAATCGAAGAAACTTCTTCTGACTACGACCGTGAAAAACTGCAAGAGCGCGTAGCAAAATTGGCTGGCGGTGTTGCGGTAATTAAAGTGGGCGCAGCGACTGAAGTTGAAATGAAAGAGAAAAAAGCGCGCGTTGAAGATGCTCTGCATGCAACTCGTGCAGCGGTAGAAGAAGGCGTGGTTCCCGGCGGTGGTACTGCACTGATCCGTGCTGTTGCGGCTATCGCTGACCTGAAAGGTGACAACGAAGATCAAAATGCCGGTATCGGTATTGCTCGTCGTGCAATGGAAGCTCCACTGCGTCAAATCGTTGCCAACGCTGGTGATGAGCCGTCTGTTGTTGCTGACCAGGTGAAGAAAGGTACTGGTAACTACGGTTACAACGCCGCGACTGGTGTATACGGCGATATGCTGGAAATGGGTATTCTCGACCCAGCCAAAGTAACCCGTTCAGCCTTGCAAGCTGCTGGTTCTATCGCTGGTTTGATGATCACTACCGAAGCAATGGTTGCTGATTTGCCAGAAGATAAACCTGCTGCACCAGACATGGGCGGTATGGGTGGTATGGGCGGTATGATGTAAGTCGATCCATCGATAGTTGCGGCCCCTAGTGGGCCGCAATTGTTTTCGGCCTCTACTCTTTTTTAAATAGCGATAGCAAATTTTTAATAATGCCAAAATCATTTAGTTGGTATTATTTGCCCCGGATTTTGAACAACGCTAAATTTACACAACCGTGAATTAGGAGAAACATCATGGCTTTTGAATTACCCGCATTGCCTTACGCAATTGACGCTCTGGCTCCTCACATTTCTAAAGAAACTCTGGAATTTCACCACGGCAAGCACCATAAAACTTATGTTGATAAGTTGAACGGTTTGGTTCCCGGCACCGAATTTGAAGGCAAAAGCCTGGAAGATGTGATCAAAACTTCTTCTGGCGGTGTATTCAATAATGCTGCGCAAATTTGGAACCACACCTTCTACTGGCACTGCCTGAGCCCCAACGGTGGCGGCGCAGCAACTGGCGCAGTAGCAGATGCAATCAATGCAGCCTTTGGTTCATTCGACAAATTTAAAGAAGAGTTCACTAACTCTGCCATCAACAATTTCGGTTCAAGCTGGACCTGGTTGGTGAAAAAAGCCGATGGTTCAGTAGCTATTGTTAACACTAGCAACGCAGCTACTCCATTGACTGACGCGTCTGTGACCCCCATTCTGACTGTGGATTTGTGGGAACACGCTTACTACATCGACTACCGCAATGCGCGCCCAACCTACATGAACGCTTTCTGGGCGTTGGTGAACTGGGAATTTGTGAACGCTAACTACGCCAAGTAATTAGTTGTTTGCACTGGAAACGGGCCTGCGGGCCCGTTTTTTATTGCGTGAAATAAAAATCGCAGCCTATGTTTGTGCGGGCTGCTGCTATAAAATGCGCGCACTTATTACCCATTTATTTCACTGACTCATCGTTAAGGTAGCTGTTGTTATGGAACGCAGAGAACCCACATTGTCCACTGGCGCTGTGTCTGAACCAGCGGAATCTACATCGCGTCGCTCGCAAGCGCCGCTTCGCGATCATGATGACGAGCCTGCATCTGCTCGCCCTGCACGTAAAGCGGCATCGGCCCCGGTTTACACTCAAGCGCCATCCAGCAGTTTGCCAGCCGTTGCTCTGGTTATTGCGTTGGTTGCGGCAGCGGGTGCAGGTTTTTTAGGGTGGCAGCTATTTCAAGCGCAAGCCATGTTGAAACAGGCGGATGCACGTATCCAGGGCTTGGAACAGCAGTTGAGTATGACGTCTGAGGAGTCCAGTGCATCGGTAGTGACGCTGCAGTCCAACTTGAAGAAAATAGACGGTGAAGTGCGCCGTATCGCTGGTTTGGTTGAAACCAACCGCAAAGCAATCGCTGCCAACACAGAAAAAACGACGGCGGTGGGACGAGATGCTGCCAATGCACAAAAAACCGCAACAGATGCAAAAACAACGGCGGCCTCCCTTAAGCAAGAGCTAGCGGCTAATAAAACTGTTGCCGATGGCGCGGCTGCAAAAATTGATGGCATGGCTACCAGTGTTAGCCAGCAAACCCAAAGTGTTCAGCAGCTGAAAGAGCAGTTGGACAAAATGTCGCTGGAAATGACAGCGTTGGATAGCTTGGCGACACGTATTCGCAATCATGATGAGGCGATTGCGGCTATTGATGACTTCCGTCGCAGCACCAATCGCGAGCTGTTGCAAATTAAACAACAGCTAACCGCCAAGCCCTAAACACCCACACTAGCGCTCCGGTTTTTTTACCGGGGCGCTTTTACTCTGCTTATTTTCTTCGCTTTTTTCTTTAAAAAGCCCAACCAATACCTGCAACTGCGCGCGCCTCATCGGTTTCTGTTTCAGGCATAGTGGTTTCATGCACACTCAAACTCCACTGCACACCAAGCCAGTCTTTTTCTGCACGAAGAAAATAATGCAAATAATCAGATTCCCCCAGAATTGAATATTTATTTTCATCGCCTGTGACTGCGTAGTCAGCTCCCAGAGTTAAGTTGAACCAATCGTTAAGCGGAAATTGTTTGGAAACTTGCACTACGGTGTACTCGGCTCCGCTGCCAAAATAATCCCATGCGTAATGAAACCCAAGGCTTAATAGTGAAGTGTGTAAGGTGGCATAAACTTCGTTGTAGCTGTAATCGTCACTGATATCTGCGCCCTCATACAAAAATTGGGCGATGCCTGCGTCAAGCGATAGTGTGTCGGAAAATGTGTTGTAGTACCCGGCATAGACGCCGATTTCGGTATCGGTCTCCTCTCCAAAATCTACTTGTGATGCCCAACCGCTTAGATATAAACCTGATTCGCCCGACCAGGTGGTGGTGAATTGCAGTGCTGGGTCATCCTGTGTTTGTGATAAACCATAGGAGAGATAATTGCTAACAAACGAGACTTTGCCTGATACCTCTGCTTGCACTGGTGCCGCCAGATTTACGGTTGCTAAACACAATGCCGCCAGCTGATAAGTACCAATAGGCTTCATGGTCAATCTCCTGTCCGGTGGTGATTTATTTAATGCACGGCAATAGCTATTGCTAGCAGCGTAGTTGCGACAAATGCCCGTCAATATCCTGCGTGATTTTGTCCACATTGCCACTCGCGGAAAATACGCTGTGCGACAAGCGTTCAAGTTCTTGCGTTGCATCGCCAATGGCGGAGATGTTGCGATTAATTTCTTCTGTAACCTGATTTTGCTCTTCCGCGGCGGCCGCGACTTGATAGGCGCTATCAGTAATCGAATTAATACCTTGAGTAGCTGTCGTCAGGCGCTCGTAGGCATGTTCCGCTTCCACGAGCGTGTCACCAACCCGCTGGGTGTTTTGGTTTATTTGTACAACGGTTTGATCAACTTGTTGTTGTAAACCCTGAATTAAATTTTTAATTTCCTCGGTGGACTGTTGGGTGCGTGCCGCGAGTGAACGCACTTCATCGGCTACTACCGCAAAACCACGCCCTTGTTCACCGGCGCGCGCCGCTTCAATCGCTGCATTTAATGCGAGTAGATTGGTTTGTGCGGCAATGCTTTGAATAACATCGGTAATGCCACTGATTTTATTGCTGCTTTCGGCTACCAGCTGGATTTTTTGACTGGAGTTGGAGAAGTCGGTCGCTACGCCTTTAAATTCTTCTACGGTGCGTTGGAATAAATCCCGCGCGTTATTAATCTCTTTTACTGAAGCTTGTGAATCGCTGGAAGTATTACTGGCGAGTTTGGCAACTTCATTGGCGGTAGCCGACATTTGGTGAATCGCCGTCATAATATTTTGAATTTGCTCCACCTGTATTTCGGTTGCCGAGCGTGTATTTTTGGAGGTTCCGGTCAGGCTGTTACTTTGCTCTTTGAGGCGAATGGAATCCTGTTTTAAGGCGAGAATCATTGTGCGTAATTTTTCAGTGAAGTTATTAAAGCCATCTGCCATATCAATTAATTCCTTGTCATTCGAGGGAATTAATTTGCGTGTTAAATCGCCATCTGAACTGGCGAGCTCACGCATCATATTGCTCATGTTGACGATAGGTTTGGTCGATTGTTTAATCCACAGCGACACCACACCAACAAAAACTACCAACAGAATTAACGCCAGACCAATCATATTGGTTGCCGTAGATAAGCTACTTTCCTGCAGTGATTGGCTCAGTTCATCCACCACGTCGTACGCGATAACGGAGGGCGTAACTATCACCATTTTCCACTCGCTACGCACAGCATCGGCTTTAATGGGTTGTACAGTGATAATTTGATCCTTGTAAATAAATTGGTTTTTGTTACTGGCGGCGAGTGCATCAAATAAATCTTTATCACCGGCCACGAGTGCTTTGCCAACAAACTCAGGGTGCATGCTGCTGGCTACCACATTATTGCGTTCGCTCAGTAAATACATACTGGTTTGGCCGTTATATAAATTGGCAGATTGCGCGAGAATATTTTTTTGTAACACCGGCAGGTCTATATCGATACCGGCAACACCGCGAAATTCATTGTTCACTAAAACTGGTGCAACCAGTGAAGTTAGTAAAACTTTATTGCCCGGAGTTACCTCGTAAAGATAAGGTTCCATTAGGCAGGGTTTACGTGTGTCGCGGCTGCATAAATACCACTCGGCTTTACGCAGGCCATTGGTGTCAATGGTGGCATCGTATTGATCGGCGTAACTGACTTGGCTGGAGACTGGGCCTTGGGTGTTTGCGACCCAGTAAATTCCCAGGCTGCCTGTTTCCGAGCTGTACTCGGCATCGCCCAAAAATTCACTGTCGAGGTTGTCGTAGCCGTTGCTATCAAACTGGGCGTAAATGGATGATGCCGACGGTGTGGCAACCAACATGTCATAAGTCATTTTTTTAACTTGTACACGCGTGTAGGGTGTGCCACTGCCGTGGGCGGTGCCACTTAAAATACTGGCCAGGTGCAGTGCCACATCAAAGTTGCGATTGAGCAGCGAGCTGGTTTCCAGCGCGCTCACCTGGGCGATTTCCAACAGGCGGTTATCAATAGTCGCCTTCATGGATTCCGCGCTGCGCGCAATGGATTCTTGCGCGTTGTTCGACATCGAACGCCAGGCGACGAAACTCAAGGTACCCATGCTAAATGCGAGGATCAGCGCAATACTCAGGCTGAGCTTGAAACGGAGTGATAGGGCATTCATAGGTGGTGCTTCCTTAAAGGGTGGCGCTAAATTCAGCCTAGTTGTTAGTTGGCAAATTGCACAATTTTTAAGCTGATAAAGTCATTTACCCGAGCGCCTGTTGTGGAGTTGATGGTGTAGAATTGGCGCCACTTTTTTATCTACAACAAGAGATGCGCTTATGCCAACCGTGATTCGCCAGCAAGATCTGATCGACAGCGTCGCCGATGCGCTGCAATTTATTTCCTACTACCATCCCGTTGATTTCATCCAGGCCATCCACAAAGCCTACGAGCGCGAAGAGAGCAAAGCCGCTAAAGATGCGATGGCGCAAATCCTGATTAACTCGCGCATGTGTGCCATGGGCCATCGCCCCATTTGCCAGGACACCGGCATAGTTACCGTGTTTGTCACCGTGGGTATGGATGTGCAATGGGACGCGCAAATGAGCCTGACCGATATGGTCAACGAAGGCGTGCGCCGCGCTTATATGAACCCCGATAACGTGCTGCGCGCTTCAATTCTCGCCGACCCGGATGGTGCCCGTAAAAATACTGGCGATAACACGCCTGCGATCATTCACTACAACATCGTTCCCGGTAATACAGTTGATGTCCATGTGGCCGCCAAGGGTGGTGGTTCAGAAGCCAAAACCAAATTTGCCATGTTGAACCCGTCTGATTCAGTAGTGGACTGGGTATTAAAAGTCGTGCCGGAAATGGGCGCTGGTTGGTGCCCACCGGGCATGTTGGGTATCGGCATTGGCGGTACTGCCGAAAAAGCCATGCTGTTGGCGAAAGAAGCTTTGCTGGAACCGGTGGATATCCAAGAGTTGCAAGCGCGCGGGGCGAGTAATCGCGCGGAAGAATTGCGCATTGAGCTGTACGACAAAGTGAATCGCTTGGGGATTGGTGCACAAGGCCTGGGTGGCTTGACCACCGTAGTAGACATTAAAGTTAAAGACTATCCAACCCACGCGGCCAACAAAGCCATCGCTATTATTCCCAACTGCGCGGCAACCCGTCACGCCCACTTTGTACTGGATGGCTCCGGCCCCGCCTTCCAAACGCCGCCAGCGTTGGAAGACTATCCAGATATCACCTGGGAAGTGGGCGACAGCGTGCGCCGCGTAAATCTGGATACAGTGAAGCCAGAAGACGTGTTGGATTGGAAAACCGGTGAGACGATTTTGCTCTCCGGCAAGATGCTCACTGGTCGCGATGCCGCGCACAAGAAAATGACCGATATGCTCGCCAAGGGTGAAGAATTACCGGTGAGCATGAAAGGCCGCTTCATTTATTACGTCGGCCCGGTTGATCCAATCCGCGACGAAGTGGTTGGCCCGGCAGGCCCCACCACCGCCACGCGGATGGATAAATTCACTCGCACCATGCTCGAACAAACTGGTTTGCTTGGCATGATCGGTAAATCCGAGCGCGGCCCGGCGGCGATAGAAGCAATCCGCGATAACAAGTCGGTGTACTTGATGGCCGTGGGCGGCGCCGCCTATTTAGTAGCCCAGGCGATTAAGTCTGCCAAGGTGCTCGGCTTTCCTGAGTTGGGGATGGAAGCCATTTATGAGTTCGACGTAAAAGATATGCCGGTGACTGTCGCGGTGGATTCGCGCGGAGAATCGGTACATAACACCGGGCCGAAAATCTGGAAGGCTAAAATTGAAGAAGGTGTACTTGCAGTTCAATAATTATCCCAAGTGCAATTACTTCTCAAATGAAAAAACGGCAGCTATCAAGTTGCCGTTTTTTTTAGAGCTACTGTTTAAATTGTTTTTCGCTATATAAATAATATTTTTTAAGTTTTTATCTTGTATTGAATTACCCATCTCATCGTTTGCGTTATTAATTTTGTTTCAGTTTCTTGCTGAATCGCGCATCTAAAAATAAACCTGCTACTTTTAAATCATATTGACCGGGGTGACAGCGGCTGTCGCCATTTCTTTTGCAAGCAAGCAGGGGATCTCCACCGTTATGCCAACCAAGCAGATTATCGTTATTGCTGCAGCCTTTGTTGGCGGTGGAGCACTTGGAGTTTGGGTTCATCCTTTATTAGCGGCAGTATTTAGTACCTTGGTTATGGTGGTATTGGTTTTGTCGCTCAATTCATATGCCAGGCCTGAATTGGTTGGCGGTGGCGACAGCCACACCCAACGGCAAGACAACGCCGCCCCCCTGCAGGATGCCAGCCTGATAATGGGCGAGGTTGTTGCAGAAACCCAGAAAAGTTTACACGCACAAATTGCGATTCAATCCGACGCAATTGGCTTGTTAGTCCAGTCTTTTGATGCCATTAAAACCTTGCTGGATGAACAGCAAAACCATATCCATAACCTGCTTTATGATAATGAAACGGATAAAAATACCATTTCAGCGCGCATGAGTTTGTTTGCAGAAAATACCTATGATCTGCTCAACCGCTTTGTAGATACCACGGTTGAAATTAGCGCTTCGTCTATGGAACTAGTGGAAAAAGTGGGCGCCATTGCCGAGCAAATGCCTACCGTTATCCGTGCGCTAAAAGACATAGATCAAATAGCCTCCCAAACTAATTTGCTGGCACTTAATGCTGCGATTGAGGCTGCGCGTGCCGGTGAAGCCGGGCGTGGCTTTGCCGTGGTTGCCGACGAAGTACGCGCACTTTCCAATCGCTCAGCAGGTTTCAGTCGCGATATACAGCAACAGCTAAGAGCTATTGCTACGGCAATTGCAGAGCTTGATCAAGTGGTTGGGCAAGTTGCCTCCCAGGACATGACCTATGTGTTACTGGCCAAGGCAGAAATGCAAAGAATCAGCTCCCAATTAATCCAAAAGGCGGATGCGGATCAAGCGATAACACATCAAATGGAAGGCATTTTGGCGCAATTGGTTGTGGCGTTGAACAATGCAACCCGTGCCTTGCAATTTGAAGATATGTCGCGACAAAACATCGATTACAGTATTTCGCAATTAAATGATCTGAAACCTCTGGTTGCACAGTTAACACAAGCAGCAAATTTTCCTGAGCGGCTTGAAAAAGAAGTTGCTAACTACAGGAATAGCGGTGCGCGCCAAAAACACAATCCAGTATCTGCTTCCTCGATAGAAAGCGGTTCTGTAGATCTTTTTTAAATTATCCGGGAGTTAACAATGACTCAGTCAGCCGCTGTAATTCGCATGCCAAAACGTTTTGATTATTCATCCAGCAGTGAATTCAACGCTGCTATTGCTGCTGCCCTGGATTTTGGTGGCAATGTGACATTGGACTGTATTGAAATGGAGTATATCGACAGTGCAGGCATTGGCTTGCTGGTTATGTCGCATAAAAAAGTACAGGCAAAAAATGCCAAGCTAATTATGCAAAATCTGAAATCAGCACCCAAAGAGATTCTTGGGTTGGCAAATATTCAAAAAATTATTGATATTGATTAATTTATTTGGCGCTTTTAACTGGAGTAGTTATGACTGATCAGGCTGTTGTGATACTACCTAACCGTTTTGATTACGGCTATCACAAAGAATTCCAACGAAAGTGTACCGAGTGTCTGGAAGGCAATGGAATCACCAAAATTGTGTTCGACTTTGGTGCCGTCGAGTATTTAGATAGTGCTGCCTTGGGCATGATGATGATGTGGCAGCGTCGCGCTGCGGCCTCTAATAAGAAAATGTATATCAAGGGTGCAAAGGGAGCTACTGCACAAATATTAGCGATGGCCAACATGCAGCGCATTTTCGACTACATATAGTGTTCTTGCCGTAGAGTTTGCTCACTCAACACTTGGTGTTGTTACTATTTTTATGGTTGCCTGCACTGGAAGCTTATGACTGAATTACTGTCGGACAAAACGCTGCGTATTTTAGTTGTTGATGATGATCAACTGCTAAATGAACTGCTATGCGAATTTTTGTACAGTAAGGATCTGCAAACCCATTCTGCGTTCAGCTTTTCCGATGCCAAGCGCGAGCTAAGTAATAACTCTGTAATCGATTTGGTATTGCTGGATTACGAGTTGGGTGATGGTACTGGCCTGAATTTGATGCGCGATCTGGCCAATGAAAATATTTCAATACCACCGGTCATTATGATTAGTGTCAATGAGGATCCGGATTTTCTGCAAAATTGTTTTGCGTGCGGTATTGCCGATTATATTATCAAGCCCATCAATTTGTCGTTGTTGGCTTTAAAAGTAAGGGCACTTATTAATTCGGTGTCCATGCAAAAACTCATCAGCTTGCAAAATGCCGAATTGGCGCGGTTTAAAAAAGAAGCTGAGCGCGAAGAGGCAATTGCTAAATTCATTTATGAATATTTGCTCGGGCAAAACAGTCAAAAAGTTCAAGGTGTTGAAACCTGGTTGCAATCCTCTGCTTCATTCAGTGGCGATATCGCAATGGCGCGCACCTCTCCCGGTGGCGATTTATATTTTATGTTGGCAGATGCGACCGGTCATGGTCTCTCGGCGGCAATTACCATAATGCCGGCGGTATCCATCTTTAATAGCATGGTGGCCAAGGGGTTTCATCTGCAGCCCATAGTGACTGAACTCAATAAAAAACTCTGCCGCGATACCCCTCCTGATCGATTTGTTGCTGCCATTATTGTGCAGGTACAAAAAGATCAAGGTGAACTCCACGTGTGGAATGGTGGAATGCCAACTGCACACTGGGTTAGCGATGGTGTAATTCAGCAAAGTTTTCGCTCGCGTCACATGGCCTTGGGTATTCTTGATGATGACCAGTTCGAAGCAACTGTTGAAACCTATCGTTTTCCTAAAAGCGGATTTTTTTTCGCCTGTACCGACGGTTTGCTAGAAGAGAGAAACCCGGCTGGAGATTGTTTTTCCATGCAGCGGGTGGTGGATGTTATCGAGTCTGAGCCTGCTGATTTGCATGCGCAATTGGTGGCAGCGCTACATGCCCACACAGGATGTGCGACTTACAGTGATGATGTCTCCATGTGCACTTTAACACCTGCAGCAATGCTCCTGGGCAGTTCGCGGCTACTCACAGACGGTATTTTGCATAGACGAATTGAGCCGGGAATTGGCCATTTTTCCTGGGCGGTGGAGCTGTCTGGGCGCAAGATTGCAGAATGTGAAATTCCTCCACTTGTAAATAAGTTTCTGCAATATTTGGGTGTCGATCAAAATGTCTGCCAGATAGTGTTTTTAATTGTGAGTGAAATGGTTAGCAATGCAATTGATCATGGCATTTTACGGCTTGACTCTGAGTTTAAAGAAAATGCCGATGGCTTTGAGTTTTATTTTCAGGAGCGCGAGCGCCGGTTAAAGCGATTAACCGAAAAAGATACAATTTCCTTATCGCTTGAATGGCTAAAAGATGTCGCCACCCCGAGCTTGATGATCACCGTAAAAGACACCGGGGTTGGTTATGATCCCGCCGTGTTAGATAAAAATAATGATGATCAACTTTCCGGGCGCGGTTTGTATTTAATTCGCGGCTTGGCGCAATCAGTGGAGATTGTGCCGCCCGGTAATTTGATTCGGGCAGTAATTAGTTCTTTTTAATGGAAATATATTTGGGGCTAGCGCTATGAGTAAACATGTATTGATCGTCGATGATTCAGTATCGGTAAGGCAAATGGTAGAGGCAACATTAAAATCCGCCGGTTATACGGTTACTGCTGCGAAAGATGGTTTGGAAGCGTTGAATTTGTGCAAAACAAAAAGCTATGACTTTGTGTTAACCGATCAGAACATGCCGAATATGGATGGTTTAACGCTGATTAAATCCTTACGTACCTTACCTGCTCACATGCGCACACCGATTGTCGTGCTCACCACTGAAGCTAGCGATGCCATGAAAGCACAAGGGCGAGCCGCTGGCGCAACAGGTTGGATGGTAAAACCTTTTGATCCCAATAAATTGTTGGAAATTGCTAAAAAAGTGATGGGGTAGGGGCACTTATTGCGGTGAATAACCAGGGCGCAGCAAACGGCGCCTTTACGGAAATACTGAAGGTATTGCGAAGGATGTGAGAAATGTCGATAGACATGAAACAATTTCACACTGTCTTTTTTGACGAGAGCCAAGAGCACTTGGATGAGATGGAGCAGCTGCTGTTGGAGCTTGATATCACAAGCCCTGACGCTGAAATGCTTAACAGCATCTTTCGTGCCGCTCACTCGATAAAAGGCGGTAGCGGAATTTTTGGTTTTGATGCGCTAACCAGTGCAACACATATTATGGAAGGGTTGCTGGATAAAATCCGCAAAGGCAATCTCGCCATTACTGCAGCCATGGTTGATTTATTTTTACAGGCTGTCGATAAACTAAAAGAAATTCTGCTCGCTTATCGCCATGGTGACGCAATCGATTGGGCTGGCGTACATCAACTCACTGAACAGCTTGAAGTAGTGACCTCGGGCGCTGCTACACTTCCAAACCCTTCGGTAAATGAAAACCCCGCCTATGGTTTTTTTACCGAAACCTCTCCTGCGTCCGAAAGTGAAGCTTATGGTTTTTTTGAAGAGTCGGAGACCGCTTCCGATGAGGAATCCTTTGGTTTTTTTGATGAGCCATCAGTGCCAGAAAACAAAGATACGGTGTTTGGTTTTGTTGATAGCTTGTTGGCTGCTAGTGATGATGAAGGTTTTGGTTTTTTTGACGAAATTCCATCCGTCCCGGCGGCGCCAATAGTAGTTCCTGCAATACCACCAGTGATAGCGCCAGTATCTGCTGCAATTCCTGTCGCAGAAAAAAATACTGAACTCTCTCACAAACCGGTAAAACATAAAACCGCAGAATCGGTGGCGGTAGAGAGTTCATCCATTCGTGTAGATGTTGCCAAGGTTGATCAGCTCATTAATCTCGTGGGTGAAATTGTTATCACCCAATCCATGATGAACTTGTTAGGGCAAAGCCTTGAAGGGGCGATTGCTGAAAAATTTCAAGCAGTTGCCAGTGAATTGGAGCGTAACACGCGGGAAATTCAGGAAGCGGTTATGTCAATCCGCATGTTGCCAGTATCCTTTGTGTTTAATCGTTTCCCGCGTGTTGTGCGCGACCTTGCCGGTAAGTTGGGAAAACAAATTGAGTTAATTATCGAGGGCGGCGATACCGAATTGGATAAAGGCCTAACCGAAAAGTTAGTGGACCCACTGACGCATTTGGTGCGCAATAGTATTGATCACGGCATTGAATCACCCGAGGTGCGCCGCGAACGCGGTAAAGATCCGGCAGGTAAGGTGACGCTTCGCGCCGCGCAGCAGGGCGGTAATATTGTTATCAGTATCAGCGATGATGGTGGCGGTTTGAATCGCGAGCGCATTCTGGAAAAAGCCTATGAAAATAATATCCCTGTTAGTGACAACCCAAAAGATGAAGAGGTATGGCAATTAATTTTTGCGCCAGGTTTTTCAACTGCTGCCGCTGTGACTGATATTTCCGGGCGCGGAGTGGGAATGGATGTGGTGAAGCGCAATGTGCAAAGTTTAGGTGGGCGCATTCACATTGAATCCCGCGCGGGACAGGGTTCCAGTTTTACTATTCATTTGCCATTGACCTTGGCCATTGTGGATGGCATGTGCGTATCTGTTGGCGATCAAACATTTATTATTCCACTGGTTTCTATTGTGGAATCCATTCAACCAGCGCAAAAGGACATTAAAACCTTGGGTAGTAACGATCAGTTGCTGCAGGTGCGCAATGAATATTGGCCCATCTTACGGCTGCACAGCATTATGCAATTGGAGCCTGTTTTTAGCGAAGTTTCCAAAGGCATTGTGGTATTGGTTGAAACTGCGAAACATCGGTTTGCATTGTTTGTGGATGCCTTGGTTGGCCAACAGCAAGTGGTCATTAAAAGCCTGGAGCAGCATTACAAACGTGTTGAGGGTGTTGCCGGTGCCACCATTTTAGGCGATGGCAGTGTTGCATTGATTTTGGATGTGGAATCCCTGGCGCTATCGATTAATCAATCGGTGCATTTGGCTGCTGCTAGCTAAACTTTAGCAATACCTCTGTTTGGGAGTGCGTGTGTATGGATCAACTGTCACAATCAATTTCTGCGAGTACCGTGCAGGAATTCCTCACTTTTAGTTTGGGTGATGAAAATTATGCAATTGATATTCTGACCGTAAAAGAAATTCGCGGTTATGAGTCGGTAACAAAAATTGCTAATGCACCGCCCTTTATTAAGGGGGTGATTAATCTGCGTGGCGATATAGTTCCAATTGTTGATTTGCGCATTAAATTCAACGTAGGACAGGTAACTTACGACGAATTTACGATTGTGATAGTGCTGCATATTCGCAGCCGCATTGTGGGCATTGTGGTAGACGGCGTATCAGATGTTGTCGGTTTGAGTAAGGAACAATTGCGACCGCCACCCGATTTTGGCGTGGCGTTTAACAGCCGTTATTTGTTGGGGCTGGCAAGTGTTGATGAGCAGATGATTATTTTGGTTGATATTAACGAACTTATATCCAGCGAAGAGTTGGGATTATTCGATACAGCAGACGCACCGGCGACAAAAAACTAAGGAAAATTACCCATGAAACTATTTGAATTATTTGCTGGCGATAAAGATCTGATTAAAGTCAACGCACAAGAATTGGAGAATGTCCGCGGCCAATTGGCGGCGATTCATCGCGTGCAGGCGGTTATTGAATTTGCATTGGATGGCACCATTCTCAATGCCAATCAAAATTTTCTGGCGTTAACCGGTTATAGTTTGGATGAAGTTAAAGGTCGCCATCACAGTATGTTTGTAGATTCTGAATATCGTGCGAGTGATGCCTACCGAAAGTTTTGGGAATGTTTGGCGCGCGGCGATTTTGAGGCTGGCCAATATAAACGCATCGGCAAGGGTGGCAAAGAAGTCTGGATTCAGGCTAGTTACAATCCAATCCTTGATACCGATGGGCGAGTGATTAAGGTTGTGAAATACGCGACTGATATCACCCAAAATGCTATTAAGAATGTCAATGCGCAGCGCGAGATGGATCGTATTTTAAGTGCGCTTGATTCAACCTCTTCCAATGTCATGGTTGCTGACAATGATCGCACTATTATTTACATGAACAAGGCTGTCGAAAAAATGTTGCGCGCAGTAGAAAACGAATTACGCAAAGCATTGCCACATTTTTCGGTGGATAAGGTGCTGGGCAGTAATATGGATATTTTTCATCGCAACCCTGCACATCAAAGTCAATTGCTCGCCAATCTCCGTGACACCTATGTGGGTAATATAGTAGTGGCTGGCTGCAGTTTTCGCTTGATTGCCAATCCTATCTTTTCGGATTCTGGCGAGCGTTTGGGTTCCGTTGTGGAATGGATAGACAGAACCAAAGAGGTGGCTGCCGAGCATGAAATGAGCCGGATTCTTGGTGCGCTTGAAACCACGACTACCAATGTGATGATCGCCGACCCGGAACGAAAAATTATTTACATGAATAAATCGGTGGAGATGATGCTGCGTATTGCAGAGGCAGATATTAAGTCCGTGTTACCGCATTTTTCTGTGGATAAAATCGTTGGTAGTAATATGGATATATTCCATAAAAACCCCGCACATCAAATGAAGTTGCTAGAAAATTTAACCACTACGTACACCGGCAATATTGTTGTTGGCAAGCGTTCATTTCGGTTGGTTGCCAACCCCATTTTTTCCAAAGATGGCGCGCGCCTCGGATCTGTCGTTGAATGGTTGGATCGCACTGAAGAAGTTGCGGTTGAGCAGGAAGTTAATCATTTGGTGGAAGCTGCAGCTGCAGGCGATTTTAGTGTTCGGCTGAAAACCGAAGGTAAAAATGGTTTTTTCCTCAAGCTGACGGAAGGGTTAAATAGTTTGGTCACCACTGCTGATAAAGGCCTGAAAGACGTAGCTCGGGTGTTGGGCGCGATTGCACAGGGCAATCTTACCGAGACTATTGATGCTGATTATTCGGGCACCTTTGGCGATTTGAAAAATTATTGTAATGAAACAACCTCCAGTCTCACGAGTATGCTCGGTGAAATTCGTATGGCAGCGGATACTATTTTCACTGCCTCCAGTGAAATTGCCCAAGGCAATGCCGATCTTTCCAGCCGCACTGAACAGCAAGCGGCAAATTTGGAGGAAACGGCATCCTCCATGGAAGAATTAACCTCCACCGTTAAATTAAATGCCGATAACGCCAAACAGGCTAACGTACTGGCGGAACAGGCATCGGCAGTTGCGACAGATGGCGGTACTTTGATTCAGCAAGTTGTCACTACCATGAATGCAATTAATGAATCGGCGCGGAAAATCTCTGACATTATTGGTGTTATTGATGGTATCGCGTTCCAGACTAACATTCTTGCGCTCAATGCAGCGGTAGAGGCGGCGCGTGCCGGCGATCAGGGGCGTGGTTTTGCAGTGGTTGCATCCGAGGTGCGAACCCTAGCGCAGCGCTCGGCTAATGCAGCAAAAGATATTAAAGCGCTGATATCGGATTCAGTACAAAAAATTGATAGTGGTAATCAGTTGGTTGGAAAATCCGGCGATACCATGAAAGAAATTGTGAATGCGATAAAACGTGTGAATGACATTATGGCTGAGATTGCTGCTGCTTCGGCTGAGCAGTCCACTGGTATTGAGGAGGTTTCTACTGCTGTATCACAAATGGATGAAATGACTCAGCAGAATGCGGCGCTAGTGGAACAGGCAGCAGCGGCAGCCGAAAGCTTGCAAGCACAAGCGGATCAGTTAACCCAAAGTGTTGCACAGTTTCATCTTGCAGTAGATAGCGCTGTAGAGCCTGCGCCAAAAAAACGGTTAAGTGCGCCCGGTAAGAAACCTGTTAAAGCTGCTCCTGCAAAAAAACTCGCACCGCCCAAAGCAGCTCAGGAAGATGAATGGGAAGAGTTTTAATGCGTGACCGCGAGTTTAATTATCGCGACGCTGATTTTGAGCGAATCAAAGCGATTATTTATCGTAAGGCTGGCATTCATTTGGGGGATAGCAAAAAACAGTTGGTCTATAGCCGTTTGGCGCGTCGTTTGCGGGTGTTGGGGCTGGTTGATTTTGCCGTTTATTTAAATCATCTAGAGCAAACACCTGCCGAGCAGGAAGAGTTTGTTAATGCACTGACAACAAACCTGACGGCATTTTTTCGCGAATCCCATCATTTCAATATACTGGCTGATTATGCCAAAACACATCGCAGTGGTTCACCCAAATTGCGGGTGTGGTGTGCTGCATCCAGTACCGGTGAAGAACCTTATTCCATTGCGATTACGCTGGTTGAGGCATTTGGCCGTTACGATCCTCCGGTTGAAATTATCGCCTCAGATATAGATAGCAATGTATTGGCTGAAGCGAGTCGTGGAATTTATTCCATGGATCGCATTGACTCTTTATCGCTACAGCAAAAAAAACAGTTTTTTCTTCGCGGTAAAGGTGGCAATGCTGGCAAGGCTAAAGTTATTGAGCCTTTGCGGCGTTTGGTTGAATTTAAAAAAATTAATTTACTCGAGCGGCATTGGCCATTACAGGGTGTGTTTGATGTTATTTTTTGCCGCAATGTAATGATTTATTTTGATAAACCGACCCAGCTAAGTTTGCTGGAACGTATGGTTCGCTTACTGCGACCGAATGGTTTGTATATTGCCGGGCACTCTGAAAGTTTTGCGCAGGCTAGTCACTTGGTGAAATTGGTGAATAAAACCACCTATCAGCCAGCAAGGACTATGGCTGAAGGTGTTGGGCATGAACTTTGAACAGAATGTCCATTTCGCTCCCAATGTCTATTACGACCGTTATTTCGATTGCGACGCGGTAAAAATTTTACCTGGCGAATATTGTGTGACTGCCGCCAATAAAATGATTGTTACTGTGCTGGGCTCCTGTGTCGCCGTTTGTTTGCGTGATCGCTACTCGGGGTCAGGGGGCATGAATCATTTTTTATTGCCGAATGATGAGAGTAACCAAACCGGCCTGCTAACTGAGTCGGCTCGCTATGGCAGTTACGCTATGGAGTTGTTAATTAACCATTTGCTTAAAATTGGCGCCAATCGCAATAGGCTTGAGGCCAAAGTATTTGGCGGGGGAAATGTGCTGCGCGGCCTAACAATTAATAATGTGGGCGAACGCAATGCGGAGTTTGTATTGGATTATTTGCATAACGAAGGTATTCCAATCGTGGCGCAGGACCTGCTTGGGCCTTATCCACGCAAAGTATATTTTTTCCCACAGACCGGAAAAGTGCTTATTAAGAAAATTAAATCTATTCACAACTCCACTATTCTTGATCGTGAAAGTGAATACCGTATGCGCGTTAAATACACACCCAAAAGCGGTGATGTCGAATTGTTTACCTAGTGTTTTTTTATGGGGTGATAGTTTTGGCGATAAAGGTACTTGTTGTTGACGACTCCGCATTAGTGCGCAGTTTGCTGGCGGAAATTATTCGCGCCGCGCCTGGCCTTGAGTTGGTTGGTTTGGCACCCGATGCTTATGTTGCACGGGATATGGTAAAGCAGTTTGTGCCCGATGTGATTACGCTTGATATAGAAATGCCACGCATGGATGGATTGAGTTTTTTGGAAAAGCTGATGCGGGCGCGCCCGACACCGGTGATTATGATTTCCACCTTAACTGAAGTCGGTGCAGAGGCGACCTTACAGGCGTTGGAGTTGGGAGCAGTGGATTTTATTCCCAAGCCAAAATTGGGAATCGCCAGTGGTATTCGTGAATATGCCGAGCTGATTGTAGAAAAGATTAAAACGGCTGCCACCATAAAAGTTAAACCGTTTAAGGGCGATGCAAGCCCCAACGTCAAGCCGGAACAGAAAATAGCTATTGCCGGACGTTTGCAAAGCACGGAAAAAATAATCGCAATTGGTGCTTCGACTGGCGGCACCGAAGCGATTAAGGATTTATTAATGCAGTTGCCTGCTGCTATGCCCGGTATTGTGATGACCCAACATATGCCGCCGGGATTTACACGCACTTTTGCCGAGCGATTAAATAAGCTGACACGGTTGCATGTTGTTGAGGCCAAGGGCGGTGAGCGCATTTTGCCGGGGCATGCGTTTCTTGCACCCGGTGGGCATCATTTAATTGTGGCGCGTTCTGGAGCTGATTATGTGGTCAAACTTTCTGATGCAGAGCCGGTACACCGCCATCGCCCGGCGGTGGATGTAATGATGGAATCGGTAGCGCTCGCGGGCGGTAAAAATGTAGTGGGAGTTTTACTGACTGGTATGGGCAAAGACGGTGCCAAGGGTATGTTGGCGATTCGTCAGCAGGGTGGTTATACGCTCGCACAGGATGAGGCGAGCTGTGTGGTTTATGGTATGCCGAAAGAAGCCGTGCAAATTGGTGGTGTGGATCAGGTAGTTGCCTTGGATAAAATGGGTGCACTATTGCTGGAGAAAATAAAAACCATGGGCAGTGGCAACCGCCTTTAATAGGATTGCGGTGCTTGAGGGAAGGTTAGCGCGAAATTTAATACCTCTGCTGAATCCTGCAATTCGATTTTTCCGTGCATTTTTTCAATAATTTCTTTGGCTATTGTTAGGCCTAATTCGCTGCCGTTGTTGTAATTGCTGTGGGTAATGCCTGGGCGTTTGCCCAGTTGTTGTTGCAGATTGCTGCGCGCATCTGTATCCAGTTTGTGATTATTACTTCGCATTTCTATTTTTATATGCCCGCGCTCTTCCGACAGCGCAATCGGCACCACACCATGGCGACCTGATACTTTTAACAAGAATTGCAATATATGACCAATTGCTTGCTCAAAACGGTGCGCATCGGTGTGGATCATTGGATTGTTCAGGTTTTCGGTAATAATCGCTTTACTCTGGTAAATATCACTAAAGGTCTGCTGCTGGCTTATCGCTGCGCGAATTAATGGCAAAGCTGCTTGATGGCTTAAATTAAAGGGCATATCTCCACGGGAAAGATTCTGCATTTCAATCAAATCACCCATGAGCTTTTGCAGTTGATAGCTATTGGTTTGTGCGATTTCAGTGAGGTTGGCAATGTGTTCGGGCAATTCCTCTACAGCGCGTTTGCGTAATAGTGTAATGGCTTCGCTAATAAGGTTGAGCGGCCCAAGAATTTCGCGGCTGGCAGCGCTGATAAATTGAGTGCGTAAATCGTCGATACGTTTTTTTTCAGTAATATCGCGAACAATTCCGATAAATACCGGTTCGCCTTGTTGATAGACCCGCGACACCATGAGATCCATCGGAAACTCCTGGCCGTTGCGACGTAGTCCCCGTACTTCACGGCCAATACCAATAATATTTTTCTTGCCGGTATGCAGGTGATTTTTTAAATAGCCATCGTGCATGGATTGATAGGGGTCGGGCATGAGCACGCTGACATTTTTTCCAATAATTTGCGGGGCGCGATAACCAAAGATGGTTTCTGCAGCGTGATTAAAACTTTCAATAATGCCCAATTTATTAATGATCACTACACCATCTGCAATGTCATTCAAAATGGTTTGATGCTGTTGGTTACTCGCCTCCAGTGCGGCTTGATCTTGTTCATGCTGTTGTTGGTGATTAAGCGTTTGCACAAATTGGGCGATACTTTTCAGAATGGGCTCAAGATCGGTAATGGTGTCGCTGCTGTAGCCCGCAGGGGCGTTGGCCAGCCCGAGCATGGCAACCTGTTCTTTGCCATTAAAAATGGGAATGCCAATAAAACTTTCAATAGCAGGGTGACCGGGGGGGAGAACTGCTGCACGCAAGTCGCGCCCCAAGTGACTGGTAATCAGCGGTTTTCCCGATAGCATTATGCTGCCAAACATGGTGGTGAGATTGCGATACTCTCCATTTGTGGGCAGGTTTTTTTCACGAAACAAACTCAGCTGCAGGTCGTTGCTTTTGCTGCTGGAAAATACCAGTGCCCGCATATAAGGCTGTCCTTGTTCATCTTTATTTACCTGACCTATAAAGCCGAGTTTGCTATCGCATAATGGCAGCGTATCGCGCAATAAATTTTCCAGTGCGGCCTGAATTTTATTTTCATTGATAAAGATAGATTGTGCGCTGTTAACAATTTGATCGAGCCGTTGTTTTTTGTCCAGTGCTTCGCTTAGGCGTAGCAAATCAAATTGTTTGGTGAGTTGGTCAATCATTGTGTTGCGAGTGCGCGCTGTACCGGCAATGACAAAAAATATAAAAATGACCGTCATGCCTGACATGAAAAAGGCCGTGGGGCCGTCTTGTAATAACATCACCACGCTGAGTGGGCTTATGGCCAGCATCACAAAACCGATGCTGCAATATTTGTCGACGGTGAGTGAAGTAATAGAGCCGGTTGCAATACCTGCAAGCGTAAATGCTAGTAGCGCCTGATAAATACTGGCTTCGGTCGCAAATAATAAAAAAGCGGCTGAACCCCATGCCAGACCGGTAAGCCAGGCGCCCACACGAAAGCTGTTTAACCAAAAACGTGTCGAATAGAGCTGATGCAGATTATTCCAGCTGAGCCAGAGCACGAGGCGTGCTAATAACACGCTACTCAAAATCAGATTCCACAAAATAATGTCGGCGTGGGCGATTACTTTCCATTGGGATACGCTGAGCATAAGCGCTATAACCAAAGAGGCGATCAGCGAGAGTGGAAAACCTTTGTAGAGTTGGCGCACCTGTTCCGGTTCAAGGTGTTCGCGTTCAAATGAATAGGACGAAGACTCCCGGGCAACATGTGTGGCTGAGTTTTGATGGCCGGGGGGCAGTGAATCGTCGGGCATCGCTTATCTCGTCAGTTGCGGGTTAGGTGGTAGTCGGTTCAAGTATAGATCAGCACCCAAGGCTTTCTAGGGCGATGGGAAAGATTCTAACAATAGGTTTTATGGCAGGGTATTACGGGGGATTACTGCATCACCGCTAAGCACAGTGATGCAGGTGGTGCTCGGTAAAGACGGGCGTCTTTACTATTTAGTAGAGGCGATACTGCTCGGGAATTTGTTCTACTGAATCAACCGGCGGCATCAGTTTGTGCAGAATGCCGTCGTGAATATCGTAAATCCAACCGTGAATGCTCAGTTCCTGACCGCGCGCCCAGGCGTTTTGGACTATGTTGCTTCGCGCAATATTTTCTACTTGTTGCACTACATTTAACTCGCACAAGCGGTTGACGCGTTCATCGGGATCACTGATTTGATCCATGATTTCTTTGTTGTTGTAATAAACATCGCGAATATTGCGCAACCAGTAATCAATTAGCCCCAGTTTGCGATTTTCCAGTGCTGCTTTTACACCGCCGCAGCCATAGTGGCCGGTTACCATTACATGTTTTACTTTGAGAAACTCAACGGCGTAATTAAGTACAGTCATGCAGTTGAGGTCGGTATGAATGACCACGTTGGCCACATTGCGGTGTACAAATAATTCACCGGGGGCGAGGTCAACAATTTGGTTGGCGGGTACGCGGCTATCCGAGCAGCCTATCCATAAATACTCTGGCGCTTGCTGTTTGGCCAGGTTGGAAAAAAAGTCAGGCTCTTTGCGTTTGATATCTTCGGCCCATTTTACATTGCTGGCAAACAGGCTATCTAAATCACTCATAGTGGCTCCAAGGCGGGACTTAGCGGTTAAATGAAAGACGGGATTTCAGATCAAAAACAGGTTTTGTAATTTAAAAAATCCGGTCACAAAAATCAGGCGGCAGTATAGGGGAAACTGCTTGGGAGGTGTTAGATTGCCCGTTGTTGGTGCAGTGAGGTGCTGTGAGTGTCTGGCAAAATTGTGGAATAAATAATATGAAGAATGAATCGTCGGTTAGTCTCTATTGGCACGATTACGAAACTTGGGGCGAAGTGCCGGCGATTGATCGCCCTTCGCAGTTTGCCGGTGTGCGCACGGATGAGTCGCTCAATGTGATCGATGAGCCTTTAATGATTTATTGTCAGCCAGCGCCTGATGTATTGCCAAAACCGGAAGCTTGTTTAATTACCGGATTATTGCCGCAAGTCGCCCAGAGCAAGGGCTTGCCAGAGTGCGAATTTATTGCCGCGATTCATCGTCAGCTCGCGCGTCCGGGGACTTGCGGTGTGGGGTATAACTCGATCCGTTTTGATGATGAAGTAACGCGCTATACCCTCTATCGCAACTTTTATGATCCCTATGAGCGCGAGTGGCGCAACGGTAATTCGCGCTGGGACATTATCGATATGGTGCGTATGACCCGTGCGTTGCGACCGGAAGGGATCGAATGGCCTAATTATGAGGATGGTCGCCCTTGCTTCAAGCTGGAAATGCTGAGCCAGGCGAACAATCTCAAACACGAGGCTGCACATGATGCGCTCTCAGACGTCTATGCCACCATCGCTGTGGCCAAGCTGATTAAAACCCGCCAGCCTAAACTCTATGATTACGCTTATCGTCTGCGCGACAAACGTTTTGCCGCCAGTATGATTGATATCGATGCTGCCAAACCGCTGCTGCACATTTCCTCCCGTTTTCCCGGTGAGAACGGCAACGCGGCGTTGATTGTGCCTTTAGCTATGCACCCCACCAATAAGAATTCGGTGATCGCTTACAATCTGAGCGCCGATCCGCAAGCCTTGCTCAGTTTGCCGGTCGAGGAATTACAGCTGCGGCTTTATACCCGCACCGAGGATTTACCCGAAGGGGTAGAGCGCTTGGCGCTCAAAGAAGTGCACATGAATAAAACCCCGATGCTACTACCGGCAGCGATGCTAGATGATGCCACTGCCCAGCGTTTGCACATTGATAAGCAGCGTTGCGAGGCGCATTGGCAAGTTCTGCGCAATCTGACGTTAAGTGAGCGCGAATCCTTGCTGCAGCGTTTATATCAATTGTATTCGAGCAACTCTTTTGCGGAAAAAACAGATCCTGAGCAACTGCTTTACAGCGGTTTTTTTGATGATCACGACAAGCGTTTAATGACCCGCGTGCGCAATGCTGATCCTGAAACATTGGCTAATACCGCCTTTCCATTCAATGACCCGCGTTTGGGGGAAATATTGTTTCGCTATCGCGCCCGCAATTTTCCTGCCAGCCTCAGTGCCGAAGAGCTGCAACGCTGGCAGGAATTCTGCCGTTGGCGGCTGACTTCACCTGAGGCGCAATCTTCTCTGACTTTGATGGAGTTTGATCTGCGGATAAAAACGCTCAGTGAGGCGGAGTCCACCAGTGCTGAGCAGCGTCTGCTTTTGCAGCAATTAGCCGCGTATGGCAAGCAGTTGATGGCAGCTGGGTAAAACAGGGTTCAATTTGACTTTGCACAGGGTTTTAACGGCCGCAAGTGTGGGAATTTGGTCTGCTTGCGAGTACAATCCCGCGCCCAAGAAGGTACCGGTCTGCGGATTGCGACTCGTGATCGTGCCCTGTGAATTGTCAACGAGTGTTAGCGGGAGTCCCCATGTCATCTATCAAAAAAGTAGTGTTGGCCTATTCCGGTGGCCTTGACACGTCTGTAATCGTTAAGTGGTTGCAGGAAAACTACAACTGTGAAGTGATCACCTTTACCGCTGACATTGGTCAGGGCGAAGAAGTTGAGCCGGCCCGCGCTAAAGCTGAGGCGCTAGGCGTTAAGCAAATTTACATCGACGATCTACGCGAAGAGTTTGTCCGCGATTTCGTATTCCCTATGTTCCGCGCTAATACCATCTATGAAGGTGAGTACCTGCTCGGAACCTCTATTGCCCGCCCTTTGATTGCCAAGCGTTTGATTGAAATCGCCAATGAAGTAGGTGCAGATGCCATTTCCCACGGCGCTACCGGTAAAGGTAACGATCAGGTGCGTTTTGAATTGGGTGCCTATGCATTGAAACCCGGCATCAAAGTAATCGCCCCATGGCGCGAGTGGGATTTGACCTCCCGCGAAACCTTGATGGCGTATTGCGAGAAGCACAATATTCCGGTTGATTACTCCAAGAAGAAAAAATCACCTTACTCTATGGATGCCAACCTGCTGCATATCTCTTACGAAGGCAAGGTTCTGGAGAACCCGTGGACTGAAGCCGAAGAAGATATGTGGCGCTGGACTGTTGCCCCTGAAGCCGCTCCTGATAAACCGACTTACCTTGAGTTGACCTACGAGAAAGGCGACATCGTTGCTATCGACGGCAAGCCAATGTCTCCGGCTACCGTACTGGCTTACCTGAATAAGGTTGGTGGTGAGAACGGTGTTGGTCGTCTGGATATCGTGGAAAACCGCTATGTAGGCATGAAATCTCGCGGCTGCTACGAAACCCCTGGCGGCACCATCATGATGCGTGCGCACCGTGCAATTGAATCTATTACTCTGGATCGCGAAGTTGCTCATTTGAAGGACAGCTTGATTCCCAAGTATGCGGACATGATTTACAACGGTTACTGGTGGAGCCCTGAGCGTCTGATGATGCAGGCGATGATCGATCAGTCACAAACTCATGTAAACGGTGATGTACGCGTGAAGCTGTACAAAGGCTCAGTGAGTGTTGTTGGTCGTCGTTCTCCTGACAGCTTGTTTGATGAAAAAATAGCGACTTTTGAAGATGATGCTGGTGCATACAACCAAAAAGATGCAGAAGGTTTCATTAAACTGAATGCACTGCGTATGCGTATTGCTGCTAACAAGGGCCGTGTGCTGAAGTAATTTCCTTTTTAACCTGCGCTCCTGTGAGCGCAGGTACTTTATTTACCTGGGTAAATAAAGTGTTCGGGTTAATTCCGTATAAATATTTTGATAAATATCAATCCTGTAACTACTTGCGTGGGACAAAATGCCACACATGAGGCAAAATGCCGCACCTTCAGTAGGGTTATAGGCTTGATGATTGCCGTGAAGCTCCGTGCGGTAAGTTGCACGGCCAGAGACAAACAAGTTTTCATTTCTCTTTAAGTAACAGGAAAGTCCTATGGGTAGTCATGCGACTGTAGCTGGGGATCCTCCAGTATACGACTTCGATATAGTACGCAAATTCTCCATTATGACCATTGTATGGGGCATAGTGGGTATGGGCATTGGTGTGCTTATCGCATCACAATTGGTGTGGCCAGGTTTGAATGACTTGCTGCAACCCTACACACATTTTGGTCGTTTGCGCCCCCTGCACACCAATGCAGTAATTTTTGCGTTTGGTGGCTGTGCGCTGTTTGCGACTTCTTACTACGTTGTGCAACGTACCTGTCAGACCACTTTGTTTGGTGGTTGGTTAGTGCCTTTTACCTTCTGGGGTTGGCAAGCCGTTATTGTATTGGCGGTAATCACCTTGCCATTGGGGATGACTACTACCAAAGAATACGCCGAGCTTGAATGGCCAATTGATATTCTTATTGCACTCGTTTGGATTTCTTATGCGATTGTTTTCTTCGGCACCATTGTTAAGCGTAAAACTTCCCATATTTATGTAGCTAACTGGTTCTACGGCGGCTTCATTCTTACCGTTGCCGTGCTGCATATTGTCAACAGTGCTGCAGTGCCAGTAACTCTGACCAAATCTTACTCTGCCTATGCCGGTGCTGCCGATGCTATGGTCCAATGGTGGTACGGTCACAACGCAGTAGGTTTCTTCTTGACCGCTGGCTTCCTTGGCATGATGTACTACTTTGTACCCAAACAAGCGGGTCGCCCTGTTTACTCCTATCAGTTGTCTATCGTGCATTTCTGGGCGTTGATCTCCCTTTACATATGGGCTGGTTCTCACCATTTGCATTACTCCGCTTTACCGGATTGGACCCAATCATTAGGTATGGTGATGTCATTGATTCTGTTGGCACCAAGCTGGGGCGGTATGATCAACGGTATTATGACCCTGTCTGGCGCTTGGCATAAGCTGCGCACTGACCCAACCCTGCGCTTCCTCGTTGTTGCTTTGTCCTTCTACGGTATGTCTACCTTCGAAGGCCCAATGATGGCCATTAAAAACGTAAACGCACTCTCTCACAATACTGACTGGACTGTGGGTCACGTTCACTCTGGCGCACTCGGTTGGGTGGCAATGATTTCTATCGGCGCCCTGTACCACATGATTCCGAAACTCTTTAATCGTGAAGAAATGCACAGCGTTAAATTGATCAATATGCACTTCTGGTTGGCCACTGTGGGTACTGTTCTTTATGTAGTGGCTATGTGGATTAATGGTATCGGTCAAGGTTTGATGTGGCGTGCATTCAACCCCGATGGTTCTTTGACCTACAGCTTTATTGAAACCGTCGTGTTCAGTAAAGGGGGTTACATCATGCGTCTTATTGGTGGTGCTTTCTTCCTGACCGGTATGCTCGTGATGGCCTACAACACTTATCGCACTGTAAGCGCTTCCAAAAAAGAAGCAGCTGCAAATGCTACCCAGCCTGTTCAGGCACCAGCTGTTTAAGGGGAATGCCATGAAAGGTCATGAAATAGTTGAGAAAAATATTGGTTTGATGACTGTATTTATGGTCGTCGCTATTAGCTTCGGTGGTTTGGTGGAGATTGTTCCGCAGTTCTTCTTGAAAGAGACTACCACCCCGATCGAAGGTTTGAAGCCTTACACCGCCGTGCAGTTGGAAGGTCGTGATATCTACATTCGTGAGGGTTGCCACGTTTGCCACACCCAGATGGTGCGTCCGCTACGCGCTGAAGTTGAGCGTTATGGCCACTATTCGGTCGCCGGTGAGTCTGTGTACGAGCACCCGTTCTTGTGGGGTTCCAAGAGAACCGGTCCGGATTTGGCGCGCGTAGGTGGCCGTTATTCCGATGACTGGCATAAAGTGCATTTGTTTAACCCACGTATTGTTGTGCCTGAGTCGATCATGCCTGCTTACCCTTGGCTGTATGACAACAAGCTCGATGGCAAACATACTGCCGCCAAAATGCGTGCTTTAGCCTCAGTGGGAGTTCCTTATACAGAGGAAGATATTGCTGGTGCTGAAGCTGCAGTTAAAGGCGTGACTGAGATGGATGCATTGGTTGCTTACTTACAGAACCTGGGCATTTTGCTCAAAGAGAAGCGTTAATGGATACGGGTACACTTGGTGCTATTTCAACCGTGTTAGTTACCATCGCCTTCTTCGGCGTGTGCTTTTGGGCTTTTTCGCCCAAGCTCAAAAAGCGCTTTGAAGAGGATGCAAAGTTACCTTTTGCGGACGATGAGCCTAACACCAAGCAGCCAGACAACAAGCAGACTGATGATCACAAGTAATCATCGATTAGGGCGGATTTAACTATGAGTACTTTTTGGAGTCTTTGGATCATTATCCTGACAGTCACCAATCTGGTGTTGCTGTTATGGATTCTTTTTGCCAATCGCAAACGCGCGGTGGTGGGTGAAGAGAGCACGGAAGCAAAAACTACCGGCCACGAATACGATGGTATTGAGGAGTATGACAACCCTCTGCCTCGGTGGTGGTTCTATATGTTCTTACTGACATTTATATTCAGTGCCGTCTATTTGGTTATTTACCCAGGCTTGGGTTCTTATAAAGGTATAGAGTGGAAAGATACCGGAGCTTGGACCTCAGTAGGGGAGTTGCGTGGGGATCAGGCTGAGGCGGAAAAAGTCTATGCCGAAACGTATGGCGTCTACTCAAAAATGCCGATTGAAGAACTCGCCAGAAACCCTGATGCGCTCAAAATGGGCTTCCGTTTGTTTGTTAATAACTGTGCTGTTTGCCACGGTTCAGACGGTGGTGGCAACCCAGGCTTTCCGAATTTGACTGATAAAGACTGGCTCTATGGCGGCACACCAGACAAAATTCTGGAAACCTTGAATCATGGCCGTAAAGCAGCAATGCCTGCATGGGCTGCCTTGTTGGGTGAAAAAGGCATCGCGGAAACCACTGAATATGTATTGAGTTTGTCCGGTGCTGAGCATGATGCAACCAAAGCAGATGCAGGTAAAAAGCACTTTGATGTGAATTGCGCGGCTTGCCATGGTCTGGATGGTAAGGGCAACCAATTGCTGGGTGCTCCCAACCTGACGGATGATATTTGGCTTTACGGTGGCGAGCCTGCCACTATCCGCCAGACCTTGCGCCATGGCCGCAATGGTGTAATGCCGGCGCAGAAAGATCTGCTGAAAGAAGACCGTATCCATTTGCTAGCGGCCTATGTGTACAGCTTGTCGTTAGAAGACAACAACTAGATTCCGGCGAACTGGTTGTTATACAAGGAAGGCGGGCCCAGGCCTGCCTTTTTTTTCGCCCTGTTTTTTTTGATATCTGTTTAGCTCGCCCGGATTATCCGGGAGGCTAGCCAATGAGGTGGTTCCCTTGAGTGAAAAACCTGCCAGCAATTCCCCTGACAATAAGCCGTCCGAGCCAGTTATCCGCTATGTAAATCTCTACGAGGCGGATGACAAAATTTACATGCGCCGTATCACCGGTTTTTACCAGCGCCTGCGCCGTTACACAGGCGTACCCCTGATGCTGGGTTTCTTGTTATTACCCTGGTTGGTGATTGATGGTCGCCCGGCCATGTTATTTGATTTGCCTGAGCGCAAGTTCCACATTTTGTGGCTGACATTTTGGCCGCAGGATGCGATGTATCTCGCTTGGCTACTGGTAATCGCCGCCTTTTTATTGTTTACGGTAACCGTGCTGGTGGGGCGTGTATGGTGTGGTTTTACCTGCCCACAAACGGTATGGACCCAAATGTTTATCTGGGCGGAATTTGTCTGCGAGGGCGATCGTAACAAGCGCATCAAACTGGATGCCAAGCCCTGGGGTTTTGAGAAGTTGTGGCGCAAGGGCGCCAAACAATTTATTTGGATCGCGATTAGCATTATTACTTCCCTGACATTTGTGGGCTACTTCACTCCAATTCGCGAGCTGGTAGTGAGTTTCTTCACCTTTAATTTGGATCTGGTCCCTTTTTTCTGGGTTGCATTATTTGTTGGTGCTACCTATATGAACGCCGGTTTTATGCGCGAGCAGTTTTGTAAATACATCTGCCCCTACGCGCGTTTTCAAGCGGTAATGTACGATCAGGATACCCTCACTGTTTCCTACAATCCGCTGCGTGGAGAAAAGCGCGGCCCACGTAAAGTGGGTGATGACTATAAGGCGCAGGGATTGGGCGATTGTATTGACTGTTCCTGGTGTGTGCAGGTGTGTCCGGTAGATATCGATATTCGCGATGGTCTGCAGGCTGAATGTATCGATTGCGGCCTCTGCGTGGACGCCTGTAACAGCGTGATGGATAAAATGGATTATCCGCGCGGTCTGATCAGTTTCACCACCGAGGATGCAATTCAAAATGGCAAAACTAAAGTCTTCCGGCCGCGGCTGCTGGGCTATGGTTTGATGTTAACCATCATGATCTCGCTTTTTGTTTATTCGATTGCAACCCGCGTGCCGGTCGGGCTTGAAGCCCAACGTGATCGCGGTGTGCGCATGTATCGAGTAGTGGGTAGCGATATCCAGAACGTCTACACCATCAAAATCAGTAATATGGATCGCAGTACCCATACTTACGACCTGGAAGTTGAGGGTGATTATCCTTTTGTGATTGAGGGGTATCGGGCAATGCCTGCGCTGGAAGGGGAGGTGCTAACCGTACCGGTACGTGTCACTATTCCCAAATCTGAATTAAAAACGCGAAAAAGCGAAATTCGTTTCCGCGTGCGTGCACGTGAGAACCCCGAGCTTACGGCCATTAACACCACTACTTTTATTGGGCCTTAATCCTTTATTGGGCAGCGGCCTTTAACCAGATTTAACAGGTATTTTGTTATGAGTGAATTAGTCGCAGAAAATGCCAAGCCCTGGTATCGGGAGTTTTGGTTTTGGTTTGTATTCAGCCCGCTGATTTATATCATCATCATGTGCAGCATCACCGTTACCATTGCCCTCAAGGGGGCAGACGATGTGATTATCGATAATTACTATAAGGAAGGGCGCATGATCAACCAGGCACTGGAGCAGGATCAGCGTGCACGGGATTTAGGGTTGCTCGCGGATTTGCGTTTTGATCGCACCAGTGGCGATGTGATGATTAGCCTTACCAGTGCTGTGGGCGATACTGCGTCCTTGCCAGATACTATCCTGTTAATGATGGGACATCCGGTTAAGGAGGAAAAGGATCAAATTATCCACCTCAAGGCCATTGCGCCAGGCCAATATCGTGGCACTTTGGCTACTGAGCCCCAGTATTCCTGGTATCTAACGCTTTATCCTATCGGCGACATTGCCCAGCGTAAACAAGCTCCCTGGACCCTCAGTGGAGAAATTGATTTTCGTATTAGTGACAAAACCGGGTTGGCGCCACGCGTCAAATAGTCGAGTCATTCATGGCGTCACCAGCCTCCTCAGCGACTTCTGCTCAGGCTTGCTATCACTGCGGCTTGCCGGTTCCTGCTGCCAGTTATTATCCCGTACAAATTCAAGGTGAGATCCGCCTCATGTGTTGTCCCGGCTGTCAGGCGGTGGCGATGGCGATTGTGGATGGCGGTTTGGATAGTTTTTATCAGTTTCGGACTTCCACCAGTGAGCGCCCGGAAGCCTTCGGCGAATCACCACAAGGGGTAGCCCAGCGCTGGGCAATTTATGACTTACCTGAAGTGCAATCCGAGTTTGTGCTGCCGTTAGCGGGCGGCCTCAAACAGGCTAACTTGCTGCTGGAAGGTATAACTTGTGCGGCCTGTAGCTGGTTAATCGAAACCCATCTCAAACAAAATCCGGCGGTTAAATCAGTTACGGTGAACCTCACTACGCATCGCTGCATGGTGATTTGGGATGAACAGGCGCCCTTGAGCGAGATCTTCGCTGCGCTCCATGCCATTGGTTATGTGCCGCGCCCGGCAACGGACGACCAACAGCAACAATTAATTAAAAAAGAAAACCGCATCGCCTTGTTCCGTATTGGTGTCGCCGGTTTTGGCACCATGCAGGCGATGATGGTGGCGGTGGGTATGTACACCGGCGCGACGGATTTCTGGTTGGATTTTTTGCGCTGGCTGTCCATGTTAGTGGCCACGCCTGTGGTGTTTTTCTCGGCTTGGCCTTTTTTTCAAGCGGCTTGGCGCAGCATCCAAATGCGTCATTTAGTGATGGATGTACCGGTCGCGCTGGCGATTGGCCTTGCCTATCTGGCGAGTGTTTGGGCCACCGTCACCAGCACCGGCGAGGTGTATTTTGAATCGGTATCCATGTTCACCCTGTTTTTGTTGGTGGGGCGTTATGTGGAGTTGCGCGCGCGTCATCGCAACCGGTTGGCGTTTGGCAATCTCGCCCAACTCATGCCGTTAACCGCCTGCTGTTTGCGCACGGAAAATGGCTGTGAAATCGAAGAATCAATGCCCATCAAAACCCTGCAATTGGGTGATCTTATTTTAGTTAAAGCGGGCGATACGTTTCCATGCGATGGACGGGTGGTTGCCGGTGAAAGTGCAGTTGTTGAGGCGTTGCTTACCGGTGAGTCCCAGCCTGTCACTAAAAAACCGGGTGATTCGGTGATTGCTGGCACCTTGAATAATCACAGTCCATTGAAAGTTGAAGTAACTGCGCTTGGTGCTGCCACCCAGTTGTCGGCCATTGAGCGCTTGGCCAGCCAGGCCGCTGACGATAAACCGCTACAAGTGCTGAGTGCTGACCGTATCGCGCGATTTTTTATTGCCCGTTTGTTGGTGGTTTGTGCCGCCGTATTTGCGTTTTGGTTCTGGTATCGCCCCGAGCATGCCCTTTGGGTGACACTATCGGTACTGGTGGTGACTTGCCCTTGTGCTCTGGCCTTGGCGATGCCCGCCGCACTGTCGGCAGCAACCGCCAACCTGCGTAAACGCGGGTTTTTGGTAGCGCGCGGCCACGTGATAGAAACGCTGAACAGTGTGAATCGCGTTATTTTTGATAAAACCGGCACCCTCACCAAAGGCCAGTTTACCTTGGCGGAGGTGCGGGTATTTGAATCAGTGGCGCTGCCGCGCGATAGATTACTTGGCATAGCAGCGGCATTGGAGGCCGGCTCTAACCATCCGCTGGCGGCGGCGTTTATGCCTTGGCAAGATGTCTGCACCGCAACAGCGGTGAAACAAACCACCGCGGCTGGCGTGGAAGGGCAAATTGATGGTGTGGGTTATCGCTTGGGTACTATTGAGTTTGCCGGTCAGTTTGGTTCTGCTGTAGGGGCGCACCCATTGGCCTTACCTGACGATCAACATCTTTGGTTGTTGCTTGCCAGCGAACAGCAGCCCTTGGCCTGGATAGGTTTGATCGATGAAGTGCGGCCCGATGCAGCGGCGCTTATCACCAGCCTCAAGTCGCGTGGGATTGCGGTGGAGTTGCTCAGCGGTGACCAGAGCGGCGCTGTTGCCCAGCTTGCACGGAATCTCGGTATTGATGAGTTTATGGCGGGTGCCAAACCGGGCGACAAATTGTCGCACTTGAGCCAGCGTCAAGCGGCAGGTGATAAAGTGCTGATGATTGGCGATGGCATCAACGATATACCGGTGTTATCCGGGGCCGATGTGTCGGTCGCTATGGCTTCCGCGTCGGATTTGGCGCAAACCCGTGCCGATGCGGTATTGCTTAATGATCGTCTGGCGGTGTTGGCCGAGGCTTTGGATATAGCGCGGCGCACCAAAGGTATTATTCGCCAGAATTTGCGCTACTCGCTTGTCTATAATCTGCTCGCGTTACCCTTGGCCGCGGCGGGTATGATTCCGCCCTGGTTGGCAGCAATTGGCATGACTGCCAGTTCGCTAGTGGTGATTTTCAACGCACTGCGTTTGATGGATTAACCTCCTTTAAAACGAGTGTCTTTACTCTGGGTCTATTGATGGAAAGTCTGTATTTTTTGGTTCCCTGTGCGCTTGTATTTATCGCGCTGGCGGTAAAAGCGCTGTTTTGGGCGATCAATAATGGCCAGTACGACAATCTCGATACCGAAGCTCATCGCATACTGTTTGATGCTGAACAGCCTAAAAAAGATGACTCTGCCAAAACTGACGCAGAGAAAACAGCGGAATGAGTATTGATTGGTCGGTCATGGTCACTGCATTTTTATTGGGGCTGTTTAGCAGTGCCCATTGCATTGGTATGTGTGGCGGCATCATGGGCGCTTTGAGTATGGCGGTGCCTGCACAAGAGTCGCGACGTCGTTTTATTATCCTCTGCTCCTACAATATTGGCCGCCTGCTGAGTTATGTACTGATGGGGGTTTTGGTCGGTGTGTTTGCCCAGCAAATTACCGCCTCGGGAGGTGCTGCGTGGTTGCGTTGGCTGGCAGGGTTATTATTGATTACCATGGGGCTGTATTTAGCCAACTGGTGGCATGGATTAACCTATCTGGAGTCTGCTGGCCGCTATCTATGGGCTTATCTGCAGCCTATTGGTAAAAGACTGATGCCCGTTAATCATCCCGGCAAAGGCTTATTGCTCGGCGCGCTCTGGGGGTGGTTGCCGTGTGGTTTGGTTTACTCCGCACTGGCTTACAGCATGGCGCAGGGGCACTGGGCACTGAGTGGCTTCACCATGTTGGCATTTGGCGCTGGAACCTTGCCGAGTTTACTGCTCGCGGGGTTGGCAGCCCAACAGCTTAATAGGCTGCTGCAACTGCGTCATCTGCGTTGGGCTATGGCGATTATGATTATCCTCTTTGGCCTCTGGACGCTCTGGGGCGCCGGAGGGCATGGGCACCATCACAACCACCAGGAACCTGCGGCTACCGATTCACCATCCCATGAACATCACCAGCAGTCATCATCTGCCGCAGAAGACACTGACGCGCACGAACATCACCATCACTAACAAGCCTTTACAGCGCGTTGCTAGGCGCCTGAATTACCCTATGCTAAGGTGCGCGCCTGTTATCCTGAACTTAACTAGTGATTGCTGAGTCCAAGGTTTACCTGTCTGTCGTCATCTAAAGCGAGCGTCTGAGACACTATGATGAGCAAAACCCCGGGTAAAGGGTTATTGAGTACAACTGGATGTTGGTGCTTGGCGGTATTGGCCACCTTATCAGTGGCTGCCAGTGCAGAAGCGGATAAGCCTGCTATGGCAGATGATTCCAGCTGTGTACCATTTGATTCAAGTCGCGCTAAAAAACTTGCTATTACCGATGCCCATGCCCGTGTCGAAACGAATGTATTTGCCGGCATGGAAGGCAAGCGGATTCGCCATATTCAATACAACAGCCTGTCGATTTTTGATAAGGATGACCCGCGTGAAAATAACAGCCTCTATCTCTTCCTGAATAAACTACACGTCAATACACGCCCTCATGTAATTGAAGCGCAGCTGCTCTTTGAAGAAGGGCAGCCTTTGGATGTATCGCAGGTACAAGAGAGCGAGCGTATTCTGCGCAAGCGCCCCTACTTAACCAATGCCTATATTTTGCCGCTCAGTGTGTGCGATGAGCAGGTCGATTTGGTGGTCGTCACTCAAGACGCCTGGGCATTAGAGCCGCAGTTTTCGGTCAGTAAGGAGTCCGAGGGAACCAACTCGGGTTTTGCTATTTCCGACGGCAACATTCTGGGGTCGGGCAATAGCCTTACAGTGGGCTATGAAGAAAACGCCCAGCGCAATTTAGTGAATTACGACTTCCGCAACCCGCATATCTTCAATTCCCAAATTGCAGTCAAGTTTTATTACGCCGATACCAGTGATGGCAGCGATATGATTATCGATGTCTCTCGCCCTTTCTATTCACTGAAGAGTCCGTGGTCTGCTGGTTTTTATACCCAGGATGTAACACTGGAAGAAACCATCCGACATATGGATGTCGAGATCAACGAATTCCAACACCAAACCATGAACAATCAGGTTTATTTTGGTATTGCGAGTGATATAAGCACCAACTATACCCAGCGCTGGTTGGTGGGTTTTTCTAACGAGGAAGATAACTTTTATCCCTCGCCTGAAACCCTGCAGACTATTCCCGAACAACGCAAAGCGGTTTACCCCTGGGTTGAATACCAATTTCTGGAAAATCGTTTCGGTGTCTTCAAAAACGTAAACCAAATCCAGCGCCCGGAAGATATTGCGCTCGGGCAAAATATGACCATGCGTGTAGGTTATGGCGGCCGCACACTAGACAATAGTGCTGATGTCATTCGCTATATAGGCACTTACACCAACGTGATGGAGGTGAGTAAACATCACATTCTGGAAGCTGGCCTTACTCTGGACGGTCGCCACTATTCGAGTTTGGATGACGTCAATACCACCATTGTCAGCTTCAATGTTAACTACAACTACTTTCAGGATGAAAAGCGCCGTTGGTACATGGGCCTTCGTTACGATCTGGGGCAGGATCTCGCCCAATACGAAGAGATAACCTTGGGTGATATTACGGGCTTGCGCGGCTATCCCACCGATTACCAGCGCGGCAATGAAAGCTATGTGTTTACCGTGGAGCATCGCTACTTCTCAGATCTCCACATTCTCAACCTGATGCGGGTCGGCACCGTGGTGTTTTTTGATATGGGCAAGGCGTGGGGCATTGAACAATATGGGTACAGCCCGCTGCTGAGCAATGTCGGTTTTGGTCTGCGTTTAAGTTCCAGCAAAGTGCGTATTGGGAACGTTGTGCATATTGATGTGGCGACCCCCACTACCGCGCGCGAAGGTTTGGGCAAATATCAAATTACCATCGGTGCGAAGCAACGCTTTTAACATTTTTATGTCGTTTATGAAAAGGTAATCTGATGCGTATTCTTCACACCATGTTGCGAGTGGGTAACTTGCAAAAATCAATCGACTTTTATACTCAAGTGTTGGGCATGAAATTATTGCGTCAGCATGATTATCCGGAAGGAAAATTTACCCTTGCGTTTGTTGGTTATGGCGATGAAGCAAACAATAGCGTGATCGAGCTAACCTATAACTATGGTGTGGAAAGTTATGATCTGGGTAAGGGCTATGGTCATATTGCTTTAGGGTGCGATGATGTTTATGCCACTTGCGACAAAATCCGTGCGAGCGGTGGAAAAATTGTGCGTGAACCGGGCCCCATGATGCACGGCACAACAATCCTCGCGTTTGTTGAAGACCCGGATGGCTACAAAATTGAATTACTTGGCATAAAGTAATTATTTTTTTATCACTCGCTACATCAAGTTTCGCTTCGGTTTTAATCTCATTTTTTAAATTAATACTTGTCTGGAGCCGGGCGCTTCTTGCGTAAACCCTTATGAAATCTTCCCTGCATGATCTACTGTTCGATAATCGTCTGGTGCATCAATTACCCGCTGATCCGGAAACTGAAAATTTTCGTCGTCAGGTTGTTGGCGCCATTTATTCGCGAGTAAATCCTACATCGGTAACTAATCCGCAACTTCTGGCGGGCGCAGCAGAAGTGGCAGCGTTAGTAGATTTGCCTGCCGCTATATTTCAACAAGCGGAATTCGCGCAGGTATTTGCGGGCAATCAATTGCTCGCTGGGATGGAGCCTCACGCCTGTTGCTACGGTGGTCATCAATTTGGGAATTGGGCAGGGCAGTTGGGCGATGGGCGCGCGATTAATTTGGGTGAAGTGATCAATAGCAAAGGCGAGCACTGGACACTGCAATTAAAAGGCGCCGGCCCCACTCCTTACTCGCGCAGTGCGGATGGCTTGGCAGTATTACGCTCATCGGTGCGCGAATTTTTATGCAGTGAAGCTATGTTTCACTTGGGTGTTCCCACCACCCGTGCACTCAGTTTGGTGACTACTGGTGAAAAAGTCAGGCGCGATATGTTTTATGACGGCAACCCTGAATTTGAGCCAGGTGCGATTGTATGCCGTGTTGCGCCCAGTTTTACCCGCTTTGGTAATTTTGAAATTTTATCCTCGCGCGGTGACAATCAATTATTAAAACGTTTGGCAGATTTCACCATCCGCACCGATTTTCCGCATTTATTGTCTGCCAAAAATAATGACATTGGTGTCGATATATATGTGCAGTGGTTTACTGAAGTCTGTATTGCTACAGCGCAATTAATCGCGCACTGGATGCGCGTTGGTTTTGTTCATGGTGTGATGAATACAGACAATATGTCGATTCTTGGATTGACGATTGATTACGGCCCTTACGGTTGGCTGGAAGGTTATGACCCCGATTGGACTCCCAATACTACCGATGCGCAAGGTCGCCGTTATCGCTTTGGCAATCAACCGCGGATTGCGCTGTGGAATTTAACGCAATTGGCCAATGCTATTTATCCGCTCATCAATGCTGTCGAACCTTTGCAAATTGCATTAGAGCAATACCGTATTGAGTATGAGCGCTGTGCCCAGCGCGACATGGCGAGCAAATTAGGTTTATATCAATTTGACCCCGCACAGGACGAAATTCTAACGGACAATTTATTGCTCGCGCTGCAATCCGCAGAAATTGACATGACAATTTTTTATCGCCAGCTTGCGCAATATTCAGTGGATGACATTGATCAGTACAGCGATCAACAATGGTTTGATAAAGTGGCATTCGCCTATTATCAAGAGCCGACTGCGGATGCCAAAAGTACGATGATCAGTTGGTTGCGTGCGTATGGGCAGCGTTTACAGCAGGATGCGGTGTTACATAATGTGTCGGACGAAGCGCGGCGCGCACTCATGAATCGCACAAATCCCAAATATGTGTTGCGCAATTATTTGGCACAGCAGGCAATCGATAAGGCGACCCTTGGTGATGCCTCTGAAATTGAGCGATTGTTACAGCTGTTGCGCAACCCCTACGCTGAGCAGCCTGAATTTGAATCCTATTATGCCAAGCGACCTGAGTGGGCGCGGCACAAGGCCGGTTGTTCCATGCTGTCTTGCAGTTCGTAACACTGCAATTCAAAAAGCCGCACTGCAAACTCCCTATTTATATAATTCCTTTTAACCCTCGCGAGAGAAACATGATTAAAGTATTAGGCGCGGTGTTGCGCATAGTGTTACGTGGCATTTTGCTGCTGGTTGGTTTGGTTGGGGTATTACTGGGCGCTGTGTTCGGTGCGGTATTTCTGTTGTGGCGGCGCTATAAAAGTACACCGAACCTCACTGCGCAGCAACGCGAACACATTCAAACCACTTTTTTTAATAGTGTCTTTTTACTGCTCGGTCACCTTGCCAAATCGGATGGTCGAGTCAGTGAAACGGAAGTGCAACTAACAGAAGCCTTGATGGTAAAAATGGGCCTGACGCCGGAGCATCGTCGCGAAGCCATTCGTTTATTTAAACAGGGGGCCGCAGCCGGTTTTGATTTTGATGCGACAGTTGCCGAATTTAAACAGGTCTGCGGTGTAAGCCCTAACTTGAATAACATGTTATTGGTCAATTTGGTGAATTTGGCCATGGCGGATGGTGTGCTTGATGAACAAGAAGTGCAGGTGTTACGTCAATTAGCCGAGCGCATTGGTTTTTCGCGTTTTGCTTTTGAACAATTATTGAGAATGTTAAATGCGCAGGATGCATTTAATCGCGAGCGTGGTGGCCATCGCGAAGCAGTGCGTGGCGATGAGCTAACGCTCGCGTATCAAGCCTTGGGAGTTGATAAAAGCGCGAGTGATGCGGAGTTAAAAAAAGCCTATCGTAAATTAATGAGTGAGTACCACCCCGACAAACTTATCGGGCAGGGCATGCCTGAAGATATGATCAAAGCCGCTACCGAGCGCTCCCAGGAAATACAAGCTGCTTACGATCTGATTAAAAAATCCCGCCAGTAATTTTCTATTCCTTTGCAAACGGTTATAGCCTCTTGTGGGATGTAACCGTTATTTTTGTGATTCATTCCGCGCAAAAATTATAAGCAGTGATAATCGCTGCATTCTGCCTAGTCTTCCATTCAAAATGCTGTAGCCAATAAAACTGTGATTCATAAAACAACTTTATGACAACCTGTTGACAACGTTGTCCTGTTGGGTGTATTTTTCGAGCCTATGTTGGTTTTGCTATTGCTATAACAACGATAACAATGAGGTAGAAAACCAGGGATCGATAAAAAACACAGGTTTTAAAAAACCTGCTGTTATTTTCAGCTGTAGTTCGCTCGTTTGTTTTTTTGCTGTTTCTGTGCTGTTTTTTTTGCTCTGTTTTTTTACAGGGTTGGGCGCGTTTTTCTCCAAATTTTATTTTCTGTTTTTGAGATTTTGCTCAGGGTTTGTTATCGCCTGAAGGAATTGTTTTGCCCATAAAAAGCGCATTTTAAGGCGTTTTTTGTGAGTGAAATTGGTGCGGACGAGGGTGTGCAGGATGCGGTTAGCGGACGAAAAAATACTACAAGGAGCGCGACTTTTTGCTGATGTGGTTTTTAGTGTGCATCGCAATAAGTGTTGAGCGCATCACTGTGAGGGTATATCGGGCGTCCGTTTGGTAGGGCAGTAATTACCAAACGGCGTAATAAAAAATTATGCTGAGGAAAGTGTCAATGAAATCCCCTAAGGTATTAAAACTATTATCAACTGTCGGGTTGCTATCAACCGCAGGTCTGTTTGCTGCTCAGGCACAGGCGTATAACTGCGCAGGTGTGGCGCCTTATCAAGCGGGCAGTACCTACGCAACGGGTGCTGTAGTACAAAATGGTGGCAGTGCATATTCGTGTACTGTTGGTGGTTGGTGTACGGTCGGTGGCCCCTATGCCCCGGGAACTGGTTGGGCATGGACAAATGCCTGGAGCGGTCTGGGTGCTTGTTCTGGTGGTACTGAAAGCTCTTCATCGGTATCCAGCGTGGCGCCAAGTTCAGTCGCCAGCTCTGCAGTGAGTCAGGTGTCCTCGGTTGCCTCATCAGTAACGTCGGTTGCCGGTTGTGCGGGTTTATCTGCCTGGAATAGCACGGCGGTTTATACCGGTGGCAACGAGGTATCGCGCAATGGCGTCAAGTATCAAGCCAAGTGGTGGACTCAAGGCCAGGACCCTGTAACAAATTCCTCAGCGGATGGTGTATGGGCAAACAAAGGTCAGTGCTCAACGTCTTCTGCCTCGTCGGTGACCAGTTCTGTGGGTAGCTCGTCTGTAGCAAGTTCAATCACTACGTCATCCTCCAGCTCTGTGGCTAGCTCTATTGCATCCAGCGTTTCAAGCAGTTCAGTAGGCTCAGCGGGTGGTAAAAAAGTAGTGGGCTATTTTGCACAGTGGGGGACTTATGCCCGGAACTACCATGTGAAAAATATTGCGACTAGTGGTTCAGCGGCACAACTCACCCATATTCTGTACGCGTTCGGTAATGTGCAGAATGGCCAGTGCGTAATTGGTGACGCTTACGCGGATTATGAGCGCGCCTACGACGCCAATTTGAGTGTTGATGGTGTTGCGGATACCTGGGACCAACCCTTGCGCGGTAGCTTCAACCAGCTGCGTAAACTGAAAAAAGCCTATCCCAACATTAAGGTTATCTGGTCATTTGGCGGTTGGACCTGGTCTGGTGGTTTTGGTCAAGCAGCAGCCAACCCAACTGCATTCGCCAATTCTTGCTACAACCTGGTAGAAGATCCACGTTGGGCTGATGTATTTGATGGTATCGACATAGATTGGGAATACCCCAATGACTGCGGTCTGACCTGCGATACCAGCGGTTTCTCGGCCTACAAAAACCTGATTCAGGCACTGCGTACCCGGTTTGGTGCCAATGCACTGGTCACCTCCGCAATTGGTGCAGCGCCTTCAAAAATCAACGCCGCTGATTATGCCGGTGCTGCGCAATACCTGGATTTCATCATGCCCATGACCTATGACTATTTCGGCGCATTTGCGGCTAAAGGGCCAACTGCCCCGCATTCAGCGCTCTATGGTTACTCTGGTATTCCCGCCGCGGAGTTCTACTCGGACGCGGCAGTACAATTGCTGAAAGCCAAAGGTATTCCTGCCAGTAAGATTCTGTTGGGCGTAGGTTTTTATGGCCGCGGCTGGTCCGGTGTAACCCAGGCAGCTCCCGGTGGTGCAGCGACTGGTGCGGCAACCGGTAGTTATGAGGCGGGCATTGAAGACTACAAAGTATTGAAAAATACCTGCCCGGCGACGGGAATTGTTGGTGGCACCGCATACGCTTTCTGTGGTGGCAATTGGTGGAGTTACGACACCCCGCAAACCATGGTCGGTAAAATGGACTATGTACATCAACAAAACCTGGGCGGTACTTTCTTCTGGGAATTAAGTGGTGATACCAGTAATGGTGAATTGATCAATGTGATTGGCGAATCAATTCACTAATCCTGATCGAGTCCATGTAATTGAAAAAATGGCGGCCGGTGTGGTCGCCATTTTTATGAGGCTAAAATAATCATAGTGTGATTATCTCTGGCCAATAAAAAACCCGATTATCTTTTGATAATCGGGTTTTTTATTAAGCGGATAAAACTTAGCCGTGGTTGATAACCATCACATCGGTATCAACAGCGGCGATCAAGCGCTCGGCGGTATTACCGCGACGGGTTTTGGTCATACCGTTTTGACCCAGAGTACCCATTACGATCAGGTCAGCGCTGATTTCTTCTGCCAGGGCAGACACTACATCAGAGGTATAACCATTTTCCACATGGATCTTGTCGTTGGGCAAACCAGTCAGTGCAACCAGACGGCCGCGATCCGGGTAGCTCAGCGAGTCCAGATAACCATTGATAACGTGCAAATCGGCGCCGTAGGTATCCGCATAGAATTTGGCTTGTTCAATGATTTTTTTGTTCAGCTCAATTTGTACATCGCGCTGTGCTTGCATATTCACTGCAGCAAGAATCACTTTACGCTGTGCTTTTGCGCCCGGACGGATCAATACCACAGGGCAGTAAGCGCCTTTTAACAGTTCCCACTTGGATTCAGAGAAACTGAAGCGGCTGTTGTTGGTTTTGGCGTGTACTGGCAGGTAAATCAAATCGGCATCAAAACGTTTGGCTGATTCCATGATGGATTTTTGCCACTCGCTCGACCATGAGACTTCCAGTGTGTACTCGATACCGGCATTGGCCAGCGGGCTCTTGATGTTTTGTTCGAACCAGGTCAGGTCGCGGAACAGGTTATCGTTAACGGAGCGAGTATCTACCGCATCGCCATCCACAGCGACAAAGGCGTGAACCTTGGGCTTGGTGCCTTGGATTAAGGAAGAAACAATAATGGCGCGCTCAAGTGCGATGTGATGGGTGTCGTTGGGGTCAACAACAACAAACAGCTTTTGTGACTTTGACATACTGGCTCCTACTGGTTCCCTAAAAAGTTAGGTTGTTATTTTTTCGTTGGGGCTAGCATAGCAACCCCCATGGGGTTTTTACAGCGCGAAAGCCACCTGCTACAGGCGATAGCGGTTAAATAAAGTTGATATGGATTAAACTGTACGCCTTTTTTACACGGCGCTTTGGATAAGACTATGAATTTGCTTGAAAACTACCCAATCGATGCGATCGCTATTGGCCAGACAGCGACCTATAGCAAGACCTTAACGGAGCGCGATGTAATCCTGTTCGCCGCCTGTTCCGGTGATGTAAATCCTGTGCATCTGGATAAAACCTATGCTGCGACCACCCAGTTTGGTGAGCCAATTGGCCATGGAATGTGGACGGGTGCCTTGGTTTCTGCAGCCATTGCAACCCGCTTGCCTGGCCCTGGTTCCGTGTATCGCAGCCAAAGTTTGAGCTTTAAACACCCGGTAAAAATTGGCGATACGGTGACGGTAACTTTGACGGTAGCGGAAATAAAAGAAAAGATTAAGTTAGTGACGCTGGACTGCGAGGCGCACAATCAGGACGGAAAATTAATCGCCAAGGGTGTTGCCGAAGTCATAGCGCCAGCGTTAAAGCAATCGCTGGCACCGGGGCATGTACCGGAGATTCAGCTCGGCACTTGATTATCCGACCTCGACAGGCTTTTGCCGGTTTATTGACCGCTTAGGCGTTTTCCAAATGAAATGGCATAGGCTGCCGAGCGCATTTGCAGCACTGGATCTGCACTCGGCGTTACCCCTGCGGTCACCCGGTTGGGGTCAAAGTTTACGCCATCACAATCTCTATCATTGGCATCAGCAGCGCTGATCTCCAGTCGCGCCACTTTGACTTTGGTGCGCGTGTCGGGCCAGGTTTGCGAGGGATCAACTTCGCTATCGCTTGCCTCTCCCAAACTGATCTCCATATCCCAGCCGACGGCCCCCTGCGTGAGTTGTTCGCGTAGGTTGTTCATCAAAAAGTCAGTGCCTGCGCTGGCGAGTGCGTCATCACTCAGCAATCTTTCACCTGCTGTTGGCGTAAATTGCCAGCGCACCTTGCGGCGCTGTGAGTCGCTACCAGTAAAAAAGAAGGTATGAATACCGTAATAACTGGTTGATCCATAGCTCCACGAGGGGTTGTGGCTTGCAAGCCATGCAGCCTGGGCCTGGGTATCCGGGTTTGCCGCGCGATAGGCTGCGGTTTTGGCTGGGTCAGGTTTGCCAGTTTTGGGGTCAGGGATAAAGGTTTGCAGCAGGCCGTTAAATACTGCAGGGTTTTTGGCTGGAAACATGGGGGTGCTTAGCATGGCCATATTGTGCGATTGGCCATCAGGTAATTTGATTTGCAGTGCCATACCCCTAGGGCCACGGGCAGAGTCACTGGCGGCGGGGTTGCCACCGCCCAGAGAGAAGCGCACTGTCACGGGATGTGTTTTGCCATTAAAAATCGGCGATGTGGAGTATGTATTTGCTCCCGCTAACCCCGTAAAAGCGCCTTTTGCACAAAAGCCCTTGGCGTGACCTCGCCTCACGCCTTTGTGAACGCCTGAAACGGCCTCAAATGTCTGGATCAGCTCTTGCGGTCCTACAGTTGCCGGTGCGGTGGCCGGTTCCGCGGCAAAGGCCAGACCCGCACTCAGGGCGATAAGGGTGCTGACTAGTAGGTGATTGCAGTGTTGATTGGTGAGGCGTGCGAAGTGATTTGAGCGGTTGTACATAGGCAGGTTTCCGGCGTTAGTGATGGCATGTGCTCATTACGCGACACTAGCTGGCCTCGATCAGGTGAGGCCAGTGTGTTTAATTTTCTTTACCTACCGGGGGCAATATCTGCGCGATTTGCGACTATTCATCCTCCTCATCCAGTCCCGGGTTCCAACCTCCCAGCTCTTTCCACCGGTTTGCTATCAAGCAAAATAAATCAGCAGTTTTTTCGGCATCGTACGCAGCGGAATGAGCGGCGCTGTTACTGAATTCTAATCCCGCTGCTTTACAGGCCTTGGCCAGAACGGTTTGGCCAAAGGCGAGACCGGCAAGGGTAGCTGTGTCGAACACCGAGAAAGGGTGGAATGGACTGCGTTTTATGTGACAACGATCCACCGCGGCATTTACAAAGTTCAAATCAAAATGTGCGTTGTGGCCGACAATCACGGCGCGGGTGCAACCGTTTTCTTTGACTGCACGGCGCACGGCGGCAAGCAAGTCGGTCATCACCATTAATTCCGGTTCTGCCATGCGGTCGGGGCTGTCCAGATCAATGCCGGTAAAATCCAGCGCCGCCTGCTCAATGTTGGCACCTTCAAAGGGCTCAACATGGAAAGAGAAGGTTTCGTGGCGATGTAAAAAACCATCCTGATCCATACGGATAGTGACAGCAGCAATTTCCAGCAGGGCATCGCTCTGGGCGTTAAAACCGCCGGTTTCTACATCCACAATCACGGGCAAAAAGCCGCGAAAGCGCTGTGCCAGTGGAGAGTCGGGGTCGCGAGAGTTTTCAGGTGGATTCACTGTATCGCCTTAAGCCGTGTGCAACTGGCTGGTAGTCGTGCCGGATTGGAGTTTCCAGCGCAGGGTTTCACCGGCGCGCAGTGGCACCAGTGGTTGGTCGCCCATGATCAGGCTATCGGGTACTTGCCAGTCTTGTTTTGCCAGCGTGATCTTGTCGCTGTTGCGCGGCAAGTTGTAAAAGTCTGCGCCAAAATGGCTGGCAAAACCTTCCAGTTTGTCGAGTGCGCCTGCATCTTCAAAGGCTTCGGCATAAAGTTCGATCGCGGCAAACGCGGTGTAGCTGCCGGCGCAACCACAGGCGGCTTCTTTTTTGTCTTTGGCGTGCGGAGCCGAATCGGTTCCCAAAAAGAATTTCGGGCTGCCACTGGTAGCGGCTTTGATCAGCGCTTGCTGGTGGGTGCCGCGTTTCAAAATCGGCAGGCAGTAGTAATGCGGGCGAATACCACCGGCGAGCATGTGGTTGCGATTGTAGAGCAAGTGATGTGCGGTGATGGTCGCCGCAACATTGGCGGGGGCGGCGGCAACAAATTCCGCAGCATCGGCGGTGGTAATGTGCTCCAGCACCATCTTCAACGCAGGAAAGTCGCGCACTACCTGGCTAAAAGTGCGATCCAAAAATACTTTTTCGCGATCAAAAATATCAATCGCACTGTCGGTCACTTCGCCGTGCAATAAAAAGTGCATACCTTCTTTTTGCATGGCCTCCAGCACCGGGTAAATCTTGTTTAAATCCGTCACACCCGAGGCCGAATTGGTGGTGGCGCCAGCAGGGTAGAGTTTGCAGGCTTTTACGCCCGCCGCTTTGGCGCGCGCGATTTCGGCTGGGTCAGTATTGTCGGTGAGGTAGAGCACCATCAGCGGCTCAAAATGACTCCCGGCTGGGCGTGCTGCCAAAATACGCGCTTTGTAATCCAGCGCTTGCTCCGCATTCATTACCGGTGGCACCAGATTGGGCATCACTATCGCCCGCGCAAATTGCCCGGCGGCATCGCCTACTGTGCGGCCCAGTGCAGCGCCATCGCGCAAGTGAATATGCCAATCGTCGGGGCGGGTGAGCGTCAGTGTTTGGGTCATGAGTGGTGATTCCCTAGCGGTGAGCAATAAACAGCAGAAAAGTGGCGGCATGCTACCAAAAACGGCATATCTCCGCAGCCCTAATTCTGATCGGCAATTGGTAGCTTGCTGGCTATACTGCAAACACTGTCCCTTTGCTTGAGCTGAGATTGCATGTTTTTGTTCTCCAGATGCACGACCCTCGCTGTTTTTGTCGTTTTGTCTTCCTTGGCTGCAGCTTTCAGTCAGGCGCAGACCTATGCCTCTGGCTTTGCGGATGCCAAGTGGAATGCCAAGTCAGGTCCTTTTGCTTGCAGTCTCAGTCATGACATTCCCGCTTTTGGCACCGCTTATTTTGGCCAAAACGCCGGGTCAGCCGGTTTTTTTGAGTTTCGTGGCGTTAAAAAAGGCTTTCCTGCGGGTGCAGTAAAACTGGAATCAGTGCCACCCTTGTGGCGTAGCGATGTTGCACCGCAAACCCTGTTTACCGTGCAAACAACGCCAGTACGATTAAATGCGGAGCAGCTCAAGACTATGGTTGCTTCACTGGAAAGTGGTACCAATCTGGTATTCAGCAGCGCCGGCACCAATGAGGATGGCACCAGTGTGCGGGTGATAGTTGATGCGCGCAATTTTGCCGCCAGCTACACCACTTATAAGCGCTGCCTTGCCAATTTAATTCCTTATACTTTTGGTCAGCTGTCGCGTACGGTAATTTATTACGCGGGCGATGCATCAACCTTAAGCTCTGCAGCCAAAGCTCAATTGGACAAAATTGTGCGTTACACCAAAGCCGACAATAAAGTTCTGGGTATTTTGGTGGATGCGCATAGCGACAGGCGTGAAACTGCTGAAGCGGCAGAGCAGTTGTCGCAACAGCAAGCGGAATTAGTGACTGATTATTTAATTGATAAAGGCTTGCCCGCCGCATCCATCACCACACGCTGGCACGGCGATCAGTTTCCGATTGCCGATAATCAACACAAGGCAGGTCAAGCGAAAAATCGCCGCATCACCCTGCGCCTTGAAAATGAATCTACCCGCAAGGATATGGAGCGTCGTGTTGCTGCACGAAAAGCGGCGGAGGAAAAAGCCGCTGCAGAACAGGCAGCAAAAGCGGCAGCGGAGGCGGAAAAACAAGCGGCGAGCGGGGCGTCGTCCGTCACTACCAGGCAGCTGGAAGAGTTGGTGGAGCAGCAAAACCTCAATAACGGCAAACAGCCCGATCTGTAATTTTTCCTCACCTCGCTGCGCACGGACTTGCATTTTTTAACCACAATTCCCAAATCATTCTTAACCCGGTTTTCAGGATCGGGTTGGAATTATTTTATCTGCCATTAGTCTCAATGTGCGAGCCAGTGTCTTTGCGACCTGAATTCATTTTATCTAAGGAGCCATCCATGCACACATTGACTGCCAAATGGGCGTCCGGCATCAAAACAGTTATTGCAATCGTGAGTATCAGTGTTGTTTCGTTGGTGAGTCAGGCGGCGGAGTTGCCGGATTTCACCCAGCTTATTGAGCAGCATTCACCGGCGGTGGTAAAAATTACCGCTGTGTCTAAAGGTCTGGCTGTTGAACCCCAGCGCGCCTTACCACCGGATATGCAAGGCTTGCCAGATATTTTCCGCGAACTGTTGGAGCGCCGCCAAGCGCCGCGTGATCGCGGTTCATTGGGGTCTGGTTTTATTATTTCTGCCGATGGCTATGTGCTGACCAATGACCATGTGGTCGACAAAATGGACAGTATCACCGTGATCCTAAATGACCAGCGCGAGTACAGCGCGACGTTGGTCGGTAGCGACGAACGCTCGGATTTGGCGCTACTTAAAATCGATGCTAAAAATTTACCGACCCTGGCCTTGGCAAAAGACGAAACCTTGAAAGTAGGTCAGTGGGTGGTGGCGATTGGTTCGCCTTTTGGGTTGGACTACTCGGCCAGCGCTGGCATTGTCAGTGCTATCGGGCGCAGCATTCCCTCGGCGCATAGCGAGAGCAATTATGTGCCGTTTATCCAAACGGATGTTGCCATCAACCCCGGCAACTCCGGTGGCCCGCTATTTAATATGGATGGCGAGGTAGTGGGTATTAATTCCCAGATCTACTCACCCAGTGGTGGCTCGGTCGGTTTGTCCTTTGCGATTCCGGCGTCATTGGCTATCGATGTGGTTGCCCAGTTGAAAGATAAAGGCCGGGTGGATCGCGGTTGGTTGGGGGTGATGATTCAGGATGTGGATAAAAACCTCGCCAGTTCGCTGGGGATGGACAAGCCGATGGGCGCCCTCATCAGTGAGGTTGACCCCGACGGCCCCGCGGCCAAATCGGGCTTGGAAGCCGGTGACCTGATCATTAAATTCAACGGCCAGGCGGTAAATACATCCAGCGATTTGCCCTATTTGGTCGGGCGCACTGCGCCAAAATCCAAAGTGCCAGTGGTAATTATGCGCAAGGGCAAACAGCAGTCACTTAACGTTACTGTGGGTATTTTGCCGGTATCGCCTCAGGAAGCCGCGAGCCGCCCTGCATCAGCACCTGTCCAAAATACAGTGGATAGTTTGGGCTTGATTGTTGCACCTTTGGATCGTACCCAGCGCGGTGGCGCTGAGGCTGGGGTAGTGGTGCAGCAGGTAAAAGCGGGCAGCCCTGCGGCAGAAGCCGGATTGCAGGTTGGGGATATCATTACCCAGTTGGCGTTTAGCGATATCAAATCCACGGGTGATTACGCCAAAATTGTTAAAGGTTTGCCTAAAAATGAACCGCAAGCGATTCGCTTCTATCGCGAAAATCGCCCGGTATTCAGGTCAATTATCATCAAATAAACCTTAGCGCTTTCCTACCGCTGTCGGGCGAATAACGGCGCCCGGCAGCGGTTTAACATAAGTCACGGCTCGTCCAGTGGTCGCGTAGCACCCACCCTGCAAATAGGCTAGAATGCCGCCCATTCTTTTCATGTCCCAACCTGGTTGGGGTTCATCTTTTTAATCATCTTAAAGTAGTTAAGCGCCTGTGACTGACCTGAGCCATATCCGTAACTTTTCCATCATCGCCCACATTGACCACGGTAAATCCACCATCGCCGACCGCTTCATCCAGATGTGCGGTGGCCTGAGTGACCGTGAAATGGAAGCGCAAGTGCTTGATTCCATGGATCTGGAGCGCGAGCGCGGCATTACTATTAAGGCCCACAGCGTGACCCTTTATTACACGGCGCGCGATGGTAAAACCTACCAGCTCAACTTCATTGATACCCCCGGCCATGTGGACTTCACCTATGAAGTATCGCGCTCACTGGCGGCCTGTGAGGGTGCGTTGTTGGTTGTGGATGCCGGGCAGGGCGTAGAAGCTCAATCAGTTGCCAACTGCTACACCGCAATCGAGCAGGGTCTGGAGGTAATTCCGGTCTTGAACAAGATGGATTTACCGCAGGCAGAGCCAGATCGTGTCGCTCAGGAAATCGAAGACATTATCGGCATTGATGCCACCGAAGCCGTTCGTTGTTCAGCCAAGTCCGGCTTGGGTATGGAAGATGTATTGGAAGAGTTGGTGCGCTTGGTTCCGCCACCCGTTGGCGATGTGGATGCACCGCTGCAAGCATTGATTATCGATTCCTGGTTTGACAACTACCTAGGCGTTGTCTCATTGGTGCGCGTAAAGCAGGGCACCCTGCGCCTGAAAGACAAAATCATTACCAAAACCATCGGCAAAGCGCAGATTGTTGACGGTGTGGGCGTATTCAGCCCCAAACCTACCCAGTTAAAAGAACTCAAGGCGGGTGAAGTAGGCTTTGTGGTTGCCGGTATCAAAGACATTCACGGCGCGCCCGTGGGCGATACCATCACCCACGCGCAAACCCCTGATGTTGAGGCGCTGGAAGGTTTCCAGAAGATCAAGCCGCAGGTTTACGCCGGTATGTTCCCGATCAGTTCCGACGACTTCGAAGACTTCCGCGAAGCCTTGGCCAAGCTGACATTGAACGATGCTTCCTTGTTTTACGAGCCCGAAAGTTCGGATGCATTGGGTTTCGGTTTCCGCGTCGGTTTCCTCGGCATGTTGCACATGGAGATCATTCAGGAGCGTTTGGAGCGTGAATACGATCTCGACCTGATTACTACCGCGCCAACGGTAGTATTTGAGGTGGTGAAGCGTGGTGGCGAAGTGATCTTTGTTGATAACCCATCCAAATTGCCGGATCCGGGTTCTATCGAAGAAATGCGTGAGCCGATTGTTGAAGCCAACATCCTCGTGCCGCAAGAACATTTGGGTAACGTGATCACCCTGTGTATCGAAAAGCGCGGCGTGCAGAAAGATCTGCAGTTCACCGGTTCCCAAGTGCGCGTGCGTTATGAGTTGCCGATGAATGAAGTGGTCACCGATTTCTTTGACCGACTGAAATCTGTGAGTCGTGGTTATGCCTCGTTGGATTACAGTTTTGTTCGCTTCCAAGCGGCGAGTCTCGTGCGTTTGGACGTATTGATCAACAGTGAAAAAGTAGATGCCTTGGCGATTATTGTGCACCGCGATAAAGCCCACAGTATGGGCCGTTCACTCACCGAGAAAATGAAAGAGCTGATTCCGCGTCAGATGTATGACGTTGCGATCCAGGCCGCTATTGGTGGACAAATCGTTGCGCGTTCAACCGTAAAAGCATTGCGTAAAGATGTAACAGCCAAATGTTACGGTGGCGATGCTACGCGTAAGAAAAAGCTGTTGGAAAAACAAAAAGCCGGTAAGAAACGCATGAAGCAAGTGGGCAGTGTTGAAATTCCGCAAGCCGCTTTCTTTGCTGTACTGAAAATTGATAGCTAGTAAATATCGATAATAGTAACCGCAGACCAATAACACACTAAGGAAACTTGATGAGCAGTATTAACCTTCCTCTGATCCTCACGCTCGCGGTATTGATTACTGGTCTGGTGTGGTTGTTTGATGCCTTGGTGTTATCTCGCCCGCGCAAGCAAAAGGTGGCGGCTGTTGAAAAACAATTTGGCGGTATGGTGTTGGAATCCGAGCAGCAAAAAACTGCTTACGAGGAGGCCAAAGCGGTTGCTGCCAAAGAGCCGATGCTGGTTGAGTATTCCAAATCGTTTTTTCCGGTACTGTTTATTGTTTTCTTTCTGCGTTCGTTTTTGGTTGAGCCTTTTCAAATTCCTTCCGGCTCCATGATTCCGACCTTGGAAGTAGGCGATTTTATTCTGGTGAATAAATTCGCTTATGGTGTGCGCGCACCGGTATTAAATAAAGAAATAATCCCCATCGGTAAACCGCAGCGTGGCGATGTGATGGTGTTCTTTCCTCCCCATGCGCCAGAGACATACTATATTAAGCGGGTGATCGGTATCCCCGGTGATCACATCACTTACAACAATCATCAGCTGACTATTAATGGCACGGTTGTGGAAGAAAAGCTCATCGCTCAGTTGCCTGCCGGCGCACCAGTGTTGAAAATGACGAGCGAAAAAATTGACGATAAGACATTCACCACCCATAAATATCTAAGACCCAGCCGGTTAAGCATGCAGGGTTCATGGGTAGTACCGGCGGGGCACTACTTTATGATGGGTGATAATCGCGATAACAGCTTGGATAGTCGTGAATGGGGTATGGTGTCGGAAGACGCGATTGTGGGTAAAGCCTTTGCAGTCTGGATGCATTGGGATTCGTTCTTCAGTATTCCCTCGTTTGATCGTGCGGGCGTAATTCAATAATTTATTATCCTTTCAACTCCGGAGTTAAACCTGATGCGAGCCAATCAATATAAAACGATTAAACGCCAGCGCGGTTTAGGTATGTTGCAGTGGGCGCTGGTGATTGCGGTTGCTGGTTTCTTTTTGTTGTTTGCATTTAAAGTGGTCCCGCTCTACGCGGAGAATCGTTACGTTGAATCCGCCTTACGTTCGCTGGAAACGGGTGGCGAAAAAGTAGAACAAATGACCGATGCTGAAATTAAAAAGAAGCTCGGTAATTTTTATATGATCAACAATGTACGCAGTGAAGGTCCGACCAAAAACATCAAAATTGACCGTCGTAGTGAAGACCTGCTGATTACAATTGACTACGAAACCCGTGTTCCTCTTTTTTATAATATTGATTTGGTGTTGAGTTTCCAAAATCATCTGGACAGCTCCCGTCCCGGTCAATGTTGTAAGCCTGCTACAGCGACCAAATAACTTGTGTTAACACTTAAATACCAACGCCTTGAACAACGTCTCGGCTACTCTTTTAAAGACCAGCGCCAGTTACAGCTGGCGCTAACCCATCGCAGTCATGGCGCTACCAATAATGAACGCCTTGAATTCCTGGGCGACTCCATTCTGAATTTTATTATTGGTGAAGCTTTATTTACACGTTTGCCCGAGGCGCGTGAAGGTCAGTTAAGTCGCTTGCGCTCACAAATTGTAAAGGGCGATACACTTGCCTTATTGGCGCGAGAGTTTGAGCTGGGTGATTGCCTGATTTTAGGTGAAGGTGAACTTAAGTCCGGTGGCAAGAGCCGCGATTCCATTTTGGCCGATAGTGTAGAAGCTATTATTGGTGCAATCTATTTGGAGAGCGGTCTGGATGTTTGCCGCGAGCGAGTGCTCACCTGGTTTGCTCCACGGCTCAATGAGTTGAGCGCAAATACCAGCGCTAAAGACTCCAAATCCCGTTTGCAGGAATATTTGCAGTCACAGCGCCAACCCTTGCCTGAATACGTAGTTGCTGAAGTAGGTGGTGAAGGACATGCTCAGGTGTTTACTATTGAATGCCGCGTTGTGCTCGCTAAACAACCGACCCGCGCTATAGCATCAAACCGCCGTGAAGCCGAAAAACAAGCAGCTGCGTTAATGTTAGCGCAATTAAAAATCGATTGATTTTTCCTGTTCAACTACGCGCTTTTTTACAACTAACCCCTTATTTAGTAATTCTATGACCTTCACTTCAGATACAGAACATTCATCGGCCAGTCGCTGCGGTTATGTCGCCATTGTAGGTCGTCCTAATGTGGGTAAGTCGACATTGCTCAATCATATACTTGGGCAAAAAATCAGTATTACCTCGCGCAAACCACAAACAACGCGTAATGCGGTGGTGGGAATTAAAACCGAAGGCGATGTACAGATTATTTTTGTCGATACTCCTGGCATGCACCTTGGGCAACAGAAAGCGATTAACCGTTACATGAACAAAGCGGCCACCAGCGCGATGAAAGATGTCGATGTAGTGGTGTTTGTCGTGGATCGTTTTATCTGGACGGAAGAGGATGAAGCGGTTGCTGAAAAATTGCAGCACTTGCCTTGCCCGATTATTTTGGCCGTGAACAAAGTGGATCAAATTGAAGACAAAGAAAGCCTTCTTCCTCACTTGCAAACCCTGTCAGAAAAACTCAACGTCGCGGAAATTGTACCCATGTCTGCGCTGCGCAATACCAATTTGGATCGTTTGGAGGCGCTGATCACCGAGCGTTTGCCCGAAGGTGTGCATATGTACCCGGATGACCAGATTACCGATCGCAGCTCGCGCTTTATGGCGGCAGAAATTGTGCGTGAAAAAATTACCCGTCAATTGGGCGATGAATTGCCCTATGAAATGGCAGTTGAGATTGAAGAGTTCAAACAAGAAGGTAATTTGCTCAATATCTCTGCGCTTATTTTGGTGGAGCGCGACGGCCAGAAAAAAATTCTGATTGGCGATAAGGGTGCGCGTATCAAATTAATCGGCACCGAAGCGCGTGTTGATATGGAAAAGCTATTTGAGATGAAAATCATGCTCAAATTGTGGGTCAAGGTAAAATCCGGTTGGTCAGATGATGAGCGCGCCTTGCGCAGTCTCGGTTATAACGAGTTTTAATGCCTGCTTATGCGTGTTGATCTGCAGCTCGCATATATCCTTCACACGCGTCCCTATCGCGATACCAGTTTGCTTATCGATTTGCTCACGCCCGATTATGGGCGTGTCACCGCTGTAGCGCGTGGTGTGCGTAAAAATAAAACCCCCAAGCGTCAACTGCTCAATCCTTTTAGCCGTCTGCTCGTATCATGGCAGGGCAAAACGGATATGAAGTTGCTAACTAGTTTTGAATCGGACAACCTTTTCCTCTCACTCACGGCGAATCACTTGTATTCGGGTTTTTACCTGAATGAATTACTGGTGCGTTTGTTGCCAGAGATGGATAGCCATAATGGCATTTATCATGCTTATGAGCATAGTTTGCAGGCGCTGCAAATGGGTGAGGATATAGAGCCCTTGTTGCGTGCCTTTGAATTTAGATTGCTGGAGGAGTTGGGTTATGGCTTGGATTTCACCCAGGATGCACGTAACCATTGCGCTATAGTGCCGGAAGGGTGGTATGAGTGTCATATCCAAGAGGGTTTTTTTAGTGCGGCTCCTGATATTCCTGAACACTTTTTACTAAAAGGTGAAGCGCTATTGGCAATTGCTGTCGGTGACTATTCCAGCTCTATCACTCGCCTTACTGCCAAACAACTAGCGCGACGCTTACTCAAACCACTGCTTGGTAGTCGTCCACTCAATAGTCGCGAATTATTTGTTCAGCACAAGCCTACAGAGTAAAACCGCGTAGCGGTCAGGTGACTGCAGGTCAGAATGCTGTCTGAATTGATCAGGCGAGTGTTTTCTCCAAACCAAAAAGCGCGTCTATATCTTTATTGGTTCCCCAGCGAATTAAATCATCCAATGCGTGATTAAGTGCGGGAATTGCATCGCGTGCCTGCTCGTATTGTGTGCTTTGAAATAATTTATCCAGTAGGCCGCTGATGTGCTTTAAGCGGGGCACGCCGCAATAACAGCTACTGCCATAGAGACGGTGAATCAATTCCCCAGCCTCATCAAAATCACCGTTGTTAAGCGCATCATTAATTTGTTGTTTTTCACTTTCTAATCCCGCCAACAGCATACTTAACATGTCGCGTGCCAGCGCCGGTTTATTGTTGGCGAGTTTTAAGCAGAGGTTTATATCTACTGAGCCAGTGTGATCCTCCGTGGGAATTCCTGGTTTGTTAGTGCTTTTTTCTTCGATCTGGATGACGACTTCTTTTTTGCCGGTAAGCGTGGCCCAGCGATTAATAATGTGCGCCAGTTGTGATTCGTTGACGGGTTTACTGATGCAGTCATCCATGCCCGCAATTAATAGTTCCGCTTTTTGCTCAGTAATGGTATGTGCTGTTAGCGCAATAATTGGCGTGCGACGTTTACCTTGTTCGAGTGCGCGAATATGGCGTGTCGCTTCCATGCCATCCATGCCGGGCATTTGGATGTCCATAAAAATCACATCGAACTCGTGTTCGCTGCAGGCTTCAATCGCTTGCTTGCCGCTGTTTGCTTGCACTACCTGAGTATTTAAGCCGCGCAATAACTCTGAAGCCAACTGCAAATTGGCCGGGTTATCATCCACTAATAACACGCTGGCGCTAGGGCGCAGCGCTTCTTCGTCATCCTGCTCGCGCAGATCTTTAATGTGCAAATCCAGTTGTCGCCCGAGCGTTTGCAGCAGTGCATCATAGGATGTAGGTTTGTTAATAAATAATACGCGGGATTTTTCTGCATAGGAGCGGAACAATCGTTGATGCGCTGTGGTGCAGCAGGCAATGAGTGTGCAGTTAAATTCAGTATGCAGTTGCTCAGCGAGATTATTTAATAAAATGGGTGGGATTTTTCGCTCGTTGGGTGGGATATCCAAAATCAACAAATCAAAACTTTTATGTTCATCGCGGGCACTGCGCAGCATAGGGAAGCAGTCATGTATGGCGGGAATGCTCTGCGTATTGGCATTCCACTCGTGCAATAAGTTATTTAATTGTTTGATGGATGCGGGATTTTCGCCACACAACAAAATGCGATAGTCGCTCAGGTTGGCCAATTGATTGGGAGCAGGTTGGCGTTTGTCTATGCCAAGGCGTGCCGTAAACCAAAAGGTGGAACCTTTATCTGGCTCACTCACTACGCCTATTTCACCGTTCATACGCTCTACCAAACCTTTGCAAATCGCGAGGCCAAGTCCGGTGCCTTCGTGCTCGCGACTGCTGGAGGAATCGGCTTGAATAAAGGGGCTAAACAATTGCTCCTGCTCTTCGCGCGACAGCCCTATGCCTTCATCGCTCACACAGACTTTGAGCGTGATTTGTGTTTCCTGACGCTGCAAAATACTGACATCAATGATGATGTTACCTGACGTACTGTATTTGATGGCATTGCTCACCAGATTGGATAGCACTTGTTTAAAGCGTAATGCATCACCCAATAAGTTTTTAGGGATGCAGCGCTCTACATAACTTATCAATTCCAAATTTTTATCGTGTGCATCCGGTGCAAAAATATGTAGCACTTCATCGATGGAGTGGCGAATTGGCAGCGGTGCGTAATCCAGTGTGAGTTTACCGGACTCAATCTTGGAGAAATCGAGAATACCGTTAATCACAGTTAACAGGTTTTGCGCAGAGTCGCGAATCGTTTCCATATATTCGCGCTGCTGTTCATTAAGGTCCGTTTTTAACGCAAGGTTGATAAACCCTAAAATTCCATTGAGTGGCGTGCGAATTTCATGGCTGGTATTGGCGAGAAATTCAGATTTCACCCGACTGGCTTCCAAGGCTTCTTTGCGCGCAAGGTCCAATTCCACGTTTTGAATTTCAATGGTTTCCAATGTTTCGCGCAGGTCTTCAATCGCGTGGTCGATATGCGATTGCATATCCGCCTGCGCCGCTTCCATGTAATCCGCCATGGTATTGATTGATTCAGCAAGCCCTAAAAACTCGCGCGAGTGTTGTTGCTCAACCCGCTCATTGAGTCGCCCGCGCGCCAAACCCTGCACCACATTATTGATGTGTTCCAATGGTTCAGTAATGCGGTAGTAGAGTGAGATCGCAAAGTAAGCGCCGATAATCAAACATAAAATAGTAATAGCAATGGTGAGTACAATGGCTTCGTAGCGCACTACTGCAAACGGCGCGGTTAATAATTCCAGCTCAACCCAACCGATAGTATTGGTATTGTTGCGACTGACCAGTGGGTGAGAAAAACGCAGGGTGCGATAGGTACGGTATTCGGTGGGGGCATCCATACTCGGGGCACTTGCATCATCGCCCCCCATAAATTGTGGGCCGCTATGAAAATGTTGTTTGGCATCGGCATGGTAAGCGCGTATTGCACGTATATAAGGTTCTTCAATCGAGGCATCCAAAATGTGCTGGATTAATTCGGCATTGTTTTCAAGGATGGGTTTGTGCAGCAGGTGCGCAGTCTTTTGTGCAAGCAAGCTCCCGCGTAAATCGATAAATTTATTAATTTGCGAGATACACAAATAGGTCAGGCTGGTGGCGATGAGAATAATGATGATAAACGAGGGGATAAAAATCAGGCGCCAGACATCAGATTTAATATTGCTGTGTTTATTTTTGCTGACAGGATTCATAACAACGCGGGCCTTATTTTTGTGGTAATCCGGAAATTGGCTAATAGTCCAGTGGCGAGCAGTAAGTTTTAACACCAAGTGTTCGCAGGCAGGGTGATCGCGGGTAGAATAGCCGCCTCCCGCGCGGCTGCGCAACGGTAGCGTGGAAAAGCATAGCTCCTTCCGCCAAATAAAAGCCGGCTTGTAACCTGATTTAACCACTCCGAGGTCAGTATGGAATTCCCCACCATTGAAGCATTTGTTGGTAATACTCCGCTGGTGCGCTTGCAGCGCCTGCCCGGTGTGACCAGCAATACCTTGCTGGTGAAGCTGGAGGGCAATAATCCAGCGGGCTCGGTAAAAGATCGTCCCGCACTGTCCATGATCAGTCGCGCCGAATTGCGCGGCGACATCAAGCCAGGCGATACCTTAATTGAAGCAACCAGCGGCAATACCGGCATCGCCCTGGCGATGGTGGCGGCGATCAAAGGCTACCGCATGATTTTAATCATGCCCGACAATTCCACTGCGGAGCGCAAGGCCTCCATGTTGGCTTATGGTGCGGAGCTAATTTTAGTCAGCAAAGAAGCGGGCATGGAAGGCGCGCGTGATCTCGCCCTAAAAATGCAAGCAGAGGGTAAGGGCAAGGTGCTCGATCAATTTGGTAACGCCGATAATCCGCTTGCCCACTACACCACTACTGGCCCGGAATTGTGGCAACAGACCGGTGGCACCATCACCCATTTTGTCAGCTCCATGGGCACCACCGGTACTATTATGGGGACCTCGCGTTTTCTCAAAGAAAAAAATCCGGCTATTCAGATTATTGGTTTGCAGCCGTCTGAAGGGGCGCAAATTCCTGGCATTCGCCGCTGGCCAGAAGCCTATCTGCCCAAAATTTACGAGCGCGACCGCGTGGATGGCATTGTAAATATGCCCCAAGCCTTGGCAGAGCAAACCATGCGCGAGCTGGCGCGCAAAGAAGGTATTTTTTGCGGCGTGTCATCCGGTGGCTCAGTGGCGGCGGCATTGGAACTGAGCCAACAGGTGGAAAATGCGGTGATAGTGGCGATTATTTGTGATCGCGGTGACCGTTATTTATCGTCCGGTTTATTCAATCAGTAATAATTTCTTTCTTCCTCGGTGATGGTGGGGTTTCGCTTTTGCGGCGATAGCCAGCGTACTTTTATAGTTTGTTTTTAGCGGATTTTTTCATGGCACACAAAAACGGCAAAACTCCCTCCGGCGGCTCTGCTAAAAAAGGCGGCAGCCTGCTCGGTAAAAAGCCGCGTCCCAAAAAAGCGGATGGCAAAGTCTATGTGCGCGATGACGCGCCGCGCCGCAATCAACCGCGCGCGGCGGAAAAGGTGTTGCCACAATTTAATAAACGCCTGGGTGAATTCACTATCGACCGTTTAAGCCACGATGGTCGAGGTGTGGCTGATCTGGACGGAAAAACTATTTTTATCGCCGGTGCGTTAGTGCATGAAACCGTCAGCGCCCGTTTGGTGGAAGAACATGCGCGTTTTATCGATGCACGGGTTGATCAGTTGATTGAGGCATCGCCTGAGCGGGTTGCGCCGCCTTGCGTGCATTACGCACAGTGCGGCGGCTGTCAGTTGCAACATATGCAACCGTCCCAGCAGTTGCTGATGAAACAGGATTCGCTGCTGCAGCAATTAAAACGCTGGGGCGGGGTAGAGCCAAAGCGTGTGCTTGCACCGATTACCTTGGCGGATACCGGTTATCGCAGCCGTGCGCGTTTGGGCGTTTGGTATGAAGATGATGGCAGTGTGAGCCTTGGCTTTCGTCAGCACTACAGCAACCAAATTACCCAGGTCGATCAGTGTTTGGTATTGGCGCCCGAGTTGAACAAATTGCTCGCGCCATTGCGTGTCTGGCTAACCGAATTGCGTGCGGCCAAAGCGGTTACCCATGTCGAACTGGTTAAAGGGCAAGCCGATGGTTCGCTCAGTAATAGTGCGATTATTGTCCGTCACACCAAAAAACTGGCCGAGGCTGATTTGAGCGCGCTGGCACAGTTGGCTGCACAACAGCAGGTGAGTGTCTGGCTTGAGCCAAACGGCAATCTGGGGCTCACGGATCTGCAGGGCAATAGCTGCGACCCACGTTTGCATTATGAAGTGGCTGGCCTGAAGCTCGCCTATCACCCGCAGGATTTCACCCAGGTTAACCCGCAAGTTAACCAGTTGATGGTTGCCCAAGCGCTGGAATTATTGGCACTGAAACCGGATGACCGCGCACTCGATTTATTCTGCGGCATAGGTAATTTCACCCTGCCCATGGCGCGCCAGTGCGCGGAGGTAGTGGGCATTGAGGCGGTCGAATCCATGGTGTTGCGCGGGCGCGAAAATGCGGAGGCCTTGCATATCGGCAACGCAAAATTTATCGCCGCGAACCTGACGGATATGACCCATACTCAATTGCAGCGCTTGGGGGGCAACATTAATGCGCTCTTGTTAGACCCGCCCCGCGATGGTGCAAAAGACATTATTACCAGCATTCAGCGCTGGGTAATAGGTAAGCAACTTTCACCCAAGCGAATTGTCTACGTCAGTTGCAACCCGGCGACTTTGGCGCGGGATTCAGCGCTGCTTGCCGAGGTGGGTTATGCGCTGGATGCGGTGGGTGTGCTGGATATGTTCCCGCATACCAGCCATGTTGAGTCTATGGCGCTGTTCTTGCTGAAGAAATAAAACTACCCATTCGCCTTTTGTTAGCGAAGGGCATGCAAACCTCGATTGAATTTATGTGTTTACCGGCCTGCGCGGCCGGTGGCACGCAAGAATAAGTAAGGCGAACCTCATGGTTAAAGTCAGAGCAGATCACCCTATAGCCGCCGATGGTCAGGTGGATATAGATGCCTGGATCGACCGCTTGAACAAGTCCTCCCTGCAATCCGATACCAGTCGCGCCGAACTGCGTCGTGCGGCGGAGCTCAGTTTGTCGCTGGTGGATATTCACGCCGAAGACGATCACAACTGGGGTGAGGATTTTTCCTGCTTTCGCATCGGTTTGGAGATGGCGGAAATCCTCGCGGATTTACAGTTGGATCAAGATGCGCTGGTAGCGGCGATTCTCTACCGCGCCGTGCGCGAGCACAAAATTACGTTGGTGGAATTGCAAAACCGCTTTGGTGAAACCGTGGCCAAGTTGGTAAAAGGTGTGCTGCGTATGGCGGCCATCAGCTATCAGCGCAATGAGCACGAAGACCGGGTATTAGGTTCACAAGCAGTCGAGCAGGCGGAGAAAATTCGCAAAATGCTGGTGTCCATGGTGGATGATGTGCGTGTTGCGCTGATCAAATTGGCCGAGCGCACTTGTGCCATCCGCTCGGTGAAAAACGCCGAAGCTGACCGCCGTCGACAAGTAGCCCGTGAAGTGGCGGATATTTATGCGCCGCTCGCCCATCGCTTGGGTATTGGTCATATCAAATGGGAGCTGGAGGATTTGTCCTTCCGCTACCTGCAACCCGAAGATTACAAACGCATCGCCAAGTTGTTGGACGAGCGCCGGTTAGCGCGCCAGGAATATATCGACAAGCTGTTGGAGCGGCTGCGCAGCGAGTTGAAAAAAGCCGGTATTGAAGGTTCGGTGGGCGGGCGGGCCAAACACATTTACAGCATCTGGCGCAAAATGCAGCGCAAGGGCATTCCCTTTTCACAGGTGTACGATATTCGCGCGGTGCGTATTTTGGTGCCGACAGTGCGCGATTGTTACGCCGTGCTGGGTATAGTTCATAGCCTCTGGCGCAATATTCCCCACGAGTTTGACGACTACATCGCTTCGCCCAAAGAGAACGGCTACCGCTCGCTGCATACCGCCGTGTGGGGGCCGGAAAACAAGGTGTTGGAAATCCAGATCCGCACCCAGGAAATGCACGAGGAATCTGAGCTCGGGGTGTGTGCTCACTGGCGCTATAAGGGCACCGACACCAAAGCGACCCAGGATGGCTACGAGCAGAAAATCGCCTGGCTGCGCCAAGTTCTGGAGTGGCACGAGGAGCTGGGTGGCGATCCATCCCACCTGCAGGACGACCTGCGCGCGGTGAATCAGGATCGTATCTACGTCTTTACGCCGGAAGGTCATGTGGTGGATTTACCACGCACCGCCACGCCGCTTGATTTTGCCTACAAGATCCACACCGATGTCGGCCATCGCTGCCGTGGTGCTAAGGTCAACAACCGCATAGTGCCGCTTAATTACCAGCTCACCAATGCCGATCAGGTGGAAATTCTTACCGGTAAATTGGAATCGCCCAGTCGCGACTGGCTCAACATGGCCTTGGGTTATGTGAATACCGGTCGCGCCCGCGCCAAAATCCAGCATTGGTTTAAACAGCAAGCGCGCGATAAAAACATCGCCGAAGGTCAGGCGCTGCTGGATCGCGAATTCAAACGTCTGGCGCTGCTGGATTTGGACTTCGAAGCGCTGGCGCAAAAGCTGCACTTCAATAGCCTTGATGACCTCTACGCCGCCGTTGGCGCCAGCGATATCGGTGTCGGCCAGGTATTAAATGCCGCGCAAAAACAACTGGATGACGCCAATCCGCAGCAGCCGCTGATTCCGTTTAAAAGCAGTAAAGCGACGCGCCAGAAAAAGGATTCGGATTTTTACATCGAAGGTGTGGGCAACTTGCTTACCCAAATCGCAAACTGTTGTAATCCGGTGCCGGGTGATGCCATTACCGGCTACATCACCCTGGGCAAAGGCGTGTCCATTCACCGTCAGGATTGCAACAACATTCTGCAGCTGCAGGCCGATGAACCCCAGCGCATTATCAAAGTGGAGTGGGGCGAAACACCGCAGAGCCTCTACTCGGTGGATATAGTGATTGAAGCTTACGACCGCTATGGTCTGCTCAAAGACATCACCGTGTTGCTGGATACCGAGCGCATCAATATTGTGGCCATGCAAACCTTGTCGGATAAACGCAAAAATACCGTGGATATGCAGGTGACCGTGGAGATTCGCGGCTTTGATGAGTTGAGTCGCATACTCACCAAACTCAACCAGCTGCCCAACATCGCCTCCGCGCGCCGTAAACACTAGGCGCGCTGCCAAACATCAGGAATAACTTGTGAGTCAGTACAGCATCGACGATTTGCTCTATTTAATGGCGCGCCTGCGCGACCCTGAAGCCGGCTGCCCCTGGGATATCAAACAGGACTACGCCAGCATCGCTCCCTCCACGTTGGAAGAGGCCTATGAAGTGGTTGATGCGATTGAAAAGCAGGATTTTGTCCACTTAAAAGAAGAGTTGGGCGATTTACTGTTTCAGGTAATTTTCTACAGCCAATTGGGCCAAGAGGAGCAGCGTTTTGAGTTTGCGAGCGTAGTATCGGATTTGGTCGCCAAACTGATTCGTCGCCACCCACACGTCTTTCCCGACGGAACCTTGCACAGCCGCGTAGACAATCGCCATACCTTGCCGGTCGATGTCAAAGCGCGCTGGGAGGCAATCAAACAGCAGGAGCGTGCTGCCAAAGGTGCGCAGGGTTTACTGGCCGATGTGCCGTTAAATCTGCCCTCGCTGAGCCGTGCGGCCAAACTGCAAAAGCGCGCCGCCAGCGTGGGCTTTGATTGGCATGATGTCTACGGCCCTATCGCCAAAGTGCGTGAAGAATTGCTGGAAGTGGAAGCCGAGTTGGACTCGGGTGATCAACAGGCGCTGGAAGAAGAGCTGGGTGATTTATTGTTTGCGGTAGTAAACATTGCCCGCTACCAAAAAATCGACCCAGAACAGGCATTGCGTCGCGCCAATCACAAGTTTGAGCAGCGTTTTCACTATATCGAAACGCATTCGCCCAAACCCTTAACCGACGCGACGATTGATGAAATGAATCTGCTCTGGGATGAGGCAAAACAGCAGTAGCTGCGGTTCGCGGCACAAAGCGGTAGTTAGATTAGTAACAAAAAAGGCGCCCCTCTGGCGCCTTTTTTGTTGGTGTTTTCGTTATTGGTCTGTATCCAATTTGCGCTTGGGTTTTTGGATCACTAGAGTTTTAACCGCCGGTTTGGGGGCGGCGGGTTTTTGTCCGGCCAGTTTACTGCTGGGATTCTTGCCCGCGCCAGTTTTGGTGCTCGAGCGAGCGGGTTTATCACTCTTGTGATTAGCCTCTGGCCGTTGTGGGTTGCCCGCTGGTTTATTGTGCGCAGGGCGTTGCGATTTGTTGCGTGGCACTGCTCGCCCAACGGATTTAATCGCCGATGCGGGAATATTGACGTTTTCAGTCTTGTATTTACCTTGTTCGATTCCCTCCAGTGTCCAGTTGCCAATTTTTACCCGCACCAAACGCAGGGTAGGGTGACCGACCGCGGCTGTCATACGTCGCACTTGGCGATTGCGCCCTTCAGTGATCACAATTTCCAACCATTGGGTGGGAATATTTACCCGTGTGCGGATCGGCGGAACCCGCTCCCAGAGTTTGGGGGTGGCAATCAAGCGCACTTCGGCGGGTTGGGTCATGCCATCGTTCAGTTCAACACCCTGGCGCAGTTTAGTCAGGGCATAGCTGTTGGGCGCTCCCTCGACTTGCACCCAGTAGGTTTTGGGCTGTTTGTGGGCGGGGTGGCTAATGTAGTGCTGCAAATCGCCATCGTCGGTGAGCAGTAGCAAGCCCTCGGAATCATGGTCGAGCCGCCCGGCGGGATAGACCTGAGGTACGTTGATATAGTCTTTGAGTGTGGCACGGCCTTCACCATCGGTGAATTGCGAGAGCACGCCAAAGGGCTTATTGAACAGAATCAGGGTGGCCATAAATCACTACACAATTGACAGGGAACGAGCGGGGCATCAACCAAAAACGCGATTCTATCCGAGATCGCGCCCACTGCCATAGCAACTAATCCATGCATAAAAAGCGGCGGAGGTGTAGAATCGCCGCGCTCTGGCAAGGGGGAGTTCCCTGTGGCGGGGCTCTTTTTCTAAATTTTCATACTGTTAATGGTAGAGCTCACAAGGCCGAGCCGCATGAATTGATGGAGCCATCTGTAAATGACTGATTCAAAAATTATCTATACCCAAACTGACGAAGCCCCAGCCTTAGCAACTTACTCTTTACTCCCCATAGTCCAATCCTTCACCAAAACTGCCGGCATTGCCATCGAGACTCGCGACATTTCGCTCTCTGGCCGCATCATTGCTGCATTCCCCGAGCGTTTGACTGAAGCCCAGCGTATTGGCGATCACCTGGCTGAGCTCGGCACACTGGCGACTACGCCGGAAGCCAACATTATCAAGCTGCCGAATATCAGTGCGTCTATCCCGCAGCTGAAGGCCGCGATTAAAGAATTACAAGCACAGGGTTACAACCTGCCTGATTACCCTGAAGTGCCATCGAATGACGATGAAAAAGACGCAAAAGCGCGTTACGACAAAATTAAAGGTTCTGCGGTAAACCCGGTATTGCGTGAAGGTAACTCGGATCGTCGTGCACCACTGTCAGTCAAAAACTACGCGCGTAAAAACCCGCACAAAATGGGTGCTTGGGCGGCTGACTCCAAATCTCACGTGGCACACATGACGGCGGGTGATTTCTACGGCAGCGAAAAGTCAGCGCTGATCGCTGAGGCGGGCAGTGTAAAAATCGAATTGGTTGCCAACGATGGCAGCACTAAAGTATTGAAAGAGACAGTAAAAGTCCTCGCTGGCGAAATTATTGATGCCTCGGTACTGAGCAAAAAAGCACTGCGCAGCTATATCGCCGCGCAAATTGAAGACGCTAAAAACCAAGGTGTATTGCTCTCTGTACACCTGAAAGCCACCATGATGAAAGTGTCTGACCCGATTATCTTCGGTCACTTTGTCTCGGTGTTCTACGCGCCAGTGTTGGAAAAACACGCGGCGGTATTGAGCGAGTTGGGCGTAGACCTGAACAACGGTTTGGGCGATCTCTACGCTAAAATCAAATCCCTGCCAGCGGATAAACAAGCGGAAATTGAAGGCGACATCAAAGCGCTGTACGCCACTCGCCCCGCATTGGCGATGGTGAATTCCGACAAGGGCATCACCAACCTGCACGTACCGAGCGACGTGATTGTAGATGCCTCCATGCCAGCGATGATTCGCGATTCCGGCAAAATGTGGAATACCGAAGGCAAACTGCAAGATACCAAAGCCTGTATTCCTGATCGCTGCTACGCCGGTATCTACCAAGTGGTTATCGACGATTGTAAAAAACACGGTGCGTTTAACCCAACCACTATGGGCAGCGTGCCTAACGTAGGCCTGATGGCGCAAGCCGCTGAGGAGTACGGTTCACATGACAAAACTTTCCAAATCGCTGCTGACGGTGTTGTACGTGTAGTAGATGCAGCGGGCAAAGTGTTGATTGAACAAGCGGTTGAGCAGGGCGATATCTTCCGTATGTGCCAAGTGAAAGATGCACCCATCCAGGATTGGGTAAAACTGGCCGTTAATCGCGCCCGCGCATCAGGCACTCCAGCGGTGTTCTGGTTGGATCCAAAACGCGCGCACGACGCCCAACTGATCGCCAAGGTAACTACCTACCTGAAAGACCACGATACCAGCGGCCTCGAGATTTACATCAAAACCCCGGAAGAGGCGATTCAATACTCGCTCGACCGTATCCGTGCCGGTAAAGACACTATCTCTGTGACCGGTAACGTATTGCGCGATTACCTCACCGATCTGTTCCCGATTATGGAACTGGGCACCTCTGCAAAAATGTTGTCGATTGTTCCTTTGATGAACGGCGGCGGTCTGTTTGAAACTGGCGCTGGTGGTTCTGCACCGAAACACGTGCAACAGTTTGTAGAGGAAGGCCATCTGCGCTGGGATTCACTGGGTGAGTTCCTGGCTCTGGCTGAATCGCTGGATCACTTTGGCAATGTGACTCACAACGCTAAAGCCAAAGTATTCGCCAAGACCTTGGATCAAGCTAACGGCAAGTTCCTCGATGAAAACAAGTCTCCCGGTCGTGCGGCGGGTGAATTGGATAACCGTGGCAGTCACTTCTACCTGGCGCTCTACTGGGCGCAAGCCTTGGCTGCCCAAACTGAAGATGCTGCATTGCAAGCGCAATTTGCACCGGTAGCCAAAACCTTGACTGAAAACGAAGCCAAGATTGTGGATGAACTCAAAGCTGCTTCTGGCAAGCCGGTTGATTTGGGTGGTTACTACCGTCCCGATGTGGCCAAAGCCTCTGCGGCTTTGCGCCCAAGTGCAACCTTTAATGCGGTATTGGCCAGCTTGGTGTAATAGCTCTAAAGCGTTGCATTAAGTGTGAACAACGCGAAAAGCCCTCCGTAGTGATACGGGGGGCTTTTTTCTTGATGCCTTTTTTATTAGCTAGGCAGGGATAGCCTTGGCGTGATGGCTAATTGGCTGTGCGGTGGCTTCAGGTACTTTGATCTCGACGGCATGCAAGCCTTTGTCGCCCTTGGTAATCTCAAAGCTAACGGCCTGTCCGGCTTTCAAGGTTTTATAACCTTCCATCGCGATGGCCGAATAGTGTGCAAATAGATCTTCGCCACCTTCGTCCGCCAGGATAAAGCCATAACCTTTTGCGTTATTGAACCACTTAACTGTGCCTGTAGGCATGATTGAATCCTTCTGTCCGCGCGATACCTGGAAAAATTGGTATCGCTATCGTTATTATTTTCCCAAGTGTTAGAACAACTCGGGGGTATGGACTTGGTGCTCTACTCCAGGTGAAGCATGCTCATTGTGCGGCCTACTAAAACGATTTAGGCGCAATCCGCACAATATGACGTATTTGTGTACGTCGGCGGTCTTTTTTTATCCAACATTTGACCCAAAGTCAAGCATTCATCCGTATCAACGCCCATTAGGGCTTGTTATGCCAATGGGGTACAATGCGGCTTGTCGACCAATCATTTTTATTTTGTATTGAATCTCTATGGGCAATCTCCAAAACCTTCAACTAACCTTAGCTAAAGACGATGATCATTCTGTTGATGAGTCGGATGGCGGCCTTGCTGTTCTAACGGAAAAGCCGAAGCTAAAACGTCCACCCATGTACAAGGTGATGTTGCTAAATGACGATTACACCCCAATGGATTTTGTGGTGGAAATATTGGAAGTGTTTTTTTCCATGTCGCGCGAGAAAGCAACACATGTGATGTTAACGGTACATGTTCACGGCAAAGCGGTTTGTGGCATCTATACTCGGGATATAGCTGAAACTAAAGCCGCGCAAGTGAATCAATATGCAAGAGAGAATCAGCACCCGCTGCTGTGTGAAATAGAAGCGGTAGAAGATAGTGACTAAAGCAGTTTGACAATCTTTTTAGGGCTGTAATATCGATTGCTTATGGGATTGTTCAGATGTTATTCAGCTGTTGACGGTTTAGATAAGGTCACTGCAGTGCGAAGAGATTTTAAATTTGTTGGCTAGAAGAGGGTATGCGCAATGTTAAGTAAAGATCTGGAAGTAACCTTAAATCTTGCTTTCAAAGGTGCGCGCTCCAAGCGTCACGAATTTATGACTGTTGAGCATTTACTTCTGGCGCTCATCGATAATGATTCGGCTGCGAATGTGTTGCGTGCGTGTGGGGCAGATTTAATCAGTTTACGTAAAGAGCTGATCGAATTTGTCGATTCCACCACCCCTTTAATCCCCGAACACGACTCTGAGCGGGAAACCCAACCTACGCTCGGTTTTCAACGTGTATTACAACGCGCCGTGTTTCACGTGCAGTCCTCTGGCAAACAAGAAGTTACTGGCGCGAATGTGTTGGTTGCGATTTTCAGTGAGCAGGAAAGCCAGGCTGTTTACTACCTCAAACAACAAAGTATTGCGCGTATCGATGTGGTGAATTACATCACCCATGGTATTCACAAAGTAAGTGGCAGTAGCGATCACAGCCACGATCATCAAGCTCCGCAAGAAAATCAGGATGAAGAATCCGTTAGTGGCGAATCAAGTTCACAAAGCCCACTGGAAAATTTCGCCAGTAATTTAAACGAAGCCGCAATGCAGGGGCGCATCGACCCGTTGGTTGGTCGTGAATTTGAAGTGGAGCGTGTCTGTCAAATTCTCGCTCGTCGCCGCAAAAATAACCCCCTGTTGGTGGGTGAATCCGGTGTGGGTAAAACCGCTATTGCAGAAGGTTTGGCAAAGCGCATTGTGGATGGTGATGTGCCCGAGACCTTGGCGGATAGTGTTGTCTATTCGCTGGACCTGGGTGCTTTATTGGCCGGTACCAAATATCGCGGTGATTTTGAAAAGCGCTTCAAAAGTTTGCTGAACGAACTGAAAAAGCAAAAGAACTCTATTTTGTTTATCGATGAGATTCACACCATTATCGGTGCAGGCGCTGCATCGGGCGGGGTAATGGATGCTTCCAATTTGCTTAAGCCACTGCTGTCATCTGGTGAAATCCGCTGCATGGGCTCAACCACTTATCAGGAATACCGCGGTATTTTTGATAAGGATCGCGCGCTTTCCCGTCGTTTCCAAAAAGTGGATGTTAATGAGCCGACTGTCGACGAAACATACCAAATATTGAAAGGGTTAAAGAGCCGTTTCGAGAAGCATCACAATTTGCGTTACACCGATGCTGCCTTGCGTGCGGCAGCTGAACTTGCAGAGCGTTATATTAACGATCGCTTCCTGCCCGATAAGGCAATCGATGTAATTGATGAAGCTGGTGCGTATCAACAATTGCAAACGCCCAGCAAGCGCAAAAAAACAATTGGCGTAACAGATGTGGAAAACGTCGTTGCCAAAATCGCGCGCATTCCTCCAAAAAGTGTGTCGTCTTCTGACAAAGAACAGCTGCGTAAGCTGGATCAGAATTTGAAGATGACCGTATTTGGTCAGGATGAGGCCATCGATACTTTGTCCACCGCGATTAAACTGTCGCGCGCCGGTTTGGGTTCAGCGGAGAAGCCTATTGGTTCCTTCCTTTTTGCAGGCCCCACCGGGGTAGGTAAAACCGAAGTCTGCCGCCAGTTGGCGCAATGTATGGGTATGGAGTTAATTCGCTTCGATATGTCCGAATATATGGAGCGCCATACAGTATCGCGTTTGATTGGTGCACCACCGGGTTATGTCGGTTTTGATCAGGGTGGTTTGTTGACGGATGCCATCACCAAACAACCCCATTGCGTGTTGTTGTTAGATGAAATTGAAAAGGCGCATCCAGAAGTCTTTAACTTACTGTTGCAGGTTATGGATCACGGTAGTCTGACCGATAACAATGGGCGCAAAGCGGATTTCCGCAATGTCATTTTGATTATGACCACCAACGCGGGTGCTGAAGTGATGAGCCGGGCGTCTATCGGCTTTACCCATCAAGACCACACCACCGATGGTATGGAAGCGATTAAAAAGATGTTTACGCCGGAGTTCCGCAACCGCCTGGATGCGATTGTGCAGTTTGCATCGCTAACCTTGAATACCATCAAAACTGTAGTTGATAAGTTCTTGATGGAATTGCAAACCCAGTTGGACGATAAGCACGTAACGCTCGACATTAGCGATGCGGCACGTGAGTGGCTGGCAATTCACGGTTACGACGTAAAAATGGGGGCTCGCCCTATGGCACGGTTGATTCAAGACAAGCTGAAAAAACCAATGGCGGAGGAGATACTGTTTGGTTCTCTGTCTCACGGTGGTGGAACGGTTACGGTAGATGTGGATGCGGTGGAAGACAAGCTCACTATTGAGGTCAATGCCAAGCACGCACAACCAGCTTGATCTGCTCTGATTCGAAAAAGGGAAAAAACAAAAAAGCCGCTAATTGCGGCTTTTTTGTTGCTTACTCGCGGTATTTTTCTATCAGTCCTGCCATTTCAGCAGGGCTTGGGGGATTAACGAGCGCGGTAAGTAATACGACCTTTAGTCAGGTCATAGGGAGTCATCTCAACCTTGACCTTGTCGCCAGTAAGAATACGGATATAGTTTTTGCGCATCTTGCCGGAGATGTGTGCGATAACCACATGTCCATTTTCCAATTTTACGCGGAAGGTAGTGTTGGGCAGTGTATCAACCACTTCGCCTTCAAATTCAATGCAATCGTCTTTTGCCATGCGGCAGTTTCCTCAGGTTTTCAATAGTTCTTGCCTGTTGCAGGGTGCGACAGGAGGGGGTAAAAAAATAGGCGTGAATTGTGCCTTAATTAACCAGCGGCGCCAAGGGGAAAGCCCATAAAAGGCAGTTTTTGAGTGAATTATGCAGTAACTTCGCTGCAAATATGAGCACAGATCGTGCGGTGATCTGTGCGGCTGCGGTAATGGCCTAGTTAAGTCGCATCCAGCGGCGGTTGACCAATAGTTCCAGCGGGCGGTATTGGATCTTGTATTTCATCTTGTCGCATTCCTTTATCCAATAACCCAAATAGACATAATCCAGATTCATGCTGCGTGCTTTTTCAATCTGCGCCAGTATGGCGAACTTGCCCAAGCTGCGCTGATCAAGCCCAGCCTCGTAGAAGGTGTAAACCGCTGACAATCCGTCCCCCAGTTGGTCGCAAACACAAACCCCAATAAGTTTTTCACCCAAACGCAGCTCAATAAACTGGGTGATTCCCCATTCACTGGTTAAAAATGCCTTGTATTGCTCTTCCGAGGGAGGATACATATCACCGCTTTGGTGGCGGTTTTCGATGTAGCGCGCATAGAGGCTGTAGTGTTCTTCGGTATTTATGTTGTTAGTGATATTTAGTGAAATATCGCTGTTCTGCTGTAAACAGCGGCGCTGTGAACGATTAGGTTTAAATAACCTGACGGGAATACGGCAGGACACACAAGCCTGGCAACGCAGGCATTGCGGGCGATACAAATGTGCGCCGCTACGACGAAAGCCAAGTTGTGACAATTGGGTATAAAGCGAAGGGTCTATTTCGGCTGCCGGATCTACAAAAACCGTCGTTGCCTCTTGCCCATTCAAATAGCTACAAGGGTGAGGTTGAGTGGCAAATAACTTGAGGGTAGAGAGATCGGACATGATTGCCTCGCGCAGATCCGTGTTATGCCCAAGGTTCAATCGTAAGGCTTGACCAAGGCAAAGAATACACTGCAGGTTCTTGAGTAAAGTTTATCAGTATTTGCTGAAATTCTTCACGCGGGATTTCAATTGCCCCCAAACTAAATAAATGATCGTTAGCCACTTGGCAGTCGATTAATTGAAAATCCCAATGGCGTAACTGCCGCACCAAATGAGCAAAGCCTACTTTTGATGCATTATCGGCACGGCTGAACATGGATTCCCCAAAAAATACCCGTCCTAAAGCAATGCCATACAACCCGCCTACTAATTCATTGTTCTGCCAAACTTCCACCGAGTGAGCAAAACCGCGTTTATGTAACGCGCAATAGCCCGCAATAATCTCTTCGCTGATCCAAGTGCCGTCGGCATAACTGCGCGGCGCAGCGCAGGCGCGCATTACCGCTTCAAAACAATGATCAAAAGTCACCCGGTATATTCCCTTGCGCAGGGTTTTGCTCAAGCTTTTGGATAGGTGCAATTGTTCGGGAAAGATGACCGTGCGCGGGTTGGGGCTCCACCAAAGAATAGGATCGCCGGGATTAAACCAGGGAAATATTCCTTTGCGATAAGCCGCCAAAATCCGTTCGGGTGATAGATCGCCCCCAGCAGCGACCAGGCCATCCGGATCTTCTAATGCTTGCGACGGGTCGGGAAAACAGAGGTTGTTAGTATCTAACCAGCTAAGTGAAGTCATGCAATCCTATTTTGAAAAACTTACGTATATATGAATAGGTTTATAGATAAGCGGTGGCTATATCAATAAGTGTGTTCAAGTCACGCTCGGATAAAAATAATCGCGCATTTTTATCCGTAGTTGGCGCGTTTTTTGAGTGTAAATTTCCAGTGAGATACGAGTCAATAAATTGTTATTGCATTGAGTGCTTGTAAATTTTAGGGCTATGCTTAGTAGTATGAATGAACCTAATATTTAAATGCGTTTTAGGGTGGAATTTTGTTAATAGTTTGATTGTCTGTCTTTTGCCGCTTAAGTTGCTAACCCGAGGTAGATCATGAGTATTTTTAGTCATTACCGCGAGCGTTTCGAAACGACACAGCAGGAAGAATTATCAATTCAGGAATATTTGGAGCTCTGCAAAAAAGACCCCAGTGTCTACGCGTCCGCTGCGGAGCGTATGTTAATGGCCATCGGTGAACCCGAGATGGTTGACACCTCACAAGACCCGCGCCTCAGTCGAATTTTTTCTAACAAGATAATGAAGCGTTATAAGGTCTTTAATGAATTCTACGGTATGGAAGAGGCTATTCAGCAGATAGTCTCGTTTTTCAAGCACGCTGCACAAGGTTTGGAGGAGAAAAAGCAAATTTTGTATTTGCTTGGTCCAGTGGGCGGCGGTAAATCCTCGCTGGCAGAAATGCTTAAATCCTTAATGGAAAAAATGCCCATCTATTGCATCAAGGGTTCGCCGGTTTTTGAATCGCCCTTAGGTTTGTTTAACGCCGATGAGGATGGAAAAATCCTGCAAGAGGATTACGGTATCCAGCGGCGCTATTTAAAAACTATTATGTCGCCTTGGGCCGCCAAACGGCTGCGGGAGTTTAATGGCGATATTACCCAATTCAAAGTAGTGAAGGTTTACCCCTCTATTCTTGAACAAATTGCGATTACTAAAACCGAACCAGGCGATGAAAACAATCAGGATATTTCATCGCTCGTAGGTAAGGTGGATATTCGTCAGCTCGAAGAATTTCCGCAGAACGATCCGGATGCCTACAGCTTCAGCGGCGGCTTGTGTCGCGCCAATCAGGGTTTGATGGAATTTGTGGAAATGTTCAAGGCACCCATCAAGGTCTTGCATCCACTTTTAACCGCAACGCAAGAGGGTAACTTCAATAGTACCGAAGGGCTGGGCGCTATTCCATTTGATGGCATTATTCTGGCGCACTCCAACGAATCCGAGTGGCAAAACTTCCGCAACAACAAAAACAATGAGGCCTTTATCGATCGGGTTTATATCGTCAAAGTGCCTTATTGTTTGCGTGTGACGGAGGAGATGAAAATTTACGAGAAATTGTTGCAAAACAGTTCGCTCTCCAAAGCGCCCTGTGCTCCCGACACCTTGCGTATGCTTGCGCAATTTACGGTGTTGTCTCGTATTAAAGAACCGGAGAACTCCAATATTTTCTCCAAAATGCGAATTTATGACGGGGAAAATTTAAAGGATACAGATCCTCGCGCAAAATCTTTGCAGGAGTACAAGGACGCTGCTGGTGTGGACGAAGGTATGACAGGTTTGTCTACCCGCTTTGCGTTTAAGATTTTATCCAAAGTGTTTAATTTTGATCCAACAGAAATTGCCGCTAACCCAGTACATTTAATGTATGTGTTGGAGCAGCAAATTGAACAGGAACAATTCCCCAAAGAGGTGCAAGACAAATATCTCAATGCCTTAAAAGAATACATTTCGCCCAAGTACGTGGACTTTATCGGTAAAGAGATTCAAACCGCCTATCTGGAGTCCTACGCGGAGTATGGGCAAAATATTTTTGATCGCTATGTTACCTATGCGGATTTCTGGATTCAGGATCAAGAGTATCGCGATCATGAAACCGGTGAAATTCTTAATCGCGCTTCATTAAACGACGAGCTGGAGAAAATTGAAAAACCAGCGGGCATTAGTAACCCCAAGGATTTCCGCAACGAAATTGTCAATTTTGTGTTGCGTGCCAAAGCCAATAACGCCGGTAAAAACCCGGATTGGCGTAGCTATGAAAAATTGCGCATAGTGATTGAGAAAAAAATGTTCTCCAATACCGAGGATCTACTGCCGGTTATTTCTTTCAATGCCAAAGCCTCGGTGCAGGACAAGAAAAAACATCAGGACTTTGTACAGCGCATGGTGGAGCGCGGCTATACCGAAAAACAAGTGCGCTTGCTATCTGAGTGGTATTTGAGAGTAAGAAAATCCCAGTAACTGATTATCGGGCGGTTATTGATGTGTGTTTTCGCATCAATAGCCGCCGGAGTGGGTGAGTAAACCTTAAGGTTGAAATATGAGTTACATTATTGATCGACGCCTCAATGCCAAAAATAAAAGCGCGGTAAATCGTCAGCGATTTTTACAGCGCTATCGCCAACAAATTCAAAAAGCCGTGTCTGATGCGGTTAATCAACGCTCCATTACCGACATAGATAAGGGGGGCAAGGTCAGTATTCCCACACGGGATATCAATGAGCCCACTATTTATCACGGTCAAGGTGGGTATAACGAGCGCGTATTGCCAGGTAATAAGCAGTATTCCGAAGGCGATAAAATTGCGCGCCCGCAGGGTGGTGAAGGGCTGGGCAGCGGCGGCCAAGCCAGCGATTCCGGTGAGGGGGAGGACGACTTTTCGTTTACCTTATCGCAAGAGGAGTTTCTGGACTTTATGTTTGAAGGACTGGAATTACCTAATCTGGTTAAGCGCCAGTTGTCTGGTCTTGAAGAATTTAAAACCGTGCGCGCTGGTATCGCCAATGAAGGCCAGCCGGGGCGTATTAATATTGTGCGCTCTTTACGCTCGGCGAACATGCGCCGTATCGCCTTAACCGCGGGCAAGCGGCGCCAGTTAGATGAATTGCATGCTGAGTTGGTCGCTCTGGATAAACAACCCGATTCCCCTGCAAAAAAAGCCCGCATGAGTGAATTATTGGAAGCTGTTGCCAAGCTAGAAAAAGCGATTGGTCGTATTCCCTGGTTGGATACCTTTGACCTCAAATACAACTTGCATATCAAACAGCCTATTCCACGTTCCAAAGCTGTGATGTTTTGTTTGATGGATGTATCTGGCTCCATGGATCAAGGCACCAAAGATATTGCAAAACGTTTTTTTATTTTGTTGTATTTATTTTTGCAGCGAAATTACGAAAAAACAGAAATAGTTTTTATCCGCCATCACACCATTGCCAAAGAAGTTAATGAAGACGATTTTTTCCATTCGCGTGAAACAGGAGGCACAGTCGTATCCAGCGCACTGCGTTTAATGCAGGAAATTATTCAGGATCGTTACTCTCCCGAAATTTGGAATATTTATGGCGCACAAGCGTCAGATGGCGATAACTGGGGAGAGGATTCAGATCTTTGCCGCGATATTTTGATTGATGAGTTATTACCCAATTGCCAATATTTTTCCTACATAGAAATTACTCAAAACCAACATCAAGCGCTCTGGGAAACCTACGATACCATTCATGCAGAATATCCTGAGCGTTTTGCGCTGCAGCATATTCGCGATGCTAGTGATATCTACCCGGTGTTTCGTGAACTTTTTCATAAGAAGGTCGCATGAGTAAACCACTGTTTACCACATCAGAATGGAGTTTTGATTTAATTCGGGATGTCGATGCAGTGCTGAGTGAGCTGGCTGCCGAATTTGGTTTGGATACTTACCCCAATCAAATTGAAGTGATTAGCTCTGAGCAAATGATGGATGCCTATTCATCGGTAGGTATGCCAATTGGCTACCACCATTGGTCCTACGGAAAACAACTGTTAAGTACGGAGCACTCCTATAAACGTGGTCAAATGGGGCTGGCTTATGAGATTGTGATTAACTCCAACCCCTGCATTGCCTATTTAATGGAAGAAAATACCATGACCATGCAGACGCTGGTCATTGCTCATGCCTGTTATGGGCACAATTCTTTTTTTAAGGGGAACTATTTATTTCGTACCTGGACTGATGCCAGTTCGATTATTGATTATCTAGTGTTTGCTAAAAATTATATCAGTAAGTGTGAAGAGCGTTATGGTGTTAGTGAAGTGGAAAATATTCTGGACTCGTGTCATGCGCTTATGAATTATGGGGTCGATCGCTATAAACGTCCCTCGCCCATTTCGGCCCATGAAGAGGAGCGCCGCCAAAGTGAGCGTGAGGAGTATTTACAAAAACATGTCAATGATTTGTGGCGCACCATTCCCAAGTCGGCCGTGCAAGATCCTGAAAAAAACGTACCACGGTACCCCCCTGAACCCCAAGAGAATATTTTATATTTTCTGGAAAAAAATTCACCGCTACTTGAGCCATGGCAGCGGGAAATTATCCGCATAGTGCGTAAAATTGCCCAGTATTTTTACCCCCAACGGCAAACCCAGGTCATGAATGAAGGCTGGGCAACCTTTTGGCATTACACTTTATTGAATGAACTTTATACGCGCGGTTATGTAACTGATGGGTTTATTCTGGAGTTTTTACAATCCCATACCAGTGTAGTGGCCCAGCCTGCTTATGATCATCCTTTTTTCAGTGGGATCAATCCTTACGCACTGGGTTTTGCGATGATGAGCGATATCCGCCGCATCTGCGAAAATCCTACGGACGAAGACAGGCACTGGTTCCCGGAAATTGCCGGCTCCAATTGGAAAGAGACATTGCAGTTTGCGATGAAAAATTTCAAAGATGAAAGTTTTATTTTGCAATTTCTGTCGCCCAAAGTAATGCGTGATTTGAAACTGTTCAGTATTGTCGATGATGACGAACAAGAAAAAATCCGGGTGGATGCAATCCACAACGAAAAAGGCTTTAAGAAGCTGCGCGAAAATTTGGCGGGACAATACAATTTAGGTAATCGCGAACCCAATATCCAGGTTTACAGTGTTGATGTGCGCGGCGACAGGTCGTTGACCCTACATCACTACATGCATAATCGCCGTCCATTGGCTGGCTCAACCCATGAAGTGCTAAAACATTTGCACCGTTTGTGGGGGTTTGATGTGCATTTGCATTCGGTGGATGGTGGTGAGATAAAACAAAGTTATCACTGTCCGCTGCAAAAACCTGACTAGGGAAATTGATTCAAATGCGCTGGTAGCGAAGAATTTGACCGCTAAAGTTTTGGCGCCCTTCTTGAGTGTGTACCTGCACCTTGTTTTGGCTGTGTGAGTAACCCAGTGAGAGCATTTTTTTACTGAATTTGGCGTGATGGCCGCGACCTGGATCAATCAGAATAACTTCGCATTGGGCTGCTGCATGTTGATTGATGAATCCTGCCAGCAATTCAACATGCTCTGCTTCATAGAGCAAATCGCTGCCAATAATCACATCAAACAAGCCCAGGTCGCTCAGCGCATCATTCCAACCTGTGCGTACAAATGGAATCAAACGATCTTTATTTAGCTGGGTATTTTTGTTAAGAAAATCTGCCACGCCAGGGTGATAATCTGTAGCCGTAATATCGGCACGGCGATGATTAAGGATTAAACTCGCCAGCGCGATGCCACAGCCCACTTCTAAAATTCGTTTTCCTGCAAAATCAAATTCCGCCATTAAATGCGCCAACACTTCACCCGATGGCCATACAATGCCAAATATCGGCCAGGATGCCGACGAAATACCCAAGGCAGCGGCAGCACCCTCATCATCAGAAAATTCCTGATTATCACGCAGGCTACGAATATGGATATCAGTGGTGCCAAACTCAAGGGTTTGGTAGCGAACGCGAAGGGTTGTCATGATTTGCCTATAAAAAGTGATACAAAGCAGCTCATGCGAAAGACTGGGGCGCTTGGCGAGAACATCATTCTACGGTGTTTTAAAGGCTAAAACCTGAATTTCGCTGTGATGGAACTTATTATTACTGCTCGTGTCAGTTACTCGTGTCTTTTTGGAATAACCAATAATAATCTGGATCAGCGATGAACTATTTTCTCCTAACAGCCCTCGTGCTGCTGTTTGCTAGCTCACTTTGCCATGCTCGTGAAATCGCCCTTACCTTTGACGATGCGCCAACACCCGATTCAGCATTAATGACCGGCGCCGAGCGAACCCGAAAGCTGATCGATATATTGGTGAAAGCCAAAGTTCCAGATACATTATTTTTCGTGAAGGCGGACTACATAAATAAAGATACGCAACAACGTTTGGAACAGTACGCCGCTGCTGGTTTCCATCTTGCCAATCACAGCTATAGCCATCAATCAGCCAGTGAGCTGGGATTGCTGGATTACCCTGCCGATGTTTATAAAGCGCATTTATTATTGAAGTCACAAAAAAATGTTTTACCTTACCATCGTTTTCCGTACTTGCATTACGGTAAAGACTTGGCGGCTATCATTGCTTTGCAGCAGTCGCTTACTGATCTGGGGTATAAAGACGGTTACGTTACTATTGATAATTTTGATTGGTACATTAGTTCGCTGCTAACTAAAGCCGCAGAAGATAAAAAAACACTCAATTACGATAACGCGCGAAAATTTTATGTGGATACGCTGTATGAATCCATCGAGTTTTATGACGCAATCGCTAAAAAAACTCTCGGGCGTTCGCCACGGCATGTAATGCTTTTACACGAAAACGATGCGGCAGCATTGTTTGTCGGTGATCTTATTGCGCATTTGCGCGCTAAAGGTTGGAAAATTATTACTCCTCAAAAAGCCTATGAGGATCCTATCGCCCGTAACTTTCCCAATACTGTATTTCACAAGCAGGGCCGAGTTGCTGCTATCGCCAATAGCAAAGGTGTTCCTGAGTCTGAATTGCGTCATCCATCGGAAAATGAACAGTATCTTGATCAGGCTTTTGCGAAAGCGGGTGTGCTTGTTGATCTCTAGTCAGTAAATCGAAATAACCAATCAATAATTGCTAATCACCAATAACCAAGGAAATTAAATGTCATTCAAGAAGGTGTTTTTGTTGTCCTGCATTTTAGGAGCTAATAGTGTTGCAACTAATGTTTATGCCAGCGAAATACCGCCTTTTGGTTATCCTGCGTATGAAACAACAAGTATTCATGCAAATAGCAATAATAAGGATTATGAGCTTTATATACAGCTGCCAAAGTCTTATTGGGACACTAAAACTGCTTATCCGCTAATCATCGTTAATGACACTAGTTGGGGCTTTCCGATTACCAATGGTGCTATGGCTCTAATGGGTGGGAATGTAGTAAAAGAGGCTATTGTTGTAGGTGTTTCTTATTCAAAGGGTGATGATCGCACGATCAGTCGTACGCGGGATTATACTCCAACCTATTCCCCTGAGGAGTCTAACGGTCATTCATCAGCAGCACGTAAAGCCTCTGGTCATGCGAAAGAGTACACTGCTTTTCTTGCTGATCAGGTTATTCCGTTATTGAAAAATTCTTATCGTGTCGATGCTAATAATAAAATTTTCGTTGGTCATTCATTTAGTGGCTTGTTAGGTTGCTATATTTTGGTCAACAGGCCTGAGATATTTGATCACTATATTATTGGCAGTCCTTCATTGTGGTATGACAACAAAGTGATTTTTGAGATGGAGAAGCGATACGCAGAAAAAAATAAATCCTTAAGTGCACATGCAATGATTTATGCTGATCAAAATGATAGCAGCTTGAATAATAAACAAATGGCTGATGATGTATTGGCTTTTGAAAAAGTCTTGCGCTCGCGTAATTATGCCGGGCTGGATTTGCAGGTTGAAATTATAAAAGGAGAAAATCATCACAGTGTATTTCCCGGATTATTATCTCGTGGTTTGATGGCGGCAATCCCGCTTAAAAAGTAGATGTCAGGGGGAAATAAGGTACGCAACACATTTGCGTTGCGCCTTGTGGTGTTAACGCATCAGCTCATATACACACATATTTACCGCAGACGCTAAATTCAGCGATTCAATTGCACCGCAACCAGAAATCGTAAATGGCTGTGCCTTCATGGTCTGCAAATCTTCACGTGGTATACCGCGCGCTTCGTTGCCAAACACGTAACAATCAAAACGTTTGAAGCTGTTATCGCTGAGCGATTTTCCGTTCATGTCTAGGGTGGCGATGGATTGAAAGCGCGACGCGATAGACTCCAGCGGTACATCCAATTCCATTGGTACTTGAAAAATCGCACCCATGCTGGAGCGAACCACTTTGGGGTTGTAAGGGTCCACCGAGCCGGGGCTTAACAGGCAGCGAAAATTGCCGAACCAGGCGAGGCTGCGCAAAATAGTCCCTAAATTTCCTGGGTCTTGCACTTCATAGAGGTAAATGACTTTTTCGCTGGTAAGTAGTGATTTCGGAGAATCAGCAATAGGCGCTACAGCGATAATACCTTGCGGCGTTTTGGTATCAGACAACTGCGCCATGGTTTTTTCGCTAACCAGATGTTTTGTAAAGCGACTGGCGAAGTGCTGATAACCTTCAGTGACAAATAATTCGCAGTTTTGCAGCGTTGCGTTGTGCTCTGCTGCTTTTTCCAACTCCAGAATCAGGTGTTCACCTTCCACCAAAAAATAACCCAGCTCGCTGCGGTATTTTTTTTGGTGGAGTTTTTTTATCTCGTCGATTTTTAAGTGCATCTTATTGACCTTGCAAATCGGCCAGCATGGCTTTGGCGACGGCTTCGGCCACTTTAATGCCATCCACGCCGGCAGATAAAATACCGCCAGCATATCCGGCGCCTTCACCGGCTGGGTAAAGCCCGCGAGTATTTAAACTTTGCAGTGTTTCGTGGTCGCGTGTAATGCGCACGGGTGATGAGGTGCGGGTTTCAATGCCGGTGAGGATCGCATCGTCGCGATCGAAACCTCGAATTTGTTTGCCGAACTCCGGCAGGGCTTCGCGAATGGCTTCAATGACATAGTCTGGCAGTGACGGAGCCAAATCGCCCAAGCGTACGCCGGGTTTGTAAGAGGGTTCAACCTCACCAAATTCGCTAGAGGCTTTGCCGCGAATAAAGTCGCCCACTAATTGCCCTGGCGCGCAATAATCGCTACCGCCCAATTCAAACGCGCGGGATTCCAGTCGTTCTTGTAATTCCACGCCGGCTAAGGGGCCGCCAGGAAAATCTTCATTCGGGTTAATGCCAACCACAATGCCAGCATTAGCATTACGTTCGTTGCGTGAGTATTGGCTCATGCCGTTGGTGACAACGCGATTAGGCTCCGAAGTAGCAGCAACGACAGTTCCACCGGGGCACATACAAAAACTGTACACGGCGCGGCCATTTTTTGCGTGATAAACCACTTTGTAATCAGCGGCGCCCAGTTCCGGATGACCTGCGTATTTACCCAAGCGCGCATCGTCAATTAATGATTGTGGATGCTCAATACGAAAGCCGACGGCAAAGGGTTTTGCCTCCACATAAACGCCGCGCTCATGAATTTTACGGAAGGTATCGCGCGAGCTGTGACCAAGGGCGAGTACGACATAGCGACTGCGCAGGGTTTCACCATCGGCCAGGGTTACCCCTTCAATGCGGCCATCTTCGATCAGGAAATCAGTGACTTTACTTTCAAAGCGCACTTCGCCACCGAGTGCTTTAATTTCTTCCCGCATTGCAGCTACTACACCAGTCAACCGGAACGTACCTATGTGTGGTTTGCTCACATACATAATTTCTTCGGGTGCACCGGCGCGCACAAATTCATGCATCACTTTACGGCCGTAAAATTTAGGGTCCTTAATTTGGCTATAGAGTTTTCCATCAGAAAATAATCCGGCACCGCCCTCGCCGAATTGCACATTGGATTCGGGCGTTAAGACTTTATTGCGCCACAGCGCCCAGGTGTCTTTGGTACGACGTCGCACATCTTTACCGCGCTCCAGCACAATCGGTTTGAATCCCATTTGTGCAAGGGTGAGCGCAGCGAATAAACCGCAGGGACCAAAACCTATTACCAGCGGGCGCTCGCTCAAATCAGCGGGTGCTTGAGCCACTGGATAGTAATGGGTATCTGGTGCCGGGCGAATATTTTTGTCATCTGCGAAACGACTGAGAATTTTTTCTTCGTTATTAGCGTTCAGGTCAATGATGTAAACAAAAGTGATTTCGCTATTTTTTTTGCGCGCATCGTAACTGCGTTTGAATACAGTGAAGTCGAGCAGGTCACTGTCTTTGATTTTCAAGCGCTTGACTATAGCCAAACGCAGGGCTTCGACAGGGTGATCCAACGGCAGTTGGAGTTCGGTGATACGAATCATGATGGCTCCTGGCCGGTAACTTTCCGGCAAAGGGATAGGTAAAAGAATAATAGAGCAATGGAGTGGCGCGCATTTTACGCTGGTTTCTACCGATGCGTCACTGGCTGTAGCTGAGTGCTTTTGTTTTATCGTTCCTTAGGGCATACAATAGCAACCCTTTTGGGCTCATTTTCTGTGAGCCTACGCCCATCTCTCCAGAACACTTGTGATATTTATGGCCAGATCCAAAAGCAGTAACCGTTGGTTGGAAGAACACGTCAACGATCCCTATGTTAAAAAGGCGCAGGTGGACGGCTATCGCGCGCGCGCGGCTTATAAGCTGCTGGAGTTGAATGAAAAAGATAAGCTGATTCGCCCCGCTATGATGGTGGTGGATTTGGGGTCGGCTCCGGGTAGCTGGTCGCAAATCGCTGGGCGTTTGGTCGGGGTAAAAGGGCGGGTGATCGCGTCGGATATTTTGCCGATGGATTCATTGGAGCACGTGGATTTTATTCAGGGTGATTTCACGGAAGAGGTGGTGTTTAATCAAATCATGGAGAAGCTCGGCGGTAACCGCGCTGATGTGGTGATCTCCGATATGGCGCCCAATATCAGCGGCGTGGATGCGGTAGATCAAGCATCGTCCATGTACCTGGTTGAGCTTGCACTGGATATGGCGCGCAGTGTGTTAAAACCTAAAGGGGATTTTGTCGCCAAGGTTTTTCACGGTGAAGGCTACGATGATTACGTGAAAGAAGTGCGTACTTCATTTGAAAAAGTGGTGATTCGTAAGCCCGATGCATCGCGCCCACGTTCGCGCGAAGTGTATGTGGTGGGTAAGGGATTTAAAGGGTAATCAAATCTTGATGCGCATTACGCATTACGCGTCGCGCATCAAGTTCAGCTTCATTCTCGGTATCAGTCCGAAGATTATTTTCAATATTAAGAGCTGCGTACGACTAATTCCGTGGCGAGCATTTGCGAGGTCACGGTTTCATCGCCGTTAATTTGTTTAAGAATTTTTTCTACTAATAATTTTCCGCCCGCGTGAATATTCTGGCGAATGGTTGTCAGCGGTGGGCTAAAGAACGGGGCGATAGGAATATCGTCAAAACCTACGACTGAGACATCCTCTGGTACGCGGTAACCTTGTTGTTGCAGGGCGTTAATCGCACCCATGGCGATGTTGTCGCTTGCGGCAAAAATGCCATCAAAATCCAATTCGCCTTGCAGTAATTCATTCACGTGATTAAAACCGGATTCAATGGAAAACGCCGCTTGCACGTGGCGCTCCTGAGTTGCTAATCCCGCTTTTTTGAGCACATCAAAATAACCTTGAAAGCGCTGGTTAATTTCCGGGTGGGCAATATCGCCTAAAAAAACCAAACGTTTACAGCCGCGTTTGAGTAAATGCTGCGCCGCAATTTGGCCGCCCTGATAATTATCGCTGCCCACCACGCAATATTGCGTATCCGGTGTTGCGGCGCCCCATACCACCAGTGCATCACCCATAGCGTGCAGTTTTTGCAGTGGCGTATCGTCGCGCCCTGTGCCTATCACAATAATGCCATCGGAACGTTTGGAACTGAGCAGATGGGAATGCCAATCGTCGCTGGTAATAGCGGGGCTGGAAAACAATAAGCTGTAATTATGTTGATGTAATTCATCGGCAATTGCGCCGATCATATCCATCATAAACGGGTCAGAAAATTTTTGGCCGTCGTGGGTTTGGGCGTTAATTACGACAGAGATTGCATGGCTGCGTTGCAGGCGTAAATTGCGTGCGCCGGTGTTGAGTTTGTAGTTCATTTCGCGCGCGAGCGCCTGAATTTTTTCCCGCGTTTGTTCGTTGATAATCGGGTTGTTATTCAGCGCGCGGGAGACGGTAGATTCCGCCACTCCGGCGCGTCGTGCGATGTCGGCAATGGAGACTGGCGGCGATGACATTTTACTCATGAGATAACAACACCCTGATTCTGTTGGGTGCATGGTATGTAAGTCGTTTGTTTTATACAACCGCGCGCCGGTTTGTCTTAATCGCACATATGTTTTAAGTGCTCATGCGCTTTAAGTGAAAGATCAATAAAAAAATACAAGCCATAGGCACCAGCGCCAAGTAAAACGCGGTTTGACCGCTGAACTGATTAAACACCGTGCCGGTGATAATCGAGCCGGTCGTGCCGCCCAAAGCGGAGAAAATAATAATCAAACCCGTCATGGATGATTGTTGGTGCTGGGGCAGGGAGCTGAGCACCAGCGAATTAAGCAGCGGGTAGATGGGCGCCATAAACAAACCAATCAGCGGGAAAATATAAGCCGCCAACGGCAGGTTAAACCAGTGGCTGTCGGCCTTGGCTTCCACATTGTGGGCGAGGGGCAGGGTGAGAATAACCAGCGTTGCCATAGCCAAAATACAGCCGGCGAGAAACAGGTGCCAGGGAATAAAACGCAGCAGCCAGCCCGCACCCAAACGCCCCAAAGCCAGGCTGAGCGCAAATAAACTGGTGATCTGCACGGCGATACTCGCGGGTAGTCTGAGCACTTCACTGTTAAAAGTGGGAAGCCAGGTACCTATGCCTTGTTCGATCAGTACGTACAAAAACATCGCGCCCATAAAGCTGTATACCAAGGGCCGCAATACCAACTTGAGCATGGCAATAAAGTCTTCAAAGGGACTGGTTACCGGTGATGCTGGGTTGGTGTTGGTAGTGAGTTTGCTAGTGGGTTCGGTAGTGAGTTCAGTTGTGGAATCAGTCGCTGGGCGATCATCAAATTTAACTGCGAACATCAGCAACAAGTTGAAGGCGCAGAGTCCGGCAATCAGCCAATACACATTAAGCCACGCGCTGCTGGCTGGGTTCTGGTCATCGATAAACGCACTGAAAATCCAATAGCCCGATAACACCCCGCACATAAAAATCCCTTCAATGCTATTGAGCAGGCTGGCATGGTTTTGTTTGCTGTTAGTGAGCAGCCCGACACTGGCATAGACCGAGACTTTAATCAGCGCAAATGCTGAGCCTACGCAGAGAAAAAACAATTTAGTCGCCCAAAAACTGGCAATCATCGGCATGGCGAGACAGGCCAACAATACCAGTGATACAGCAATCAGCATGGCTTTGCGGTAGCCGAGGCGGGGCAGGAGCGAGGCGACAAAAAACGACACTATGGCGATGGGTAAATCCTTAAAACCTTCCAGCAGCGCTGCGTTTTCTTTGCTTACGCCAAAGCTGTTGATGGATTGCAATATGACTATGCCGACGCTGTTCAGCAGTAAGCCGAACAGGAAGTAGTTGCACATGAGCACCAGAATCATCAGGTGTCGGTTGGTGATTGCCATAACACTGTTCTCGTTATTGTGTTTTTTGTCGCGCCATTGTTATTAACGGCGTTAAGTATCGCCCGAGAAATGAGTCTAATCACCTATTTTTCCTTTGGCAATCGTTTGCAGATTTTTTCGCAATCGTTTGCAAAATATATTGCAAACGATTGCAATTTGATTTTTTGAGTTCTAATATTATTTGGACAGGGGGCTTTGCAAGGGTGAAGCTCCTGCGGCAAGAGGCAACACAATCAACACAGCACGATAGCAATCCAACAATAACTAGCCCACGACAGGGGAGAACCCATGAAAATCAATCTACTTACACGAGCCATTATTAAGGTTAATCATCACCGTAAATCCTGCCTGAACCTTGCCCTTGGTGCGGCTGCGCTGGGTTTGGTGCAGGCGCCAGTGATGGCGCAGGACGGCGGTGACACAATTGAAGAGTTAATCGTTACCGGTACACCGGGCGGCGCCAGCGTGAAGCGCTTTGATGCCAGCTTCGCGATTTCCACGGTGGACGATGCAGAGATCAAACAAGTATCGCCGGCCAGTACTGCCGATTTGTTAAAAACCATCCCCGGTGTGTGGGTGGAGAGTTCGGGCGGTGTGTCCGGCGCTAATATTTTTGTGCGCGGCCTGCCCAGTGGTGGCGATGCGGATTTTGTCACCGTAGCGATTAACGGTCTGGCAATTTTCCCGGCGCCGACTTTGTCGTTTATGGAGAACTCCACCCTGTTTCGGGTGGATGAAACCATTGAGCGGCTGGAGGGTTTGCGCGGCGGCCCCAACCCCGTGTACTCCAACGGCCAGGTGGGATTAACCACTAACTTTATCTTGAAAGAGGGGGGTGAAGAAACGGAAGGCGCGCTGCGTTACACCACCTCGGATTACGATTTGCAGCGCATCGACGGTATGGTCAGCGGCAAATTGGACGATGATTTGTATTACATGATCGGCGGTTATGTCAGCTCATCGCCCGGTGTGCGCGATGCCGGTTTCAATGCCGAAGAAGGCCATCAGTTCACCGTCAACCTCACCAAAATACTCGATAACGGCAAAGCCAATCTGTTCCATCGCAGCACCGATGACCACGGCACCTGGTATTTGCCGGTGGCGTTGGATGTAAACGGTGTTGAAACCGGGTTGGATGCGGGTTACACCCAGGTTGGCCAGCGCAATCGCCACGTATTAGTGCCTATGTCAGGCGCTGATGGCAACGGCGGTTCGGCGATAAATTGGGAATCCATGGATATGGGCGAAGGGCGCGGTTGGGATGGCAGCGTGACTGGCGGCTCGCTGGAATTAAACCTGGCCAACGACTGGACCTTTATCGATCGCTTCAGTTTGACCAAAGGTGATGCCGATACTTTTGGTTTTGTGCCTCAGGGCGCAGCAGTGACCTTGGGCAGTTTGAACGGCGGCGTAGCGGGTGAGACGGTGACCGGTGCACCCCTTGCAGCCAACCAACTGGTGCAACAATTTGGCCCCTGGGTGGTGAAAAAAGATATCAGTGCGTTTAACAACGATTTAAGCCTGGGCAAACGCTGGGACGATTTTAAACTCACCCTAGGTTATTACAGTTCCGCGTGGGATGTCAGTGAGCAATGGTCCATCGGCAACCAAAAATGGTATCAACTGGGTCACAACGGCGAGCAAGTCAGTGCGGCGAGTATTAGTGATCCCTGCCAGGGGGCTGATGTTGCCACCTGTGGTTGGAAATACGATGTGGATGCCCGCGGCGACGCCCGTGAAAATGCGTTTTATATCGCCGGTGAAACCTACATTGGCGATGTAACGCTGGACGCCGGTGTGCGCCTTGCGAATCGCCAAACCAGTTATGCAGTAGATGACGGAGCGCTGGATGGCCGCGATGATTTTTTTGTCGATGCCGATGAAAGTAACACTGCTTATACCGCTGCTGCCAACTGGAATTTCCGCGATGATATGGGTGTGTTTGTGCGTATCAACGACGGTTTTAAATACCCGGACTTTGATGCCTACCGCGATTTCCGTGGCGATTTTAACAACGGCTCGGATTTGATTATTGATGTCAGTCAGTTGGAGTTGGGTTACAAATTGTCGCGCGATAACTACTCACTTTATGCCACTGGTTTTTCCAACAAAACCAAAGGCCAACCTTTCTGTGATGTGGGCGCTGCCAGCTGTAGTCGTTTGGAAACCAAAGCAATTGGTGTAGAGCTGGATGGTAAATTGTACTTGGGTGATTTCACGCTGGATTTAAATGCGACAGTACAAGAACCAGAGATCGACAACGGACCACTGGCCGGTAATCAAGTACTGCGTCAACCCACCCACATGATGCGCTTAACACCGAGCTATAACCTCACGTTGGGCGGCAATGTGGAGACATCGCTCTACGCGACTTACAGTGTGATCAGTGATCGCTATGGTGATAATGCCAACACCAATACGTTGGACAGCTACACTAAATTGGATCTCGGTGTGCAAGTGAATATCGACAACCTGAATATCCAGTTAGCGGTAGACAATGCCACCGATGAGTTGGCGCTGACCGAAAGTGACCCTCGTGCGACTGGTGCATCGGCTAATGGCCGTTACATTCTGCCGCGCAATGTGAAGCTGAGCCTGGGTTACAACTTCTAATCCGCGCTATAGCCTTTGGAGCCGCGCCCAGGGCCGGCTCCCTTTTTGACTTCACGGAGTGGTCGATGAAACCAGCAATTATCGGCTTGCTACTGGCACTATTGCTGATGGCCTGTAGTGACAACAATGAAACCCCATCAGCGCAAAATTCTACCCAGCAGACAAGCGCAACATCGTCCATTCTTTTCACTTCTGTCGATGGCAACCAAGCAATTATGTTTAAAGAAATTCAGCTATCCAATTTGTTTCCCGACTCCAAAACCTTTGTGGATAGCATTCCCCATCAGCCCATGGTGCAAATTGCGGCGCTGTACCAAACTCAAAAAACACAACCGGATTTTGATTTGGAAAAATTCGTGCGTGAACATTTTGAATTACCCCATGGGGTTGCCGCTGATTTTAAAAGTGATATCCATCAACCGGTGGAACAGCATATTAGCCAGCTCTGGGATTTGCTGACGCGCCAACCCGATACTGCCGTGAATACCAATGGCAGTTTAATTCCCCTACCCAATGCCTATGTGGTGCCCGGTGGGCGCTTTCGCGAAGTTTATTATTGGGATAGTTATTTCACTATGCTTGGCCTGCAGGTTTCTGGTCGCTGGGATTTAATTGAAGGCATGGTGAATAACTTTTCTTACCTGATTAATAGCCGTGGGTTTATTCCCAATGGCAACCGCACTTATTACGAGGGGCGTTCACAGCCACCGTTTTTTGCATTGATGGTCGAGTTACTGGCGCAGCATAAAGGTGAAAAAATCTATGCGCAGTATTTGCCATCGCTTGTTAAAGAATATGAATTCTGGATGAGCGGAGCGTTGCAATTAACGGCAGCTGCACCTGCTCATCGCCGCGTGGTGCGCATGGCCGATGGCAGTGTATTGAATCGCTACTGGGACGATATAGCCGCACCGCGGCCGGAATCATTCAAAGAAGACTATGAACTGGCGGAAGGGGCGGGTGCGAACAAAGCAGAGCTTTATCGCCATGTGCGCGCGGCAGCGGAATCCGGGTGGGATTTCAGCAGCCGCTGGTTTAAAAATCCTGCGGACATGAAAACTATTCACACCACTGACATAGTCCCGGTGGATCTCAATGCGCTGCTGTTTAATATGGAAAAAATGTTAGCGCACATTTATGCATTGGAAGGTAATCGCGCTGAAGCCGATAAATTTTTGCGTTTGGCTGGGCAGCGTCAGCAGGCTGTATTGAAATATTTTTGGAATGAAACAACCGGTTTCTTTCACGACTACGATGTTAGCGCGCAACAACAAACGCCAGTGCTGTCGCTCGCAGCCATTTTTCCACTGTATTTCGGCATGGTGGATCAGTCCATGGCCGATCAAGTTGCACAAAAAATCGCGCAGGATTTTTTACAAGCCGGTGGCCTCACCACCACACTGGCCAACACCGGTCAGCAGTGGGACGCCCCCAACGGCTGGGCACCCCTGCAGTGGTTGGCGATTCAAGGTCTGCGTCATTACCAACACTACGACACTGCGGATCAGGTTAAATCCCGCTGGGTAAATTTAAATCGCGAGGTCTACCACACTACCGGTAAGTTGGTAGAGAAATATAACGTTTACGATATTCACCTACCCGGCGGCGGCGGCGAATACGAGTTGCAGGACGGTTTTGGCTGGACGAATGGCGTGTTATTGGCATTGTTGGCGGAATAAGGCAAAAGTTTTTGGGATATCTGCCGATAAGCATAGGGAATTAATGGAGATGCTATCCCATGGAAATTTCTGTCCTGAATCTGACTGATGCTATATCCCGTAACAGCCCCGTTACCACGGCGCCATTGACTCCAACCCCGGCGCCTGTCTCACCTGAAGCGGTAGGCTCGCCCGCTGCGATTGTCACCATTAATCCGGTGATTGACCCACCGCCGGTTTATTCCGAGCCCATGGTAGTTGCGACCTATGTACGCGACAAATCCCACACCGGTGCTGCCGCCCAGGCCGCGAACCAGGCGCTGGTGAATTCACTTACGCAAATCAAAGACAACAAAGCCAAATTTTCCGTGAGCAGCCTGTTTAGTCAGGTTGCGGCACTGAGCCGCGAAACCAGTGAATATCGCAATGAGGTTCGTCAATTTCGCGTACCACCTAAGGTCGCTGTCGATAAGTTTTCCCCGGATTTCTCCGCCGCGAAAGGCAAGCGCATTGAGTCAGTATTTTTGAATCTGCGCACGAAAGATGGCGATAGCATCAATATCCAATTCAGCCGCAATAATATTCGCGATGGCACTTCAGTGATGGAGTTTTCATTGGTTGTGGATGGCGATTTGTCAGAAGGCGAACAAAAAGCGCTGGCCGCCTTAATGGAAAAATTGGGGGCTATGGGCGATGAATTTTTTCGCGCCGACACTACCCAACTGCGCGGCTTAAAAGATGTTGATACCCAATTTATTACCGGGTTCAATTTCACCTTGCAGCGCTTCAATCCTGCGACGGATACCTACGTTGAACACAGTTATGAATTCAGTGTGGATGAGGTCGCGCAAACCCAAACCCTGCGCTCAGAGGATGTAAAGGGTTATAGCGTCAATATCACCAGCCAGTTGCAAAGTTTGGCGGGCACCCCAAACCTTGAACGCGATGTGCTACAGCAATACCTGGATTTAATCGCGCAGGCAAGCGACGAAAGTGCAGCTCCCAATGCTTCCAAGCGGTTTATGTTGGATGCGTTTAATTCAGTGTTTGGCAGTTTTTTAAAACCTGTTATTGCTGAAGGGGATACGGAGAGTGATGCTGCGCAAGAGGCCATCGCCGCATTTGATTCCGGCATGCCGGATTTTACGGCCAGCTTTCGCTCTCCGGTGTATCACAACCCGGGTTATTACTCACAAGTGGCCGCGATGAGTTTGACACTGGAGCAACAGACTCGTACCGAGCAAAACGGTGATAATTTGTTGATAAAGCAAAATACCCGTTACGACTTTAGTTACAGCAAATTTGAACATACCCCTAATGACTCGCTGGATATGTTGGGTGCTAATTACACCTATGTGCATGAGCGTAAAACTGCAGATAATAGCCGCATTTTATCCATGACGGGTGACCGGGTGAATAATCTCTGGATGGAACAAGAAGTCAATAAAGAAACCGAGCGTCAGCAGTTTGAAAATTATAAATTAGTTGAGCGTGAAGCTTATGAATATGGTGACAGGCGCTTACAGGAATATGCCGAGTTGATGAAAAAGCTCAATGCCAATAATCAACGCAGCGCGGTGCATGAATTATTAATTGCCAGCAAAGAAAAGTTATTTTTGGAAGTTTAATTAAGCTCTTGATTTTTATGGATACCCGCGTTCGCGGGTAGGACGATGAAGTAAGAGTGTTTTTTCAGTCGCGAACACCAGTAGAGTCAATCTGTTTGGTGTTCGCGATTTCGCTGTAGCGGATGTGGTGGATGATAGAATTTAATTCAGGGTTTTCTGTTGTTCTTTCACGTACTTCATAATATTGATAAAAGTATCGGTCCAATAAATATCTTTATTGTCAGCGAGGTACTTTAACAACTCTTCGTGCGCCTCATTAGAAATACTCAGGTGATCGCCGCCAATACCATGAAGGGTG
>NZ_CP101663.1:0-236701 GCF_024452345.1 Cellvibrio sp. QJXJ
AACTCAGCAAATTGGTGGTTGCTATGACAGCCGCAACCGCATTCTCAACCGTGTCGCCGATGCTGGTGGCGCAAGATGAGGGATTGGAAGAAGTGATGGTTACCGGTATTCGCGGCAGCCTGCAAAATTCAGCCGCAATTAAACGCAATGCGGGTGAAGTTGTTGAATCGATTACCGCAGAGGATGTGGGTAAATTGCCTGATCCTAATGTTGCCGAAACCTTGACTCGTATTCCCGGTGTGCAAGGTTATCGTTATGGCGGCGAAGGTGCATCGCCAGTGGGCGAGGGCAGTGGCCTCACTATTCGTGGTCTGTCTGGTCAAACCGCGTCACGCTTGAATGGCAGAACCTATTTCACTGCCGGTGGCCGCGAATTCAATATTGAAAGTGCAATCCCAGGCATGATTGCCGGCATCGATGTATTTAAAAATCCCAGTGCAAAACATATTGAAGGAGGTATTGGGGGTTTGATCGACATTAAAACCCGTCGCCCGTTGGATATGGATGAGCGGGTGATAAGTGGTGCTGTCACGGCGCGCTATAACGATTTTGTAGGCGATATAGATCCGGAAATTTTTGGTCTTTACTCTGAAACCTGGAATTTGGAAAGCGGTGGTGAGTTGGGCTTTTTATTTGCGGCAACCCAACAAAAAAGTCACAACCGTTCCGACTCCACGCCGAGTAATACCGGTGCAAATTTGCGTCGTGCCGTACGTGCCGATTCAGCTGAGTACACAACCCTGGCCGCTGCCAATCAGAGTTATGTAGGAAGAAGCGATGTTTGGCATTTGGTAGATGCAACGGCATCGGATGATCCATCAAATTTAATTGCAACCACTTCGCAAAATGCCCACGTATTTCAGGAAGATATTATCCGTGATCGCAAAGGTGTAAATACGGCAATCCAGTGGGCGCCCAACGACGATTTTGAGCTTTACGCCGAAGGTAATTACAACTACTACAAATACGAGCAGGATTATCGTTTCATGATTATGAGCGATAGTCGCACGGTTCAGGGTTTAGAGACCGAGGCCTTTGATACTACTGAAGCGTGGGTAAATCGCAATGCCAATGGTGGCGAAAATGCAGTGCTGGCAACGCAAGCCTTAGCGTCGGGTACTTTTTTAAATTCAACCTTCAACTCACTGGGCGGTAAAGAAAATCGCCCTTATGAAACCTGGTTGGTTGCTACCGGTTTTGATTGGAATATTACAGATCGTTTGAATATGACTACCGATGTGTCATATGTGAAAGCGGATCAAACCCAGGATAACCGCAGCGTGACTTTGCGTCCAAAAGTAGGGAATACTTGGGATATCACCCGCGATTTAAAAACATCGCCACATAACATCAGTATTTCTGGGCCCGATTTGGCAGACCCCAACAATTTTGTATTTGTTGATTACGGCAACGGTACCCATCAGGTTTTTGATGATAGTGGTTATGCCGTACAAACGGATTTTAAATACGAAGTGGATGGTTTCTTTAATGCTGTCTTGTTTGGTGGACGTTTTGCATCGCAAGAATCCAACTACAACAATTACAGCTTTGGTGGTAAAGCTTTGACCACAAATGGCTCGGGATTATTGGCAGATCAGTCAAATGCGATTTCTGTTGCTGACTTTGCAGAACTTACTGAAACTGCACCTAAAGATTGGGTGAAAAATAAAACGGATTTTGCCGGTGGTTATTTGGTGTTTAGCCCCTCGTTATTAAACAGCGATGCGCTGCGCACGAATTTCCCACAAGCAAATATTCCTGCTGATGGCAGTATTCCGGAGAATTTGGGTGGCCGCCGTTACGCAAAAGAGGACACGCTAGCCGCTTATGTAATGGGTGAATTTGCAACTGCAGGCGAACGTATTCGCGGTAATCTGGGTGTGCGTGTTATCCAGGCTGATGTCGATGCGCGCGCAATGGTGTGGGATACGACTGGCACAACGGCGCAGTTTGTTCCTTTCGCAGCATCCAGTTCCTATACGGATGTATTGCCATCATTCAACATAACCGGCGAGTTGCAGGATGATTTGTTGTTGCGTTTTGGTTATAGCAAAGGGATCACTCGCCCCACCTTGGGCTCGCTTAATCCAACTATTTCTGTGGATCAAACAACTGGCCGCGGTAGTGCTGGCAATCCCGACTTGAAGCCGCTTGAAGCTGACAGTTACGACCTTTCTTTAGAGCACTATTTTGGTCCTGCAAACTATGCATCGATTGCCGTATTCAATAAAGAAATTGATGGCTTTATTAATACGGCAGAATCTTGTGAAACGGTTTCTGTTGCACCTGCCTACACGGGTGCGGTCGACAACCTATGCAGCAATGGCCAATATTTTATTACTCGACAAGTGAATGCAGAAGCAGGTAGTGCGCGCGGTGTTGAAGTGGCGGTACAAACCTTCTTTGATATGTTGCCAGGTGCCTGGAGTAATTTCGGTGTATCGGCATCCTACACGCACGTTACAACCGAAAACCCGATTGTGCGTGATGGAAAAGTGGTAAATGTTCCGCAAGCATTCCAATCGGATGATAGTTATAGCGTTGCGGGTATGTATGAAAACGAAGGCCTATCGGCGCGCTTAGTTTACACCTATCGTTCTGATTTTATTTTGTTTGGTGTTGCGGCAAACCCTGCTGTTGGGCGTTATGTGAAGGGGTATGGTGTGCTTGATGGCTCGATTAACTACAACATCAGCGATACTTACTCAGTAACTTTTACGGCATCAAACCTGACAGATTCGGCTCCTGTTCGCTACGTGGGTGAACCCGGCTCAGTTACCACCGGATTCCAAAATCAGTACTACATTAATGGCCGCAATTTTGCAGTTGGCTTAAGAGCCACCTTCTAGCGTTCGTCTATGGGAGCCGCATGGCTAACCGTGCTTGGGGCATTACAAAATGCCCCCTTTTTATTGAGAAAAATAAAACGATTTCGCAAAACCGGAGTGTTCGATGCCAACATGTAAATTTATAACCTTAATGGCTATTTTGTTTCTGCTGACTATTAACCTCAATGCGGTTGCAAAGCAAGAGCAGGTTAAATCCCTAAGCTCTCCAGATGGTAAAATTAAATTTACATTCTACGCCGGGCAAAACCGAAAAAAACAATCTTTATTTTTCTACTCTGTCAGTAAAGAACAGCAGGATGTAATCAAAAAATCCCGAATGGATCTGGATTTGGATAACCATTATTCCGAGTGGGCCCTGGCTATCAAAAATGTTCCCCAGGGATATTGGATGCATGGTTTGACATTAACCGACAGTCAAATTACAAGTCATGATTCGACATGGAAACCGGTTTACGGTGAGAGGGCGCTGGTACGTGATAATTATGCAGCCTTGAAGCTTTCATTTGTTCATCAACAGAACCCAGCCTACACCATGGAAATTCGCGTTCGTGTGTATAACGAAGGGGTGGCTTTTCAATATTTTTTCCCTGATAACCCTACCGGAATTTATTACCGGGTGATGGCGGAGAATACGGAGTTTGCATTGCCCCCCAACACCTATGCGTGGCATACGCCCTGGGCGCAGGCATTGGCAACTCGCGTGCCATTAAAAAATTGGGAAAATGAAAGCGAGCGGCCATTAACGCTGGAACTTGAAAATGGGCTTTACGCGGCTTTGGCTGAAGCGAATGTAAAAGACTATGTGCGTACTCGTTTTTCACTGTCAAGCGACAAAAAAAATACTGTCATTACTAAAATGCACGATCCGGTTAATTTGATTACCGGCACTGGTACGCCGTGGCGCGTAGTAATGATTGCCGATAGTGCAGCGCAATTACTGGAAAATAATGATTTATTATTGAATCTCAATGAACCATCCAAAATTGCCGATACTGACTGGATTAAGCCCGGAAAAATTGTCCGCGACATGAGCCTTACCAATGAGGGCGCATTGGCCTGGATTGATTTTGCTGCCGAACATAACCTGCAATACCTCTTATTCGATTGGAAATGGTATGGGCCATCCTTCACGTTTGATTCCGATGCAGGAAAGGTCGCCATTGATCTTGATATGGAAAAAATCATCAAGTATGGCAAAGAAAAAGGCATTGGCATTTGGTTGTATGTGAATCAACAAGCCTTGTTAAAGCAAGATGAAGAAATATTTCCTATTTATAAAGAGTGGGGAGTTGTTGGCGTTAAATATGGGTTTGTGCAATTGGGTTCCCATCGCTGGACTGCCTGGTTATACGATTCCATTAAACGTGCGGCTGACAATAAATTAATGGTAAATATTCACGATGAATTTCGGTTTTCCGGCGAGCAGCGTACCTGGCCAAATGTCGTTACCGTAGAAGGTATTCGCGGCAATGAAGAGATGCCGGATGCGAACAACAATACCACCTTACCATTTACGCGTGGTCTGGCAGGTATGGGTGACTACACTATTTGTTATTACGATGAACGCATAAAAACCACCCATGCCCATCAGTTGGCGTTAGCGGTTGTTATGTACAGTCCATTGCAAACCTTATTTTGGTACGACGAAGCGGCGGATTATACCGGGGAAAAAGAAATCGAATTTTTTGCCAAAGTGCCAACGGTATGGGATGACAGTAAAATCCTTGCGGGAGATATCGGACAATTTATTGTTACTGCAAGACGTTCCAGCTCGGATTGGTATCTTGGTGCTATTACCAATAATGACGCGCGCAAGGTGACCGTTGATTTTAGTTTTCTTGAGGCTAATACCAACTATATTGCAAGAATTTACTATGACGACAATACCTCATCCAGTAGAACCAAAGTAAGCATGCGCGATGTTGACGTGAATAATCGCAGTAAAATAGATATCGAGTTAAAGGCATCTGGTGGCGTGGCTTTATGGATTCGCAAAAAATAATTTATGGGTAAGTCCTGGCTACTAAGAGTGCGATCAATGAGATTAATAATGCTTAAAAAACTAAATTTCATTCTCTGCTTGGCGCTATTGGCCATAAATATAGTGAGCGTTGGTGTACACGCAAAAACCTACAAAATTGCTACTGATGTGCAGGCGAATGGCACTGCCGGTCGTTTGCTCAGCGAATTTGCACAGAATGTACAGCGCCGCACCAATGAACGTGTCAAGTTTAAAATATTTCACGGTGGCGTACTGGGCGATCAATTGCAGTACTTTCAGCATGTACAACGCGGTGTGGTTGATATTTGTTTGATCAATAGCGCTTCGCTTGAATCCGTTATTCCGGCGATAGGTGTTATGAATATGCCTTATCTGTTTCGCTCTGCCGAGGAATATAAGGAAGTCATGACCAATGGTGATTTTCGTCGCGCGTTATTTGATTTTTCAACCAAGCATCGTTTTGCTTTTTTAGGGTTTTTAAGTAGTGATTTCCGCAGTATTTACAGCACCAAATCTATTCGCACCATTGCAGATTTAAAAGGGCAGAGACTGCGCACAATCTCCAGCCAAACTTATATTGATATGCTTACCCGCTTTGGTGCGGTGCCAAGTGTATTGCCCTTTGGCGAATTGTATTCCGCTATGCAACAAGGGGTAGTGGATGGCGCCGAGGGTGGAATAGCCGGTTTGTATGAAGCCAGATTTAGCGAGATTGCCAAGTATGTGGTGCTAACTGAACATACACGCTTAACCGATTTTGTTCTCAGCAGCGTTCAGTTTCAAAATCAGATTTCTCCGGGGGATTTAAAAATAGTAAACCAGGAATTTGAAAAAATAAGCCTTAAATCTATTGCCTATGCCGATGCCAAGGAGAGTGAATATAAACAGCGGGCAATGGATGAGTCTGGTGTGCAATTCTTTGAGGTAGACAAAAGCCCGCTTATGAAAGCGGTTGAGCCTATCTACCAAAAGGCGCTTGAGGACGAAGAGAAGTCCAAATTGCTAAATGCCATCTTAACCATCGAAAAACGTAAGCTGTAAGTATCGCCTGCTGGTGTTTTCCCTACGGAATAAGACAATGAAAAACATAAAAGTAAAAAATAATTTTTCTTCCGGTTCCGTGTGGATAAGCAGGCCGTTTGTAGGTGTGTTGCGCGACTTTCTGGTAGCTTTGTTGGCTGCGATGGTGGTGGCTATTTCCTTCCAAGTGATTTCCCGTTTTGTATTCAACTCACCCAGTATGTGGCCCCAGGAATTTTTACGCTACGCCCTTATTTGGCTGGGATTATTGGCGGGAGGATACTGCTTTTTAGTGGGGCGGCATCTTACTTTGCCTTTTTTGCTGGATAGATTTTCCGGTACAACATATGGCGTTCGCCTTAATCTATTGAATTCCCTGTTGATTATGATTTTTGGCTTTATCTTCATCTTTGCTGGTTACCAGTCCTATTTGGATAATTTATTGATGAAGACTGCGATATTCAAAATACCCGTGGGAATTTTGCAAACAGCAATGTTGTTATCTGGTGTTATTACAGTCTTATCCCAGTTTTCTGAAATTTTTCGTTTATTTAAATATCAATCTGCGAAATTCATCGATCTCGCTTTGGTCATTGGTTTGCTGGTCGGTACTGGCTTGTTAATAATCCTCGTTGCTCATTCATCAATTTTTAATTTATTGGTGGAGGAAAATCTGGAAATAGTTTCCCTATTGGTGTTGTTTGTCAGCTTTTTTATTTTTTTGATTATCGGGACACCTATTGCTATAGGGCTTGCTTATGCAGGTTTATTTACCTTGGCGTTGCAAATAGATTTTAACCAAATATTTCCAACAGCGGGTCAAACTATATTTAATGGCTTGGATAGCTTTGGTTTTCTTGCACTGCCATTTTTTATCCTGGCGGGTAACATTATGAATCAAACCGGGCTTGCAAGAAGGTTAATTGACCTTGCTATGTTAATTGGCCGGCGTATTCCTGGTAGCTTGTGGCAGTCCAACATTTTGGCGAACATGTTATTTGGTACCCTATCGGGTTCGGGCATTGCCTCTGCCTCAGCAATCGGGGGAATAATCACTCCGGTTGCACGGGAAAAATGTTATGACATGCCAATGACTGCTGCAGTTAATGCTGCATCGGCTCCCTGCGGCATGCTTATTCCACCTTCGGGTGCACTTATTGTTTATTCGCTGATTACGGGGGGCAGTGCATCGATTATTGCTTTGTTTCTCGCGGGTTATTTGCCCGGTATTATCATGGGCATAGCAGTAATGATTGGTGCCTATTTATACGCAAAGCGTAAAGGTTACACAGCGGACGACAATAAACAGAGTATGTCGGAAATGGTCACCATTTTTCTCCGTGCGCTGCCGAGCTTAATGCTCATCTTCATTGTTATAGGGGGAATACTGGGCGGCGCTTTCACCGCTATCGAGGGGTCAGGAGTTGCGGTTATTTATAGCTTGCTACTTGCACTTGTTTATCGCGCGCTTTCGCTACCAAAATTAATCGAAATTTTTCTGGATACAGCAGTAGTCTCCGGTGTTATTTTATTTTTAATCGCCTGTTCCGGCATGATGAGCTGGACCATGACTTTTGCTTCTATCCCTGACACTGTTGGCAGTTTACTAACCGGGTTTAGCGATAATAAATACCTGGTTTTGTTACTGATTGTCGCTATCTTGTTGTTGGTTGGTGTTTTTATGGATATGTCACCCGCCATGTTAATTTTCACCCCGATATTTTTTCCCGTTGTTACTGCGCTAGGTGTTGATCCGGTTCACTTTGGCATTATCCTTGTTTATACCTTGTCGATGGGCTTGGTTACACCACCAGTAGGTACGGTGCTTTTTGTAGCTTGTAGTATTTCAGGCGAAAAAATCACGAGTGTACTGCCCCCCCTCATGCCTATTTTCTTGTTACAACTAGCGGGTTTGTTGTTAATTACGTTTGTGCCTGCTATCAGTTTGGCGCTGCCTGAATTATTTGGCCTATAGCAATAAAAAGTACCAATAAAAAGTAAAGATAAAAAGTGGTGCTCTGTTACGGGCTTGCCATAATCAGCCGCGGCGAGGATTTATCAGCATGTTGAATTTTTTCAGATGGTATTTCGCACTGTGCGTACTTTTTTTGTCAGCCGCGATTACTTGGGCAAATGAACCACCCCGCATGACAATTGATCAAACTGCAGCGACAGGTGTGTGGATATCTGACCAAGGCGATGGAACTTATATTAATCCTGTATTACAAGGCGATTACTCTGATCCCGATGTGGTCAGGGTAGGAGATGATTTTTATCTCACATCATCCAGTTTTACCAATGTCCCCGGTTTACCCATATTGCATTCTAAAGATTTGGTGAATTGGAAAATTATTAGTCATGCGCTGCAGCAAATTGAACCTGTTGCGCATCACTCTGTTCCGCGTCGCGGCGGAGGTGTGTGGGCGCCCTGCATTCGCCACCACAATAATCAGTTTATGATTTATTACGCTGACCCGGACTTTGGTGTATTTGTAGTTACCGCAAAATCAGCTACAGGCCCTTGGGCTAAACCCCAATTAATTGATTCAACCAAAGGTGTTATAGACCCTTGTCCCTTTTGGGAGGAGGGCGGTAAAGGTTACATGGTTTATGCCTATGCCCATTCACGTTCCGGAAAAAGCAATATTATTGAGTTAAAAGAATTAGCTAAAGATGGTTTGAGTGTGAAGGGCGATGGAAAAATCATTATCGATGGAAATTTATTGCCTAAAGTGAAAACCTCCTACGGTGATTTGCCCTGGTTTACCTTGGAAGGCCCCAAACTTTATAAACGCAAAAATTATTACTACCTATTTGCTCCGGCGGGCTCCGTAAAAGGCGGTTGGCAAGCGGTGTTTCGCGCAAAACATATCACCGGCCCTTATGAGGCACGTTCAGTGATGGATCAGGGCGACACAATAATTAATGGCCCTCATCAAGGTGCTTGGGTAAATACCGTAACAGGCGAAGACTGGTTCTTACATTTTCAACAGACAGATTCTTATGGTCGCCGCGTATTATTGCAACCTATGCGATGGATGGCTAATGACTGGCCAATTATCGGTTCACCCCAAAAAGAAAATCATTTTGGACAACCCGTGCATTCTTATAAAAAACCGGATGCGTTTGTTCAAACCCGACAGGCGCCCATAGTAAATGATGAGTTTAATCAGGGATTTCATTTAGGCTGGCAATGGAGCGCCAATCCGCAATCTGATTGGGTGGATTCAACAATCACAAACAAGTTGCGGTTGAAATCTGTGTCCTCCTCGGAGAATTTGTGGGAGGCGGGCAACTTATTAACACAGAAATTACCGGGAATGCGTTTTACGGCGAGCACGCAATTCACACTTGAGCCAAAGCGTATCGGTGAGCGAGCCGGGTTATTGGTGCTCGGTTACAACTATGGTTGGATAGGTTTGGAAAATACCGCTGACGGTATTCGATTGGTGCAGGTCACGCGAGAAAATGCCAATTTATTTGCCGCTGAAACCAAGCTGACCGCACCGGTCACAGTGAGTGGCGCGGTTTATGTTCGCATCCATATTAAACCGGTAATCGTGGCGCAACCCGAACCGGACTATCCGGTAATTTATCCCTCGCTCTTGCGCGCATATCATGCTCAAGTCACGTTTAGTTACAGTCTTGACGATACGCATTATTATGCAATTGGCCCAGGTTTTATTGCGCAGCCAGGTCGTTGGGTGGGTACTCAGGTAGGATTATTCGCGCAGGCCGCAAGTGGAACCCCCGCTTATGTTGCAACCTCAACGGGGCACGCGGAGTTTGATTATTTCCGTATTGAGTCTGGTGATAAAGAGCGTTGATGCCGGGTGTACTTTTTCTCTGTGACATAAAAATATACGGTGAGAGCAGAATGAGTTTATCGATGCACAATAATAAATTGATACAGCTGGTTGCCATTTTTGGAATGGGTTTTAGCAGTAGTTTTTTTGCAGTCGCTGGCGATCTCGTTACCTATGAGGTACCCAAACAAGCGTTTTATACGCACCATAACGATGACTACACCGTTCGTGTGAGAAAACTGGGTGGTGAGTGGCAGGACTTATATGAGTACAAGGTAAAAGTAGACTTGGATAACCCGCAAAATGCATCCATGGTATATTTTGATATGGGGGAACCGGTTGAAGTTTCCGTTAAAAAAAATAATGGTGATATACGACGCGTTGAAATTCGCCCCAAAAGTGCAGGAATAAAGCCGAAACTAGCGGGAAATGTAGCGCTATTCAAACTTTCAAAACCAGCAAATATATCTATTGAATTTGATGGCGATCGCCTTCACAACCTGCATTTATTTGCCAGTGCGATCGAACAAAATATTCCAGATAAAAATGATCCCGATGTTATATGGTTCGGTCCCGGCTTACATCTTCCACCGGAAAATGCCGAAGGCGCGTTCCGTATCGCCTCAAACAAAACTGTGTACCTACACGGCGGTGCAATGTTGCGTGGGAAATTGCTAATAGACAACGCCATTAATGTGACAGTAACCGGGCGCGGTTTAATTGATCAAGCGGGGCGTGGTTTTGAAATTACTAAATCCAGTAACGTGGTGATTGATGGGCCAATAGTTATTAATCCAAAACACTACACGGTGTATTGCGGCCAATCCAATCATGTAGATATCCGCAACATTAAAACATTTAGTGCGGCATCCTGGACCGATGGCATAGATATGATGGCCTGCTCTGACGTTAATATTAATAATGTTTTTTTGCGAACCTCAGACGACAGTATTGCTATTTATGGTCATCGCTGGGACTACTATGGCGACGCCCGAAATATCATGGTTAGCAATTCTGTACTCTGGGCTGATGTGGCGCACCCTATCAATATCGGCCTGCATGGCAATAATAAACAACCTGAACTCATTGAAAATATCCGGTTCAATAATATCGATATTCTGGGGCATGATGAAGATGATCGGAATTATCAGGGCGCAATGGCGATTACCAACAGCGACGATAATCTGGTTAAAAATGTTTACTTTGAAAATATCCGTATAGATGGCGTAGAGGAGGGCATGTTATTTAACTTCCGCGTAGTGTTTAACGAAAAGTACAGTCACTCTCCTGGTAGAGGCATTAAGAATGTTTACCTGAAGAATATTTCTATAGTAAACAGCAGTCTCAACACATCGGTCATTGGCGGGTACAGCAAAGAACGGGCGGTTAACAATATTGTGTTAGAAAATATTCGCCTTGACGGTAAGCGCTTAAAACCGTCCGATTTCACTCTGGGTGAGCATGTTAGCGATGTGATCGTTAAGCCCTAATATTTTCTTCAGGTTTCTTTGGTATTCCTCAAAAATGCTCCCGTATTTGCAGTGGGGCATTTTCCCTCTGTTAACTGTGTTGAGTTGTTATTCAATTTAGATATTTACTCGCAGCCCAGCGCTTTCTCTGTTGTTACCCTTGTTCGCATTAATATCCTTCCATGTAAAAAATGGTAACGATATTTATTGCACATGGCGTCTAAATAAATCAATTACCCATTAGTTTTTGCACCATTAGAATAAATTTTTAATGTTGCTATGGGGTTGTTGCAATTCAAACATGGTATCGATACCATAATTAATGCCATATAAATATGATTAATGGCTTGGTGGTTTTTATCACACCTAAAACGCGGTGCTATCAACTGGCTTGCCCGATGTAAAGTTGGGTGGGTCGCATTTTCAATCAGCTAGCAGAGGCAGCAATGATAAATATAAAAGTTACTCGCTCATTTACATTTTTGAGGTGTTTTTCCCGCAAAGTATTTATTGGTGGAGTTAAAGCCCTGTGTGTGTCGGTGATATGTATATCCGCCAATGCACAGGATTTGCCGGCCATTACCGACTTTAATCCCAGTATTCAAGAATCAACCGATACAGCAGGATTCATCCACCCTGGGGTGGGTTTAACCAAACCGATTTTGGAAAATGTGCGTGCGCAAGTGATTGCACAACAAGAACCCTGGTATAGCTATTACAAAGATATGCTGGCGACCTCTGCGGCTTCGCGTACTGCAATTTCAAGTAATGCCAGTTCGGCCAACCCCACAACACCCTTGTCATTGGCATTTAATAGTCAATCGTTTAATTCGCGTTTTATCGCGGATGGTTTGAAGGTGTATACCCAAGCCTTGCTGTTTTACATCACGGGCGATGATGTTTATCGAACTAACGCGATGAATATATTGCGTGTGTGGGGGCAGATGGACCCTGCGCAGTATGCTTATTTTAGCGATGCCCATATTCACACGGGTATTCCGATGAATCGCATGTTGGCCGGTGCGGAAATCCTGCGTTATACAAACTCACAAAATAGTGCGTCGGCATGGACTGAAGCTGATACACAGGCGCTCACGAATAATTTAATTATTCCGGCTACTGAAACCTTCATGCATCGCAATAATGAGTTTATGAACCAGCATGGCTACCCACTGATGGGCGCCATGGCGGGTTATATTTTTACCGGCAATAAAGATCGTTACACCGAAGCGGTCGAGTGGATGACGGTTAACAAGACTGCATTGAACCAAGGGTTTAATGGTTCTATTAAACGTTTATTTCGTTTGGTTGATCGCAACGCAAAAACGGGTGAGCTATTGGCAACACCCGTTGTGCAGCATGTTGAAATGGGGCGGGATCAAGCGCATGGTGCGGGCGATCTCAACAATGCCACGATTATTGCGCATATGTTTTACGCACAGAATTCCAAAGTTGACCCTGTTTCCGGTGAGCTATCCACGGCGCCCAACGCTGTTGGCATGTACGAGTTTTTAAATGATCGTGTACTCCATGCCGCCGATTTTTTCTGGCGCTATATGGCCGGTAATCCTACCGATTGGGTGCCCACAGAATTTTCTATTTTTGCGGATGGTCAAGTTGGTGGTTTGTATAATTTTATTTCAAGCCAATATCGCGGGCGTATGTTAACCACCAACTTTTGGGATCTTTATTATTACTACACCTACACCAAAGGTGTCGATCTCTCGGTGGTGGCTCCCTATTTTTATAAGGGTTTTCAGAGCCGGGTGCCCGGTCGTTTTTATTACGCACGTGGTTTGGCCAATGCGTGGGAAAACGTCGATGGTGGCGGTGATTTTTGGCTCTATATTCCGCCGGAAGTAGCAAACGAAGGGGCTGCTAGTTTGCCCAAACCCCAGCTAAACGCATCGCTTATTGAGCCTGAAGAACGCTACACCGCGTTTGATTCAAACAGCCAAACTCTTAGCGAAGCGGGTACGGATTTTGTGCGTTTGATGGCGACGCCTGAAGGCGCAAAAATTTGCTTGTTTAATTTCTCCTATGGTGGGCGCCCCAGTGTTTTACCTTATGGTATTAAGGTCAGAACTAACGGCGTTGCAACCTTGGCGCTGAGTACTGGATTGGAGGCACAGCCTTATCAGAAAATTGAGTTACCCAATACCAATAATCAATGGCGCTATGTGGTTTATGACGCGGGAACCGGCGCTATTCCAAGTGGTATTGGTGGTAGCTACAGCTTGAATTATGTATTTATTGAAGGTGATGGCACTCAGGTTGATATCGATAATTTTAATGTGAATGCGGGTACCGAATTAAGTGCACCGGTGTTTGTCGAGGGTGTGGGGAACCAGGTAATTTATACCTATGTAGGCGCCGCTATTAACAAAAACTTCGCCGCGACTGATCCCAATCCTGCCGATGTAATTTCCTACAAACTTGATCAGGCTCCTGCGGGCGCCGGGTTTAATGAGCAAACCGGCGCGTTCACATGGATACCGCAATCCGCTGGTCACTATTCTTTTGTGGTTTCTGCAAATGATGAGTTGACCAGCACCACTAAAAAAATTGACGTTTATGTCGAGCAAGATCGCAGTGCAGCACTGTCCAGTATCAATGCGGGGTTCGATGGCAACGCAATTTATTCAACAGATTCTTTGGAAAATTATGAACAAGCGTATGCGGCGGCGACAACTGGTTTGAATAATGCGAGTGAAGCAGAATTTGCAGCACTGCTTCAAGCTCTGTTTGTCGCGGTGAGTGAATTGCAATTGGTGACGCCGTTATTGGGTGATGGAAGTTTGAATTTCGCAAGTACAGTTGCGAGCACAACATTCGGTGGTGTCTATTCACTTGTTGATGCAGACCCTGACACCTTTACCGGTTTTTTATCTGGCGCTAATCTTTATCACATTCTCGATTTTGGCATAGACCATAAAGTCAGTGCGACCGCATTCGGTGTTCAAGCACGGATGAATTTTGCAGATCGCGGCGCGGGCATTACAGTATTTGCTTCCAATGATTCGCAAAATTGGACGCGTATTACACCGGATGAGTCCCCATTTCAGGATGACCTCGCTATTTTGCCAGTCGATGCCGCTTACCAAAACAGTAAGTATCGCTACTTCAAATTGCAAATGGTTAACCCGCACCCCGATGCATTACGCAATCAAGTTCTGAATTTGATGGAGCTGGGTGAGGTGCGTATTTGGGGTGAGCGCTTTGAGACAAATAATAAAATTGAAGCGATCAACGTAGCGCCAGAGCAAGTGGGTACGCGCGGAATTGTTTTTACTGGCAGTGAGCTGACGTTGAGTTTGGTTGCGAAAGAGGCGATTGAAAATCTGGTGTTCAATGTGCAGGGCGTCAATGCGGTAGTTTCAACGACCGATGGTATTCATTGGACTGCCAGTGTGACCTTGCCGGTGAATGCTAATGCGGGTGCGCTGTCGTATTACTTGAGCTACGTTATCAGCGCTACCGGTCAAAGCAATGATGCTTTTATTAAATCCAATTTATATGTGACCAATGGCACCAATATTATTGATGGAATTTCCAGCCTTGCTGATTTGATTGACCCGTCCACTTCATTCGGGCGGCCAAGTGCAGCGGTAACGGCGCAACAGGTTGGCAATCTGTTTGATAATAATGCTGACACCATTTCCGATTTTAGATTAGGTGGTAATGGTGCTGGTGGTTACATCACGTTTGATTTTAAATTCGGCGGCTCTGTTGCGCTAACCGGGGTTGATATTTTGGCCCGTCAGGATGGCTACTACACACGCATTAATGGTACGCGTATTCAGGCTTCACAGGATAATCAAAATTGGATCACTATTTCCAGCTCAGCGATTTCAACTAACGAATGGCAAGCGCTGACAATTACTGATCCTCAGCATTATCGTTACATTCGCATCTACAACAGCAACAGCTGGTTTGGAAATATGGCGGAAGTGAAATTCCACGGTAGTCATCGCGGCCCTGTGGATTTGATCAGCACCGTTGGTTTGTCTTCTACCTCTGCGGATGCAACCGGGTTGATTCATATTGGCGATGAGGTGAGCATTTCTATAGGTGCAGTTGGTTTAATTGCAGATATGGATGTGATTATTCAGGGGGTTCCTGCCAGCGTATCCCAAATCAATGATAACGCCTGGATCGCAACCGCAACTATGTCAGCCGACGTCAACCAAGGTTATGTTGGGTTCACGATTAACTACACCAGCACAACTGGCGCAACTGGAACGCCTGAAAGCAGCACGACCGATGGCTCAAGGTTGTATCTCATCAATGGCGATGACTTGCTGCTTAATATTGCTGAAATTGCAGATCTGATTGACCTCTCAACGACTTTTGGTCGCCCCAATGCAGCGGTAACCCTGAGCAACATAAACGCGCTTTTTGATGGTAATGCCGGCACCGTTTCCGATTTCCGAATCGGCACCAATGGCAGTGGTGGTTACATTACCTTTGATTTTAAAGAAGGGAACTCGGTGTGGTTAACCGGTGTGAATATGCTGGCGCGCCAGGATAACTATTACACCCGTATCGAAAGTGCAGTGGTGCAAGGCTCGAATGACAATATCAATTGGACCACAATCACCTCGCCAGCACTTGCTACCCGGGATTGGCAAAACCTGAGTGTTACCACTCAGTCTGGTTACCGATATCTGCGCTTATATAACTGGCGCAACTGGTTCGGCAATATGGCGGAAGTGAGGCTGCATGTGGACAATAAACCGCCTATCACTCAAGCGAATATTCCTGCGGGCTGGGTGAACTCCGATGTCCTGCTTGAGTTCAATGCGATTGATGACGCTTCCGGTGTTGATGCGACTTACTTTGCGCTTGGTGATGCGCAATCGCAATCGGCAACTTCAGTTGTTGTCAGCACCGAAGGTAGTAATGATCTGATGTTCTGGAGTGCAGATAGAGCGGGGAATGTTGAAAATATTAATTTTTCCCAGGTGAAACTTGATAAAACCTTGCCGCAATATTTGATTGAGTTGAATGGTGAACCTTTTGTTGCGGGGGAGTCGATACAAGATAATCAGACGCTCAGTTTGACCATTTCAGATACATTGTCTGGCTTGGAACTTCAGCAGGTATCTTTGGATGGTCAGATCATTGCACCCAGTGTGAATACAACTAGTTACCGAATTTATCTACCCGGTAAAATTGGTTCTCACCAATTGCATATAACTGCAAAAGATTTAGCGGGTAATCAACTCAATGAACAGCTAACCTTCAGAGTAGAAACTAATCTGGAGTCGCTAATCTCCCTGTTCATTGAAGGTGTAAACTCGGGCGATATCACCGGAAAATTAGCTGATAAGCTCAGCCGTATCCTTAGGCAGATACAACATATTGTTTCGCAGTCAGAAATTGCACATGGTATGAACAGCGATCGAATTATTTTGCAATTGCTAACAAATATGTCTCATGAGCTTTCCAGGAATTCAAATGTGATAGATGCTAATACCTTGGAAATTCTTAAAAATGATGTTGAGGCATTAATACGCCTCTATCGGGAAAGAGTCGAAGGGCTTTAACGAGTATTTTATTCCCCTGATATAAGTTTTTTAGTCGAATAAACCTTATCTTGGCTGGGCAATCATGCCCAGCCATTTTTATGTTTTTAGGATTAGCACCACTAATCAACCGCCGTGAGAGTCTCCAATCAATAGCAGTGCAGCACTTCCTATGATAGCAGTCTCATCCCCTGTTGAACCGCTGCGAATCCTGTTGCGAAGCAGGGTTGATGCTTTACTTTTGACGTTATCAGTCAGCGTGAAAAGCCAAGTTTTTGGCATAGAAGAGACAATAATGATTTCGTCAAGATGGTGCAGACTGGCGCTGGTTTCAATGGAAAATGCCAGTGCACTGGCGGCATTTTGGATCCATGCAGAAATTATCTGATTGGTTGCCGGGTTTTGGTCTTGATAATTAAAATGCATTAATTCTAATGTGGATGCCACGCCAAGGTGTCGGCATAAACTAGCAAGGGATGATTGCTCATTGAGCGAGTTGTATTGTGTTGCTTCAGTTCTACTATGAGCTGCGAATACGATAGGCATGGATCCAAGAAACTTTTTTTCAACCGGTCGATGCAGATTTATTTCGTTGGCAAAAATAAAGCAGCCGTCAATGTCCAGATCTATTTGAATATAGAGCGAATCTTTTTTAATACTTGTGGGATTTTTTATGATCTCTGCGGCGGCCGCCGTAATTCCTGCAGGAACGATTACAAGCACAAGCTTGTAAAGTGATTGATCGTTTTGATTTTTTAATCGGTGGCTTAGGCGAGCCTTTATCTCACGCACGCAGATTATTTCATCGCCGCTGTCGATAAGGCCGATTCCAATTAATGCCCGTTGCTCCAGTTTCAGACATTTAACCAGCTCAACGATCTGATGATAAATTTGATCTGCAAGAGCTAAATTTGTTTGCTGGTGGACTGGATACTCCTGAATAACCAGAATGGTTCCATGAAAATTAATCACGGCGATCAGAAAAATGTTTTCTCTAATCTCAATCCCTATAGCCAATCGGCCATTAGCTCGAATCTCGTACTGGGCTGTTGGCTTTCCTCGCGGTTTCTTCTGGGGGTAGCAGGAACTTCCCGCCATGGATTACATAAACCGCTTAGAGGCCTTGCGGCGCAAGGGTTTCACGCCAAAACTGATTTAAAAACTGACACATTTATTCTCACGGTACGATGATTCGCGTGAATATGTGGGTTGAGCCCAACTTGGTTAGTCGGCCTTGGTTAGAATCCGCCCCTTTTTAAGGGCAACCAATGGTAAGCACAGATAATAGAATCGAAATCTTAACCAAGTCGGAGATCAACGACCTTTACGCAGTACCAAACTTATCTGAAGCCGAGCGAGAAGAATACTTCGTCCTGCATGGTGAAGAAACCGCACTCTATTCTCCACGTAACGAACCTATTATCAACGCATACGGCATTTTATTACTGGGGTACTTAAAGTATAAGCCAGTAATGTTGGAGATATCCCTCGCAACAGTAAAAACGGATCTAGCCTACATCAGGAAGAAATATGACATTCCCCTCAATCTGATAAAGGCAAAACTCTCACCTACGCAAAAGTCACGCATTTATCAAAGCATCCTTAAATATGGCGGATATCAGCAATTTGATGACAAATCCGCAGATCAACTCAAGAAATTCGTAATTCAATTAGCCAAGCAAATTGTCGAGCCTAAGGAGATATTTGACGGGTGTACTAATTATCTGAGCTCGGCCAACATCTTGATCCCTGGTTACAGCACCTTACAAAAGATCATTTCTGCGGGCATTAATCATGAAGAGCGTCACCTTGAGAAAAAGATCCTTAGTAAATTAACGGAACATGATATTGCCACCCTCAAGAACATGGCTCAATCGGCTGACGGCAAGCCGTTAATAACTAAAATTAAAAACCTGCCAAAAAGCTTTCAGCGTAAGGAAATGTACAGCGAAATAGATGTTCTAAATAAACTTACTGACATATTTCCTCTTATTTGCAGTGCCGTTGAATCGTTGGACTTATCGCCTAAAAATATCGATCATTTTGGACACTACGTTAATCTGTACAGCATTACCCGACTGCGTAATCTGTCTACCGAGAAATTTGCACTCTATCTCTCATGCTTTATTTATCGAAGATATCACCAAATAATTGAAATTCTTATAGAAGCTTTTCGATATCACGTGCGTAAGCTGGAGACCGATGCACGGATGCAAGCTCAAGACAAGTATGTGCAGGAAATGGAAAGCATGGCAAAAAAGATGGAACGGGCTGGCGACTTGGTTAGATTATGGGTCGATGAACGCTTTGGTGGAGAAGATATTGCGCACTGTGACGTTAGGAAAGAGGCATATGAAATTATTTCAAAAAATGATATTCCCACGGTCAGCGACTTTATAACGAAGGCTACAACCGACGTGAAAAAGCACCGGTGGCAGTTCTATGACGAAAAAAGTCACGTGATAAAGGGATTGTTGCGAAAAATTTTTCTGTGTCTGGATTTTGATTCTCACGATGAGTCTGCTCAAGCTTGGTTGACTCAGGTAAATACCGCGAAAACCGAGCTGTTAGCACATGGTACTTTACATACTTTCGACGCAAGACTAATCAAGCCAGAATTCAAACCCTATTTGATTGACGAGGTTGACGGCAAGAATAAAATTAACATGATCCGTGCCGAAATGTTGCTTTACATAAGAATTGTCGCAAGGATTGAAGAATGCAAATTTTTTGTGGACCGGAGTGTTTCTTACAAATGGTATGAGAGTGATCTTGTTAACGCTAAAGATGTCCCGGAGTTGGTTTCGCTTTGTAATTTGCCAACAATTCAAAAACCGATAAGGGAACTGTTGGATGTAAAACTTGCCGAATTTGATCGAAAACGAAAAGCTGTAGGGGCGCGAATTGCGACTGGGGAAAACCAATCGGTTATTTTTACTGAAATTGATGGCAAGAAAAAATGGAGCGTTAAAAACGTAGTTAAGAATGGAAAAGAGAAACAAGAAAACTATCTCAATAAGTTAAAACAGTGGCATATTGGCGATGTACTTGCGGAAGTTAACATTCATACCCAATTTACCAAAGCATTGACTCATCGTCGGTTAAATAAAACTGTTCCTGATCTTAATACGATTATCGCATGCATTGTTGCAAACGGCACTCGGTTTGGTACGCACCGTATGGCTAAGCTTTGCAACATTCCTTACGATGTGTTGGTAGAGAATGAAAAAAATTATTTATCTAGTGAAACACTTCATAATGCAATTGACAGGGTCAGTGACGCAATAGGTAAGCTACCTATATTCAAATATTACAACATCCAGGAGGAGGTTTTGCACGCGAGCTATGATGGGCAGCGATTTGAAAGTCATTTCAATACCATCACTACGCATTTCTGCAGAAAATATTTTGGTCGGGGTAAAGGCTTCTCGGCGGTGAGTATTAATGCCAATCACGTCCCGGTGAATGCGCAGATTATGAAGCCGTATAGCCACGAATCCCATTATTTATTCGATGTGCTTCATAACAACACCTCCGAAATAAGACCCGACGTAATATCCACCGATAATCACGGCACGAACCAATTTAATTTTGCAATTCTTGATTGTTTTGGGTTTAGTTTCGCGCCGCGATATGCTCGCGTCGGTAATGAATTGGCGAAATCGTTCAATTTAGTTAATAGTGAGGACTCTGCCGAAATTGTGTTGACTAAACCGATTAACCGTAAATTAATTGAGGATAATTGGGATTTTATTCAGCAGATAATGGTGAGTTTAGATAGTCTCCAATCATCGCAAGCAAATATTGTTAGAAAGATGTCGCGGTTCAAATCGAAAAGCAATCCATTCAAGGCTTTAGCTGAGTACGACAGGTTAATCAAAAGCATTTATTTACTTGATTTCATTGATGACGGTACATTTCGCAGTTATGTGCACCGAGCGTTAAACCGGGGCGAGTCCTACCATATGCTCATGCGGAGAATTGAAGAAGTGAATGGCAAATTTCGCGGCAATTCCCCTGACGAGATAGCTAACTGGTATGACTGTAGTCGCTTGATTGCCACCTGCATCATTTATTTCAATGCACGTATATTGTCATTTATGATGCAAAAGTTTGAGCTGGAGAATAGACTGGAAAATCTTGAGAGAGTGAGGTGCTGCTCACCAGTGGCTTGGCTGCATATCAATTTCAACGGGAGCTATAGTTTCTCTTTTGATGGAGAGCAACTAGACATGTATGAGTTGATTGACGAGATGCTGGGTAATTAGAAAGTTCTTGCTCCTCCACTCAAGAAACTTAATTCGACTCTACTAAGGTTTCGTGGCATTCGCCGCAAATTACTGCGAGGTCAGGCTTGCCCCAAAGTTGCATATGGCATTTGGGGCATTTGTATTTATGTTTGTTACTGGCGTAACGCGGTTTGGTAGTGGAAATAAACGGTCGAGGTTGCAAGGATTGTGGAAAGTACGTTTCGTTGAAGGCCGCTTCAAGCTCTTCTATGGAGTAGGGAACACTATGAATGGTGGCCGTATCCTGATGGCGGGTTTCCAGCATTAATGCGTTGGGACCAGGTGCGGTTGAACTAGCGGGGTAACCATCCTTTGTATATATGAAAGTTTTTTTCTCCTGGCGAATTACTGGATATCGGTCAATCCAGGTTAATTGAAATCCAGACGCTATTAATTCATCGAAAACTATTTTAAAGCGGCCGTCCTCTATTATGTAGTCCATTATCGACTGCCCAATCATTTCGCCCCCGGGTTCACCTGTGGATGAGGGCATCAATCCGATGGATATCATTTTTTTCGCCCACTCCATATTGTGGTATCCCTGCCGTCCAGGATTGCCGAAGTGAGACTGCCAGATATGTACCATTTCATGACAGAGTGCTTGGCAAATTTCGATCAACGGAAAGTTGGCAAAATACTCTGGGTTAATTGCGAGTTCGTGGGTATACTCCTTTTGGCTATTCACCCACCGCTCCAAAGAAACATACCCCATTATGCGTTTTTGCCGCTGGAAAGTGATGAGGCATGATGGAAGCTTACCTTCAAAAAGCCGCTCGTTAAAGAAGTCATAAGCGGTTTGAAATGGGAGATAGGATTCTATGGTGGGCTTCATTAATAAGAATAATTCTCGTTTATTTGTATCGTACGAAACAGTAAAATGCAATTTTAGTTATTAAAATTTTATTTATATTCTTTTTTACTAAAAAGCCATGCGTATCTAGTTTACCCTTTGTAGAATCGTACGTTAATAATTAAATTAACTAAATGCGGCTGGATAGCAGTGTTTGGTTGAACTCTTCGAAGTGATCCTTTGCATCCACATACCGGAGGGCACTTCGCACGTCTTTCCAGCCTACGTATTCCATAATTGTTTTGATATCCCATCCGCTGGAACTCGCCCAGTTAGCGAACCCCCGTCGCAGTGAATGGCCAGAAAGACGATCCCCGTCGATAACACCTGCATCGCTGGACTCTTTGCGCAGCACACTAATGAAACTGTTGGGATGCATACCAGTATTGCCTAAATGGCCCCATCGACTAATTGAGGGAAATAGTGGGCCTTCGGTCAACCCTATCTCCATCAACCACTCGTGACAGGCGTTGACCGGGCACAGCCATTTCAGTGCGGGTGTTTTGTAGGTGACGCCAGCGAACTCTGTTTTGGTGTGCGGTAGATACAAAGATATGCCCTCATCCCGAATAATCGAAACGTGTTCGACTCGAAGGCGGCTTAGTTCATCGCTGCGAAAACCCCTCCAGAAACCTAACAAGATAATTGCACGATCCCGTAATGCTTGCCGGAGCAGACTTGAACATTGATCAGTGCGAGCTTTCGAGATTTTATGTTGAAGATAGAGGTCAATTGTCTCTATATGGTGTAGTGCTAACGGTTTAGCTTGTTTGGGCTGTACTGGGTGAAGTGCTTGTATCCCTTTGAGTACCTTTTTTACCATAGGGGTTTTGGTAGGATCCGGGAATCCTTGGTCAATGTGCCATTGGGCAATTGCCGCTAGTCGTTGGCGCAACGTGCTGACTGCTAATTTATCTGCATAAGCGGCCAGATATTTGGCTATTGAATCGGCAGTGGCAGGTAAAAAACCTCCCCATTCCACCTCGAAATGTTCAATCGCAGCACGGTAACTGCGTCGGGTATTGTCACGTGTAGCGGCATGAATGTAACGATTTATATCGCTCATAATCGGTAAGCAGTCTGTTTCGTAGATGATTGCATGAGGCTAATCAGCTTTTGGCATTCCGGCAAGCGATCACTGGGTTACCGAGCGTACAGATGAGATAGCTGTAGCAGCTCCTGCCGGAAACGGCCGAACATATTGATGGTGGTGTCGTATGATTGTGCCAGGATCGAAATCGCTAGTGGCTGGGGTGCTTCGTTATCTGAGATACCTGTCAATGCAGGAAAATTTCCGAAACTAATTTCTGTTTCATCAATAACGTCGGGAAAGTTGGCTATCGATACCGGCAAAGTAACTTCAACGTCATTTTCAGACATAGTTTCCCGTTTGATTTTCGCGGATTCCGGTATTTCTTCAGCAACCCGCCGCGCATATTCAATCAGGTTAGGTTCTGCTGGCAAATAAAGGTAGCTATCTCCTGGCGCGTCGTTACCTACGCGCAAAATACGTCCCAATACTTGCCTGAAATGTAACTCAGTCTTTACCCGCGTCAGATGGCAGCACACTCTTAGTCGCGGGATGTTGGTTCCTTCGCTAATCATGCCGACCGAAATAATCCACGCTTGATTATCATTGCGAAAGGTATCAATTATCCGATGAGCATCGTCCTCCAGATAAGTCGCAATAACAGCTCGTTGACCAAGGTGCCGTTCAAGCAAGCCCGCTATTTTATGCGCATGGTCCACCGAAGCAGCCACAATGAGTCCTCCCGCATTGGGTTGTACTTTGCGGACCTGGGTGAGCTTTTTAGCGGATTGCTTAAGCAAGTAAAGAATCAGTTCATCGTTATCAATCAGCTGTTGATACGAACAGCGAGCCTTGCTTAATAGCTCGGCGAACGATGAATATTTGTCGATTTTGTTTCCACGCTTTACCTGAATACGATCATTATCGATTAAGGTGATACTGGGAGCTCGACATACGTTTTCTTTAATCGCTTGGGCGAGCCCATAAATGTAATCGCAATGAATTTTGTCGTCCTGACAATAGCTGGCCAATGCGATTGGAATGCGGTCAGATCGCCAGGGAGTTCCTGTTAGTGCGAGAGTATAGGTTGCACGCCCTTGAATACTTCGGATGATCGTTTGACCCCAGGCATTAGCATTATCAATGGAATCGCCGGCGCAATGATGAATCTCGTCAAAAATAACCAGGATGTGATGGCTATTGAAGAGTTCCCAAAATGCCTGATTTAATCGCAACATTGATTGGTAAGTTAATGAACATCCTCGGGCACCAAGAGATCCATCCATGCGTTTACCGGTGTGGGTTTCAAGCGCAACCTGGAAATCGGATGAAACGATAATGGAAGGCGAAAAGCACAATACCAAATCAATCATATTGTGAGTCAGGAGCTGGTTAGCCAGCGTTGCTGCCATTGCTGTTTTACCGGCACCTGGTGTGGCCAGGCATAAAAAATGGCTGTCCTCACGTTGAAATTTGCCAAATGCCTGATCCACACAATTGGCCTGCCATCGCCTGAGTTTCATTGCGCAAATCCTGTTTCCCGTGCAAGCAAGCTTTCAAGCGCCTTTACCTTTCCGAGCAATTTCGAACATTTATCTCTCGACGAGTTGTATAGCACCTGCACTTGGTCACGCAGCTCTGGAATCTCCTTGCAGATTGCATCGTATTCCTCGGTTTCCCCCATTGCAGTTAGCATTTCCAATTTATGATGATTTAATCGTTCCCGGAGACTCTGCCGTGGATCCGGTTTAACCGACTCAACATTTACCGCAGCCTGTGCTTCTTCTTTGACCAAAGGTGATGACGAAGATATAGCAATAACGGATTTAGACCGCGCGAAAAATTGCGGTGTTAGTCGGTACTGCGGCCATCCTCCATCCACCACAACCCGGGTTAAATCACCGCTGTCGATCAGCCGTAACATGTTGCGATAGACAAATTGGCGGGCTGCTTTCTTGGATTGATGAAGACAACCATGATCATTCCGATAAGCTTCCGTCAGATCGTCAACGGTGAAATCCCGCCCCTTCAATTGCGGTAGGACGGCGAGTAACCCGGTTTTCACTTTGAGAGATTTCACGATAGAAATTGACGCCTTATGTCTCGAATTTCGCGACACCCTATCTTGTCTCTATTATCGAGACAATGAAATCATCTCCTTATTCCCCTCATTATGAAAAGCTGCGAGCCTGGCTGAAAGAGCAGCGGGATGAGAGTGGTTTGTCCCTGCGCGAAGCCTCTCTTGCTATGGGGCGGCATCATTCTGTGCTGGGAAAGATGGAGCAGGATCGACGAAAAATTGAAGTGCTGGAGTTTGTGAGGTACTGCCAGGTGTTAGGTGTCGATCCTCATGAGGGTTTGGATATCCTCATCACATCACTCAAAGATGGTGATTGAAAAAGCAATGAAAAAATAAAATGCCCGACACCGAATGCCCTCTGCAAGACAATTGATCGGGCAAAAAATTAAGCGTGCCTTTCAGAAAGCCTGCAAAAATTGGCCTTGATTCCAATCGTGAAAATGTGTTTTGGTTAATATTGAGCATGGATATTAGCTCTCAACAACAGTAGAAGCTTATTTGTCGGTATCGACCGGTTTTATTGCTTGGAGGCATTAATTGCATTGGTCCTGTCGAAACAAGTCGCCTCAGAGTGATACGCTCAAAAAAACAAAAAGCCCGACGATCTCAAGAATGGTCGGGCCTTTAAACTGTGGTTTCACTCTGCTTTTTCAAGCAGCTTTATATCGTTTTCTGTGTATTCCATCCCGTAAATATATTTCCTGAATCTCAATCATTTTTTAAGTTTTGATCTTCCTACGGTAGGTTTTAAGCCAATTAACACTGAAGTATCCCCATGCTATCAAAGCAACCGCTATCTGTGCAGTAAACGTCTCCAGCGTCGGATAAAGTCCGAGCCATTCTACGCGCGGAGTAGCAATTAAACTTACACTAATCCATCCTGCTTCTTGCAACGCTGACACACCTTTGCCAGTCAATATTACTGCTAGGATCATTACCAGAATGGAAGTGAAAGAGAAGAACTTCTCTAACGGCATGCGTGCGGTGGTGCGTAACAATATCCATGCAATCACAGCCAATAATAATACTGCTGTGAAAAAACCGGCTATAAGTGCTTCACTATTTCCATCTGCTGCCAGAGCGGAATAGAACAGCACAGTTTCAAAAACTTCTCGATACACCGCGATGAACGCCAGCGCAAATAGCGCCCATGCTGATCGACTCGAAACCGCCGCTGATAATTTTCCTTTCAGATAATCTTGCCACTTACCCGCACTGCTTTTTTGATGCATCCATAGCCCAACACTCAGCAAAACGACAGCGGCGAGTAATGACCCAACACCCTCGGTCACCTCGCGGTTAGCACCACTGATTCCTATCAAATAAGTTGCTACCACCCACGTCAGGACTCCCGCTATCAAGGCGCTTATCCATCCCCTGTGAACGTGGCGGAGCGCATCGGGTTTATCAGTCTTTTTCAGGAATGTGATCATGCCGATAACAATTAACAATGCCTCAACACCTTCGCGCAAAAGAATGGTGAGCGCCCCGATGAAAGTAGTCGCAGGGTCTGCTTTTGCTTCTTGTAATACGCCATCAACTTGCGAAAAAAGCAGCTCCAATTGGATGGCCGCCGCTTCAGCATCCTCGATTGTTCCTTTGGCAACCGCTGAGCGATAGTCGAGCATCGCTGTTTCAACAGCAATCATCAGTGTGCTGTCGCGAGTGGCGACTATGGGCTCAAGTGGTTCGAAACCATCCAGATAGGCCGACAAGCTCAAACGGGTAGCAAGATTTCGATCTCCGGCTCGCACAGCGGCGAGACTTTCTGCAAGACGCAACCGCGATAACGCCAAGCCTATGGGTTTATTTGCTTCTACTACAGTGGGATTGGCCCTGAGGTATGCCGTTATAGTATGAGCTGTACTTTCTTTTACTGTCTCGGCCAGACCTGCCTCGGTGATCGTTGTAAGCGCGGTTAAATCGACGAAGCGGCCCTTTATCTGATCATGGTTGTTAGCCCACAGTTGTTTACCGTGTTCGCGCATGGTCTCATCGTGGGAAAGTGTTCCGATATAAAATGCGAGCGACCATCGATCTTCTTCCGATAGTGAATTAAAACTCACCATCGAAGTGCCTTCCACACCTTGGGAAATTACTTGGTAGAGAGCCATCAGACTCCTTGTACGAGCACGCTCCGCATCCGTAAACGCAATCGGTTTAGGTTCCAGGTTTTTTGCAAGCAAACCATCGCCTTTTCCTTCTGCTCCATGGCATGAAGCGCATTGCGCTGCATACAGAGATTGACCACGAACAAGATCGGGAACAGTTCTTGGCGCTACCGGAAAGGGATAGGCGGTTATCAAGAGTGCGTTTGCTTGTTGCGCTAGTTGGGCGACGTTTTTACTCGCTTCCTTCCGCAGAACAGCTGCTCGCAGTTCAGCTATCTTGTCGGCAATATTTTGTTTAGATTCATGCTCGGGTAACAACTGTAATTGCGCGCCTGCGTTCTCCGTGAAATCCAACATTTCAGCATATTCGGCTTCGCTGATGATGACGCCGTCTGCAACCGCTCCACTGTAGTCAACCGCGACGTAATCAAGCAGCTGCCATAACTGCTTCGAATCTCCGGGAGCAACACTTTGTGCAAATGCAGAACCTGCAATAAGAAACCAGGTTACAACAACACTGACGATACACATATGGAAACGTTTCAAATCATTCACCTTTATTTTTACCTTCGAGCTTAGGGAGTGGGCAGATATAAATCAGTATCAAAATTTCATCCGCTGAATTCGCACCGCATTTAAAATGGCCAGTAATGCCACACCAACATCGGCAAAAACAGCTTCCCACATCGTTGCCAAACCACCTGCACCCAATATCAATACCACCACCTTTACACCGAAGGCGAGGGAAATATTTTGCCAAACGATGCGTTTAGTTTGCTTGCCGATAGCAATGGCAGTGGGAATTTTGCTGGGTCTGTCATCTTGAATGACGACATCGGCTGTTTCGATAGTTGCATCGCTGCCTAAGCCGCCCATCGCTATACCGACATCGCTCAATGCAACTACGGGTGCGTCATTAACACCATCCCCTACGAAAGCAACGGTTTCGTTTTGCGCTTTGATTTCTTTTAGCTTGTTAACTTTATCCTCGGGTAACAAATCGCCAAACGCGTTTTTGATACCTAATTTTTGCGCAACAAATTGCACCACAGAGCTTTTATCACCACTTAGCATTGTGATGTTAACGCCGAGTTGTTTAAGCGTATCTATTGTTAATTGCGCGTCCTCCTTTATGCTATCAGCAATGGTCAAATAGCCTGCGAATTTACGGTCGTAACTGATGGCAATAACCGTATGCACAATGCTGGCAGGATCTACATCGTATTGAACAGAAAATTTGTTGAGCAATCGAAAATTTCCAACTAGCAATTCTTTACCGTTGATTTCAGCTTTAAGTCCGTGGCCAGAGATTTCTTCCACATTGTTCAATGTAATATCGGTATCAATAGCACCAACAAATTGACTGATGGCGGTGGCTACTGGATGCGTACTTTGACTTTCCAGTGCATTGACCATGTTGAGGATTTCATCTCGATTGAAGTCAGGCTTGAGATTTACTTCTTGTACTTTGAATGCGCCCTCCGTCATGGTGCCAGTTTTATCCATCACCACGTTTTTAATAGTTGACATGGTGTCCAGGAAGTTGCTGCCTTTGAATAAAATTCCATTTTTACTTGCAGCGCCTATGCCCCCAAAATAGCCGAGCGGAATACTGATTACCAAAGCACAAGGGCATGAGATCACCAGGAAAATCAGTGCGCGATACAACCATTGGCTGAACACATAAGTCTCAACAAAAAAGTACGGCAACAGACAAATCACAACACCTAATACAACCACAATCGGAGTGTATATTTTGGCGAATTTACGGATGAACAATTCGGTGGGAGCTTTTTGTGCAGAAGCGTTTTGCACTAGTTCTAAAATTCTGGACAGCTTGCTGTCGCTATAGGCGGCGGTCACTTTGACTTGCGATACCACATTTAGATTAATCATGCCTGCTAAAACAGTCTCACCTTTGGTTTTGGTGTCAGGATTACTTTCACCTGTCAGTGCTGCTGTATTGAAGGAAGCGGTTTCGGATAAAAGCGCACCATCCAAACCTAATTTTTCACCTGCTCTAAGCTGGATAATATCCCCAATGCTGACTGTTTCTGCTTTCAGCATAATTGCTTGATTATTTCGTAATACAGTTACTTCATCGGGGCGTTGGTCAAGCAGTGTTTTAATATTGGTTTTCGCTCTTTTGACTGCAAGAGTCTGAAATACTTCACCTACGGAGTAAAACAACATCACGGCAACACCTTCAGGGTATTCGCCAATAGCAAAGGCGCCAAGAGTTGCAATGCTCATCAATAAAAATTCAGAAAATACTTCACCTTTGACAATGTTCTCAACCGCTTCTTTTAACACAGGTAGACCAACAGGTAAGTAGGCAGCAACGTACCAACCAATGCGCAGCCAGCCAGTAAACCAAGTTTGCGGAACATAATTATCCAGAATTATCGCAATTAGCAATGCAATTAAACTAATCGCAGCGGGTAGAAACAGTTCGAAGTTACGGTCGCTACTGCTGGCATGATTATGGTCATCATCATCGGTATGCTGTTCGTGATCGTCAGCCGCACAACAACAATTTTTCACGGATTTGTTTTTTATTAGCGCATCAGCCTGGACATTTATTTTTCCTTCTTCTGTGCAGCACAGTTGTTTTCCCTGTGCATCGTAGCTGTGTGTATGTTCCATAGCGTTTTTCCTTGACTCGAAAAATTGCGATAAAAATGGGCGTCATTAATAGTGCTGACCCAGCACCAGCTCACAGTAAGTAACGTGGGCATGAAAGACGATCAGTGAGCCTCATGCGGCTTTTTTTGATAACTGGCTTTAATGATCAATGCCTGTTGGTGAATGTCATTGATCACTACCGAAAAAGATCCTGTACGTCGGGTATTGGGGCCGTAATGCAGGTGACAGGGTGAATAATCTGTATTGAGAGTTTTTAATAAAACACCTTGGGTATCAAGTATGCGAAGCTGCAATTGTCCGCAAGCGATATGCGGTCTTTTTTGTGTTGGGCCAATGCCACCGCTTATGGTCAACGTGCCGTCGTTAAAGTTGGCTGTCGCATTGCTTAATTCAAGGTTGTGCTGACGCAACGCATCCTCTTCAAACACAATACCGGAGGTATTGGGTACTGTTGTTTGGCAAGCGCTAAGAAATAAGGCAACGACGATTGCAATGAGTATCCGGGAAAGAGTGAGCATAAAAATTTTCCTGTAGTGAATTGAAAGGCGACGGGGAAAAACTTTCCCGTCGCACATTTTTCAGTGCCTACACTTAGGAACCCCCGATGGGCCACGCCTGTTCAATAGCACTCACATAAACCCATCCGGATACATCGGTGCCGATACGACCAGTCTCGCGGATAATGCTGGTAATCGATTCCACTTCCCCGTCTTCACAGGGGAGTGACAATTGCACCTCAGAAATAACTAGCCGGGCTTCTGACGAATAGGTCAATTCAAAATCACCCAACGGTTTAAGTGTGCCTTTGACATCTTGCAAATTGAGATTGCGATAACCAGCATCATTCAGCGCATCAATAACAGCAGTTACCCGCACGTGGTGTAAGAGAGCAGTGATCAGTTTCATAGTTCCAGTCTCCTGACAAAGGCGCGCCTCAGGTTTTCAACGCGCCAGAATTGGGTTGTCACCAGCGCAGGGCTGGTGACAGCTCAGGTTATTGACCTTTTAGTGTTTCGCGATAAGCCATACGGTATAAGCCCGGCAAGACCAGCAGGGTCAATATGGTGGATGAAATAATCCCGCCAATGACCACCGTAGCTAATGGCCGTTGCACTTCTGCGCCGGTACCAGTATTTAATGCCATAGGCAGGAAGCCCAATGCCGCTACCAGCGCTACCATCAATATCGGCCGTAACCGCAGCATGGCGCCCTCGCGAATGGCAACTTCCAATGGTAAGCCGCTCTTCAACCCATCGCGGAATGCCGACACCATCATCACCCCGGTCAATACCGCGACACCGGATAGGGTGATAAAACCTACACCTGCTGTAATCGACAACGGAATGTCCCGTAGCCACAGGAAAATGACTCCGCCCGTAAGCGCCAGTGGAACACCACTGAACACAAGCAGCGCATCCCTGGCCGAACCAAAAGTCATCAATAGCAATGCGAAAATCATCAGTAAGGTCAAAGGCACCAGTAGTGTTAGGCGCGCAGATGCGGACTGTAACTGTTCGAAGGTTCCACCGTAATCGAGCCAGTAGCCTGGTGGCAGCTTGACCTGCTGCGCGATTTTTTCTTGTGCTTCGGCCACAAACCCGCCCAGATCCCGATCACTTACGTTGGCTGTCACCACCAGCCGTCGCTTGCCGTTCTCACGGCTGATTTGGTTGGCACCGGGAGCCAGGGTGATACGGGCAACTTCACCCAAGGGGACATAACCGCCGTCCGGGAGGGGAATGGGTAAATTGGAGAGTGCCTTCAGGTCATTGCGCAGAATTTCTGGAAGCCGGACCACCAGTTCAAAGCGCTGGTCGCCATCAAACATCTGTCCTGCCTCTTCACCGCCCGTCGCGGCAGCCAGCGTGTCCTGGACCTCGGAAATGTTCAGGCCGTAACGCAACAAGATATCCCGATCAGCTTCCACAGAGAGGATGGGTAAACCCTCTGTCTGTTCGATCTTCACCTCTTCAGCGCCCTCAATGCGGTTAAGCACGGCAGCAATACGGTTTCCGGCTGTGCGCAACTGTTCCAAATCGTCGCCATAGATTTTCACACCCAGATCGGAGCGGACACCGGAGATCAATTCATTAACCCGCATCTGAATGGGTTGGCTGATTTCGTAGGCATTGCCAGGGACTTTTTCCAAGGCTTCTTCAATGGCTTCAAGTACCTCCGCCTTGGGCTTGTCCGGATCCGGCCAGTCCGCGTTATCTTTCAACATGACATACCCATCGGAAACATTGGGTCCCATAGGGTCACTTGCCACTTCGGCGGTACCGACCCGGGCAAAAACGGTATTTACCTCGGGTACCGCTTTCAATGCATGCTCCACCTGGAATTGCATCTCCACAGATTGGCTGAGGCTCGTACCGGGAATCCGTAAGGCTTGCACTGCAATATCGTGTTCATCCAGTTCTGGAATAAACTCGGTACCCATGCGGGACGCCAGCCAGCCGGATCCAATCACCAATACCACCGCGCTGATCAGGATGGGTACACGACGGTGAAGTGCCATGTCGAGTGTCGGTCCGTAAGCAGCGCGAGATTTGGCGATTATCCGGCTTTCCTTTTCCTCGATCCTGCCCGTCATACACAGTGCCAGTGCCGCTGGAACGAAGGTCAAGGACAGTACTAGCGCACCGAGTAAAGCCATGATCACTGTGAGCGCCATCGGGATGAACATTTTGCCTTCCACGCCGGTTAGCGCGAGGATGGGAATATTCACCAGGATCACCACCAGCACACTGATAAGACTAGGCGTGAACACTTCACGGGTTGCCCTGAACACTGTTTCCAACCGTTCCTCCAGACTCAGAAGCTGGCCCACATGGTGTTGGCGTTGGGCAAGTCGCAGCAGGCAGTTCTCAACAATGATCACGGCACCATCCACGATAAGGCCAAAATCCAGTGCACCGAGACTCATCAGGTTTGCGCTGACTTTGGTCTGTACCATCCCGGTCATGAGAATGAGCATGGACAGAGGAATCACCAGGGCGGTGAGCAGTGCGGCGCGGACATTGCCAAGCATGACCAACAGCACAACGACGACCAAAATTGCACCTTCCAGCAGATTCTTTTGTACTGTAGAGATGGTCTTTTCCACTAATGCGGTGCGGTCATATACGGCTTCTGCCGTCACTCCATTTGGTAAGGTGCGGTTGATGTCGTCAAGCTTGGCGGCCACAGCGCGAGATACGATTCGGCTGTTTTCACCGACCAGCATGACAGCCGTACCGAGCACGGTTTCCTCACCATCGCGAGTAGCAGCACCGGTACGCAATTCGTTACCCAGCCCCACCTGTGCCAGATCGCCAATCGTCACTGGAACCCCGTCACGACGCCCGATAATCACGGTTTTAATCGCTGCAATATCGGCGAGCTGACCCGGTGCCCGAATCAGGTATTGCTCGCCGTTTTTTTCGATATAACCAGCCCCGATGTTGGTGTTGTTATTTTTGAGTGCATCAACGAGATCATCAAATACCACACCATAAGCCAGCATTAGTGCTGGATCCGGGGTGATATGAAGCTGCTTTTCGAAACCGCCGATGGTGTTGATCTCGGTAACCCCCGGCACCAGGCGTAATTGCGGGCGTATTATCCAGTCCTGCAAGGTGCGTAGCGCCATGGCATCGTAAGGTTCGCCATTGGGTTGACGTGCTTTGGGATCGGCGTGTACTGAATAGTGAAAAATCTCACCCAGCCCCGTTGCTACTGGCCCCATCTCCGGTTCAATGCTGGACGGCAATTGACTTTTTACCTGTTGCAGGCGTTCGTTGAGGATATTGCGCGCAAAGTAAATATCCGTGCCGTCTTCAAACACAACAGTCACTTGGGACAGCGCATACCGGGAGATAGATCGGGTACTTTCTACATGGGGCAGTCCGGCAATGGCCACCTCAACTAGGTAAGTGATTCGCTGCTCGACTTCCAGGGGTGAATAGCCTGGAGCCTGAGTATTGATCTGGACTTGGACATTGGTAATGTCCGGCACCGCATCGATAGGCAGGCGCTGGTAATTCCAGATTCCGGCTACCGCAATGACCACTACGAAAAACAAAATCAGCCATCGGCGCGCGATAGAAAATTGGATCAGTGCATCAACCATTGCGTGTTACTCCTGTCAGGCAGGAGGACACAATGCCGCCGTTATTGTTATTAATCGTCATCTTCAATGCTCTCCTTGCCCAGATCTGCTTTCAGGATAAAGCTGTTAACTGCGACATAGGATTCACCTGCCACCAGACCGCTGACAATTTCGGTGTAACGGTGATCGGTACGCCCGGTTTGAATTGGCCGAGCTTCAAAGCCGTCAGCTTCTTTAACAAATACAACCGTCTCTCCATCTAGGGTTTGCAGGGCTTCATTGCGTACTGCCACGGCGGCCGGGGTTTCCGAAAGAATGACCTCTGCATTCACAAAGTGCCCTGGTATCCAATGGCCTTCGGTATTTTTTAATGAGGCACGGGCAATGATGGACTGGTTGACCGGGTTGGCGATTCCACTCACATACTCCAATCGGCCTTCTGCTTCCAACTGGCGTTGTGGTTGCTGGATAAGGACTGGCTGGCCTGACTTGACCTGACCAACATCCCGGGGGAAAACATTCAAATCTACGGAGACGGTCGCAGCATTCATGATGGTAAACAAAGGTGTGTCTGTGGTTTGTTCACCTACGGCACCCTGACGGTTGGTAATTACACCGGAGACCGTAGCAGTCACGTTGTACACCTTGAGGCTTTCGTTGCTTTCAATGGTCGCGAGCACTTCACCCGCAGAAACATTGTCTCCTGGTTTGCGGGCCAACTGTCTGATAACACCGGGAAAGCGTGCTGCGATATGTTGGAAGCCCTCGGCATTGGGCGTTACGACACCGTACAGCGGCAATGTTTGACGAACGGAAACCGGTCCTGCTTTGACGATTTGAATACCGGCCTTGCGTAATTGCTCGGCAGTCAATTTGATTTTTCCATCCGCCTCATGCTTTTCATCCTCTTCGGATTTTTCATCTTTATCGACCTGTTTGGGCGATTTCTTGGCTCCTTCATGTTCCGTATGTTTCTCGTCGTCCTTATCCGCCGCGTGAGCTACAGGGAGACTGCTTACAATACAGGCCAATGCCAGAACGCAAGCCATGGCTTGCGTCCTGGTCAGCCAGTTCAGATACGATAAATTCATGGTGCAACCTCGGTGTGTTGTTCGGTAAATGCGGCACCTGTCAGCCGCTCCAGTTCAATCCGGGTGTACTGCACACGTTGTGCAGCATCGATTACGGCGAGTTGTGCATCCAGCAGCTCCCCTTGGGCGAGGGTCAATTCCAGATAGCTGTACCGGCCCAGATCAAATCCTTGGGCGGTCTCATGTCGCGCACGTTTTAATGCCGGTACCACCCGGGTACGAAGCATTTCAAGTTCGCTCACTGCTTGCTGCTGCTCTTCAAAAAGACCGGCCAATTCAGCCTGAAGGCGAACACGCGCACTAAGGTGGGCTTGTTCGGCTCCGGATTGTTGCGCTGTTGCTGTGGCGATGGCGCCCGTAGCGCGTTTTGTTGTACCTAGCGGCATACTCAGGCCAACTACAGCCGCTGAGTCACCGGTTTCTTCAAGCCGTCGGATACCTGCACTCCATTCCAGATCTCCCCGCCGGTTCGAACGGGCTTCGCGCAGTTCTGCTGCCCGTAAGTTAATTTCGGTGGCCAGCATGGCCAGATCCGGGTTTGCATCCAGGCGCGACTCAAGCTCGGGCAAGGAGATCGATGGAGGTAACGCGTACAAGTCACCTTGGGCAGTCTGGAAGTCAGGGGTGGGATCTGCCCAATAACCCGACAATCGAAGGCGTTCACTGCGAACCTGCTGTTTGGCTTGCTGTAAGGCAATTGAGGTGCGAGCCAGTCCAGCTTCAGCGCGCAGCAGCTCTGCTTCCGGAATGCGCCCGGCTTGTACCAATTTGCGAAGGGAGTCCATGGTATTGCGGGCAAGTTGGTCGGCTTCGGTGCGTATTGCCAACTGCTCTTGCGCGGCGACCAGTTGCAAAAATTGCCGGGTTACATCCGATAGCAAATCCAGCGTGAGTAGCCGTTGTTCAGATTGCAATTGTTGCTGCCGCGCCGTGACCACGCCCAAACGGGCATCACGCTTATCGCCCAACTCGATCACCGAGGAGACGGCGATAGTCAATTCGCTGGCTTGTGTACCGCGCAGCTCTCCGGAACCGGCAACATTTTCGAGTTCAGCCGCGAGCCGATATTCCGGACGCAATGCGGCTGTTTGTTGTTCGCCTTTCAGGGCGTCTTCCTTGAATCGGTATCCGGATAGCTCAGGGTTGTATTGGAGTGTTGCCTTAAGAGCATCGTCCAGTCGGATCAACTCCGTGGGTGCTGCCGTTACCCAAGGGGAATAGCACAGGATTGTGATCGCCAGACGTGCGATCACGGTAGAAAAAAAACGCATGGTGTTACTCCAGCCTCAATGACATTTAACTCAATAAGCGATGCTTATTAGAGTGTGTAAGGATTTCCGAACAAGGAAACAATCAGGCGTGGATATATGGCGGAGCACGCAGCGGTGGGCGCAAGCCCGACTGATGACGAATCGGGGGATGAGGAATTGGTAGCGCGGATAATGCAGGCAAACCTACAGAAAGTACAATCAGGAAGACAGTGAGCAATGGCCCTAGCACATCCCACTGATAGGGTTTGGTGGAGAGCGATTGTGACTGGTTTATATCGACATCCTGGTCTGCGTCTCCAGCTTTACTCACCGGGTGACCATCCATTACATCAATGTGAAAGGATACGGGTGGTTCATTGCCATCGAGACAAAAATACCCATGCACACCTGCCCAACTGGTCATTAGCCAAAGCAGTGTGGACAGTAAAGCCCAATACTTATAACGCAGGAAGTAATTCACGTTACTTGTTTGTTCCCAAAGAGTTGACTGGATTATGGCAGTAAATGAGCGATTATTTCCAGTAATCACTACCATAGTATGAAAAACGGCACTCAAAATTACAGTTCCTGGTCACTGCATTGCCCGTAACGAATATTTGCTCGGAAGTCTTCCTGTACACAGCAATCATGTTAGTGGTTCTCACTATTTTGTGAGGATCCACAAGGTTTATCGCAACAGGAGGGTTTTGGAGTGCTGTGCTCTTTCAGCTCCCGTTTGGCATCGCTCAATATCAGCCAGGCGCCGCGCAAAATGAGGATGACAATCAGGCTGCCGATGACAATGTCCGGCCACCGTGAACCCACCCAGGCCACGAGCGCACCGCTGATAATCACTCCAAGGTTCGCCAGTACATCGTTGGTAGAAAAAATCCAGCTTGCCCGCATATGCACCTCGCCATGACGGTGCTTCTGAATTAATAACAGGCAGGTGACGTTGGCGGCCAGCGCAACCAGCCCCATACCCATCATGAGGTGTGATGCAGGGTCGCTGCCAAACGCGATGCGCCGGATAATGTCGATCAGGATGAATATGGCCAGCAATAACTGAAAATAGCCGCTGATTAATGCTGCTCTGGCTTTATCGGTGATGGCTCGGCCAACAGCATAGAGTGCAATGCCATACACAATAGCGTCTGCCAACATATCGAGGGAATCTGCAATCAGCCCGGTGGATTGGGCAAACCAGCCGACCCCCAGCTCTAGTACAAACATGACCGCATTAATACCCAGCAGCCAATACAGAACGGTTTTCTGGTCACCGTCTTTCAACTCAACTTCACAATCGCAATCACTCATGGCGCTGGCTCTTAACTAGTCAAGATACGTATAGTGACTATAAACTCTATAGTCACTATAGGGTCAAGTGGAAAACATCACATGAAAATTGGTGCCTTGGCGAAGCAAATAGGCTTATCTGTTCAAACGATCCGGTTCTACGAACAGGAAGGGTTGGTATCAGTTCCACAACGGACCGAAGGTAACTATCGCCTCTACGATGCAGAGTCGTTACGGCAGTTGGGGTTTATCAAACAATGCCGAAATCTTGGACTCACGCTCGATGAAATACGTGAATTGATTCGGTATCAAACAACTCCTGATGAGGCCTGCGGTGAGATTAATAGAATTATTGATGCACATGTGCAGGAGGTAGACTCTCGTATTACTGAATTCACCGCATTGCGAGGTCAATTAAATGCATTACGTATCCAGTGCAACACAAACAGAGTGGTTAAAGACTGCGGTATTCTGCACGCCCTTACCAAAGTCGAACAGTAGGGATTAGCAGCATGACGACCCCTCGTCACAACAATCATGGCTGTTATTGGTATAGGCTGCCTCAACCGAGCTGAAAACAATGGCAAACACTAAATAGCGCAATTTTTCAAAGTTGACAGGTAACCATCTACCTTCTGGTGATTGCTCTCTGGCATAAAGCGCTTTCATCCAGGGATAGCTCCGCCTCTCTCGATTATCAGATTCTCCGCATCGTGATAACATAGTTGCCACCACTTACAGTGATCGTCTATAAACGAGGTCTGCGCCGCGTGCGTGCAGTTACCCAGTCTTAAGGAACGGTCCCCATGGTGCTCCACAAACTCCTCAACAATGCCCTCGCGTCGCAGTTGGAAATTGACGGTGTAAGTATCACGCTGACGCAGTGCCAGGTGAGTAATCCGGTCATCTTCCAAGGCTCAGGCAAAATCTTTCAAGACAGTGAAGGACGTCTGACATTACAAATGATTCATGTCGGTACACCGGAACAGTTGATGTCGCAAATGACCACCGATGAGGCATCGCTGGGTACACTTCCGGGAACAATTATTCCGGATGATTATTATTTTGACATGGTATGCACAGATGCTTTCGGTGTTGAGTGGACGGCAGAAAAAATAAACCTGTCCAAAAACCATTATTATTTTCCTACCAACAGCGTTGTGATCAAGCCTCACTTGTACGCGGTCACTCGCAGGGTTGCTATCAAAACGCCCCGCGAACACGACACGCTGCAATTTGTTATTCCTTATTCCGTAGAACTTCCGTGTAACGAATTTGAACCCTACGGTAACGGTGGCAGGCGTCGATCCATCTTTAACGTGCAGCTCGATGCGTTCGACATGACGATAAATACTGCGGAAGAAAAATTGGTAATATCGGTAACCACACATCGTGCAATGCCTACTGATACGTTATCCAAAGCGATTCTGAGTGGCCTTTCAATATTGGTGGGACGGCAGCTGATGCCGTTAACTACAGAAATTCATGAAGGTTCCCTCGCGTCCATCGACATAAAGTCGTTAAAGAAAATTTCCTCGCATGGACTTCCGCGCCCGTTTCAATCAACCTTTCCCAACAGTTATGGCAACGCGCTACAATTTCTGGATCATTACATCACTGCCTATTTACAACATCCTGATCAGCTGGCGGAGTTTTATGGTTATTGGCATAAAATATTCGTGGCACATGGCGCGAGCCTGGAACTGTGGGCGCTTGCGCTCACGACGTCAATCGAAGGCATATTTAAACAGCATTTTGCTCCACTGTTGAAGCATGATGCTGCGTATGAAGAAAAATTAAATGCGTCAATTGAAAAATTAAGAAAAACGGATATTGATACTGACGTAATGCAAAAACTGGAAAACACATTAATCAATTTCAAACAAAAAAATATCACGGCAGGATTGCGCACTTTTGTGACCGAAAAACCTCTGTTCAGTCATTGGCCAACGGATTGGTCGAAGCTGCGCAATCAAGCGGCGCATGCCGATATTTTGGAAAACTCACCGAACAAAGTGCAAAAATATTACGACAGAACCTTTACCTGCCTTGCAATTTTTTACCATCTTCTTGCAGTAACGATTCACTACGACGGAGCGTTGATTGCCTATGGGACTCCGGGTTGGCCGGAATTACCCTGGACGAAACCCACGTCGGTTCCTGATGATCAACAGCAGGAGTATTGACCTGTGACAATGATTCCTAACTCTGTCATGAGTACGGTAGCATCGGTTCTCTCGCAGTATTATGTGAGCCATTCCAAAATCAATTTACTGTTCATGGACGCTGGTGCACCGGGGGACCCGCCTGAAGGAAATTTGGAGACAAAATGTATTCAGTGGTTCAAGCGCTGTAATGAGGACGAGGTGTTAAACCCACTGGGTGTGTTGGGGTTTTGCATCCAAACGCTGATGGATGCGGATCCATCCATTGATGAACGGATCAGTACGGCGCAACACCGCATTGGCGACAGTCTTGCGAAAAACCAATTAGGTTATCAATTGAATGGCGTTGTCACGGTGGCGGGCGCGGGATTAACAACCAAAACGCTGGCTGATTTTTTTATCAGGGGGACTTTGCGTCTATTGAAGCAGAATTTACGCGTGCGATTACCCACTTGCATGCAGACCCACACGCGGCCATCACGGCGGCGAGTTCCATCATCGACGCTTTATGTAAAACCTATATCAATACCTTCGCATTGGATATGCCCTCAAAGCAATCCGTGGCTCCCTTATGGCGGGTCATGCAAGAGCATCCGGGTTTAAATATTGATGCACTGTTAGCCGGATGACCAGCGAAAAATTTTGCAAGGGCTTTCGGCGATTGTCGATGGCGTCGGCGCTTACCGAACCCATATCGGTTCAGCCCATGGGCGGGGCTTGCAGCCCCACCTATCACCATGGCGGAAGCCCGTCTTGCTGTCAACGCCTCACACAGTGTGGTGACATTTCTCATAGAGCGGTGGCACTCACGGGATTAACACGAGTGTGCAAGGCCATTGATAATCGGGCAGTCAGGACGCTGATCGCCTTGGCAGTGCGCGACCAGTTTCTGGATAGTATCCCGCATCTGCGTCAGTTCAAGAATTTTGGCACTGAGCGCGTCCAGGTGATGCTGCGCCAGCACTTTTACATCCGCGCTGGCGCGATCCTTAGCTTGCCAGAGGGACAAGAGCTGTTCGATATCGTTAAGCGAAAAACCCAGTGAGCGTGCACTTTTAATAAATCGCAGGTTATGCAAATCCGTTGACGAATACTGCCGATAACCCGCTTCCGTGCGGTGCGATTGCGCAATTAGCCCGATGGTTTCGTAATGCCGAATCATTTTTGCTGTCACACCCGTGGCTTTCGCCGCTTGCCCGATATTCATAGTCGCTACCTCAGCGTGGTGGATGCTGGTTTTTTTACAGTTGAACCGGGTTTCCAGCGCTTCAACAACAGCGCGTTACTGACAACACTGACACTGCTAAACGCCATGGCTGCACCGGCGATGACCGGACTTAACAAGCCCAGCGCCGCCAGCGGAATTCCTACCAGATTGTAAATAAATGCCCAAAACAGGTTCTGCCGAATTTTCGCGTAGGTGCGACGCGAAATATCGATAGCATCGACTACACGCTCCGGATTACTTTGCATCAGGGTAATACCGGCCGTATGCATGGCCACATCAGAACCACTGGCCATGGCGATTCCGACATCCGCCGCCGCCAACGCGGGCGCATCATTGATCCCGTCTCCGACCATTGCCACCACGGCATCCCGTTGTTTCAACCGACTTACAGCCGCTGCCTTATCGGCGGGTAATACATTCGCGAAGTAATCCCGAATGCCCAATGCCGTTGCGACCGCTTTGGCGCTGCCTTGGTTATCGCCCGTAATCATGACGGCATTAATGCCCAGATGGGTAAGGTTGGCTATCGCCGACTGTGCCTCCGGTTTGATTTGATCACCGAATGCCAATAAACCGATGAGTTGACTGGTGTCGCCAACACGTGCCAGCCAGGAAATGGTATTACCATCGGCTTCGAGTAAATCTGCCCGGGCTTTCAAAGGTGACAGATCTACCGCTAGTTCATTCATCAAGCGAGTATTGCCAAGATTTAGTAACGCCCCGTCAACAAACGCGGCAACGCCACGTCCGGCAAGTGCTGTGTGATTAGCAACCGTCGGTACGTCCAACTGTTGCTCCCAGGCAGCGGTAGTGGCTGCTTGCGCCAACGGGTGGTCACTACCGCGCTGGAGCGCCGCTGATAGGCGCAGTAATGCATGGTGGTTATCATCAACGGCTTCATATGCAATAAGGCGTGGCTTGCCCAAGGTTAAGGTACCGGTTTTGTCGAACACCACCGTGCTAACCCGATGGGCGATTTCCAGCGCTTCGGCATCCTTAATCAAAATGCCGTGCTGCGCCGCTACACCCGTGCCCGCAATAATAGCAGTAGGTGTGGCAAGGCCAAGCGCACAGGGACAGGCAATAACAAGGACCGCCACGGCGTTGATGATCGCTTGCTGGACATCGCCGCTGTGCAACCACCAGCCGACCATCGTGAAAAACGCTATACCAATCACAACAGGAACAAAGACGGCGCTGACTTTATCGACTAACCGCTGGATTGGCGCCTTGGCAGCCTGTGCGTTTTCAACCAGTCGAATAATGTTAGCCAAGGTGGTTTCTGCGCCCACCGCCTGTGTATTGATCAAAACTAATCCTTCAGCATTGATCGCCCCGCTGGTCACGGTGTCCGATACCTGTTTAGTCACCGGCAGGCTCTCGCCGGTGATCATGGATTCATCCATGTGACTTTGCCCCTCCAAAATAACCCCGTCTACCGGTACCCGTTCACCGGGTTTTACGACTACGTGGTCTCCGGGCTTCACCTGCTCAATAGGCGTTTCGATATCCCGCTCACCCCTGCGTACCCAGGCCGTTGCCGGTTGCAGGGCTTGCAACGCGCGAATCGCCGTTGCGGTTTGATGCTTGGCACGGCTCTCAAGCCATTTCCCCAGTAACACCAGCGTAATCACGACCGCCGAGGCCTCAAAATAAAAGTGGCTGCCACCGTGACCTGCATGGGGCGAAAATAATTGATAAACGCTCAATCCGTATCCGGCACTGGTTCCCAGTGCCACCAGCAAATCCATATTGCCTGCACCGGCTTTTAGTGCTTTCCATCCGGCTCGATAGAAGCGTGCACCCAGCCAGAACTGAACCGGTGTTGCCAATGCCCACTGGATCCAACCCGGGATTGCCAAATGGATACCCGCCAGTGCCACAATCATGGGAAGTACCAGCGGCATCGACAATAATGCCGCGATGACTAAATGCCGACTATCGCGATTTTGCCACCACCCCGTGGGGTGAGACAGTGCGGGTGCGGATAAAATTGTACCGGTACTGGCTTCATAGCCAGCCTTCTGAACGGCGGCAATCAAGATACTGGTCGCGATTCCCGTCAGGGTATTGATATGGGCTTTCTCCGTCGCAAGATTTACTGATACCGCAGTGACCCCGGGTACAGCCTTCAGTGCTTTCTCAACGCGACCGACGCACGACGCGCAGGTCATGCCCCCGATAGCCAGCGTGACCTCCGCAGTGGCCAAGGCGTAGCCCGCTTTTTCCACGGCCGCTATCAAATCGTTTACGTGAATGCCCTTGTCGGCAACGACATGGGCTTTTTCAGTCGCGAGATTGACGCTCACGCCGCTTACCCCGGGCACACCACTCAAGGCTTTTTCAACACGTCCGGTACAGGACGCACAGGTCATCCCCTTGATAAGCAGATCAAACGACGCAGATGGGTTAGTTGACGGGTTCATGAGTTCTTCCTCGTAAATGGGATGCATCCAGTGTCGACCTTACCCTCGTGGTAAGGTCAAGCGCTTGCGCTATTTTTTTGAGAAAGGAAATAAATGCTTGACCTTACGACGGTAGGAAGCGTGAGACTGGAGATCCTGTTAACTGCTGTGGAGTAAGACTATGACAACTTTGTTCGTAAACAGCATGAGCTGCGGCAGCTGCGCCAGACACATCACCCATGCGGTGAAGACGCTGGATCCCGATGCGCAATTGACCATCGATTTACCCGCACGGAAAGTAAGCATCGCGAGTAGTAAATCGACAGAGGAGTTAGTGAACGCCGTTAAGGCACTGGATTACGAAGTGAGTGTTGTTGAGGAGTAAACACGCCGTTTTATGTTGAGATGGCTGGAGGATTTTCCAGGTCCGGTTCTTTAAGGGGAACCGGGTCACCGGATGAGCAGCGCCCCGGGGGCGCTGTCACACCTGCGCGGAGCCGGAGCACTTCCCGAGCCCAGGCGCGTAGAGTGCACCTATTGGCTGGGTCAGCAGCTGATTTATTTTGATTTCGGGGAATGCGCCGCAAGCCATTTGTCGAACTCGGCAATTTCTTTTTTCTGCGCTTCCACTATTTTTTTAGCAGCGGCACGCATGTCAGGATCTTTGCCTTTTTCGATTTCTTTCTGAGCCATTTTTACACCTTGTACATGATGCATGCGCATCATCATGGCGAAATCATAATCTTGATCTCCAGTCATTTTCATCTGTTTATGATCCATGTCCATGTGATCCATTGACATGGTCTTGGCCTCTGAAGACATTGTATCGGCGTTAGCCGTCAATGACGTTGATAACGCGGTTACGATAAGTCCTGTGAGCACCAAGCTTGATGCGGTGCCGCGAGCAAATTTCTTAAGTTGAAGTGAATACATGATAAACCTCGGTAGTTGGGGGAAAAGTCAGGGTTTCGCAGTCAGATATCAATGCGTGTGAGAGGCCATTGCGGTACAACTCTCAGCACAGGTTCGGCAGGCAGAAACGCACTCGTCCATTCCGCCGACTTCCTCGCAGCTATCGGCACACGCGGTGCATATTTCTGCACACACCTTGCAAATATCTCCACTGTATTTCGAACCACTTAATTGGAAACAGACCGAGGTTTCGCAGATTTTGGCGCAGTCCAACATCAAGCGGAAATGCTCCGGTTCCAGATGTTTTCCTCCCATGTTTAAACAGTGCGTCATGGCGGTTTGCAAGCAGGTTTTATGGCAGTTTGAACAGTTATCGATACACGTTGAGTCCGTTGTCATATGGTTCATAACATTGCTCCTGTCTAATCGGCTAGGTGATGCTGTTTTTCAACAGGAGGACAGGAATACGCCCGAACAACGCATTTAGCTGTGCGCTGGAACACATAGAAAATAATCAGTGTGCTGAGTTACATTAACTATACGAATGACGCATGAGTATGATGAGCCTACACCGTCATTCCACACCGATCTGATTCGCCCGAATTGTCCCGACGCTATCGCCATCAACGGTTGAGTTGCGCAATAGCCTAAACGTTACGGCAGCACAAAGAGCGACAATAAGGGCGCCGTTAACATGCCCCCACCATTGGTGCTGCAATCGGCTTGTGATTTCCGAACCCGTACTGCTGCCTAAAAGTATCGGCAACAAGCCGGCAACAATCACTGTCACCGTCATCATTTTGGGACGTATCCGCAAGACAGCACCTTCCTGGATGGCATCAAGCAAATCCTCTTTGTTGTTGTATTTGCCTCAATGCGCCGCTGCCAGGCCTGTTATGGCAGTGACTATAACCAGAGCAGGAAATCCAGCGTATCGGCCTCATTTTATAGGGTGAATCCTCGTTTCCACATTTGGACTTACTCCTGGTGCGTATTGGAAATATCGGCACGGGTTGTAGAGGACGTAGCGCCTTTCAGAGCCTTTTGTATCAACAATTCAAATTGGGCGCTGTTTTTGATGCCTGTCACCATAAGGCCGTTGATAATGAATGTCGGCGTACCTCGCACGCCCAATTCGGCAAATGCCTGCTGTTGCTCATGAACCACTGAGCGTTCAGACTGCGGATCGTTTAGGCACGCACGAAAAGTCGTTCGATTAAGCCCGATTGCTGAAGCCTGCTCGATAAGAGCATTATCCAGTTCCTCCGCTTGCGCCCAGCTTTTAATCGATGTGAACAGTTGATCGAGCATTTGGTAAGAGTGGTCCCCCGCGCAACTCGCTGCAACGGCTCCGCGCATAGCAGCCGCGCTCGTTGGATAATGGCGAAAGATAAATCGAACCTGCCCATTGTCGATATGTTGGGCTCTAACGGATGGCAACACCTCTCGATGGAAACGAACACAGTAATCGCAAGTAAGTGAGCCGTACTCAATAACTGTTACTGGTGCCTGTGCTTCCCCCAATGCAATTTCTGCATGGGTGAATGTAGAAAATACGGATGCCATTAGTAGCGAGCCCATCAGCGCTGCGGTGTAGCCGTTAAATAATTGTTTTTTCATGAGGGGTCCTTATTCTCCAGCACATTAAGTTTGGTGAAATGTTTCTTGAGCCACCGAATATACGCTTCCAACACAGGGTAAGCATCCGGCGGTAATTCAGGAAATTGAAGTCTAGAATCTATCAGGTCATCTTCCCTGGTTTCCGGACCCGCATCAACTGATAGCCCACTGGCAAGACAAACAGAGATAACAAGGGCGCCGTTAACATGCCGCCCACCATCGGCGCTGCAATTCGACTCATAATTTCCGAACCCGTACCGCTGCCTAAAAATATCGGCATTAGTCCCGCAACAATTACCGTCACCGTCATCATCTTCGGGCGTATTCGCAATACCGCACCTTCCTGGATGGCATCAAGCAAATCCTGCTGTGTTGTTGTGCCCAATTCGATGCGCCGCTGCCACGCCTGTTTCAGGTAGAGCAACATAATCACCCCGAATTCGGCGGATACCCCGGCCAGTGCAATAAATCCGACGGCTGTCGCAACTGATAGCTCGTAGTCCATTAGATATAACAGCCAAATACCTCCGGTTAATGCGAAAGGTAAAGTGCCCATGATTAACAAGGCTTCATCCAGGCGGGAAAAGGTCAGGAATAACAGCACCAGAACGATAACGAGAGTTGCGGGGACAATCCATTGCAGGCGGGCATTGGCGCGTTCCATAAATTCAAACTGGCCTGCGTAGCTGATGCTGGTGCCCGGTAGTAAAGTCACCTGTTGGTTAATGGTTTGTTGTAGATCCCTCACCGTCGAACCCAAGTCGCGGTCGCGCACATCAATGTAAACCACACTGGTAGGACGGGCATTTTCGCTTTTGAGCATACTGGGGCCATCGGTGACCTTGATGGTGGCAATCGTACCCAGCGTGATTTGGCTGCCGAGTGGAGTAATGATGGGCAGTTTTTGCAGCTTGCCAATGCTGTCACGCCAATCGCGCGGATAACGCAGGTTGATAGGAAAACGTGCGCGACCATCTACGACTTCGCCAATATTGTCGCCGCCGATCAGACTGCTCACTACCGATTGCGCCTGAGTGATGCTCAGACCATAACGCGCGAGTGACGCGCGGTCGAACTGGATATCAAGATAACGCCCACCACCCAAGCGCTCGGCAACTGCCGAGGAGATACCGGAGACGGTTTTGGCAACCTGCGCAACCTGTTGGGCGACCTGGTCAATATCGGCCAGGTTCTGGCCTGCAACCTTGACGCCGATGGGGCTTTTGATCCCGGTGGCCAGCATATCGATACGGTTGCGGATGGGCGGAATCCAGATATTGGATAGCCCCGGTATTTTGACCCGTGCATCCAGTTCAGCCATGAGTTTTTCCGGAGTCATACCGGGGCGCCACTGATCGCGCGGCTTAAACTGGATGGTGGTTTCAAACATCTCCAAGGGGGCAGGATCGGTGGCGCTGTCGCTGCGGCCAGCCTTACCAAACACACGCTCCACTTCCGGGACAGTTTTAATCAGCCGATCTGTTTGTTGCAGCAAGCGGCTGGCCTGTTGGGCACTTAACCCCGGCAAGGCACTGGGCATGTACAGTAAATCCCCTTCGTCCAGCGGCGGCAGGAATTCACTGCCTAGCTGGCTCAGTGGCCAGGCGGTGCTCAGTAATACAAGCAGCGCAAAACCCAGCGTCGTTTTCGGGTGGCACAATACCCCGGTTAACAGCGGGCGATAACCCCGGATTAGCCAGCGATTGATGGGATTTTGATGTTCCTCCGGAATCCGGCCACGAATCCAGTAGCCCATGAGCACCGGAATCAGCGTCACCGACAGGCCAGCCGCTGCTGCCATCGCATAGGTTTTGGTGAAGGCGAGTGGGCCAAAGAGCCGACCCTCCTGTGCTTCCAGCGTAAATACCGGAACAAACGAGAGGGTGACAATGAGCAGCGAGAAAAACAGCGCGGGTCCCACCTCGGCGGCGGCTTGGGTCAATACTTGCCAGCGTTTCTCACCGATGAGTTCTTGCTCGGGATGTTGTTGCTGCCATCGCTCCACATGTTTGTGGGCGTTTTCAATCATAACGATGGCCGCATCCACCATCGCCCCTATGGCAATCGCAATACCGCCGAGCGACATGATGTTGGCATTGATACCTTGATGGCGCATAACAACGAAAGCGATCAACACCCCAAGTGGCAGAGCGACAATCGCGACCAACGCAGAGCGCCAATGCCAGAGAAATAGGGCACAGACAAGTGCAACCACCAGAAATTCTTCAAGCAGTTTATAGGTCAGGTTGGCGACGGCGCGGTCGATCAGAAGACTGCGGTCATAGGTGGCGATGATCTCGACTCCGTCTGGCAAACCGCTTTGAAGTTGCGCCAATTTTTCCTTAACCGCCGCGATAGTGGCGCGGGCATTTCCGCCCGAGCGCATCACCACAACACCGCCAGTGACTTCGCCTTCACCATCCAGTTCCGCAATACCCCGGCGCATTTCCGGCCCGAGCTGGATGTGGGCAACATCGGCCAGCGTAATGGGAATGTTATCCACCAACTTCAGCGGTATGGATTTGAAGTCATTAAGAGTGCGCAAATAACCGCTAGCACGAACCATCAGTTCGGCTTCACCCAGTTCAAGAACGCCGCCCCCGGTTTCCTGATTGGCCTGCTGCACAGCGGTAATCACCGCCTCATGGGACAGGTTATGGGCTGCAAGCCGGATCGGGTCGAGCACCACTTGGTATTGCTTGACCATACCGCCGATAGCGGCGACTTCGGCCACATCCGGTAAAGGCGCCAGTTCAAAACGCAGGAACCAATCCTGCAATGCTCGCAATTGGGCAATATCGTGTTGGCCCGTTTTATCGACCAAGGCGTATTGAAATATCCAGCCAACACCGGTGGCATCTGGCCCTAAAGCCGGTGTGACACTCGCCGGTAGCTGCGCCTGCATTTGGCTCAAGGACTCCAGAACACGGGAGCGGGCCCAGTAAAGATCGGTGCCATCTTCAAATAAGACATACACAAAACTATCCCCGTACATCGAATAACCGCGCACGGTTTCAGCGCCGGGTACCGAGAGCATTTTGCTAGCGAGGGGATAAGTCACCTGATTCTCTACTAGCTCCGGCGCTTGTCCCGGAAAGCTGGTGCGAATAATGACTTGCGCATCCGAGAGGTCGGGTAAGGCATCAATCGGTGTGGTTTTGACGGCCCAAATGCCCCAGCCGGTCAATAGCAGTAACGCCAGAAGTACCAAGATCCGGTTGGCGACAGACCAATAAATCAAACGGCTAATCATGGTCGTGTCCCTCCGCTGTTTTTGGTGCTATCCCTAAAAAGGAGGCTTCGGAATCCAGTAGAAACTGCCCGCTGGCAACTACCTCTTGACCCTCATCTAATCCTTGCAGAATGCGTGTGTGTGAGCCTTGTTCATGACCTGTGACCACATTCATGGGCATGAACGTGCCGTCGGGTTCAGCTAGCATCACCAGCACCCGTTTGCCGGTGCGGATGACTGCCTCAGTGGGCACAAACACTCCTTTTTCTTCTGTGGATGATTTTAAGAGTACGCGTCCACTGGTGCCGGGTTTCAGGCGTCCTTCGGGGTTATCAAGCAAGATGCGGGCGGTCAGCGTGCGTGAGCTGGCATTGATCGAGGGCAACAGGTACTCCAGCGTGCCGGTTAGGACTGGATCACCGGGGCTAGCTGAATGGAACACCGCCTTGGCGCCCGGTTGCAACCCCGTGGTTTGTGCTTCGGGAATCGCGGCATCCAGCCACAGATTGTCCAGGTTATTAACCATCGCCACCGTATCGCCGCTGGCCAGCGCCATACCAGTTTTAACATCCAGCATATCCACCACGCCCGAGATGGGCGACGTGATGGTTACACGGGTCTCCGGTTGGCGGGTTTTTTCCACCTTGGCAATGAGGGCATCGGGCATTCCGAGTAATTGCAGGCGTGCGCGCAATGTGGCCAATAAACGAGGGCTCTGTCTAACCGGTTGGGAAAGCAGCTCATTTTGGGCATCCAGCCATTCGGGTATCTGGAATTCGGCAATCGGCTGACCGGCGCTGACCTGGTCACCCACCGCTAGCGGCCAAGCTTTTTCCACAAAACCCGCCGCGCGCAATTGCAGTATTACTTGGTTGCGCTCGTTAAATTGGAGTTGCCCGACTACTTCCAGCTCGTTGGCTATTGGAAGACGCTGCACCTTGGCTTTGCGCATACCGAGGCTTTGCACCAACCCTGCGTCAACCGTTAATGCGGGAGCATCTACATCGACTTCCGCGTATTTGGGTACCAATTCCATATCCATAAAAGGTGACGGACCCGGCTTGTCAAAGTGCTGGTCGGGTACCATCGGATCGTACCAGTAGAGAATTTTGGGCTCGGCCTTATTGAATGGTTCTGCAGCCTGCACCGGTTCCGCGTACTTAGGCACCAGTTCCATATCCATGAAGGGTGAAGGACCCGGTTTATCAAAATGCTGGTCGGGCACCATAGGGTCATACCAATAAAGAACCTTCGGTTCCTGTTTGGCCTCTTCAATAGCATTATTTTGAGGCGGCGCTGTAGAGGTGAATTTATGCAAGTGCTGCCAACCAACACCTATCGCAATGCCAAGTACTAACGTGCTTAACCCAACGGCTGCAAGCAGGCGTATAGAGAGATTATTCATTCAGATGATTCCTGAGAAACGATAAAAAAACGTCCCGCCTAAACACCCGGCATCAATACCGGTTCAAGCGAGGTGTAATCGTATTAACTCAGGAGGCGTTTGGAGGTCGCCAGATACTGGCGGGATTGAAAACAGCAATATTCAATGGACGAGTTTTTGAGTGTGCTGACAAGCTTGAAAGAGAGAAAAACGACGCGGAGGTATAGAGGTTTACCTGTACGGGTGTTTTGCAGAGGTGACAGGATTTGGCAGTTTTACAGGGATTTAGAGTGTCGCTGTCATCCACATCAGGACAACAAGGCATGGCTTCACTACCACCGGATTCATCCATCACCATTGTCATTTCTTCAGGGCACGGCGAAGCGGACAGCAGAATTTCTGCCGCGACTTGCAGGGGCATCATGAAACTCAGAAGTAAGATAAATAACAATGAACAGCGGCGCATAGTGTCAGCATAGCTCAATGCAGGCGATAGAAAAATACGTCACCCAAGATTAAGGGTGCGTAAGCTCTCAGAATTCACGCGCGCAAGCCTATTAATCTTTGATAGAGATTTTTTCCCGTTTCAACCGCAGGGCATTTCCAATCACCGATGCAGAACTGAGGCTCATTGCCAGTGCTGCAATCATTGGCGACAGCAGCCAGCCCGTCCAGGGAAAAAGTATTCCGGCAGCAATCGGAATTCCCAGACCATTGTACAAGAATGCAAACATCAGGTTCTGTTTCATATTGGTCACGGTCGCCTCCGATAAAAAGCGCGCGACCGCAATACCGCGTAGATCACCTTTCACCAAAGTAACTTGTGCGCTGTTCATCGCTACGTCAGTACCCGTGCCCATGGCAATACCCACATCGGCTTTAGCCAAGGCGGGTGCATCATTGATTCCATCGCCCGCCATGGCAACAACCTTGCCCTCGGCTTGCAAGCGTTCAACCAAACGCAATTTATCCTCTGGTTTCACTTCACCGTAGACTTCATCGATACCCAGGCGCGCCGCCACGGCTTTGGCTGTTGTAAGGCCATCACCCGTCGCCATAATAATGCGCAAACCAGCGGCTTTTAGCGTTGCCAAGGCTTCCGGTGTACTGGCCTTGACGGGGTCAGACACCGCAAGCAGACCCGCGAGCTGCCCATCCACTGCCAGGTACATAACACTGGCACCTTCACTGCGTAAGGTTTCGGCTTCGGGCACCAGCGGTGCGACAACTACACCCTGTTGCTCCATCAGCACCGTGTTTCCCAGCGCCAGCTTGCGCCCCGAAACTGTTCCGTACACACCGATGCCGGAACCTGACTCAAATTGTTCAACTTTTTCCAATGAGAGATTGCGCTCACGTGCGGCTCGGACAATGGCATCGGCCAGCGGATGTTCGCTTCCTTGATCAAGGCTTGCGGCAAGGCGCAACACATCCTCTTCACTAAATCCCTGAGTAGATACCGCACGATCAAACGCAGGCCGACCTTCAGTCAAGGTTCCCGTCTTATCGATAATGAGTGTATCTATCTTGCGGAAATTCTCGATGGCGGCAGCGTCCCGAAACAGCACACCCTGGGTGGCACCACGCCCGGTGGCCACCATGATTGACATAGGTGTAGCCAGTCCTAGCGCGCAAGGGCAAGCAATAATCAGTACTGCTACCGCATTAATTAATCCGAATACCCAACGCGGCTCAGGGCCGAACAGACCCCAGGCAAAAAAGGTCAGCACGGCAATCGCGACCACCGCAACGACAAAATAACCGGCGACCGAATCCGCCATGCGTTGCATCGGCGCTTTGGAGCGCTGCGCTTGCGCCACCATCTGAACAATCTGCGCCAACATGGTAGCCGACCCTACGCGCTCAGATTCAATGGTGAGTGCACCATTGGTATTCAGTGTTGCGCCAATCACTTTATCACCCGTGCGTTTCATCACTGGCAGCGGCTCGCCGGTCAGCATGGATTCATCCACAGCGCTGCTGCCTTCCACAACGACACCATCCACGGGTACTTTTTCGCCGGGGCGAACACGCAACTTGTCACCGACATGGACATGCGTGAGTGGCACATCCTCCTCAGTGTTATCGTCGCGAATACGTCGCGCTGTTTTTGGTGCTAGCCCCAGCAAGGATTTGATCGCCGCTGAGGTCTGCGAGCGCGCTTTTAATTCCAACAGTTGCCCTAGCAGCGTCAATGAAATAATGACCGCTGCTGCCTCGAAATAAACGGAAACTCGTCCCATGGATACGAAGGAATCCGGGAATACACTGGGAGCCAATGTCGCCACCAGGCTGTAAACAAACGCAGCACCTGTACCCAAGCTAATTAAGGTCCACATGTTGGGACTGCGATTGATAATTGACTGCCAGCCGCGTACAAAAAAAGGCGCGCCAGCCCATAGGACAATAGGTAACGTCAGGATTAATTCGATCCAGGTTTGGGTAGACACAGAAAATAGATGAAGCTGATGACCAAACATGGCCAGCACGGTAACCGCTAGTGTCAGCGGCAACGTCCACCAAAACCGGTGTTGGAAATCCCGCAACTCAGGATTTTCCTCCTCTTCTAATTCGGGAATTAGTGGCTCCAGAGCCATTCCACACTTTGGGCAACTGCCGGGATGATCTTGACGAATCTCGGGGTGCATTGGGCAGGTATAAACGGCTCCCGACCCAGATATTGCCGGTGCTGTATCGCCAACATTACCGTTACTTGGTGTCATCAGATACTTGCCGGGATCAGCTTTGAACTTTGCCTGACAGCTCGCGCTACAGAAATGATAGATTTTCGCCAGATGCTCAATGTGATGGGGCGATGCAGGGGTGACCGCCATACCGCAAACCGGATCTTTCAATGTTGTAAGGTTCGCCTTTTGTTCATGGTGAGAATGTGCGTGTGTGTGTTCCATCAGTAAACCTCTTGGCAGTTGAGTTATTCAGTAATCATAGGGGTCACTGATAGTGCCTGTTTGAGATGTATCAAACCGATCCCTATTTATCGGGCGCTTAGTGGTGGCTGGTTTCAGCTGGCTCGCGTGCGGTCAGGATCTGGTATTGCTCTGGAGTCAAGGTCGGCAATTTCTGGATAAACGCCACCATGGCCCAAATCCGTTGGTCATCATGGGTCGGCCCCCAGGCGGGCATACCACTAGCTTTGATACCGTGCTTGATGATCCAGAATTGGCGCTTCGTACTGGCTGTGTTATCACCTGCATGGGTGTGCTCGTGATCATCCAGCGCTAGAGACAAATTAGGTGGGCTGGGATAAAGCCCGATACTCATATCACTACGCTTCACGCCTGGTTTCAGATGGCATTGCGCGCACATGTCGTTGTAGTCAGGTCCACCCGTTAAGAGTAATTCCGCATCCGAAAGATCCGGTACTCGAATATCGGCGGCAGCGCGCGCAATCGATTGTTCCCGTAAGGTTTCCAATGCTCGATAAGTCAGTTGGTTATGCGGAACATCGGCCCCCATTGGGTAAACGCCTGAATAAATAAAACCCAGCCCTGCGAGCAGCATAATAACGGCTGTTAGCAGTATCACTTTGATCAACGTCATACAGTCTTCTCCTCATAGAGATGGGAGGGCGACGACCGTCGCACTCCCATCAATTTGTTAATGGCCGCCATGACCTTCGTGGTTTGTACTGGATGCCGCTTTACTGGTGGTAGTTGTCTTACCATGGTCCATTCCCTGGTGTTGATCACCATGCTCGCTGTGTGCAGCGCTGCATTTTTTCATCAGCGCTTGCATGACCGGATCGTTCATATCCATTTTGGAATGATCCATTTTCTTCATGGCTTCACAATCCGGTGCTTCTGCCGTTTTGGCGTGTTCTGCCGGGTCATGCGCAAACGCTGGAGCGATCAGCAGTGTGCTGGATAAGATCAGAGCAGCATTCATCAGTATTTTTTTCATCATTAAGTCCTCGTTAGTTAACGTTGGATAAACAGCTATTTAAAACCAGGCGCGAACGCCAGCTACCCATTGGGTATCACTGGTTGATTCGCCATGGTCTCTTACAAAATCGGCGGTATTGCCGAAGCTTCTCGTCCAATTCACACCGGTATGACAACTTCGTAGTCCTGCAGGAACAGCATGCTTTTCTTTCAGGGCTGACAGCGCCTGATCATTCATGACGTGAGTTCGCACTTCAAACCCGGCTTTTTCCATCGCCTTGCCCCACAGGGAACAACAGCCACAGTTTTCAGATTTGTACATATCAATGACTTTTTCACTCGCCATCACGGGCAGTGAAATGCCGAGAGCCAGGATCATTAGAATCATTTTTTTCATACTCACCTCTGTATGTTATCGATATAAACCCTGATGCCAGGGTGAATTTATGCAAAAGGACACCCACAGGGGTGCCCTTTCAGGGTTATGACACGCTCTTTTTATGTCTGCGCAGCCAGATGAGTTTGTAGGCGGCAGGAATAATGAACAGGGACAGCAGCGGAGCCGTGATCATCCCGCCAATCATGGGGGCCGCAATACGGCTCATGACCTCTGAACCTGCGCCGGTTCCCCAGAGTATGGGCAGCAGGCCCGCAATGATCACCGCCACGGTCATGGCTTTCGGCCGGACACGCAATACGGCACCATGATAGAGGGCTTCATCAAGACCTTCCGGTGTGAATGTCTCTTTACGGGACAATTCCGGGTGCGCTTCAATGGCATGACGCAGATACATCAGCATGACCACGCCAAACTCTGCTGCCACCCCGGCCAGGGCGATAAACCCGGTGCCGGTCGCCACTGACATATGGAAGCCCTGCCAGTACAGGAACCATATCCCGCCTACCAGCGCAAACGGCAGGCTCATCAGAATAAGTAAGGCCTCATCAGCCCGGCGGAATGCCAGATACAACAGAATGAAGATGATCATCACCGTCATCGGCACCATCAGCTTCAGTTTCTTGTTGGCATGCTCAAGCAGTTCAAACTGTCCGGAGAATGACACGCTGGTACCCGGTCTCAGTTTCACTTTCTGACTGATCGCCGTTTTAATGTCATTAACCACCGACACCATATCCCTGCCGCGCGCGTCAATGTAAATCCAGCTGGCTGGACGGGCATTTTCCGTTTTCAGCATAGTCGGCCCTGAAACGACCTTAATATCCGCAACATCGCCCAGTGTGATCTGCTGCTTCATCGGGGTCAGGATCGGCATCTGTTTCAGCGCCTGTGGACTGTTCCGGTAATCCTGCGGATAGCGGATATTAATCGGGTACCGGGCCACGCCTTCAACCGTTTCCCCTACCGTCGCGCCGCCGATGGCTGATGAGATGAACAGCTGCACATCGCCCACCGTCATTCCGTAGCGGGAGGCTTTTTCCCGATTGATATCGATATCGATGTAGCGCCCACCCTCAAGTCGCTCAGCCAGGGCAGACACCACGCCCGGTACCGTTTTGGCTACTGCTTCGATACTCTGCGCCGTCGCATCGATATCGGACAGAACCGTTCCGGACACTTTGATACCTATCGGGCTTTTGATCCCGGTTGAGAGCATATCAATACGGTTACGGATTGGCGGCACCCAGAGGTTTGCCAGACCAGGCAGACGGACGGTCTTATCAAGTTCATCGATAATCTTGTCAATCGTCATGCCTGGCCGCCACTGATCCTCAGGTTTCAGCTGAATGGTGGTTTCCACCATTTCGAGTGGCGCGGAATCCGTTGCGGTCTCTGCCTTACCGGTCTTGCCAAATACAGAGGCCACTTCAGGAACGGTTTTGATTAACTTATCCGTGGTCTGCAGGAGCGCCGCTGCTTCTGCCGGAGAGACACCTGGCAACGTTGACGGCATATAAAGCAGGTCACCTTCGTTGATCTTCGGCAGAAACTCACCGCCCACCTGGCTCAGTGGCCAGATAACCGTGAAGATAGACAAGGCCGCAACCAGCAGGGTTGTTTTTGGCCAGTGGAGGACCCGCAATAGTAATGGATGATACGCTTTTATCAGCATCCGGTTCAGGGGGTTACTGGTCTCGGCAGGAATTTTCCCCCGGATCAAGAATCCCATCAGAATCGGAATGACGATGATGGCCAGCGCGGCCGCGCCCGCCATGGAGTACGTTTTCGTGAATGCCAGCGGTCCAAACAGACGTCCTTCCTGACCTTCCAGGGTAAAGATAGGAATAAAGGACAGTGTGATGATCAGCAGGCTGATAAACAGTGCGGGTCCCACTTCCACGGAGGCGTCGGTAATCACCTTCCAGCGGGTGGCGTTGTCAATCTGCTCACCCGGATGCTGATGATCCCATTCCTCAAGCCGTTTGTGCGCATTTTCAATCATCACAATGGCGGCATCCACCATCGCTCCGACGGCAATCGCAATCCCTCCCAGCGACATAATATTGGCGTTCAGTCCCTGGAAGTGCATGACGATAAAGGCGATACACAGGCCTAGCGGCAGAGAAATAATTGCCACCAGGGCAGAACGTACGTGCCACAGGAACAGGGCACAGACGATGGCCACCACGATAAACTCTTCCAGGAGTTTGTAGCTGAGGTTATCAATGGCCCGATCGATTAACTGGCTGCGATCGTAGGTGGTCACAATTTCAACACCTTCCGGCAGGCTGGCCTTCAGCGTGTCCAGTTTATCCCTCACTGCCGTGATAACGTCGCGCGCATTCTTACCCGACCGCAGGATCACCACGCCGCCGGCGACTTCCCCCTGGCCGTTCAGTTCGGCAATACCTCGCCGCATTTCAGGCCCGGTCTGCACGCGGGCAACATCCCGCAGATAAACCGGTACACCGTTCTCGCCGGTTTTCAGGACAATGTTATTGAAATCATCAATGGTCTGAAGATATCCGCTGGCCCGGACCATATACTCCGCTTCGGCCATTTCAACGGATGAACCACCGGCCTCCTGGTTAGACGATTCAAGAGCCTGTTTCACTTCAGGCAGGCTGACACCGTACTGGGACAATTTCTCCGGATTGACCTGGATCTGATACTGTTTCACCACGCCGCCAACCGAAGCTACTTCCGCCACGTTCGGGATGGTTTTCAGTTCAAATTTCAGGAACCAGTCCTGCAAAGAACGCAGTTCTGAAAGGTCGTGTTTTCCGCTGCGATCGACCAGGGCATATTCAAATATCCAGCCCACTCCCGTGGCGTCCGGACCGATTTCAGAGCTCACACCCGCAGGCAGTTTGCCCTGAACCTGATTCAGGTATTCCAGCACGCGCGAACGGGCCCAGTACAGATCGGTCCCGTCTTCAAAAATGACATACACATACGAATCCCCGAACTGTGAGAAACCACGCACGGTTTTTGCGCCAGGTACGGACAACATGGTGGTGGTAAGTGGATAGGTGACCTGGTTTTCTACAATCTGCGGGGCCTGTCCGGGATAGCTGGTTTTAATAATGACCTGCACATCTGACAGGTCAGGCAGCGCATCGACCGGCGTGTTAATTATCGTCCATGTGCCCCAGATGCTGAGAAACAGTGTGCCCATCATGACCAGGAAACGGTTGGCGACAGAGCGCCGGATAATCCATTCAATCATCGTCGTCTCCTCAGTGCCCTGAATGCATATTTACAGGCTGCTCAGACTTTGCTGGCATACTGTTTTCTGTTTTTTCAGGGTGGCGCATACGTTCCAGCGCGCCCGTAATATTGGCTTCGGAGTCAATGAGGAACAGGCCACTGACCACCACGGTATCACCTTCATTCAGGCCGGAGCCAATGCCGGACTGTTGCTGTGATTCATGCAGAACGTGGATCTGTTTCGGCACAAACTGGCCTTCATCATCAACAGTAATCACGCGCTGTTCTTTGCCGGTATCGATAACGGCCTGGCTTGGTATCAGCAGCATCTCCTGGCTTTGGGTATTCAGTTTCAGATAGGCATTCATGCCCGGCTTGAGAAACTCATCCTTATTAGATACCTGGAGACGGACCTGAAGCGTACGGGTTGTCTGATCCACGCTGGGAAGAATGTTCCATTTTTCGACATGGAATGTTTTATCCGGATAAGCCGGTACCGAAATTTCAAACTGCGACGTATCTTTCAGCAGATAGGCGATAGATTCCGGCACTGCAGCGCTGATCCAGACTGGGTCCATCCCCTGAATCTGAGCCACCACCTTATCTTTCGAAATATTCATGCCGGTGCGCAGGTCAAATGCAGTAATGACACCATCAATAGGTGCTTTAATGGTAAAACGGGTCTGGATTGTGCGGGTTGAACGCAGCCTTTGAATATCCTCTTCCGGCATACCAGCCAGACGAAGTCGCTCCAGCACCCCTTTTATCTGGGTTGGCGTACCGCCTGTACCGGATAACAGCAGGAACTCACTTTGCGCCTCGACCCATTCAGGAATGGTGATATCGATAAGCGGTGTTCCTTTCTTCACATGATCGCCAATCGTCAGGGGGTAGACTTTTTCGACAAACCCGTCAGAACGCGCCTGCACAATGGCAAACTGATACTCGTTATAACTGACATTAGCCGGGATCGTCTGAGAATAATTCAGCATTCCGCGCGTGACTTTTTGCGTTTTTAATCCCAGGTTCTGAACCTGCGTTGGATCAATACGGATCCCGCCACCGCTTTTCTCGCCACTTTCATCAGCATATTTTGGCACCAGGTCCATATCCATAAAGGGCGATTTTCCGGGTTTATCAAATTTGGTATCCGGTTTCATTGGGTCATACCAGAAAAGCACCTTTCGTTCCGGTGCCTTTTGTTCTGTTTTTTCTGTCTTTTGTGCTGAGTTTACATACTGCCAGGCAGTAACCGATATCAGCCCCCCTGCTATGAGGCTGCTGATAATTATTGCAGCATATTTTATCTTTAAAGAAGCCATACAATTCTCCGCTAAAAAATCAAAACACCTGGCATATGTGCCTGACGGTTAACTCACACATATACCTATGTGAATGTACAGGCGCACAGGATGTAATCGCTCCGGACAGCCAATCAGGATTGCGTAACGTTAATGCTTTTGAGTAAGGAGATATTGCCCTGCTGAATAAACGAGAAATCGACATGGTTGCCGGTTTTCAGGGCATTGATAGCGTCGTCTGCATTAACAAAAGTGAAGCGCATGGTCATTGCAGGCCAGCCCACCGCAGGGATTGCTTCGTGCGAAATGGTGATTTTTTTACTATTCATATCAATGTCTTTAACGACACCGGTGCCCTTGATAACCTGCTGTACCGAAGCATCACTGGCAGCATTCATATCGCCATGCTGATGTGTTTCAGCATGAAGACCGGCAGAAAACATGACAGAGAAGGCACTAAATAAAACGGCTTTAAGTGAGTTACGCATTTTTAATTTCCTGATATGTTGAATATAATTCACTCTATCCAACCGCCACCCAGCGCGGTGAACAGATTAATTTCGTTAACCTGCCGGGAATAGGTAAGATCGAGAATGGTTTGCTGCGTAGCGAAGAGAGAACGCTCTGCATCCAGCACTTCAATGTAACTGACAGCACCACTGGAATATAATCCTCTGGCACGCTGGAGAGTTATCTGAAGTGAATCAAGATAACGCTGCTGTGCCTCGAGTTGCTGGCTAAGACTATCGCGCAGGGCAAGCGTGTCGGAAACATCCTTAAAGGCTGACTGAATTTTTTGTTCGTAATTAACCACCGACTGTTGCTGGCGAATTTCAGCCAGTTTCAGATTGGCTTTATTCCTGCCAGCATTAAATATAGGAATTTCAATTTTAGGGATAAAATTCCACATTCCACTTCCTGACGTAAACAGGCTGGACAGCTCCGTACTGCTTGCGGAGAGACCACTGGTCAGGGTAATTGAGGGGAAAAAGGCCGCTCGCGCTGCGCCAATATTGGCATCAGCCGCTTTCAGCTGATATTCCGCTTCCATAATATCCGGTCGCTGCAGCAAAATTTGTGAAGACAGATTTGGTGGCAATTTTACTGGGGCTATCTCCCCGCCTTTCATCCCTTTTTCTGACGGAAGTGCGCGGTACGTTCCCAGCACCAGTTGCAGGGCATTGTTTGCCTGAGCCAGATCGCCTTCTCGTTTGGCTATTTCGGCGCGGGTACTTTCGATTTGTCCTCGCGCCTGTTCAAGTGCCAGAACGTTCGTACTCCCGGTCACGAGCTGCTGCTCAACGAAAGCATAGGACTGTTGATAATTTTTCAGCGTTTCCCGCGCAATACGAAGTTGTTCGTACGCCAGTTGCTGGCTGAAATAGCTTTGTGAAACGTTGGATACCAGCAGGATGTGTACGGCCCGACGGGCTTCTTCGCTGGCAAAGTAGTTCTGGCGATCAGCATCACTCATGTTCTTAAGTTTGCCGAAAAAATCGAGCTCATAACTGAACTCCAGACCTGCGTCGTACTCCTGTGTGGTCGGCTTGTCACCTTTCAGACCACCGCTGTATGTGATCCCGGATGAGGCATTCAGCTGGGGATAACGATCTGCATCCGTGACGTTGAACTGGGCCCGGGCCTCTTCAACCTTCAGTGCAGCCATTCTCAAATCACGGTTATTAGTCAGGGCTTCAGTAATCAGCCGGGTGACCTGGGGATCGACAAAAAAGTTACGCCAGCCCGTATCCTGATAGCCATTCACCGCTGGCGTCAGGCTGTTACGGGATAGTGAAAACTGTTGGGGTACCGGTGCTGCCGGACGCTGATATTCAGGCGCCAGAGAGACACAACCAGCCAGAATGAAGATTGTGCTGATGCTGAGTAGTTTTAATTTGAACATATTGCTTCTCGTCCAGGCAGACCTGGTAAATGGTTCAAATGAAGTTCAGAGTATTACCAGGGTTACTTTACAGAATGCACTCTGTTTGTCGGGTGACAGAATAATGACAATGTTGTCATTTTTACGGTAATTCGTTGATTACGATCGTGTGCGCAATAGAATGACATTAGCAGCCAGACGGGGAGCAAGATGAAAATATTGATCGTCGAAGACGAAATTAAAACAGGTGAATATCTCAGCAAAGGGCTTACAGAGGCAGGGTTCGTAGTGGATCACGCTGATAATGGTCTTACCGGATATCATCTCGCCATGACAGCCGAGTATGATTTAGTCATTCTGGACATCATGCTGCCTGATGTGAACGGCTGGGATATCATCCGCATGCTGCGCACTGCCGGAAAGGGTATGCCGGTCTTACTACTGACGGCCCTCGGCACGATCGAACACAGGGTCAAAGGACTGGAACTGGGTGCGGACGATTATCTGGTTAAACCCTTTACGTTTGCCGAACTGCTGGCCCGGGTGAGAACCCTTCTGAGGCGGGGAAACACGATGATCACGGAAAGCCAGTTTAGGGTGGCTGATCTCTCGATGGATCTCGTATCCAGAAAAGTCAGTCGCGCCGGAAACCGCATTGTGCTCACCAGTAAAGAGTTCAGCCTGCTGGAATTTTTCATTCGCCATCAGGGCGAGGTTCTTCCCCGCTCCCTGATTGCCTCTCAGGTCTGGGACATGAATTTTGACAGCGACACTAACGCGATTGATGTCGCCGTAAAGCGACTCCGCGCTAAAATAGACAACGATTACGGGACAAAGCTGATCCAGACTGTCCGGGGCGTGGGCTATATGCTGGAGGCCCCGGATGCATAGCAAACCTTCCAGGCGCCCTTTCTCACTCGCCCTGCGGCTGACCTTTTTTATCAGCCTGTCCACGATACTGGCTTTTATCGCCTTCACCTGGTTTATGCTGCATTCTGTTGAAAATCATTTTGCCGAGCAGGATGTCAGCGATCTTCAACAAATCAGCACTACCCTGAACCGTATACTGCAGTCCCCGGTGGATCCGGATGAAAAAAAAGTAAGCAAAATAAAGGAGTCGATTGCCAGCTACCGCAACGTTGCCCTTTTGCTCCTCAATCCCAGGGGGGAAGTGCTCTTTAGTTCAGCGCAGGGGGCGGCACTACACCCGGCCGTGAATTCCGCAGATTTTAGCGAGCACAGCCGCGCACGGGATGTCTTTCTCTGGACGGTGGAGGATCCTGCGAGACCGATGGATACCGGGTCTGAAATGAAGATGGAAACATACCGGATTATCGCCTCCTCTGGCCAGGCGATATTTCAGGGCAAACAGCAGAATTATGTCATGCTGACTGGCCTCTCCATTAATTTCCATCTCCATTACCTCGATGCGCTGAAAAAAAATCTGATTGCGATCGCCGTCGTGATAAGCCTGCTGATTGTTCTGATCATTCGCATCGCTGTCCGTCAGGGGCACCTGCCCCTTCGTAATGTCAGCAATGCCATTAAAAACATCACCTCCGAGAATCTTGATGCGCGGCTGGAACCGACACGCGTTCCCATTGAGCTGGAGCAACTGGTTATCTCGTTCAATCATATGATTGGAAAGATTGAGGACGTCTTTACCCGCCAGGCCAATTTCTCTGCCGATATCGCGCATGAGATCAGAACGCCCATCACCAATCTGGTGACGCAGACTGAAATCGCACTGAGTCAGGATCGAACCCAGAAGGAACTTGAGGATGTCCTCTACTCCAGTCTTGAAGAGTATAACCGGATGACCAAAATGGTCAGCGACATGCTGTTTCTGGCACAGGCGGACAATAACCAGCTTATACCTGACAGGGTCCGTTTTGACCTCAGAGCAGAAGTCATGAAAGTCTTCGAGTTTTTCGAAGCCTGGGCCGAAGAACGCAATATCACGCTCAAATTTAACGGGATGCCCTGCCTGGTTGAGGGAGATCCACAAATGTTCAGAAGGGCGATCAATAATCTGTTATCCAATGCCCTGCGTTATACCCCGGAGGGACAGGCAATCACCGTCTCAATAAGAGAGCAGGAGAGCTTTTTTGACCTTGTGATTGAAAATCCGGGGAAACCAATCCCTGAAGAGCATTTATCAAGGCTGTTTGACCGTTTTTATCGGGTAGATCCGTCCAGACAACGAAAAGGAGAAGGCAGCGGCATCGGCCTTGCGATTGTGAAGTCCATCGTGGAAGCACATCACGGAAGAGTGCAGGTGGAATCGGACGTACGTTCAACTCGTTTTATCCTATCCGTGCCCAGACTGGAGAAAATGATTCCGGAAACCCAGTACTGAGAATAAAGATTTAAATGACAAAGATGTCATTAGCCTGTCATGCAGCAAACAGAAGCCATTCGATATAATTAGTGCAACTTATCAGGAAGGCATTATTACTTCATCGAGGTCCGGCCGGTAAAAGCGTTGAATTTAGCCACTTCGCAGATAACTTATTGATATACTTCATTATTTAGGTGACCGACCCCTGCCTACGGCAAAGAACTTTGGAGCTGTTTAAACTGCCCTTGAATCACGGCTTTTTCCAGAAGAATCACCTTGTTCTCGTCGGACAGAAGCTCCACTTTATCTTGGGAGGCTTTGAGTCTGGTATTGGCATCTTCCAACGCTTGCGATAATACGGCCACGTTTTTCTCCGCTTCTGCTTTCATGCTCGTAATCACTGCCACTTTTTCAGTTAGCTCGTCATTTTTATGTTGGTATTCTCGCATCCCTTTCGAGGCTTCTTCAGCATTACGTGTCAGGCTTTGAATATCCTCAATTTTTCGGCTTACTTCACTGCTTAGGGAAGCGTTAGTCTGCTCAAGTTCATCTACTGCTCTTTGGAGCTTCGCGTTTGCATCAGACAGTCCGGATTCTCTTGACGCAGCTTGAGTGAGCTGGCCCTGGAGGTTGTGGACTTGATCGTGCAACTGCTGGTTGGTCGCTCGGAATTGATCGCGTTCCTGTTGACGGTCTTCGGCGGTGCGCTGTTGGTAGTGCTCAAAATGATCGCGAATGTCCCGGTTTTCCTGCCTAAGCTCAGTGACGGTTTCTTTCAATTCAGTGAATCGTGTGATCGCTTCATCCCGCTGGGATTCCGTCTTGGCAAGGTTGACTCGGGTATCTTCCAGAGACTGACTTTGCTGACGTTTTTCTTCGTTAAGCAGTTCTATCTGCTTTTCCATGTCCTGCTGCCGCGAAGACAGCTGCACTAGGGTGCTGTTTGCTTCGGTTAGTCGCTCCTGACGTTCGTCATTCAACGTTTCAAATTCCTGCCGGGCCTGCTCGATGCGTTGGTCGGCCATTTGTTGCACCCGTTCGTGCAGGGATTTCACTACGTCCACCAAGTCATGTGGCAGTCCACTGACCTCGGCATCACCGTCGTTGTCTGACCGCCAGCGCTTCAATAACGGAGCGATGGTGCTTCTGCTCCCCGTACCCAGTTGCTCGCGCACCCGATCAACCGTGGGCTCTTGATCCCCGGCTTTGATGGTTTCTGCGGCTTTAGTAACATCATAGTAAGTCACTCCTGCACGGGCCATTGTAGTTCCTCTTAGATTATTTAGTAACGTAATACGTATTACATAATATTACATTATATTTGTCTATTTTGATACAACTTGAATTGCTAAACATAACCTTCGATAATGAATGTTATCGTGGGTTATGAGTGAGAAATGAAAAATTGATGTTTGTAACACCAGTACATTGGTGCCTTCCAGCGACCCACAGAAAAGGGATAACCATGGATAACTACACACCCAAACTCACATCGGATTCGCCATTGCGTAGTGAGCAATCAGTTTTGCCGTCGCTGGCAGAATCCGACTCACTGCGCCACTATCTGCAAGCGGCGACCTCCAATAACACGCGAACAGCCTACCGTTCAGCGATTCGGCAGTTCGAAAAATGGGGCGGGCGGTTGCCCACGGATCGGGATACCCTGGTGCGTTACCTGGTGGCCAAGGCCGATGTGCTGAATAGCCGGACTCTCGCCCTTCACCTCACGGCCGTTAGCCAATGGCACCACTACCAAGGGTTGACTGACCCGGTTCGTGATCCGCTGGTATGTAAAACCATGGAGGGCATTCGCCGCACCCATGGACAGCCCAAGCGCAAGGCCAAGGCGTTGCGCTTGGAGCACATCGCCCAACTAGTAAATTACTTGCGGCACTTACCGGACAACAAAAAGAAATACCGGGATATTGCCTTGGTACTCACCGGGTTCTTCGGCGCCTTGCGTCGCAGTGAGCTGGTTGCTCTTCAGGTCAATGATCTGGTTTGGGAGCCGGAGGGGCTGCTCATCCGGTTGCCGCGCTCCAAGACCGACCAGCAAGGCATGGGTTTAATGCGAGCTTTACCTTACGGAAAGGCCGCTTGTTGTCCGGCTACCGCCGTGAAAACTTGGTTAGATGCAGCGGGCATCACCAGTGGTCCGGTGTTTCGTCCCACCAACCGCTGGGATCACATTCAGGAAAAAGCGCTGGCTCCAGGTGCGGTCAATGCTTTGCTCAAAACGCTGGGGCAAGCCTGTGAGTTTGATTTTGTGCCTGAACTCAGTAGCCACAGTTTCCGTAGAGGGTTATCCACATCGGCAGCGCGTGAGCGAGTGGATTTTGAGTTGATCAAGAAACAAGGCGGCTGGAAGAGCGATGCCACCGTCTGGGAGTATATCGAGGAAGGCCAGCAGCTCAGCAATAATGCGTCAATTATCTTAATGGAGAAGATGGCAACCCTGATGGATGCTGAATGATTCGGTCAACATTCGGGGCAGAATCAATGTATCGGGCCAAACCCAAATACCAAAGCTGGTAATGTTACCGCCACGATCATGGATCATTCTGGCCGCTGTACACCATCGATAAAATATTGTAGACTTTCCTACCTTTGTGTAACTAAATCTACAATATATGAAATGGGTATTACTGATCTTATCCCTGCCCACCCAAAACGCGACAGTGCGTATGCGGGTATGGCGAACCCTCAAGTCCTCCGGTGCAGCAGTATTGCGTGACGGCGTTTATCTGCTTCCCCATCGACCAGAACATCAGCAATTGTTCGATGGCTTGCTGCAAGAAGTAGAGGCAAGTGAAGGCTCAGCCTATGTGCTCCTGGTCGATACCGAAGATGCTGGCCAATTCAGCGGCCTGTTTGATCGTCAGGATGATTACGCCCATCTTTTACACGAGCTGCCCCCAATAAAAGAATTGGCCAGTAGTTCCCTGCAAGAAGCAACCAGACAGCTGCGTAAACTGCGCAAAAACTTCACCGCTATCGCCGCAACGGATTTTTTCCCCGGTGAAGCGCAGGCACAAACCCAGCAGGCGCTGCAACAGCTTGAACTTCAGCTCAATCGCCAGTTATCGCCCAACGAACCCCATGAGCACACCGGTGAAATCCCACGGTTGGATATCAGCCTCTATCGCGGGCGGTTATGGGCAACCCGTCAACGTCCCTGGGTGGATCGCCTTGCCTGTGCCTGGCTAATCCGCCGTTTTATCGATCCGGAGGCTCGCTTTGTGTGGTTGCAAGCACCGAAGGATTGTCCCGCCGATGCGCTGGGCTTTGATTTTGACGGAGCCAGTTTCACTCACCTGAATGGCAAGGTCACTTTTGAGGTTCTGCTTGACAGTTTTAGGCTCGATCACCCCGGCTTAACGCGCTTGGGGGCCTTGGTGCATTTTCTGGACGTAGGGGGTATCCAGCCCAGTGAAGCCAGTGGGCTGGAGCAAATCCTGTGGGGATTGCGCAACAGTATTCATGACGACGATCAACTCATCGCCACGGCTAATGGTGTCTTCGATGCCTTACTGGCTGCTTTTACAGATAAGGAAACACACCATGAGTAACACCACCGAATTAATAGCTCACCAGCCGGTTGAAGCGCCTGCGCCGGTCAGTTTTTGGGAAGCCTTCCGTTTCTGGTTAAAGCTCGGGTTTGTCAGCTTTGGTGGCCCGGCAGGCCAAATAGCCATCATGCACCAGGAGCTGGTGGAGCGCCGGCGCTGGATCAGCGAAAAACGGTTTTTGCATGCGCTCAATTACTGCATGGTGTTGCCTGGTCCGGAGGCGCAACAACTTGCCACTTACATTGGCTGGTTAATGCATCGTACCTGGGGCGGTATAGTGGCGGGTGTGCTGTTTTTGTTGCCATCACTCTTCATTTTGATTGGACTCTCGTGGGTATATATCGCTTACGGCGACGTAAGTTGGGTAGCCGGTTTGTTCTACGGTATCAAACCGGCGGTGACTGCCATCGTCGTGCATGCCGCCCATCGCATTGGTTCACGCGCGTTGAAAAATAATGTGATGTGGGCGATTGCTGCCGCCGCGTTTGTGGCCATTTTTGCACTCAATATCCCATTCCCTTACATCGTGATTGCAGCGGCACTGATTGGTTATTTGGGTGGGCGGTTTCTACCTGACTACTTCAACAGCGGCGGTGGCCATGGCAAGACTGATAAATCCTTCGGCACCGCGTTATTCGATGATCACACACCCACGCCCGCGCACGCCATGTTCCGCTGGTCGCGTTTCAGCATGATCTTGGTCTCCGGTGCATTACTCTGGGCTGTTCCGCTGTTTGCACTTTGGAGTTATTTCGGTTGGGATCACACACTGACACAAATGGCCTGGTTCTTTACCAAAGCGGCACTACTCACTTTCGGTGGTGCCTATGCGGTATTGCCCTATGTTTATCAGGGTGCGGTCGGCCACTATGGTTGGCTCACGCCCACGCAAATGATCGATGGCCTCGCGCTCGGTGAAACCACACCAGGGCCGCTGATTATGGTGGTGGCCTTTGTCGGTTTTATTGGGGGATATGTACAAGCCGTATTTGGCACCGACATGGTATTTCTCGCGGGCGCAGTAGCCGCCACCATTGTCACCTGGTTTACCTTCTTGCCCTCGTTTATTTTTATTTTTGCGGGTGCCCCCTTTATTGAAACGACGCACAATGATTTGAAATTCACTGCGCCACTCACGGCCATCACGGCGGCGGTGGTAGGTGTGATCTTGAATCTCGCCCTGTTTTTCTGTTACCACATTTTGTGGCCAGAAGGCTTTGATGGGCGGTTTGAATGGATATCAGCGGTAATTGCTGTTGCAGCGGGTATCGCATTATTTCGTTACAAAATGAATGTGATGAAGGTGATTGGCATGTCGGCGCTTGTTGGGCTTGCGGTGTCGTTAATGGGGATTAATTAAGTCATCTTTCGATCTGCTCGAACTCATTGCTTACACTTAACGGAGGAAAACCAATGAATGATTTTAACCAAAACAAACGTGATTTCCTGGCTACCAGTGCGACCGCTGCCGCAGGGTTGCTTATTGCATCGGCATCAAATGTTAGCGCAGCTGAATCGTCGTCTCAGGCAGCACCTAAAGGAGCAAATTGGATGATCACCGAAATAAAACCAAAACCTTTATCCTTCAATGCCGCAAAATTAAAAGGCCTTTCTGCCAATTTGATCGAGTCGCATTGGACTAACAATTACAGCGGTTCGGTAAAAACATTGAATGCGGTGAATGATCAGTTGAGTCAGGCACTCGCAAACCCCGACACGCCAGCGTTTCTCTACAATGATCTCAAGCGGGAGCATTTGATTCGCACAGGCTCGGTCATTTTGCACGAATTATATTTTGATAACCTGGGCGGTAATGGCAAAGCCGATGGTGAATTACGCTCAGCTTTCGCCAAACAATTTGGTACTTTTGATCGCTGGGAAACCGAATTCCGCAAAATCGCTCAAGGCTTGGGCGGTGGTTCCGGGTGGGTTGTTCTGGGGTATAACACGCATTTCAATAAGCTGGAAAATTATTGGATGGGTGATCACGCACATTTCCCGGTAGGCACAGTTCCGTTGTTGGTCATGGATATGTATGAACATTCTTATCACATGGACTTTGGCGCGGCTGCCGGTAAATATATTGATGCTTTTTTCAATAATATTAATTGGGATGAGGTTGCTCATCGGCTCCAAGCCACTCACACGAAGACAACATCCTAAAAACGCTATTGGTATGCCTTCTCTTAGGGGGCATACCATTCGCTTCGGCGCAACCAATCAAGGACACGGACGTTATTGATCCGGCGCTGAGTGACGTGTGACTAAATTAAGAGAAAACCAAATGGCGACCAGAAACCTGCAACTAGCCCACCTGCGAAAACTGTCCCAACTGAAACTGCCATTAACAAAGTAGCGGATCGATGGCGGCCATTTACCAGACAGCCTATCCGCGGATCAAGTCAGATATCACGCATGTCGAGTTAGGGGATGTCTACACACCGACACCGGAAGAGCAGCAGTTTGCTGTGAAACATTGCAAACGGGCGAGCACTTCCTTTCTGGGATTACTAATCCAGTTAAAGACGACCCAACGATTAGGCAGATTTGTCACATTGGGTGAAATTCCAAACGTCATCATCGCACACATCAAAAGCCAGTGTCGTTCAAGAGCATCATTCAAGGATCTTCAAACCTATTACGTGTCAGGGGCAAAGGATCGTCATGTAAAACTGATTCGACGTTATCTCTATATAAAACCCTACGATGCAGCCAAGACCTCCGGATTAACAAAGAGTTGGGCGCAAGAGGCGGCAACAACTAAAGAAGCCCTGCCGGATATCATCAATGTCACGTTGGAATACTTGGTCAAGGAGCGATACGAGTTGCCAGCGTTCAGCGTGCTTGAGCGAATCTGCCAAACAGCCAGAGCGGAAGTCAACACCCGGTATTACGGTCAACTGTGTGAATTTTTGACGGCTGAAAGTCGCCAGTGCATCACGGATATTCTCCGTTCCAGCACCGGGCCGAATGGTTTTGGCTGGAGCACGCTGAAAAATGAACCGAAACGCCCAACTCCTCGCAATATCCATGTGTACATCCACTACCTGGAATGGCTGACCTCCCTGCAAACACTACTGCCTGCGGATTTGGGGTTGCCACCGGTGAAACACCAGCAGTTTATCGACGAGGCCAAGGCCCTGGATTACGCCGAATTGATGAAGCTAAAGCTGAACAAGCGACTCGCTCTGGTCATCGTTTTAATCCGACACCAATACGCACGAACTCTGGATAATGCCGCCGATATTTTTATCAAACTGCTGTTAAAAATGGATCGCTCGGCGCAGAAACTGTTGGAGAAATACCTTGCAGACCATCAAAAGCAAACTGATCATTTGATTTCTGTGCTGACTGGAACGGTCAAGGTTTATTTGGATAAACCCGAATCGGTGTCAGCTTTTGATCCTGTCCTGGGAAAGAACAGCGATCAGTTGCTGCAAATGTGTGAACACTACATGGCGTTCGCGGGTAACAACTACTTGCCGTTCATGGTTCAACTCTACAAAAAGCAGCGATCAACGTTGTTTCGCACGATTGAAATACTCAATCTGGCTTCGTCCACGGAAGACAAGGATCTGCTGAATGCATTTCAATTTATTTTGAAATACAAACAACGGCGCGCCGAGTTCCTGTCCATTCAAAGTGATCCAAACGATCCATCCTCCAAAAATGTCATCAACATTCGCTGGATTCGCGAAAGCTGGTGGAAACTGGTCACAGGAAAATCGACTAAATCAGCGCAAGTCACCGAGGTCAATAAAACCTGTTTTGAGCTGTGTGTGTTTGAACGGATCGCCGAAGAACTGAGTACCGGTGACTTGTTCATTCCCTACAGTGAAACCTTCGATGATTACCGGGAGCAAATGATCACCTGGGAAGAATACGAGGCGCAGCTGCCTACCTATTGCGAGGAGGTAGGACTTATCGCCGGTGATACTGAATTTGCAAGAACACTGAAGGAGTCCATGGAGGCGAGCTGCCAGAAAGCTGATAGCCAATTTCCAGAGGATGAACTGGTCCGTATAGAAAACGGGAACCTGATTATCGGTAAACCAAAACCGGATCAACCTTCGCCAGAGGTCGAAGAAATTGGAGCGCTCTTGCGCGATCGCTTGGACAAGATCAACCTGCTCGATGTAATCATTAATGTCGAAAAATGGTTGAACTTGAACAAACATTTTGGCCCGTTGTCGGGTTTCGAGTCACGTATCAGCGACCCGGTGTTACGTTTTGTTCTGACGGTGTTTTGTTACGGCACCAATATTGGCCCTACCGAAACCGTGCGATCCGTGCAGGGTGTGTCGCGCAAGCAAGTTGCATGGCTTAACTTAAAGCGCACTACGGAAGCCCGTCTCGATAAAGCGATTGCTAAGATCAACAGCGAGTACAAGAAATACCGGCTCATTGAGTGTTGGGGTTCGGGCACCAAGGATTCAGCGGAGATCATGCCCATATTGCACATATGGAAAGACACCTATCATCAAAAGGCGTATATGAAAAATTTAAGTCCTGCTTCGAGCAATCTAGCGGACATCGCTGGGTTGATGAGCGTGATGGCTACCAGTTCTATCAAGATGAGCTTGGACCATATTTAATAGAGAAGTATTCCGCTTCTGAGAAAGACCTAGTTTTTATCTCGGGAGTAGGTTCCGTGTGGCCATTACTGAGAGCACACAATCGATAGTCAACTTAAACAACGCCACAATGGCGTTCAGCTAGTTACACATAGAGGTTGCCAATGAAAAATAAAGCGCTAAATACCGGTGTAGTTGGATTTCACCCGATAAGAAAAATATCTGTAGCAATGCGCGGCATTTATTACGCAATTATTTTAGATGCTGCAGTCGCGTATAAAGTTGTTTTATCGACGATTTTGCTCGCAGTATTTTTTTACCATAGACAATGGATTGATTTTAGTTTGGTTTTGGTGGTTACGGGGATGGTTATAATTTCAGAGATATTTAATACAGCGATAGAATCGCTGTGTGATTTTATTGAAAGTCATCAAAATGATAAAATTGGAATCATTAAAGATATCTCAGCTGGAGCGGTTGGCGTTAGTATATTTACATGGTTAGTTGTAATTATTATTGAAATCTATCGTGCAAGTACAATATTTTTTCTATCATGAACACGTTAAATACGACGTCTAATGTAAATGAATTTTTTTAATAAACACTTCAAAATAATTTTGTGAAATACAACCAATAACAGCAACTCTATTCCTGTAGAAGCAGGATAAGTATCGAGAATACCGGAAAATATAAAAAAGCAAGAAGCAGTGAAACAATAGCTTGACAGTATTTAGTTAATTAACATTGAGTATTATATTTTAACCAGCCCCCTCCAGGGGCTGGGCGGCCTTTACCTAACAGGCTTGAAAAAATTCATGATTGAATATAGAGCTTTAATTTACGGTGTCATTTGTAGTCTTGTGCCGTAAAAAAACTACCGTCACAGCAATAATTGTCAAGGGTAGAATAAAACTCAACATAATTGAATTTAGCAAATCCATTGAATAATTTTGTGACATTAATATCAAATAAGTGGTGTAGGCAACGTAGTAGAATAAAAACACAATCCCATTAACACGTGAGATCTGGTGACCAGCAGCAAAAATGGGTAAGCAGGCCAGAGCGACGGCGATCATAATCCAAATATCAAAATTGATAACATTTTCAGAAACCGCCAAACCTGTATTGCCAGATACAATAGCAGACAACCCTAAACACCCCAAAATATTGAATGTGTTGCTTCCAATGACATTTCCTACCGCAATATCGCGCTGGCCTTTTATTGCCGCCATTATAGATGTTGCTACCTCCGGCATGGATGTTCCGGCAGCAACAATGGTTAACCCAATAACCAGGTCACTAACTCCAAAATATTTTGCAAAGGTGACAGAGGCGCTCACTAACCATTGAGAGCCAAGTACGAGCAATACCAGCCCAGCAATAATATGTAAAATTTGTACTGGTTTTTTGTCGCTCCACGATGGGCGATTAGATAATTCTGAATACTCCTGTTTGGTAATACCGGTTTCCTTGCGTGATTGATAAATTAAAAATGCGGTGTAAGCGATGAGTATGATAAACAAGAGTAGTCCATCAACAATGCTCAAACTGCCATCCAAGCTAACTGCCAGAAGCAGAAAGGATGCACCGATCATAATCGGGACTTCCTGACGAATAATTTGTGCATTCACAAGCAGTGGCGTTATGAGCGCTGAAATGCCTAATATAAACAACACATTGAAAATATTACTCCCGACAACATTGCCTATTGCAATATCGGTCTTATCTTGCAGTGCGGCGCCAACTGATACCGCTACTTCGGGTGCGCTAGTGCCAAAGGCAACAATGGTTAAGCCCACTACTAAGGGTGAAATTCCAAAAGACATCGCGAATTTTGATGCACCACGCACCAAAATATCTGCACCGGCTACCAATAAGACCAGCCCTGCCACAAACATGAGTATTGTCATTTTTGCTCCATAAAACTTTTATTTTGGTTATTGCCAGCATGCATTATCCGATGATGTGTGGATCACGCATGACTGGCAAGTTGCACCGCTGTCGTAGTTACTCTACGGCCTTTTTTCGAGTTACCCACAAGCTTGCAAGAATACTCCCACCAATTAGAGTAACAATAACGAGTAGTGACCACATCACAGGGACATGAAACCAATTCGCTACCAGCATTTTGCAACCAATGAACACTAGTACCACTGACAAGCCATACTTGATTAAATGGAATCGATCCGCAACATCAGCCAGCAGGAAATACAGCGCTCTTAGCCCCAAAATAGCAAAGATGTTAGATGTTGCAACGATAAACGGATCAGACGTAATCGCAAAAATTGCCGGAATCGAGTCAACCGCAAAAACCAAATCTGATATTTCGATTAATATCAGGACTAGAAAAAGTGGAGTGAAGTAGCGGGCACCTTGCTGAACAATCGTGAACTTTTCCCCATGAAAACCAGGCGTGATCCGAAGGTGCTTTCGAGCAAAAACAACAATCCAGTTCTTCTCTAAATCGGGTTTTTCATCGACTGCGAGCAGCATGCGAATGCCGGTAATAATAAGAAATGCACCAAATACGTAAAGAACCCACGAAAACTCTTTTACCGCCCAACTGCCGATCAAAATCATGATAATGCGCATCACTATCGCACCCAGCACCCCGTAAATCAGCACTCGGCGTTGATACTCTGGCGGGACTTGGAAAGCAGAAAATATGAGCAGGAATACAAAGACATTATCGACTGAAAGCGACTTTTCAATCAGATAACCAGTAAAAAACTCCAGTGCTTTTTGGTCCGCAAAAGTTTCACCATAATCTTTTTTAAGATACCACCACAGGCCGATATTGAAAATAACGGCCAGTGAAAACCAAACCAACGACCATGATGCTGCCTCTTTGACGCTTACCTTGTGGGCCTTATTGCCGCCAAATACAAAGAGATCCAGTAGCAATATAATCACTACGAATATAATAAATCCTGTCCAGAGCTCCCATCCAGCGAACTGTATGTTTTCCATTAAACATTACCTTTTTGTAATTTTGAAATTCGCTCCGCAAGCGGCGGATGACTCATAAACAGCTTGGACAATCCGCCACCGCCTGCAATACCAAAGGCTGCCATACCGCCAGGCAATGGTTGAGGTTGTGATGATTGCAAGCGTTGTAGCGCAGCAATCATATTGCTGCTTCCTGCAAGGTAGGCACCGCCTTGATCAGCCCGAAATTCGCGCTGGCGTGAGAACCACATTACGATCACTGATGCCAAAATTCCCAACACTAGCTCCGCCGCAATGCTGGTAATCCAAAAGGCCGGTCCATGCCCTTCTTCGGTTTTAAAAATGACCTTATCAACGAAATTGCCGATGATTCGTGCGAAAAAGATTACAAACGTGTTCACCACACCTTGGATCAGGGCAAGCGTTACCATGTCACCATTTGCGACGTGCGCAACTTCATGCCCAATAACAGCTTCAGCCTCCTCCTTGGTCATAGCGAGCAGGAGCCCACTGGAAACGGCGACCATTGAAGAGTTTTTTGTCATGCCAGTCGCGAATGCGTTTATGTCGTCCGATTCGAATATTCCGACCTCCGGCATTTTGATGTGAGCTGTTTCTGCATAGCGCGCGACGACATCGATTAGCCAACGCTCTTGGGAGTTGCCTGGGTCGGAAATAATCCTGACCCCCATACTTTTTTTTGCCATCCATTTAGAGATGGCGAGCGAGGCAAACGAGCCGCCAAATCCCATAACAGCTGCAAAAATTAACAGCGAACCAAGGTTAAGTCCCTTGGCATTTAAGTAGGGTTCCACTCCCAATAAACGCATACTCAGAGATAGAACTAACACAATCGCAGCGTTGGTTGCCAAGAATAACAATATGCGCTTCATAAAAATCTCCGATTACCTATTTAGACCCTTATCCGTTGGTGATCAATTTCCCGATGGCGGGCAATTTGCCTAGATACGGAACGTGCTCCCCTTTCTATAGCTCGGTCGATAGCGACATACAAATCCGCTTGTACATCCTCGATGACAAGCTGTTTTTTACCTTTGAGTACGATCAGGAGATGACAGGATTTGTCAGCGCCCCCACGTGGTCCGTTAATATCAGCCAAGCGAACAGAAATTTTGGTTACATCATCCCGGTTCCAACTCAACGCCAGAGCCAACTTTTCTTCGACGTAGTCTTTAATAGCATCGGTTAATTCAAACGCATTTGTATGAATATGAATTTGCATGTCTAAACCTCTCGTGTGGGTTGATGAGATTCCAATGTAGCAACATCCAAAACATCCAACAAATCGAATATACTTTGCAGACAGTTCGAAAAAAACTAATTGTTAGGCGGTACCAGTGAATCATCTAAATTATAAACATCTACGCTATTTCTGGGCGGTAGCAAAAACAGGAAGTGTTACCAAAGCGGCGGAACAACTTCACTTAACGCCTCAATCGATAAGCGGGCAGTTAACTGAATTCGCCAACACTTTGGGGGTTGAGTTGTTTCACAAAGTTGGCCGTAATCTTGAGTTGACCGATGCGGGAAGGCGAGCACTGAGCTATGCGGACGAGATTTTTTCTGTTGGCGATGAATTAATGGCAGTTCTTCGCGACCAACGCAGCAAGAAATCTCTTCCTTTACGAGTTGGTCTGGCCGACTCTGTATCTAAAACGATTGCCTATCGGCTGCTTGAACCGGCGTATGAAATGCAAGAGCCAACACGTTTAATTTGCCGGGAAGCAAGATTAGTATCGCTGCTATCTGATTTGGCCGTGCATCGGCTAGATTTAATTATCGCCGATAGGCCCATGCCACCTAATTTGCATGTCAAAGGATTCAGCCACCTCATTGGTGAAAGCCATATGGGTTTATTCGGCGTTGCGGCCCTGGTAAATAAATTAAAACGAACGTTTCCTGAGTCGCTGAATAACGCACCTTTGTTAATGATTGGCGAAGATGCGGCGGTGCGGGGGAGAATTAATCAATGGCTGGCGCAAAAAAATTTACATCCTGACATTAAAGGGGAATTTGACGATAGCGCGCTAATGAAAGCATTTGGTCGAGCAGGCGAAGGGTTGTTTTTCGCACCTAATGCCATCGCTAAAGACATTTGTAGTCAATACAAAGTGGTAAAGTTAGCAGACATTCCATCGGTAAATGAACAGGTCTATGTCATAACCACGGAGCGACAGCTAACTCATCCGCTTGTAAAAACCATCTGTAAATTTGGGCGGGATGACTTGTTTTCTACGAATCGTGAAGATGGTTAGCAAGACACGCCAGGTTAAATAGTTTTTGGCATCAGAAAATAATGTGCTTAATTAATGAGCACACAAGGGCTTTATGGATAATATTCTTGCGAAAATCCATTCCGACCATTTGTCTTAACTCGATACATTAGCTTATCGGCTATCCTCGATAGTTCTTAAAAAATCGGGTGGAGTTACAGCATAAGTTACAATACCCATACTAAAAGTTGTTTGCCATTTGTGTTTCAACATTCGTTCACTTAATTTATTTTTCAAATTAATGGCATACATTCGGGCATGCTCTCTATCAGCATTCAAAAGAACTAAACAAAATTCATCTCCTCCCAAACGACCGATGACATCATTTTTTCTGACATTTTCGTTCATTACTTGGGCTGCTTCAAATAAGAGTTTGTCACCAATTTTATGTCCATATGTATCATTTATGGATTTAAAGCTATCAACATCAATGAAAACAATGGTTATTGGCAATCGCTGACGATGACCGGTTGAAAATGCAATCTCTCCATTTTCATAAAATGATCTTCTGTTGGGGATTTTTGTAAGACTATCTTCGCGCGCTAATTGCGACTCCCTGATTAAAAGTCGACGAATGTAGCGAAGCAAGTAAGTTATATAAGCCAAAATTAGCGCATGAACTGTTGAGTTAAACAGAAATGAAAATAAATCAATGTTGTTATGTGCTATTAAATAATCACCAATAGTCCATGACAAAATTGCCAAGACCAAGATAAAGCAGCAAAATAATGCACTAGTAAACCAAGAGGCAACGATAATCGGAATCAGAAAAAAAAGATGAAATTCAAGTGATGGGCCAACTATAAAATGCAAATAACCAATTAAAATCACACTCGAAAGGGAAAGTGCTTTAAGCAAAAAGTTCACTTTCAAGTTTGGCCTAGACAATACTAGGTCGCTCATATTCACAAGACAGTCCCCCCATATAACATTATTCGTTACTCGGCTGGCTTTGCTTCTTGTTCGATACTATAACAATATAGTAATAGGCAACAGATAGAGCCAGAATCACTGCTCCCGTTGCATAGACATAATTGTAATCCATCTCGTTGTAGTCAAATATGATGACTTTTCGTGCTGCGGCCATAAGCGCAGTACCTAAAACGATCTCCACCGCAAGTCTCGAATTGTGGCTATCGCGCACGTAAAGAATTAGATTGTGATAGATTTCGATCGCAATCAAAACAGCCATAAAGGCACCAAACGTTGCAAAGATGTCTTTTATTTCCAATAGCATAAACGGTGGAGCCATCAGTCGCTGGTAGAGAATATACAGTATGTCTGCAACCCCCCACATAATGACAAACACCATGATTACGGCAATTACTTTTGCAACATACTGAATTACCAACCCCATTGCTTTAATTAATTTCGAATCTTCGATTTCCATTTTTATCTCCTTTTATAATCTGACTGATCAAACAACAGCGTGCCGAGGTAGGTTTCCACTTTCAACTTATTACGAATCAACGGATAGCCCCAAAAAGTTAGTTACGCATACACAGGATAGAATAGGCTATCTGCGGTTGCCTGAAAATCTAAAAATATCCCTCACGCTTTTTCTTTTCCATAGAGCCAACCTGATCTTTGTCCAAGGTTCTTCCCTCACGCTCGCTTGTTTTGCTTACCAGCAGCTCCTGAATAATTTCCTCCACCCGGATTGCTGCACTCAGTACCGCACCGGTTTGTGGGTAGCAACCTAATGTTCGACAGCGTAACGGGCGATGCGCGATACTTTGCAGTTCGTTCTTGCTAAGAAAAGGCCGCATTCGATCATCGTCGAGCACAAAGTGCTGGCCATTTTCATCACTTTTCCAGCTTAAGCGTGGAGCAGAGAAATATAATGAAACCAATTCAATTTTTTCTTTGAGAATGTACTGCCAAATATCCAACTCAGTCCAGTTAGACAATGGGAATACCCGTATTGACTCCCCCTTGTTAATTTCGGTATTGAATATGTTCCATAATTCCGGGCGTTGGTTTTTAGGATTCCACCCCTGATGTTCATCGCGCACCGAAAAGATTCTCTCTTTCGCACGAGATTTTTCCTCATCACGTCGCGCTCCACCCAAAGCTGCGTCAAATTTGTAAATACTCATGGCTTGCTTGAGCGCTTGCGTTTTCATTTGGTCATTATATTTGACTGAACCACTGGTAATAGGGTGAATACCGCTGGCAAGCGCAGTGTTATTAGTATGCACGAGGATGTTGAGATTGTGCTTTGCGGCCATATAGTCCCGGAAGCGCCCCATCTCTGCGAATTCCCAGGTTGTGTCTACATGCAGCAGTGTGAATGGAACCGGCGCTGGCCAAAATGCCTTGCGAGCTAAATGCAGCATTACCGTAGAATCTTTACCAATCGAATAGAGCAAACAAGGCTTATCAAAACATGCGGCAACCTCACGAATAATAAAAATGGCTTCTGCTTCTAATTGCTGTAAATGGGTTTGTTGATGCACAGTGTTTCCTCAAATAATCAACCGTCGGATAAGTTGTTAGCTACTGAGCCAGACAAGCATTTGGTAATACAGTGGAATACCCACCAACACATTGAAGGGAAATGTAACGCCTAATGCAGCGAAAATCGCCACGCCTACATCCGCCTCTTTTATTGCTGTCCGTATGGCCGCAGGCGCTGCAATGTACGACGCACTAGCAACCAAACAGCCAAGGATGAGAGTAGTACCTGGGGGCATGTTGAACATCAGACCAACCGATAAACCAACCATGGCCAATAGGATCGGCGAGAATGTTGCAAAAACGATAAGTCGCCAATGATGAAAGGGAAGTGGATAAAGGTGTTTTGATGCGCACAATCCCATCTCTAATAAGAAGAGTGCAAGCAACGCTTTGAATGCGCCGAGAAAGAGCGGAGCAATGTCCGCACTGCCCGCCGGACCGTAGCAATATCCAATTACAACACCGCCAGCAAGAAGTAAGACACCCCGGCTTGTAAGGGCCTCATGCCACATCGCCGCTGCATTACCTGAACCACCGCTAACATGACGATAAAGTACAATCGCAACGATAATCGCTGGAAGCTCTAAAAGGACTAAAAAGAGAGTGGTTTGAGGTGCTATAACAAGGTTATTACTTTCTGCAAACGCCAGCGCGACGGCAAAGGTACCCGCACTTGCAGAGCCATAATGTGCAGCGATGCTGGCACTATTAGCCGCACTCAACTTTACCGCTCTGCGTAAAAAAGGGTACAGGGCTAACGGGATCAAGGCTCCCAGCAGTATGACGGCAAGCGCCTCATTTACTAATTCCCAGGTTACTTGGCCATGCAGGGCTAATCCTCCTTTCAGGCCAAGCGTTAGCATTAATAAAATGCTGAGGGTGTCGTAAGCCGCTTTAGGCACCGACAAATCAGACTTTGCGAGCCCTGCGAGAACGCCCAATAGAAAGAATGCGACAACGATATCAGGCATAAGTATTACCAAGTCTACGTTTGATAAGCCTATTATCGCGTTAAGCAACCATATAAGATAACTAATGTTTATGGGTCGCAACATTTACGATTATCTATAATGGGCATCAAATGAATATCCGCCACCTTACCTTCAGGCTTCTTCAGGTATACATCGCTGTCGTTCGAACCGGCTCAATTTCACAAGCAGCGGCGCATCTGCATCTCACACAACCCACAGTATCCCTTCAAATCAAGCGTCTCAGCGAGGCGGTCGGTCATCCTCTACTCGAAAGCCTCAACGGCGCGTACAAGCCGACCCAGATTGGAACAGAGCTTTATCACGCGGCGCTCGATTCACTTACGCGGTTTGAGGACTTTGATAGTTTTCTGGCAGACACGGCACACGGTATTAAAGGTCATTTCAGCTTGGGCATTGTGACCACCGCTAAATATGTACTCCCGCGTTTGCTTAGTCCTTACGCCCAACAATATCCGGGAGTAGATGTCACGTTGAATATCGGGAACAGGCAAACCGTACTGAAAAGATTTGAAGATCAGCAAGACGATTTGTATCTATTCAGTCACCCACCTACTGGCGACAACGTGTTGAGCGGAAAATTTTTGCGCAACCCGTTAGTGTTGATTGCTCCGCGAAATCATTGGGCCGCACAGCGTGAAAAACTGGATTTTTCCGAACTGATACGTGAGCGATTTTTGATGCGCGAACCGGGGAGTGCCACTCGTATGATGATGGAAGCCTGGATGCTGGACAACAACTACCAGTTGAATAAAACATTACAAATTGAGAGCAATGAAGCAATTCGTTTGAGTGTAGAAACAGGTTTGGGGTTAGCGGTGATATCTGAACATACATTGGCGCAAGCTCAGGCAAATGTAGCTATCCTGAACGTTATTGGCTTTCCATTACTTAGCCACTGGTATCTGGTTCGACATCTTGACAGGCGTCTGCCTGTCGCTGCACATCAATTCATTGAATTTATGAGCGCTAACATGAGCGCTTGGATCGAAGAGAAATATATTAAAAACGAACTTTCAGTAATGTTCAGAATCGATCCGTAGTCAAGGTGGATGGAATTCGTAGATACAAAATAGGCCCGATATATCCGGCGACTCCTGACTCAAAACCACCGAGGCAACTCATGCTACATACTCCCAATCCCATTATTAAACACAGAGAAGGTTTAATGAATCTGGCTGAGGAGCTTGGAAATGTTTTTAAAGCTTGCAAGATTACGGGCTTCTCACGTGACACGTTTTGCCGTTATCAAGAGCTGGCTCAAGATGGCGGTACTGATTGATCGCAGTAAACGCAAACCGAACGTAAAAAATCGCGCAGATGAAGCCATAGAAAAAGTCGTCCTGGATTACGCCGTCCATCAGCCTACACACGGGCAGCACCGCACCAGAAATGAATTACGCAGCAAGGTATCTTCGTGTCTTGCAGCAGCGCTCGCTTTATCTGGGTTAGGTATGGCGTCAAGAACTTCAAAAAGCGCCTGCAAGCATTGGAAGCCAAAGTTGCATCCTTGGAGCGGAAAAAGCTAAAGCTGGATGTGAAGCTTGCAGTGAAATCGAAACCCATCACCCCGGTCAGCTCGGTTTGCAAGACACCTTTAGTGGGCAACCTCAAAGGCGTAGTCAGGATGTATCAACAAACCGTTGTGGACACTTACAGCAAAGTGACTTTTGCGAAACTCTTTAACGGTAATGCCAGCTTATTTTCGCCTCCTCGATCCGGCAACAATCGGCAGTGATCCAGCGTGGGGGCATATCTTATGTGACGCTCAAAGCGGTCTAGCGAACGATACTAACCTGGTTCTTGCTGTAGAGTTTTGGTGTAATTCTTTCCGTCAATCACACAATGCTTGCTCACTGCCTAGGAAACTTAAATCATGCCAGCCGTCCTTAAAGACAAAAAAATATCTCGCTCCCCTGAGCTGAAGCCAAAAGATGCAATTGCACGGCGCGCCGAGTTCCTGTCCATTCAAAGTGATCCAAACGATCCATCCTCCAAAAATGTCATCAACATTCGCTGGATTCGCGAAAGCTGGTGGAAACTGGTCACAGGAAAATCGACTAAATCAGCGCAAGTCACCGAGGTCAATAAAACCTGTTTTGAGCTGTGTGTGTTTGAACGGATCGCCGAAGAACTGAGTACCGGTGACTTGTTCATTCCCTACAGTGAAACCTTCGATGATTACCGGGAGCAAATGATCACCTGGGAAGAATACGAGGCGCAGCTGCCTACCTATTGCGAGGAGGTAGGACTTATCGCCGGTGATACTGAATTTGCAAGAACACTGAAGGAGTCCATGGAGGCGAGCTGCCAGAAAGCTGATAGCCAATTTCCAGAGGATGAACTGGTCCGTATAGAAAACGGGAACCTGATTATCGGTAAACCAAAACCGGATCAACCTTCGCCAGAGGTCGAAGAAATTGGAGCGCTCTTGCGCGATCGCTTGGACAAGATCAACCTGCTCGATGTAATCATTAATGTCGAAAAATGGTTGAACTTGAACAAACATTTTGGCCCGTTGTCGGGTTTCGAGTCACGTATCAGCGACCCGGTGTTACGTTTTGTTCTGACGGTGTTTTGTTACGGCACCAATATTGGCCCTACCGAAACCGTGCGATCCGTGCAGGGTGTGTCGCGCAAGCAAGTTGCATGGCTTAACTTAAAGCGCACTACGGAAGCCCGTCTCGATAAAGCGATTGCTAAGATCAACAGCGAGTACAAGAAATACCGGCTCATTGAGTGTTGGGGTTCGGGCAACAGTGTGTCCGCTGATGGCAAGCTCTGGGATCTCTACGAAGATAATTTACTATCGGAATACCATATTCGTTACGGCAGCTATGGCGGCATTGCCTATTACCACGTCTCAGATACCTACATTGCGTTGTTCAGCCGGTTTATCCCCTGTGGTGTCTACGAGGCGATTTATATCCTGGACGGTCTGCTCAACGACGAATCAGATTTTAATCCAGACACCGTTCACGGTGATACGCAGGCGCAATCAACACCGGTATTTGGCCTGGCGTACCTACTGGGCATCAAGCTCATGCCGCGTATCCGAAATATCAAAGATCTCAGCTTCTACAAGCCTGACCGCGCTATGGTGCTTAAGCATATTCAGTCCTTGTTCAAAGAGCCTATCAAGTGGGACCTTATTGAAAAGCACTATGCGGATATGATGCGAACAGCTATGTCCGTTAAAGCAGGAAAAATTACCGCCTCGACAATCCTGCGCCGGTTCGGCACCAAGAACCGGAAAAACAAGCTGTATTTTGCGTTCCGCGAACTCGGGCGAGTGGTCAGAACTATGTTCCTTTTGGAATACATCACCGATGTTGATCTACGCAAAACGATCCAGGCAGCGACCTGTAAGAGTGAGGAGTTCAACGAGTTTGCACGTTGGTTGTTTTTTGCGAATGCCGGAAAAATTCCCGCTAACCTAAAGCATGAGCAAAGCAAAATCGTGAAATACAATCATTTGCTGGCGAACTTCACAATCCTATACAACGTGAACGCGATGACGGAAGTGTTTAACCAGTTGAAGTCGGAGGGCCACAATATCACCCGCGACCTCATGGCCGCATTCTCGCCGTACCATACCGAGCACTTGGGCAGATTGGGAAGCTTTGAGCTGGATTTGACCAAGCAGGTTAAACCAATGTCATTTGAGTTGCTGGTTGATTAAATCTTTATTATTCAGTTAGTTATACTCGAAGTGGCTAATTCCAACACTTTTACCGGCCGGACCTCGCCTACGGTGGAGCCGCACACCATATGTGGAAACCCAAGGCTTTTTCTTTTGGTTTATGGGATTGGCTCGTCGGCACAGATCTTCCTCCCTTTATTGCATCCGAATTTCCTACCATCTCAATTCCGAACGAAGATTCAGAGTCTGCACGTGAATTAATCATACGATTGGATCAGGAATACTATTTCAAAAAATATGGAAAAAAGCATCCCCGATACCAGTGGGGGCGCAGCGAGAAAAACATTTCATGGTTCAGGAAAACTCTCGCTATCAATTTGGATTGGAGCCAGATAGTGAAAACTTAACCATACGCGCCGCATACGCAAGCGCACGAGGCGCGCAGTTTGAATTTAAGTAATGCAGTGCGTTTTATTAATCCACCTAGTCATTGTGCACAGGTTTACGATGCGCCCCAAATTGGTAATTTTTGATTTGTATGGAACTCTCATCAAGTTTGGAGTGAAACATCATCCATTTCGCAAAGTGTTGCAGTGGGCGCGACAACAAGGCCGCTCACCCGGGCCGGGTGATGCCCGATTCTTGATGACGCGCTCGGAAGATCCGGCCGAGCTATTCTCAGCGATGGGGATTGTTCCACCGACACAGATGATCACACAGCTTCAGATTGACATTGAGCAAGAACTTGCCAGCTTGGCATTATTTGAGGACGTGATTCCCACAATACGCCAGTTATCGGATTGGCATATTCCCATAGCTGTATGCTCCAACCTCGCAAAACCCTATGGTGCAGTGCTCGAACAGTTGTTGCCTGATTTTCCACTCCTCAAATGCTTGAGCTATGACGTTGGTTATATAAAGCCTGAGCGAGAAATTTACCAATGGGTTGTAGATAGAGCGAAAGTGGATCCGGCTCAGTGTCTCTTCGTGGGCGACACCTTGTTGGCCGACTATGAAGGTCCAACTCAATTTGGTTTTCGCGCAAAGCATTTGATAAGAGGAACAAAATGCTCCACCGAAACGATTGGCTCTCTTGCTGACATTTTGGCGCTCAAGGAGATTATGTGTTAGCACCCGGTTATAAAGGAAGAAGTGCTGCGGAAATATTGAGCGACCGCGTAAACCCATTATTAATTGGGTTCCATCAAACAAACATACCGCCTGAAAACGACTTCACAAGCTAATTTAACTTTGAAACTTCGGCTCGGTCTACAGCGAAAACTGAACCTAAATTTGAAGTGATATATAAACCCTTTAAATCATTTTTTTTAATGGCATCGACGAACGCTTGCGTTACTTGTAGTGTATGAAATGCGTTAAATTCCGCACGAAAAACTACCCAATCTTTCAATTTTTCTTCGTGAAAAGAAAGGTTTTCTAGATCGCCCAATTCGTTTTTTTTGCTTAATTTTAAATCTAATGCATCAATTTTTTCCGCAACATTAAACGGAGTAAATATGAAGGCCTCACCTTCACTGTAAGTCGCAGGTATAAATTCGCCATCATTCTTTATTAAATCTTTAAGTGCGTTGTAAGCCTTTTTATTAAGAAAGAGGCGACCTTCAGAGACAGCAATATCGGGCACTAGCAGTTTGGCCTTTGCTTTCTTAAAAACTGGAAAATCAATTTGCAATGGTTCACTGAATACGCCCGCAAACGAGCGAGGTGTATTGTTCAGCTCAATTCTATTTGCCACTGTTTCGCCATTAAGAGTCCCGACAAGCCTATCTAACTGGTCGCTGTTAAACATCGGATCGAGGTAGCTTTTGTTGTCAAGTAAGACTGTGTAAAGCATTATTTACGACCTGTTTGTGGCATGACCTCGGGCGGAACTGCGCCAGATTGTAAAGCCCTACGAATTTGATTGAGTGCAAATATTAGTTTCTCCGCCGTATTAATCTGCATGAAGTTTATGCGGCCGCCTAGCCAGTCATAGTAGTGTTCATGATGAATACGCTTGTGAGGCACTGCACCTTGTAAGTGCTTCGGCATGTATGCTCTATCTTCCCAATCTCTAGGAAGCCAGCACCCGTTCCACGGGTCGTCAATACGCAGCTTAAGCCAGGCCATCACAGCCCTCACCAAAATCGCTTTCTTGTGCCCACCCGAAATAATTGCGTGACAATCGCATCGTGAAGAAGGTCTGCCTTCGCCACCCAATGCCATATGCTCAGCGAGTCGAGATGATTTGTGTCGTTCAGATTTGAGAACCGGATCGCTCATCGTATTAGCCTCAACTCGATAATTGTCCAGCTTATCGTAGAAGCTACCTAACGCCTGAACTGCTGCAAAATCTGCACTTGTTGGCTTATCGTTTTTGGCAAAATCAGCTAAAACACGCTCCACACGTGAGAAAATAGGGGCTTGTACTGCCATATAAAATATCCATTTCTAAGTTATCAGCTTACGATTATTACAAAGTTCAGATACTACAGGTAGTAGATGTTTGCGCCAGTTCGTCAATATGGAATACCGTTCACTTTGTTGTGTTAATTTTAAGCGCCATGGATCGTGACAGTCATCGATGAGGTATTGAAGGTTCGGTACTTATTTGATGAAGCAACGACATAAAATAGATTAGCTAGGAGACCGGGAAACTCGACAGGATGGTCACTGGAGAATGTAGACATGCATGCCCCAGAGTCATTCTATATACAAAAAGGGAGTTCTAAAATTAGCTAAAAACTATCCCGACATGCAAGTAGATGTGCCAAATTATCGCTCTGTTTTGTCGTGAAAGCCTTGCGGCACGTGGGCTTCGACAGGTTTATGTAATCCATGGCGGGAAGTTCCTGCTACCCCTGTAAGGTATTAGCGCCTTCACTGCTTAAATACCCAGCGGCCTGCATCGCTGAAAGCCCATTTTCCGTGCTGCTCAATTGCTGAAATAGACTGGCCGGTTCCTGTTGCCAAGGAGCAGCCACCGAGCGTGACGCTTTCGCAGTTTGGGGTGCTGGTGGTGACGCGGGCGTAGCTGCGTGTTCAGGTTTATTAAAGGGGGTTTTCAAGATCATGGCGTGAGCACCGGTGCCGGTTTTTCAGTGCTTGCAGCACCAGGCAAGTGGCGGCCATAAATCTGCCGATATACACAAGGAACCACCAATAACGTCAACACAGTGAGTGACAGCAATCCGCCAAACATGGGCGATGCCAGCGTTTTCATGACATCGGCACCGATACCGGTGGCGAGCATGACTGGCATCAGCCCAAATACATTCATGGCAACAGCCATCAATACCGAGCGCAGACTATTTTTAGCACCCTCGACGACCGCAAGTTGACCATCATTTGCCGTGAGTAGTCGACCGTCCGCTTGCCAGCGCTGCCATGATTGATCCAGAAATACCATCATGATTGAGGTGGTAGATACGGCGACCCCGATCAATGCAATGGCACCGGCCCATACCGCCACACTGATGTTGTAGTTTAAAAACCACATCAAAATAATGCCGCCACTTAATGATAGCGGCACGGCCACCATGACAATGAGTGCGCGGGAGGTGGAACGCATACTGAAATACAAAAATGCAAATACCAACAAAAGGGTTACTGGCAATACGATGGCCATACGTTCTTGCATGCGTGCCAGATATTCATATTGGCCGGTCCAGGTGATGAAATAGCCCGGCGGAATGTGTACGGTGCTGGCAATCGCCGCTTTGGCATCATTGACGTAACCTCCCGCGTCGCGCCCCAGCAGGTCGATATACACATAACCGGCCAGCGAGCCATTTTCATCCAGCACCATAGGTGGGCCGGTGCGCGTAATTACCTTGCCCAGCTGCCCCAGAGGCACCTGTGTTCCGGTTGGTGTTGCCACCAGAATGCGTTCAATTTTTTCCACGCTGTCGCGCAGCTCACGCGGATAGCGCAAATTAATGGAATAGCGTTCGCGCCCCTCAACCGTTTCGGCAATATCCATGCCCCCGATGGCGGTTTCGATGATCATTTGTACGTCGCCCAACAGTAATCCGTAACGCGCAAGAGCGGCTTTATCCGCTTCAAAATCCAGATAGTAGCCCTCATTGATTCGCTCGGCGTAAGCGCTGCGAGTGCCGGGTAAGGTAGAAAGAACCTGTTCAATCTGCTGACCGATATGCTCAATAGTGGCAAGGTCTTGCCCAAAAATTTTTATGCCTACCGGCGTGCGAATACCGGTGGACAACATATCAATACGACCGCGCACCGGTTTCGTCCAGGCGCGGTTTAACCCCGGCACAGCCACTGCGGCATCAAGCTCCTGGATTAATGCTTCAGGTGTAAGTCCCTGCCGCCACTCCGCTTGCGGTTTTAAACGAATGGTGTATTCAAACATCGACAAAGGTGCGGGGTCGGTTGCGGTTTCAAAGCGTCCAGCTTTACCAAATGAGCTAAGCACTTCGGGGATGGCTTTAATCGCAAGATTCTGTCGGGTGAGAATATCCTGCGCCGCCGTTACCGAAATACCAGGCACTGTGATGGGCATGTACAGCAAATCACCCTCCCATAGCGGCGGCATAAACTCAGAACCCAGTCGCAGAAATAGCGCGGCAGACACCGCTATGAGTAACGCCGTGCTCGCAAACACAGTTTTAATGTGGGCAACAGCCCAGCTCACCACTGGGGTGTAGATCGCTAGTAGCCAGCGGTTTAACGGATTGTCGCTGGCTTTACGGATTCTCCCCTTAACAAAAAGCGCAATTAAAATGGGCACCAAAGTGATAGTGACTAATGCCGCCGCGAGCATTGCAAAGGTTTTTGTGTAGGCGAGCGGGTGGAACAATTTGCCCTCTTGCGCCTGCAAGGCAAAAATCGGTAAAAATGAAATGCTGATAATCAGCAACGCGGAAAATATCGCGGGCCCAAGCTCGCGACACGCCTCCAATGCGAGTTCTTGCCGCGTTTTTTTGCCATCAGAATTGGCAATTTTGGTGTGGGTGTTTTCGATGAACACTACGACCCCATCCACTATATCGCCGACCGCCAGAATGATCCCGCCGAGTGACATAATGTTGAGGCTGATATCAAAGTAGTACATGGGGATCAACGATATCAGCAGCGATAAAGGAAGCGTGATAACAACGACCAACACACTGCGGATGTGAAATAGAAAAAAGAGAATAACTATGCAAACCAAAATAATTTCTTCAAGCAAATTTTCCTGCAGGGTTTGCACCGCTTCGGAAATTAAATCCGAACGGTCATACACCAACTCCAGTTCCAATCCTGGCGGAAAAGCGCCTTTCACAGCCGTTATTTTTTCCTTCACTGCGGCGATCACCCGCGACACATCCTCCCCCTGGCGCATGACAATCACACCACCCACGGTATCGCCTTGACCGTTCAAATCGGAAATACCACGACGAATGTCAGGGCCAAGTGTAACGCGAGCCACATCGCGCAGGAGCACAGGCGTCGCATCGGCGTTGATTCCAAGCGCTATGTTTTCCAAATCCCGCGGATTTTTTACGTAGCCTAAACCACGGATGTAATACTCACGTTCAGAGATTTCCAACGTACGGCCACCCACATCGTTATTACTATTTCGGATGGCACTGATCACAGCCTCCAAAGGAATGTTGAGTGCAGACAATTTGTTTGGATCTACTTCCACCTGGTATTGCTTATCAAACCCGCCAACACTGGCCACTTCGGCCACGCCGGGTACCGCACTCAGCCAATATTTCAGGTACCAATCCTGAAACGTTTTGATCTGCGCCAGATTATATTTTTTCTCCGGATCAACCAGTGCGTATTGCAACACCCATCCGACGCCCGAGGCATCAGGACCCATACTCGGTGTGACGCCTTCCGGCAGTTGCCCGCTGATTTTGGAGAGGTATTCCAACACGCGTGCGCGTGCCCAATAATTATCTGTGCCATCTTCAAAAATAACGTAGACAAATGACATACCAAACATGGAAAACCCACGCGCAACTTTTACTTTAGGTGCGGAGAGTAAAGTGCTCACGAGAGGATAAGTGATTTGCGCCTCGACCAAATCAGGGCTGCGTCCCATCCATTCTGAATAAATGATCACCTGGGTTTCAGATAGGTCTGGAATGGCATCGATTTTAATATTCATAAAACAATAGCCGCCCCAAAGACCCAGCAATACTGCCGCTGCTATGGTTGCTTTGCTATGGTTCCAACACCAGGTAATGATGGCGCCAATCATAGGGCTACTCCTCGCCGTTTTTGTTGGCGGTGTCGCCATGACCGCTGTGGCCAGCTGTGGAAGGTTTGCCCTTACGTAACGCCGCTTGCAAACGACTTTCGGCGTCGATCAAAAAGCTGGCACTGACAACAACAGCTTCACCCTCATTTAATCCCGCCAAAATTGTCAGCTGCTCACCCACGCGTTGACCAACGGTGACCTCACGTGGCACGAACGCCTGATCACCCATTTTTACAAAAACAATTTTTCGCTGGCCGGTATCGAGCACGGCATCCTCCGACACCACAATTTGCTCGGTTAATGTTTTTTCAATTTCAGCATTGGCAAACATGCCTGGACGCAAAAAATGATCCTCATTAGCAATCTCAACACGCGCTTTAGCTGTGCGGGTTTGAAGATCAATGTCGGGATAAACATAACTGATAGCGCCCGTATAGGATTTTCCGGGAGCGTAAGGCAAACTTAAGGTTACTTTGTCATCAGGTTTGATTAATGCAACATCGGCTTCATAGAGCGTTAGCAATAGCCACACCTGGTCGATATCGGCGAGATAATAGAGTTCGGTATCGGGTGTCACATAAGTACCCATGATCGCCGCTTTGCGGATGACCACGCCGCTAACCGGGGCATAAAACGTCAGCGCTTTTTTTGCGGTTTTTGCCCTGCGCAATGCCTCCAATTCCTGTTCCGCCACACCCCACAAGCGCAGACGCGTAAGTGCTGCCTCGGCAACCTCAGCGGCAACCTGACCTTGCCGTTTTGCAGCAAGGTATTCTTCCTGTGTACTGACCAGATCAGGGCTGTACAAATCGAATAAGGGTGCACCTTTAGCAACCAGCTTGCCCACATAATCGACATGAACTTTCTCAATCCACCCGCTGAGACGAGTATGTATGTGTGCTTCTCGTGTCTGATCAGTAGCAATGCTGCCTACCGTACGTATTTTGTGAACCAGCCGTTCGCGTTTCACAAATTGCGTTTGTATACCTGCGTTTTTTTGTTGCTGAATCGGAATCGCAACTTCAGCACGATCATCCATGACGTTTTTTTCTTGCGAGGGGTCAGCGTTCGAATGATCGTGGGCTGTTTCGGCCCCTATCACCAGCTGTGCCTGCAACACCAAAATCGCCAGCACTATCAGGTAACCTCTGTACATTGCCATTACATACCACCCATGCCGGAATTTCCGCCTTGATCAGTTGGAAGGGATTTTTTAGCTGAATTGTTAGGGGTAGACATGCCTCCGCCCATATTCACTGTGTCGGACACGGACATACCGTCACCCATATTGCCCGCACCAAAAACAGTGGGGCGCGATGGAGCCAACTTGAGCAGAGGTGGTGAAGACAACAATTCATTTAAACGCGTTTTAGCAAGTTCAACGTCAATGCGCGCGGCGACTAATTCCAGTTTTTGAATCGCATGAATTTTTTCCAGCGCCAGGTATTGCGAAAGCGCCATGCGTCGGGTTCGATACGCTGATTGTGCATTTTCCAGTGCCAGCTGTGTGCTCGGTAATACATCGGTTTCGTACACCCTCAACAAATCCTGCGCAGAAGCCAGGGATTGACTTGCGTTCACCAGCTCAGTCTTTAATTTGTTATTCAAGTAAAGCTTATCCATCGCTGCGGCTTGTTGTTCATGCCTGGCTGCTGCCGCCAGCTTCGACTGTTTTCGTCCAAAATAGAGGGGAACATTCATTCCCACCATAACGCCCCAGTTGGATTGTTCGTTTTCCATCTCACCCATAGCGCGAGGTTCCATTGCCATGACTTGCACAACAAAGTCAGGGTAGTAGGAAAGTTTCGCCAATTTGTATTCGGCGGCCGCTTGTTCCACCTGCGCATCGAGCGTTGCAAGTTCAGGTTGGCTGTTGAAATTCACATCGATAATCGGCTCGGGAACCCTTGGAAAATCCATCGTATTAATCTGGAACTGGGTTTCTGCGGGGTAACCACGCAATTCATTCAACGATGTATGCAGCCATACCTGTTCACGTTTAAGTTTCTCCTGCTCAATGGCAAGTGTCGCCAGCTCCATTTTGGCGAGTAACCAATCGTGGTGTTCAGTACCTCCAGCTTCATAGCGTGCTTTAGCGCTTTGCATGGCTGAACGCACAACCCGTTGTAATTGGAGATTAAGGTCTATCGCATGGCTGTTATAAAAGGATCGGTAGAAAAACTGTATGGAAGTGACTTTTAATTCCCGGCGCTGTGTTGCTGTTTCCTGCTCGGAAGCTTCTGCCCTCAATGACGCAATTTTTTCGCGTGTGCTGAGCTTTCCTGGGAAGGGTAAGGACTGGCTAATTTGGTAGCGGTAGGCTTGCGGACTCTGTTCACCATAAGGTATTTCATCCATGCCAAATGCAATAAAGGGATCATCAGGAAGCCCTGCGGGTGCGATACGATTTTGCAGCGCTTTGTTGTATTCTCTCGCTGCTGATAATCCAGGATTGGATGAGTCGACCTGCTCCAAAAGTTCGTTCAGTGTAAGTGTGGTTGATGAGGCAACTGCATGCACCGATGCAAATGAAGAAAGTATGACCAGTGGTAGCCAAAAAAAGGGAGATGACTTGTTCATAAACCCCATTCCCTATAAGTTCAGGAGCCACTACAAATTGGTTAGGTCGCGCGTGCACAGAGAGTCACACGCGACCAAGATAAGTTAAGGTTTTTTGGATGCCAAAGCTTCGTGTTCAGTGACCAGAGCTTCATAGGCTTTAATACTTGACTCAGTATTTTTGATTAATGTATCGCAGTGTTTGCGCATGCCAGCCATTGTGTCCTGGTTTTTGACATACCCCACTTCATAAGCCTTGCGCATTTTGGTATGCATGGCTAAATCTTTTTTAGCTTCAGCAATCTTGTCCTTGTAATAACTTGCAATAGCCTGATGTTGCTCAGGCTTGTCAGCTATTTCTGAAATTAGTTTCTCAATGGGGGTTGAATGGGTGTCGGCAGCTATTGCAAATGCTGGCAATAGTAATGCGGTGCTTAATATGAATGCAGAAAATACGGATGATTTTTTCATAAAGTTTTCCTTGGAAAGGTTAATGGTTGGATAATTACATGTGCTGTCTATCGTTTACTTCTATGTGATACTTTTTTAAAGCGATCTATGATTCCAAATAACAAAAGAATTTCTCTATTCATTTGCGAATGAAAACCCTTCGATTAAATGACATATCTCATGTCCGCTCGGCTCTTGGTTTGGCTTGTTTTTCCAGTCTTTCATCGCATTTTTAATATGCTTTCGCAACGCACGCTGTTGGTTAAAACTTTGCTCTGTTTCCTGTAGTCGTTTTTCGAGAATTTGGCGCACGAGAGGGCACGCCATCTTGCCCTTATTCGCTTCACGAATGATTTCTTTAATGTCATTGAGCGTGAATCCTAATTTTCGTGCACTGAGTATAAATTGCAGTCGCCTATGATCTTGTTCGCGATACTCTTTGTAATTATTTTCCGGGTTACGTATCGGTTTGATAAGACCTATAAGCGTGTAGTAGCGAACAGTATCGGCAGAAATAGCCAATTCACGCGCCAATTGAGCCACCCGCATACTTACTCCAAATAATTTCTTCGACGTTTTTAATTTACTCCTTTCAATACTCTCGATCTTGATCTATATCAAACCCAAGAGTTAAACCTAGGTTTAGATAGTGAATTCACTACATCCTAAATCTGTGTGCGGCTCACAGGTCAAGTGAGCATTTAATATTTGTCGTCAGATCGCGTATTTTTTAAATCTTGTTAATAAGACTCTAGCGACGCCAAATGAATATTGAATTTGAATAGCAGTAGCTGCCTTTACCTGCGGATGGTCTGTTCGCTATACAACATAGGAAGGGGGAGTACGTTGGGCGGGCGGGTAAGGTGGGACAAAGCTACTCGCGAAGCAAGTTCTTAGAGGAGGGAGTAAATTCGAAGCCGCGTAGGCGGCGCTAGAGAATCGAGGTATGTGTTTTTACATATCACTCATTCGTCCTGTTTGTCGGGATAGTCGCATAGCCTCATGCTCTTCCATCGCCAGTAGTGAACCAAGCAATGCCTTCGCCTCAGGAATGTCAGCCCTTTCTTCAATATCGCGATAAAGCTCAATAATTTGCTGGTGATAATCAAAGACCTCTTGGCAGATATCATCAAAACCAAGTTCCGCGTAGGGTGCATCGCAAGTCCGATGTGATTTGATAGGCTGGTGTGACAAGTAGTCGTAAATGTACGTTTTCATTACCTTGGGCTCCGCCTGCGTTTCGAACGCACTTACCATTTTCTCCATTTTGCCTTCATGCTCAGCCAGGTAATCAAGTAGTAATCGAGCACGCTCTTCTTCGTTTTTTGATGCACAATGCGCAAGACATTTTGACAAATGCCCATGCAACTGCCGGGTCCAGTCGATTAAGTCTGAGAAAGTTTTAATTTCCATACCATGCACCTAATATGTTTACTTGCTTATCTGACTTATTTAGGAAGTTACGAACGTTTTGTGGACTATTATTTTTCCTCTTCCACGCTATGGCCTGTATCCCGATCTGGGCGTTTGTCTTCGCCATGATTGTGGCTCCCGTGCCCCTTGTGCATAAACAGATGCATCAATGGACACAGCAAAATGATGAGATAAGGCAAATATGGCAGGGTGTGGTTGCCATGCTCTACCAACAAAAAATAGAGAGCTGCGCCGATCAGAGTGAGAGTCGCAAGCCCATGTAGGCTAGACCAATATCTAGGTGTATTTGCCATAACGGTTTTCCTATTTCGACTCTGCGTTAAAAGTTTGAGGCGCTAAACTCAGGTTATATACCAAACATTTTGATACGGTAACCAGACTAGTCCGATTGTTGACGTTATCAGTTGATACAGATCAATCGTTCATGCAACGACAATCCATATCTGCCAATGGAGTGAAGATAAATACTTATCTTGCATTAGCGAACTATTTGTAAGGCAATCTCTGTACGTTGACCCACATAGACTTCTAAACTTTCCGGGTAATTTCTTAAACATATCAGTGGTGATTACTTTCACCCGACGCTCGGGTAGTCAATATCTGGTATTGCTCCGGTGTTAATGACGGAAGCTTTTGAATAAATGCCACCATTGCCCAAATACGTTGGTCATCGTGTGTTGGCCCCCAAGCGGGCATACCGCTGGCTTTTATCCCATGTTTGATGATCCAGAATTGACGGCGCGCGCTGTGGGCTCGCTCATCTTCCGGCAGTGTCAAATTCGGTGGGCTTGGATAGAGTCCAATACTCATATCGCTTTGCGTGCGCCCCGGCTTTAAATGACACTGGGCACACATATCGTTGTAATCCGGCCCGCCGCTCAAAAGCAATTCGGCGTCGTTTAGATCAGGCGTCTGGATGTCTGCAGCGGCGCGCGCAATAGATCGTTCGCGCACCGTTTCCAACAACCAATAAGTGATCCTGTTGTGCGGCACATCGGCACCCATGGGATAAATGCCGGTATAAATAAATGCGGCTACTGCCAGAAGTGCGGCAGTACTCGTCAGCAATAACCCTTTGACCAGTTTCATAACCTGTTCTCCTCGATGTAATGTACAGCGAGGCGGTTAATGCCACCTCGCTGCAAATCAGCCTTAGTGGGCACCATGACCCTCATGGCTTGCACTGGAGCTGGCCTTTTTGTCATCCATCGCTTTCATATCACCATGATCCATGCCCTGATGTTGATCTCCTTCTTTGTGCTCAGCGTGTGCAGGACTGCATTTTTTCATCATGGCCTGCATTACCGGATCGTTCATATCCATCTTGGAGTGATCCATTTTTTTCATCGCTTCACAATCAGGCGCTTCTGCTGTTTTGGCATGTTCAGCGGGATCGTGGGCAAAGCTTGGGGCGACCATCAGCACACTGGATAAGATCAAGGCAGAGTTAAGTAAAAACGTTTTCATCGTATATTCCTCATTAATTAATATTGGTTAGCACTGGAATTAAAACCAGGCACGAACACCGGCGACCCACTGGGTATCGCTGGTAGGCTCGCCATGCTCACGTACAAAATCGGCGGTATTGCCGAAGCTTTTCGTCCAATTCACACCGATATAGGGTGCGAATTCGCGGCGAATTTCGTAACGCAGGCGCAGTCCTGCCTGGGCATCCGCCAAGCCTGAACCTGTCTGCCGGTGCATATCGTTCTGGCCATAAAAGTTCATCGACACTTCCGGAGATAACACCACTTTTTGGGTGAGCATCCATTCGTATTCCGCCGATAAGCGCGCGGCGGTATCACCCGAATCTCCGACAAACAACGCCGCATCGATTTCAAAGAAATACGGCGCTAGCCCCTGGATACCGATCACACCCCATTCGCGTTCCGGTGTAGGTTTCAGGTCTTGCCGCACTCCCAGCTGGACATCCCAGAACGGGGCGATGGCACGACTGTACAGCGCCTGGATTTCGGCTTCCTCCGTTTCACCGTCCACACGCTCCACATCGGTTTTGATCCAGAGTTTGTGTAGGTCTTTACCGATCCAGCCCTGGGCTTCGAGCACATACGGATCGGCCTCGTCATCACCATCGCGCCACTCGAATTGGTCAATCATCACGCGCGTCAGCAAGGGATCATCCCCCTCATGGGCTATCACGGGCAGACTCGATAGCGTGGTTGCCCAAAGGGTCAGGGTCAGTTTTTTTGATAGGTTTTTCATTGGCATTCTCCTAAACAACCCTGACTTCACGCATCATGCCGGGCATGTGGTAAAGCAAATGGCAGTGATACGCCCAGCGCCCCTTGGCATCGGCAGTCACGAGGTAACTGATGCGCGAACCGGGCTGGACAAGGATGGTGTGTTTACGCGGAATGTACTGTGGATCGCCGGTTTCCAATTCGCTCCACATTCCGTGCAAATGAATGGGATGCGTCATCATGGTGTCATTGACCAGAATGATACGCACACGCTCGCCAAAGCTCAGTTCCAGCGGCTTGGCATCGGCAAAATTGAGGCCATTGATCGACCACATATAACGGCGCATATTGCCGGTGAGGTGCAGCTCAATTTCCCGTGAGGGCTCACGCTTGTCGTAGGTGGGATGCAGGCCCCGGATATCCGCGTAGGTCAGCACACGGCGACCGTATAATTTCATGTGGTCACGCAGACCGATACCCGGATCGGCCAAGCCGCTTTGAGGTGCGTCTGAACGCATATCCACGTGTGGGCCAAATTCCGTATCAACATGGCTTATCTTGGTGAGCGGATCAAAATTGCTGCCAAAACCTGCTTTGGCCAGACGCGATTTGCCGGTGTGCTGGCTGTGATCCATTTTCGACATATCGTGCCCGCTGTGATCCATAGCGCCCATGTCATGGCCGGAGTGATCCATACCTTCCATTGAGGGCTTCGAGTGCTGGCTATGGTCCATCTTCATGGCTGACATATCGTGCCCGCTATGGTCCATCGCGCCCATGTCATGGCCGGAATGATCCATGCCTTCCATGGCGGGCTTCGAATGCTGGCTGTGATCCATCTTCATGGCCGACATATCGTGGCCGCTGTGATCCATCGCTCCCATGTTATGGCCGGAGTGATCCATACCACTCATGTCGTGTCCACTGTGATCCATGCCGGACATATCCATCCCCATTTCGCGGTGACCTAATGTCGGAGCTGGGTCCATCGCCGGTATCTCGGCACGCAAGGCAATGTCTGTCGTCAGGGTGCCACGGGCATACCCGGTACGGTCATTACTCTGGGCAAAGATCGTATAGGCGCTATCGGCGGCGGGTTCTACTATCACGTCGTAGGTTTCCGATACCCCGATGCGAAACTCATCAACTACCACGGGTTGGATATTCTGGCCATCAGCGGCGACCACCGTCATTTTCAATCCCGGAATCCGCACATCGAAAATGGCCATCGCTGCGCCGTTGATAAACCGCAGGCGCACTTTTTCGCCAGGTTTGCAGAGTCCCAACCAGCCTTGAGCCGGTGTAACGCCGTTCATCAGGTAGGTGTAGGTATATCCGGTGACGTCCGAGATGTCGGTCTCGCTCATGCGCATCTGGTTCCACATGGCACGCTCATTCCAGGTGGCTGATAAACCCTTGGTTTTGAGGTCACGCACCAGATCACCGACTGTCCGCTCACGGAAGTTGTAGTAGTGGCTCATCTTTTTCAGGGTGCTATACACCTTTTCCGGCGCGGTGTCCGTCCAGTCAGACAGCAGCACAACCATATCCCGGTCGTAGGCAACCGGATCAGGATCTTTGGGATCAATGACGATGGCGCCCATCAACCCGGTCTGCTCCTGAAATCCGGAATGGCTGTGGTACCAATAAGTCCCGTTTTGATTCACATCGAATTCGTACACGAAGGTCTCGCCCGGTTTGATACCGTCAAAGCTCATGCCCGGCACACCATCCATTTCCGAGGGCAAAATGATGCCGTGCCAGTGGATGGAACTGTCGTGATCTAGCGTATTGGTGACTCGCAATGTCACGCGTTCTCCTTCTTTCCAGCGAAGGATGGGCGCAGGCAAGCTTTGGTTAACCGTGGTGGCGATGCGTTGTTTGCCGGTAAAGTTAACCTTCTGGAAGCCGATCGAAAGATCAAACTGGTTTCCGGTCAGGGTTTGGGGACCATTGGTTGGCCGAGGCGCGTCGGCAAATACCTGGCTGGATAACGGTAATGCACTCAGGGCTACCAAGGAGGAAGCACCGAGTACAAAGCGGCGGCGTGACTGGTCTGATGGCAACAGATCAGGTACCACTGGATAGCGATCCATTGCGGCAACCAACTCCGTTGTTGTTTGTATCCCCGCTGTGCGGGTATCGGGAATTTTCATGCCCATTTCTCCTTAGAAGGTTTGCGTCAAACTGGTGATACGGATGTATACCTCGCTGCTGCCGTCGCTTTTCAGCAAGAGCACATCGTAGGGTGTGAAGCGTTCGCCCATTTCCATACCGGGGCTGCCCACAGGCATACCGGGAACGGCCAGTCCTATGGCCCCTTGAGGTTTTTCGGCGAGGAAACGGGTAATGACCGGAGCCGGAATATGCCCCTCAAATACATACCCCTCCGGGGAGATGGCGGTATGGCAGGACTGGTATCGGGGGCTGATCCGGTAGCGGTTTTTAATTGCATTCAGATCATCGGGATGATGGATATTGGATTGCAGCCCGTGGGATTGCAGGTGGGAAATCCATTCTTCACAACAGCCGCAGGTCGGGCTTTTGTATACATCCAACTGCACGGGTTTATCGGTAGCAGTGGCTGTCGATGGGGTGGATGAGGCGTGTACCGTATGGCTTATCAATAAAAAAATAACCGCCAAGCTGCCGATAGCGCCCATAAAACGCTGGAAAACCATAAAAGCTCCAAAACAACGCGAGGTTGTTAAACATCAACGGAGGGAGCTGATTTCACTCCCGCGAATACGATTGGTTGACCGATACGCCAAATTTCAGGCGTAACTGTCCTGTATCAGCGGAAAATGGGGGGACGATAAAGGGATGAAATGGGCGAGCTGGGGATATGCTGGTGATACGCGTTGGTATTCAATGAGGTATCAGATTGGACGGCAAACGCCAGGCTATAGCTCGACGCCGACGCTGAACAACTGCTGGAGGAGCAATGCCCCATGGTTTTGCAACAATCGTGGGTGGTTTTGATATCCATGACTTTGTCCTGAGTATCCATTTGGTTCATATCGTGATGCATACCCATCATCGAATGATCCATGGATTCCATGTCATGACTCATTGGCGCAACGTCCATCAACTGGCATGGCATCGCCGTCACCGCTAACGATTGACCTAAAAAGGCCAAGGTAAGCAGTGCGATTAACCACGTAGGATGGCGTTGTTTATTGGCCATAAGAATAAGTACCTGAAAATCTCACAGAAGCATAATCCATCACACCAATTATCGTCCACTTCTGATCGCTATAACTGGCAGTTTGCATCAATAACTTGACACTGCCTTTCGTATCATTTGCAATTCAGTTATGTGTAAACCTCACCCGTTCGCCAGAGTAAGGGCGCTTCATCAGCGCTCCAATGCAACGATATCATTCTTCAGAACATGACCTTCCACAACGCCAGCCGTGGCAAAATGTTCGTCAATAATTCCATTGATTCTCACCTTCCCAACCCATTTGCGCGCCCAATACGATTCACCTTCTTCCACGACATCCTTTCTAAATTCGACACGGTAGGCACTCAATACCTGACCCACTTCAGCGCCCCCAGGTTCACCAATGCATACTATCACTGGCCCTTCGATGGAGGCCTGTACCACTTGACCCGCCATGACCTGTCGATGATAAAACGGACTATTGGCACATCCGGCCACCAGTACGATGGTCAAAACCAGCCCTATGTTTCGCAGAAATCGAGTGTTCATTACACACCTCCAAGAGTTATTGGCATGACGTATCACGCGGACATTCTCACAACCGCTGAAACGGCATGTCAGAGACAGCGATTGACTCAGAACTACTTTCCTACGCAGTTCAAGAGTAGCCGTCCTGCGCTGTCAGCCACATGACCCGCACATTACAATGATGTAATCTGAGGGTCATCTTATCGTCGGTACTCTCGCTGTAAACTACATCAATAAACGAAGTTGCGAGGTTGATTATGCGATTGCTGCTGGTCGAAGATGAAATCAAAACGGGGGACTATTTGCGGCAAGGGCTATCTGAAGCAGGATTTATAGTCACTTTGGTTCGCAATGGGTTGGATGGCCACCATCTGGCTATGACCGAGTCCTTTGACCTGATTGTTCTGGATGTCATGCTTCCCGATGTAGATGGCTGGCGCATTGTACAGTCCCTGCGTGAGGCGGGTCGCCAGACATCTGTGCTGTTTCTTACTGCGCGCGACAGCGTGGATGATCGTGTCAAGGGGCTGGAATTGGGCGCCGATGACTACCTGGTAAAGCCTTTCGCTTTTACTGAGTTATTGGCACGAGTGCGCACGCTTTTGCGCAGAGGTTCGGCACCACCCCTGTCGGATCAGCTCAAAGTAGCCGACCTGATTCTGGATCTGCCCAGGCACCGGGTTACCCGTGCCGGCCGAAAAATCAACCTCAGCCACAAAGAATTTTGCCTACTGGAACTGCTTGCGAGACGCCAGGGTGAGGTGTTACCACGCTCGCTCATTGCCTCGCAGGTATGGGATATGAATTTTGATTCTTACACCAACGTGATCGACGTAGCCATTCGTCGCTTGCGCGCCAAGCTCGACGATGATTTCGAACCCAAGCTAATTCACACAGTGCGCGGCATGGGTTACAAGCTCGATACGGAAGCTGATGATGACAATGACAACTAAGCGGCGTCCATTATCACTGACTGCCAGGGTCATGGTCTTTGTCGCACTGGCCATCGGTATCAGCCTGATATTGATCGGCAACCTGGTATTGGGTACTGTGCAACGGCATTTCGCCGAGCAGGACGCTGGCGAGTTGACAGTGATCAACCAGGCAGTCATGAAGGCGTTGAAGAATACCGATAACTCGCTTTTGCTCTCGGATTCCCTGTCGCGCGCGGTGTCGGGACACCATGGTGTTTATTTTCAGGTATGGGATAGCCGTAACCAATTAGTGTTTGGTACGTCAGGTGCAAACTTCGCGCAGGCAATAGAGGTGGTAACCGCTGTTGAACAGATTAACGCCGAGACCTTGAGCATCTGGCATAGCGGCGAAAATACCTACCGAGGAGTCGTCACAAGGTTTGTTGATAGCAGTGAATATCGTATTATCACCGCTATAGATATGGGATTTCATCTACATTTTTTGGAAGAGTTCCGCCATAGCCTGTGGCTTATTATGATGTTCGCTGGCGGCGTGACTATGCTGGCAGCGTGGCTCGGTGTGTATCAGGGGCACGCGCCTTTGCGCGGCCTGTCGGAAAAGGTGGGCAATATTCAGGCCGACCGATTGGATGTGCGGCTTGATCTTCTCACGTTGCCTCTTGAGCTACAGGACCTGGCTACCGCTTTTAACCAGATGATTGGCCGACTGGAAGATAGTTTCACACGGCTATCACATTTCTCCGCTGACATTGCCCACGAACTGCGAACCCCGCTCACCAATCTCATTACCCAAACCCAGGTTACATTGGGGAAGGCGAGAACACTGGACGAATATCGTGAGCTCCTGTACTCGAATCTGGAGGAGCAGGAGCGATTAGCCAAAATGGTTAACGATATGCTATGGCTGGCTAAGAGTGACCACGGCTTGCTTAAACTGGTGCAAGCACCGCTGGATCTGGCCAGTGAAGCCAAGGACTTGTGCGACTTCTTCGAGGCATTGGCGGAAGAAAAAGACATTATCTTGTCTCTGGAGGGCACTACCCCCACTATCAGTGGTGATCGCGCCATGGTACGCCGTGCCATTTCAAACCTGCTGTCTAATGCCATTCGTTACACGCCAGGAGGTGAACGAATACGGATTCGACTAAGTACACCTAGGAGCGACATCGCATCGATAAGTGTGATCAACCCAGGTCCTGAGATCCCGCCAGAGCACTTGCCAAACGTATTCGATCGTTTTTACCGTGCCGACCCTTCCAGAGTACGGCAGAGTGAGGGTGCTGGGCTTGGATTAGCTATTGTCCGTTCCATTGTTGAAGCCCATGGCGGTAGTGTCGAGGCGCGTTCTGATCAGCGCACCACCACTTTCACGCTCTTTCTGCCCTGCCGGAAAGGGATAGGAGACTAGGCCTATGTCTTTTATTCAAGCGTCTTGAACACAGGATAAAACTGCAACCTTACGGGTAGAATAACGTCATAATAAAGCGTTATGGTATAACACCCGTGCATGCCGCAACTTCATCAATTTGGTCTCTATGCATACCTTTGCCAAAAAACAGTCCCGACAACTAAAACTGTGGTTACTTGCCGCCGCAACGGTTTTGTTGTTTACGTCAATTATCAATGCCAACCACATTCACGGCACCTTCGATGACCATGACAGTCACTGCACACTTTGCCAACATTCAGTAGCGCTGGATAAAACCCTTTTTGCTGCCAGCAGTTTCTTGATTCCCCTGTTAATAACAGTACTCGTTTCAATCTTCATTGTTCAGTTCCATTCAAGTACCGTCCTCCGTTCAACCGCCATTCGTGCTCCACCCATAACTCTTCCGCACCATTAATTTCGTTGATGAATTAGAAATTTTCTGTTGGTAGCCTCATTGCTGCCACATAGTGATCTGTGGAGTTTTTATGAAAACCTTTTTGAAATATCGCTCCCTGGCGGTCGCGATTGCAGCGGTGTGCCATCCTGTTTTTGCTGAAAATATTGAAGAAGTTGTAGTGACTGCCTCACCACTCGCCAAGAATGCGGAAACGGTAAGCCGTCCTGTCAATGTGTTAAGTGGTGATCAGTTGCACGCCGCCGCCTCAGCGACATTGGGAGAAACGTTGAGTGGTCAACTTGGGGTGAGCTCTGCCAGCTTTGGCCCAGGTGTTGGCTTGCCTATCATTCGAGGCCAAAGCGACAACCGGGTAAAAGTTATGCGCGACAGTATTGGCTCTATGGACGCGTCAGCCGCTAGCCCTGACCATGCTGTTACCCTTGAACCTTTACTGGCGACCAAAATAGAAGTGCTGCGCGGCCCCGCCGCGTTGCGCTATGGTAGTGGCGCGATAGGCGGCGTGGTGAATGTGCTCGATAACCGCATTCCAGACACATTGCCTGATGGCATTGATGGTGGTGTCGAACTGCGTAACAACAGCGTGTTGATTTGCGTTTAAAACTGACCCACTAAACCCGCATATTTGCGTCGAAAATTGACCCACGTAACCGACTATCCTGCTTGTTTTTTGAGCGGGAGATAGGAGTGATTAACGTGGCCATTTTGAGCAAGATCAGACGTTGGTATTTCCGTGACAAACTCTCGTTACGGGAGATTGCACGACGTACCGGATTTTCCCGCAACACCGTTCGCCGCTACCTGCGCAATGAGATCAGCGAACCGGTTTATCCCAAGCGACAAACACCCAGTAAGCTTGATGCCTTTGCCGATAAGTTGCGGCAGTGGTTGGTCGATGCTGCACGCACCTCCCGCAAGCAGCGTCGTTCACTCAAACAGATGCACGCTGATTTACGTGCGTTGGGGTTTGAAGGCTCCTATGATCGCGTTGCTGTCTTTGCCCGCGATTGGCGCCGCCAGCAGTTGGAATCGAGTAAAGGTGCGAGCAAGCACACCTATATCCCATTGCAATTCAAACCCGGTGAAGCATTCCAGTTTGATTGGAGTGAAGACTGGGCGGTAATTGCGGGCGAACGGGTAAAGCTGCAAGTCGCTCACTTCAAATTGAGTTACAGCCGAGCTTTCTTTGTCCGCGCTTATTTGCTGCAAACCCACGAGATGTTGTTCGATGCGCACCATCATGCCTTTATGGCTTGGGGTGGCATTCCGCAACGCGGGATTTACGACAACATGAAGACGGCTGTCGATAAGGTAAAACGTGGCAAGCAGCGTGATGTGAATGCGCGCTTTGCAGCGATGGTGAGTCACTACTTATTTGATGCAGAGTTCTGCAATCCTGCTGCGGGTTGGGAGAAGGGTCAGGTCGAGAAGAACGTGCAGGATGCGCGAAGAAGGCTTTGGCAACAGGTGCCCGCCCAACCTTCATTGATTGCTTTGAATGACTGGTTACACGAGCGCTGCGTTCAACTCTGGAGTGAATCCACCCATCCCACTGAAGCATTAACCATTCAAGCGGCATTGGATCATGAGCGATCTTTCCTGATGCCGGTGGGGCAACCGTTCGATGGTTTTGTCGAGCAGCCCAAGCGCGTATCGCCCACCTGTTTAATCACCTTCGAACGCACGCGTTACAGCGTACCGTCTTCCTTCGCTAATCGACCGGTGAGTTTGCATACCTATCATGATCACCTGGAGGTGATTGCGGAAGGCAATATCATCGCGGTGCATACCCGCGTGTTTAACCGCAGGCATGAGCAGGTAACGACAGTGTATGACTGGCGACATTACCTCTCGGTGTTGCAGCGCAAACCCGGAGCCATTCGCAACGGTGCTCCCTTCGCAGAATTGCCCAAAGCCTTTCAATCACTGCAAACCATTTTGTTAAAGCGTGTCGGTGGTGACCGCGAGATGGTGGATATTCTTGCACTCGTGCTGCTGCACGATGAGCAAGATGTTCTCACCGCTGTAGAACTTGCATTGGAAACCGGTTCACCCTCCAAACAAATCGTGATCAATATCCTGAGTCGATTAGTAGAGGGAACACCCATCCCACCGATTGAAGTACCGCCTGCATTAGCACTGAGAGTGGAACCACTGGCTAACGTCACTCGCTACGATAACCTGCGCGCTCAAACCATCAGTACTCAAGGAGGACACCATGCACACTAATCCCATGATCCCCGCACTGAAGTCACTCAAACTCTACGGCATGGCCCATGCACTGAACGATCTTGCTGAACAGGATTCACCAGCATTCCAGGCGAGCACCGGCATCCTTGATCATTTACTCAAAGCAGAACTGGCCGAGCGCGAAGTACGTTCGGTGGCTTATCAACTGAAGACTGCCAAATTCCCAGCGTACCGGGATCTGAGTGGCTTTGATTTTACGAGCAGCATGGCCAATGAAGCATTGATCCGGCAATTGTGTGCCGGTGACTTTATGGATAACGCGCAGAATGTCGTGTTTGTCGGTGGCCCTGGAACGGGCAAAACCCACCTTGCCAGTGCCATCGGCATTCAAGCGATTGAGCAACTACATCGCCGCGTTCGTTTCTTCTCGACCATTGAATTGGTGAATGCATTAGAGAAGGAAAAACAGCAAGGCAAAGCCGGACAAATTGCATCACGTTTAATGCATACCGATTTAGTGATTCTGGATGAGATGGGCTATTTACCCCTCAGTCAAACTGGTGGGGCTTTGTTGTTCCACTTAATGAGCAAGTTGTATGAACGCACCAGCATGATCATCACCACCAACCTCAGCTTTGCTGAATGGTCGAATGTATTTGGTGATGCAAAGATGACTACAGCGTTATTGGATCGAGTCACCCATCATTGCCATATTGTTGAAACCGGCAATGATAGCTATCGTTTCAAAGAGAGTTCAGCACAACCGAAAAAGGAGAAAAAGACGACAACTTATCCACAACCCAAACCTGTAAAATAAACCATTAAGGGTGGGTCAAAATTCAACGCAAAAGGTGGGTCAGTTTTAAACGCAAATCAACATACTTGCCTCAAAATCGAGGATGGGCGGGATGTGTTTGAGATAATCAACTGGGATCACATTAAACGTCTTGTTTGATCAATAGCTTGTATGAGCATACATGCCTGGTCAGTTTTACGAAAGTGGACTGGTGCCAGGAGTTGAGGGAAACGTTCTATGCTGACTGCGTTGATTCTCGCGCCCAGTAACAAGAATCATTCGCTATGGATAAAATCGGGGTTTTGTTTAAAGTTAACCTTACAAATACCAATAGGTTTTGGCCTCAAACCCTTGTGGCATAAGGCCTGCAAGAGGTTTATGTAATCCATGGCGGGAAGTTCCTGCTACCCCAACATGTTGATTTAATACGGTGCCTGAGTTACGAGGTAGAAGCGATTAAACCAGAGCGAGAAATTTACGATTGGATTGTGCGTGAGAGCGGCATACCGGCGGATCAAACGCTTTTCATCGGAGATACCCGTTTAGCGGATTACGAAGGGCCACTAAAATATGGGTTCCGCGCCCTGCATCTTGTCCGCCATCAACCACCCAGAGGCGGCACAATAGCTTCTTTGGCGGAAATCCTGGACTAACGATGAGGCCGCCAGCAACTTGAATCATTAACAGGACTTCCTCCCACCAGTATTGAACGATTAACGGCCAAACGATCCAATATATACCAACTATTAAAAATGTCTAACGGCTATTTATTAGACATTTTTAGTTATCAATCTCCCAAATTTAGTTGCAGTTTGCGGAGTATTTTAGTTAAACAAACGGGCACGCGGTTGTCATACCCCCCCTAATTTTTACAATTTAACATAATAATGATTATGCGCAGCCATAGATGGAGCATGGTGTTCTTTGTTTTTGCAAGCAAAGTCTGGCACTATTTAAGTTATTGATTAATAAGAAAAAATAACCTTGAGTGTCATAACGCCAACATCATGTCGCTCGGCGGTATTGTGATTGCCATAGGCGCCATGGTGGATGCCGCCATCGTTATGATTGAAAACGCGCACAAACATATCGAGCGTTGGCAGCAACAACATCCCGGGCAAGAACTTGCTGGGGAACAACGCTGGCAAGAATTAACCAAAGCCGCCGCCGAAGTCGGGCCTGCGCTGTTTTTCTCGCTACTCATCGTCACACTCTCCTTTGTTCCAGTGTTTACCTTGGAGGCACAGGAGGGGCGACTCTTTGGACCATTGGCCTTTACCAAAACCTATGCGATGGCCGCAGCGGCTGGTCTGTCGGTGACGCTGATTCCGGTGCTGATGGGTTACTGGATTCGCGGCCGGATTCCGCAGGAGCACCAAAATCCCATCAATCGCTGGCTAATCCAGGGCTATCGTCCACTGTTGACCGGAGTTTTGCGTCACCCGAAAACGACGCTGGGTTTTGCGCTGGGGGTATTACTGAGCACCGCTTGGCCAGTGATCCAGTTAGGCAGTGAATTCCTGCCGCCGCTGGACGAAGGGGATCTGCTGTACATGCCCAGTGCCCTGCCTGGGTTAAGTGCCCAACAGGCCAGCCGCTTACTGCAACAAACGGATCGGCTGATTAAAACCATACCGGAAGTGGAACGGGTATTTGGCAAGGCTGGTCGCAGCAATAGCGCCACCGATCCCGCACCGCTGGAAATGTTTGAAACCACTATCCAGTTCAAGCCGCGCGACCAGTGGCGGGAGGGAATGACGCCGGAAAAACTCATGGCGGAGTTGGATACGAGAGTCAAAATACCCGGGCTCGCCAATATCTGGATTCCGCCCATCCGCAACCGTATTGATATGCTGGCCACCGGGATCAAAAGCCCCATCGGTGTCAAGATCGCAGGCCAGAACCTGGCCGATATTGACCAGGTCGCGCAACAGGTAGCGCAAGTTGCCAAAGCCATCCCAGGTATCTCCTCGGCAGTTGCCGAACGCGTGAGTGGCGGGCGTTACCTGGATATCCAGTTCGACCGCGCTGCACTCGCGCGCTATGGTTTGAGCATTATCCAGGCACAATCAGTGGTGAGTAGCCTGATTGGCGGCGACAATATTGGTGAAGTGGTTGATGGACGCGCGCGTTTCCCAATCAACCTGCGTTATCCGCGCGATTGGCGTGACAGTATTGGCAAGCTGCAAAACCTGCCCATCATCACTCCACTGGGCAGCCAAATCACACTGGGTACAATTGCCACCATCAAGGTCACCGATGGTCTCAGCATGCTCAAAAGCGAAAATGCCCGCCCCACCAGCGTGGTTTACATTGATGTGCGCGACCGCGACTTGGGTTCAACGGTGAAAGATCTGCAACAAACTATCAACCAACAAGTAACCTTGTTACCGGGCACCAGTATCAGCTACGCGGGTCAGTTTGAATTTATGGAACGTGCCAATGCCCGTCTGCAGTGGATAGTTCCAGCAACCCTCGCCATTGTGCTGCTGTTGTTATTCCTCACTTTTTCCCGCCTGGATGAAGCCTTGCTAATCATGGGCACCCTGCCCTGTGCGCTAACGGGTGGCATCTGGCTGTTATACCTGATGGACTACCCTTTTTCGGTAGCCGCGGCGGTCGGGTTTATTGCCTTGGCTGGGGTGTCCGCTGAGTTCGGGGTGATTATGCTGCTCTATCTGAAACAGGCTTGGCAGCGGCGAATTGAAGCAGGCACGACAACCCAACAGGATTTACTCGATGCCATTCAGGAAGGTGCTGTGTTGCGCATTCGCCCCAAAATGATGACGGTGACAGTGATTGTTGCGGGGCTAATGCCGATTTTTCTAGGTAGTGGTACCGGCTCGGAAATCATGAGCCGTATTGCGGCACCGATGGTGGGCGGCATGATAACGGCGCCATTATTGTCGTTATTTTTATTGCCGGTGGTTTATCAAATGTTGAGAAAACGCTGAATGTATTAATCAGCGTAAATATAAAATTTTTTATTTCTTTTGATGAGGGCTAGCGCGCCCTCGTTTGACCACACGAAATCCGCGATTGATTTGCACTTCCCCACGATCATCCATCCAGAGAACCCTAAAAATTATCTGGCGCTCCGGCTCACAGATCCGTTCGATAATTTTCTGGTCAGCATATTCAGGATGTTTGCGCAGCACCGGGCCGAGAGTTTCAATAACCTCCTTTACTGCCTGATGAAATTCGTTCTCTCCTTGATTATGCCTCACCACATGATCAATTATTTTTTCCAGACTTTGCTCTATTTTTTTCATGAACGACTCCACCAGGTTATGTACGACGGATAATGTTTAACGTCAAACTGCTCTTTAAAACCGGTTTATATTTACTTCAGTGACAAAAAATGGAGCAGTATATTTTCCATAACAGCTACTTCAACGTGACGGTACCTTTCATCAGAGCAATATGCCCCGGGAACGAGCAAAAGAAAGTGTAAGCTTTGTCAGTTTTTAATTTATCCACTTTAAAGGTAACCGACGTTTTTTCCCCGCCGCCAATAATGTCGGTGAAGGCAACTACACGTTCATCTTCAGGTTTGACGTATTGATTATTTAAACCAGCCGCTATTCCATCATTCGCAACAGCACGCGCATCCTCAGTAGTGGTGATTACAATATTATGACCCATTACGTTTTTGGCAATTTTTCCGGAATGCGTAAGGTTAACCGTAAACTCTTTGCACGATTTATCTATCACAATTTCACTTTTGTCGAACTTCATTGCATCGTTACTATCGACGGTAACATTACAATCATCTGCCAGCGCTTGCATTGCAAAGGCAGAAAACATAACGGGTATCAGGTATTTTATGTTCATAATTAAATTTCCACATGGATTGAAAAATGTCTTTGAGAACCCTGCTAATGGGTTCTCAAAAAACGTTTATTACTACGTTGGTTTCGAAAACACTTTTACGACTAACCAGAGCGAAATTCATCCGCAGCTTGTTTTACGGGTGACTACTGCCCCCACAACTGCCACAACAAACCTTTTCTTCAGGGGTAGCATCGGTTAATGGATTAATTACATTGACACCAGTCGGCGTATTGCGTTCATACAAGCCCTTCACAATCTGCCAAGTTACCGCTAAAGCACCCACGATAAATACAACATCACCAAACGTGCGAACCCAGCGCAAGGTCACTAGCAAATCGGATTGCATAAACGATTCACTACGTGCGTACCACAGCCCCTCCGATGCGCTCGCGACAAACTGAATAATCCCAACCGGTAACAAACTGGTGAACAGCATTAGCGCCAAACCTATGTTCATCCACCAAAACGCCACCTTCATCAATTTATCGCTAAACACTAATTGCGGGCGAATATAGCGAAGAATTAATAATGAGAAACCCAGCGCCAGGAATCCATACACGCCGAACAACGCCGCATGGGCATGTGTCGGTGTAGTATTTAAACCTTGCACGTAGTAAAGCGCGATTGGCGGGTTAATCATGAAGCCAAGCACACCTGCACCGAGCATGTTCCAAAACGCAACCGCGACAAAGAAGGTCAATGGCCATTTTATTTGTTGCATCCAGAGCGCGCGATTTTTCAAACGCCAGTTTTCCCACGCTTCGTAACCCAACACTACAAGCGGCACGACTTCGAGCGCACTGAAGGTTGCACCCACGGCCATCACCGGTGTGGTGGTGCCAGAAAAATACAGGTGATGGAAAGTGCCCGGCACGCCGCCCAGCATGAAGAGGGATGCTGATGCAAGTGTGGCCGCCGTTGCCATGGGCCGCGATACTAACCCCATACTGCAGAAGATAAATGCGAGTGCAGCGGTTGCAAAAACTTCAAAAAAACCTTCAACCCAAAGATGCACAACCCACCAGCGCCAATACTCCATTACAGAGAGATGTGTGCGTTCACCGTAGAACAAACCGGCACCGTAAAATAATCCGATGGCGACAACAGAAGCGGTTAGCAAGGCTAATAAATTTTTATCTCCAGGTTGCCTTAACGCCGATGTAATACCGCGCATCATCAAAAATAACCAGAGTAAAATTCCAACAAACTTTCCTATTTGCCACACCCTACCCAAGTCAACGTACTCATAACCTTGGTGACCAAACCAGAAACTTAGATTGGTCGGTATGATGTGTGCGATGGCAAGGAAATTACCGATAAACGAACCAACTACCACCGCAATCAAAGCCCAGAAGAGAATATCCACCCCTAGCTTTTGATACTTAGGATCTTTGCCGCCGTTAATAATTGGCGCAAGGAATAATCCAGCCGCGAGAAAACCAGTGGCAATCCAAAACATGGCTGACTGAATGTGCCAGGTACGTACCAACGAATACGGAAACCAATCAGACACATTAATGCCATAAAACGTTTGACCTTCCACGGTGTAATGCGCGGTGAACCCACCCAGGAAAACTTGAAAGGTAAACAGTGCGACTACTACAAATAAATATTTTCCCAATGCGCGTTGCGATGGTGTGACAGCAAAAGTTGTAATCGGGTCAACGTCAGGCGCAACTGTCTCTTCCTCATTTTCTTTGCGCAGAAAAGCCCACGCCCATACGAGTGCACCTACGCCTAAAATTAACAGCACCACGCTGGTAATTGACCAAACAATATTTTCCGCTGTGGGTTTGTTGTCGATCAGCGGTTCATGGGGCCAATTATTGGTATAAGTGGCTTCGCCAGACGTGCGCTCGGTAGATGCTGCCCATGCGGTCCAAAAGAAAAACTCTGCCATGCGTTCGCGTCGCTCCGGATCTGGCAGCGTGTTTTCTTTCATCGCATAATTTTCACGCGTTTTTTGCAACTCTGGGGCAGCACTGAATAACCGCTGATAATAGTCTGTGGTTAGCGCAATTGCCTGTGCGCGTCGGGCTGAAACCAATACGCTGTCTGTATCTGCACTATAGGTATTCGTGCGATAAGCAACTTTTAAATCGTATTGCAGCGCATTTTGTTGCGCGCCATCCAAGTCTGCATAGGCTTTACCAAAAGTATCTTGTGCAGCTAATTCCAGCCAGTTCAGTAATTCGCGATGCAACCAATCAGCCGTCCAGTCCGGTGCCTGATAAGCACCGTGCCCCCAGATCGAACCCAATTGCATGCCGCCAACAGATTGCCACGCGGTTTGCCCATCCAGAATGGAATCGTGAGTCATCAATACCTCACCACCTTCACTAACAACCTGTGCTGGGATCGGTGGTGCGTTGCGATAGACCTCGGTACCAAAATATCCGAGCAGTGAAAAGGTAATGGCGAGCACACCAATTAAGATAAACCACAGTTTGCGATACTCACCCATGATTCACCTCCAAGGCACCATCAATACGATCAAATAAAATATTATTTTCAAGATGAATATGATCCATCAGATCCGCCTTTAAAGTTTCTAACCCCAGGTAGAGTGCGCGCCAGGTATTACATGCCCCCTTGGGTATAACAATACCGTGTGTGATATGAGCAATATCCGCGAGTGCGGCACCATGATCGTCGTGTTCGCGGCGCATCATCGCGATGGGTTGGACAGCCATGCCGGTAATGCCACGGCTAATCATCGGAAACAGAATTTGCTCCTCTTTCTGCATATGGCTTTCCAGCTCTTGCAGCATGGTTTCGAGAAGTTGCGCCAACCCTGCAGGGCACTCGGTATGCCCGCCATGAACTAGCTCTACCCGCTGAGCAAGACGAATCAGTTCTGGAAGTTGTTGGCGATGAACATCGTGATAACGCGTGAGTATGTGCTCGATCAATTCAATGTCCGGTACATTTACCCACTCTTGCTCCGCTGGTTGCAGTGATTGCAGCACCTGTAACTCAGCGGCAAGCATATCCAAATTCAGCTCGCGGTCATTTGCTGCATCGCGCAGGCTTTTCTTTCCACCACAACAAAAATCCAACTGATGCTTGTGAAATATCGCGGTAGCTCCCGGAACACTCCGGGCAAGTTGGCCAAGGCTTTGATCGAGAATACTCATTATTTCGCTCTCCGGCTGCAATAAAACGACGGTAATTAAAGGGAACCCGGCAACTCTGCCAAATAACCTCGTTAAGATGCATTGTAAATGCATCTTATAAAGATGTAAAATGAATACATGTTTAAAGGTAAAGATTTTATTACCGTCCACTTCGCGCTATAGATGAAAGAGGAACTGAGAATGCCTGCCCACTCCACACTGTCGCAGCCTGTAAAAGCCGGTTACCTCACGCTTGCATGCTTATTGTTGCTGATCGGTGTGGTTGGCATAGTGACTCCACTACTGCCAACTACTCCGTTTCTATTATTGTCAGCATGGTCTGCTGCAAAGGGCTCACCGCGCTTACACCAATGGTTAACAACTCACCCAGGGTTAAGTAAGCCGTTGCGCGCATGGCAACATGAGCGGGCAATTCCCTCCTCTGCTAAACGGTTGGCAATATTGATGCTTGCTTCCAGTTGGCTGTTATTAATATTTTGGGGAGTTCACTGGGCGATTATCAGTGTCACCCTGTGTTTATTTTGCGCGATCGGAGTTTTTATTTTTACGCGTCCCTCGCCACAAGATGAAGATTGCATAACTCCCGACAACATTATCATGTACAAAGGATGCAAGGTTTACAGCGATATTCGCGCCTATGCCGATCCAGAGGTTTTTCATGAGTAATTTTTTTCAATCACAATCGATTCTTGCACATCCTTTCCGCCCATTCTTTTTGCTCACGGGTGTTTATGGAGTTATTACTGTTATTGCCTGGATGAGCTTTTTGTTTGGCGGACTTTCACTGCCATTGGGATGGTCGCCGGTACACTGGCACAGCCATGAAATGTTATTTGGTTTGATTCCACTGGCTATCGCCGGTTTTTTGTTGACGGCAGTATGCAACTGGACCGGTGCAGCGCCGTTACACGGCAAAGCATTACTCGCGCTGATAATAATCTGGTTCGCAGGCCGCGTTGCCATGTGGACAGCAAGCTGGTGGCCAGTGGGTATAGCAGCGGCGGTTGATTTATTATTTATGCCCGTGATGGCTATCTATATGACCCGCGTATTATTGCGGCATGGAAATAAACGCAATTTACCCATTGCGGCAATTTTGTTATTGCTGAGCCTCGCTAATGTAATGATGCATATCGGATTTATCACGAGTGACCCACTATGGTTACGGCGTGGTGAATTAGTGGCACTGGGTTTAATTACCCTGATGATGATTGTGATTGGTGGCCGAATTATTCCTCTCTTTACGATTAACTGGCTGCGCAATCAAGGCATTCAAATTGAGTGCGTAAAATCATTCGCTGTTCTGGATCGCGCCGCACTCATCGCTACACTGTTGTTAATTCCCGCCGACTTTTTCACCGGCACTTCCTGGTTAACCGGCGTTATGGCCTTAATTGCAGGTGCACTCAATGCCTTGCGTTTGATCGGCTGGTCAGGCTGGCGCACTGCGCGGGAACCGCTGTTGTGGATTCTCCACCTCGGCTATGGCTGGATTGTTGTCGCACTCTTGCTCAAGAGCGCCGCAGCCTTTAATCTCGCCGCCCCTACCGCTTGGCAACATGCACTGGGAGTCGGCGCCATGGGAGCCCTGATTCTGGGAGTAATGACCCGTGTAGCCCTCGGGCACACCGGCCGCACACTCACCCTACCCCGGTTTGCAATAGCGATTTACGTGGCTATTACACTAGCGGCATTGGCTCGTGTATTAGCCGCATTACAACTACTGGATTACCGCATAGGATTGTTAGTGGCCGCTACAGGCTGGTCGCTCGCCTTTGCCACATTTACCTTGATTTATTGGCCAATACTCACCCGCCCACGCGCAGATGGCCGCCCCGGATAAGAAGAGAAATCTATGCACATAACCCGTTATACCGATTATTCACTGCGTGTACTTATGTACGTAGCACTCAAGGGTGAAGAAATTTCTACTATTGGCGAAATTGCAGAGAGCTACGACATTTCCAAAAACCATTTGATGAAAGTGGTTCAAGAACTCAACGCCAAAGGTTATTTGATCGCAGTGCGGGGGAAGAATGGCGGGCTGCGGTTAAATGGTCGCGCTGAAGATATTAATATCGGTGGCCTGGTGCGTGACACTGAACAGGATTTAGCAATAGTAGAGTGTTTCACTGGAGCCCAGGGCTGCACCATCACACCCGCATGCCATCTTAAAAGTGTATTTGCAGCAGCATTGGAAGCTTTTTTTGCAGTGCTCGATCAGTACACTCTGGCCGATCTACTACCAAAACAGAAACAACCTGCATTAATTAAGTTATTGGGTATCAGTTAATTAATGCTTATGCCAAGTCGTTAAATATATCGGAAGTGATGATCCCGCTTTTTTGGCGAATTTTTATAAAATCAGGAATGAATTCAAAGCTCACCAAAACACCACCAGAGGATTGGTTGGACAGCATCAGCTCGCCTCCCAAATGTTTAGCGCGCTCTTTCATGATGGCCAACCCATAGTGATTAATTTTTTCCGGCGAACCCGGAAGGCCACTACCATCATCTGCGATGGTTAAACTGATCGCTTGATCTGCATTTTGCCAAAGGCGGATATCCAAATTTTTTCCTCCACTGTGATTAATCGCATTTTGGCTAGCCTCTCGAATAATTTGCAGCAAATGAATCTCCTCGTTGGGCGTGAGGGGAATATTATTTAAGGCAAAATCAAGATGAATATTCATCGAATTCTGCGCACGTAACTGTTCTATACTGGATTCAAGCGCAACCTTTAAACCGCTGCCGTCAATTTTCAAACGGAACGTGGTTAATAATTCACGCAATTGACGATAGGCATTATTTAACCCTTCGCGCAGCTCACCTGCTACATCCTCCATAGTGATTTTATCTTCGCGATCAATGGCTTTATTGAGGCGAGTTACCTGGATTTTTAAGTAGGATAACGCTTGCGCAAGGGAATCATGCAATTCGCGCGCAATAGCATTGCGCTCTTGTAAAACCGCCAAACGACGCGATTGATCTTCATCGGTTTTTAAGCTCATACCAATCGCTAATTGATCGGTCGCTGATTGAATCAGCTGTTCCTGCCAAGGCGAGAGTAACTTTTGCTCATCCACACGACAAACAATCAACCCATAATGCCGGTCATTACGGGTTAATTGAAAACGATAAATAGCAGTTCCATCTGTTTTTTCTACGACCCCCCGACTGGATAAGCATTTCGAACAGTTCTGCTTTTTGCACAGCTCTGCATTAATTTCACTCGCCGGTTTTATTTGCAGATAAGGGCTATTGCCCTCAGTGGTCATTAAACATAATTCGAGGTTGGACACACCGATGGTTTTCCCTAAACGGGAAATAATTTCATCGTAATTAATACCCTGTGGGTTGTGTTCAATAATGAACTTGGCGGTTTCATATAAAAACTGCAGTGCACTATTAGACTGCTGCAATGCTTTGGTTTTTTCGTCTACTTGTTGTTCCAGATGATCATAACTATTAGCGATAGAGCGGCTCATGAGATTAAACGTGCTTGCAAGAACGCCTAATTCATCATTGCTTACAATAGGTATTTGATGACTGAAATCGCCTTGGGAAATTCGTTTAGCCATGGCGGTCAATTGATTGAGCGGCTGCTCTACTTTGACTCTCAATGAGTACATTACCACCGCCGATACTAACAACGTAGCAAACAGCGCAATTATCTGCACCAAACGAAAACCGCGCACCTTTTGTTCTGCATCCTGCTGAATAGTTTGTACCAGCGCATCCAATAATTGGATATGCTCATCCAACAAAACGTGTAAATTTTGAATGGTCAAAGCATTTTGATTTTGCTTGACCATGTTAAATGCTGGCAATAATTGGTCGCGCCAATTATCGGCCGCGCGGGTATATAACTCACTGATCTCTGGCTTCTTGTGCAAAAAAGGGATAAATACCGGGTTACTCCAAGTTTCATCAATTTTCTGCTGTGCACTGATCCATTGCGCCCCATCAGGAGTCTCATCTATTGCCAGCAAGCCCATGCGATAACTCTGCATACGCAAGGAGCCGGCGATATTAATAGCCAGAGAATCGTTTTCAGCACGCTCGGACAACCAATAGGAAATCAACATCGTGCTCATGCCTAATACAACAATTCCGGCAAGTGCCACGCTAATACGAACAATGATGGAGGATTTAGATGTAAGTGATTTCATAAGAGAGTTTTATTCAAAAAAAATATACCCACTTGTGAGTATTTATTTGCCCCCTACTAACCCATTAGGGAGAATTGTAAAAAAGGTTTTTTTAGCCGATAAGCTTTATTACCTAGTGCCAATTAAACAACAAGAGGCTTAATTATGAATACTACCAACACTAGCGGCTATTACGCCAAAGATATTATGAGCGACACATTATTAACCGCTTATGAGGGCTGGACAATCAGCCGTTTGGCAGACTTTTTTATTAATCGAAAAATTTCAGCCGCCCCGGTTATAGCGTCAGACCACGAATTAGTGGGCGTGGTCAGCGTAAGCGATGTATTCAAATTCAACAATCTCAACGAAGGGGATAAGAGTACTGCGTTGCGCAATCACTACCGGGATAGTTGTGGTCAGGATATCAATGAAGAAGTTCTACGCTCATGGGTAAAAGATGCTGATAAAAATTGTACCGTTCATCAAATTATGAATCATGAAGTCATTGCGATTGACCAAGGCGAATCAATAAAATCCGTAACAAAGATTCTTCTTGAACAACATATTCACCGCGTCTTTGTTACCGATAACAATAAAGTAGTCGGGGTAATTACGGCTATGGACGTGCTTGCCGTGCTAAATCAAGACTAATTTTTTCTTTTTTTGCAACAGTTTTTCGAGGCCGCCACCCGCACTCGGGAGCGGCCTTTTTCTTGGAGTACCTATTCTGTACTAAGGTTGATTTTCTCACCGCAGATGACCAGCCAATAAAAACAATAAAACCAATAAATTCAGCAACTTAGCAAACAAAATCAAATACTCATTTAGAGGTAGATCGACCACGTTCAAGCAATTTTCCCCGACTGGCAGGTGGCGGTTGAATGGCGCAGTATTCCAACATCAACCGTGAACCGAGCGCGCGCCATTAGCATAACGTCGTTGTATAGGTAATGGAGTAACGCGCACACTTTTAGGAGCTGCCATAGAATGAGTCATCTACTCGACAAATTACGTTTTTTTAAAAAACGTCAAGAACCCTTCGCTGATGGGCATGGCGTTACCACCGATGAGGATCGCTCCTGGGAGCAGGGTTATCGCCAACGCTGGCAGCACGATAAAATTGTGCGCTCAACTCACGGCGTAAATTGCACCGGCTCTTGCAGTTGGAAAATTTACGTGAAAGACAGCTTAATCACCTGGGAAACCCAGCAGACAGATTACCCGCGCACTCGCCCCGATTTACCTAATCATGAACCGCGCGGCTGCCCACGGGGCGCAAGTTACTCCTGGTATATTTACAGCGCGAACCGTTTGAAATATCCCAAAGTACGTCAGGCATTAATTGAGTTGTGGCGCGAAGCTCGGCAAGAATATTGCGACCCTGTACAAGCTTGGGCTTCCATTGTTGAAGATGAAACGCGTGCAAAAAAATATAAATCTCGACGCGGCTTGGGTGGATTTGTACGCGCGCACTGGGGCGAGGTTAATGAAATTATTGCCGCCTCCAACATCTACACAGCCAAAACTTATGGCCCCGACCGCATCAACGGTTTCTCCCCTATTCCCGCCATGTCGATGGTGTCCTACGCTGCCGGTTCACGTTATCTATCGTTGATTGGTGGTAACTGTTTAAGTTTTTACGATTGGTATTGCGATTTACCTCCGTCATCACCTCAAGTCTGGGGCGAGCAAACAGACGTACCCGAATCCGCCGATTGGTATAACTCCAATTACATTATTGTGTGGGGTTCTAATGTTCCCCAAACGCGCACGCCAGATGCTCACTTCTTATCAGAAGTTCGCTACAAGGGCACCAAAACCTGTGTCATTACTTCCGATTACTCCGAAGCGTCTAAATTTGGTGATACCTGGTTATCGCCGAAACAAGGGACAGATGCTGCACTAGGTATGGCTTTTGGCCATGTTATTTTAAAAGAATTTCACATCGACAACCCAAGTACTTATTTTACTAACTACGTAAAACAATATACCGATATGCCCATGCTGGTGTTGTTGGAACGGCAGGGTGAGCATTTAACACAGGGGCGGTTTTTGCGCGCTGCCGATTTAATTGACAATCTTGGCCAGGAAAATAATCCAGATTGGAAAACTATCGCGATCAATTCACAAACCCAGGAATTAATCAGTCCCAATGGTTCTATTGGTTATCGCTGGGGCCAAAGTGGCAAATGGAACCTTGAACAGCGCGACGGAAAAACCGGGACCGATGCAGATGTACTCTTATCGCTAAAAAATGATTGCGATGAAGTTTTGGATGTTGCTTTTCCCTATTTTGGGGGCAACGAACACGAATACAATTATTTCCATCACACGGACCACAGTGATATTCAACTGCATAAAGTACCTGCACGCAAAGTCGTACTGGCCAACGGGGAAACCGCTTGGGTGAGCAGCGTATTCGATTTAATGGTGGCCCACTACGGCGTCGATAACGGTCTGGACGATGTAAATGTCGCTAAATCATTTGATGATGACGCGCCCTACACTCCTGCATGGCAAGAAAAAATTACCGGTGTGCCGCGCGCCGATGTCATTCGTGTTGCACGCGAGTTTGCGCGCACCGCTGACAAAACCCACGGTCGTTCAATGGTGATTGTTGGTGCAGCACTCAATCACTGGTACAACATGGATATGAATTACCGCAGCCTGATTAACATGCTGATGATGTGCGGCTGTGTAGGTCAAAGTGGCGGCGGTTGGGCTCACTATGTCGGGCAAGAAAAATTGCGCCCGCAAAATGGTTGGCTGCCCCTTGCCTTCGGATTGGATTGGCAGCGCCCTGCCCGTCAAATGAATGGCACTTCATTTTTCTATAACCATGCCAGTCAATGGCGCTACGAAAAACTCGACATGAGTGAAGTAGTTTCACCACTCGCCAATAAAGAAAAATGGAGCGGTAGCATAATTGATTTTAATGCCCGCGCTGAGCGTATGGGTTGGCTGCCCTCTGCGCCACAGCTCGGCACCAATCCCTTACACATTGTTGCCGCTGCAAAAGCGGCCGGTAAAGCACCCAAAGAATATGTTGTCGAACAATTAAAAACGGGCGCAATTGAATTCGCTTGCCAAGACCCGGATGCACCGCAAAATTTTCCGCGCAACTTATTTATCTGGCGCTCGAATTTATTGGGCTCCAGTGGCAAAGGACACGAATATATGCTGCACCATTTACTGGGCACCAAACACGGTTTGCTCGGTAAAGATTTGGGTGCTGACGGAAAAAAACCGGAAGATGTGAAATGGCATCAAGAGGGCGCAGTCGGCAAAGTGGATTTGTTAGTAACGCTCGATTTCAGAATGTCCACTACCTGCTTGTATTCCGACATAGTTTTGCCTACCGCCACCTGGTATGAAAAAGACGACATGAACACCTCGGATATGCACCCGTTTATCCATCCGCTCACCAAAGCCATTGATCCGGTATGGGAGTCGCGCAGTGACTGGGATATTTTTAAAGGGATCGCCAAAAAGTTCTCAGAATTATGCAATGGACACTTAGGCGTAGAACAAGATTTTGTTACTCAACCGATGATGCACGACTCACCCGATGAACTCGCACAACCTTACGGCGTTAAAGCTTGGTGGAAAGGTGAATGCGAAGCCATTCCTGGCCTGACCATGCCCAATATGGTGGTGGTGGAGCGTGATTACCCCAACACCTATAAACGTTTCACCTCACTCGGACCACTGCTGGAGTCACTCGGCAACGGCGGCAAAGGCATTAAATGGGACACCAAAGAGGAAGTGGAATTTCTCGGTAAATTAAATCGCACCCACACCGAAGCAGGTGCACACCAAGGCAGACCCAAAATTGAAACGGCGATTGATGCCTGCGAAGTTATTTTATCACTCGCACCGGAAACAAACGGCCACGTAGCGGTGAAGGCTTGGGATGCCCTGTCAAAAATTACTGGTCGCGACCATACCCATTTAGCCAAACCAAAAGAAGATGAAAAAATTCGCTTTCACGATATTGTTGCCCAGCCGCGCAAAATTATTTCAGCGCCTACCTGGTCAGGCCTGGAAGATGAACACGTCTCTTACAACGCGGGCTACACCAATGTTCACGAGTTAATTCCATGGCGCACCATCACTGGCCGCCAGCAGTTTTATCAGGACCATGAATGGATGCGCGATTTTGGCGAGCAGTTGTGCTGTTACAAACCGCCGGTCAATTTAAAAACGATTGACCCAGTGATGAACCGTACACCAAACGGCAACAAAGAAATTATTTTGAACTGGATTACTCCGCATCAAAAATGGGGCATTCACAGTACCTATAGCGACAATTTGTTAATGCTGACGCTATCGCGCGGCGGCCCGATTGTGTGGATGAGCGAAATCGATGCAAAAGCGGCAGGCATTGAGGACAACGATTGGATCGATATTTTTAACGTGAATGGCGCAATTTCTGCGCGCGCCGTAGTGTCGCAACGTGTGCCGCAAGGCATGGGTATGATGTACCACGCTCAGGAACGCATTATTAATATGCCTGGATCGTCGCTCACAAAAACCCGCGGTGGCATGCACAACTCAGTAACACGCGCGATTATGAAACCTACACACATGATTGGTGGTTACGCGCAACAGGCTTACGGCTTTAATTATTACGGTACCGTCGGCTGCAACCGCGATGAGTTTGTAGTGGTGAGAAAAATGAAAGAAGTGGATTGGTTAGATACACCTTAACCCCACCCTAACCCTCCCCTCCTACAAAAGGGGTAGGCCCTGGGGGGATTCTTCCACAAAAAATTTCTCGAATTTACAGAGGCAAAAAAAATGAAAGTTCGTGCCCAGATCGGCATGGTGTTGAACCTGGATAAATGTATCGGTTGCCACACCTGTTCTATTACTTGCAAAAATGTTTGGACATCACGCGAAGGTGTTGAATACGCCTGGTTTAACAATGTAGAAACCAAACCCGGTATCGGCTTCCCCAAAGAGTGGGAAAATCAGGATAAATGGAAAGGCGGCTGGCAGCGTAGTGCGGATGGAAAATTAACGCCGCGCATCGGTGGCAAATTACGGGTACTTGCCAATATTTTCGCCAACCCGGACCTGCCGGAAATTGATGATTATTACGAACCCTTTGACTTTGATTACCAACACTTACACACCGCCGGAAAAAGCGAGCACCAACCTACTGCGCGCCCTCGGTCATTAATTACCGGCCAGCGCATGGAGAAAATTAATTGGGGGCCAAATTGGGAAGAGATACTCGGCACCGAATTTGCCAAACGCAAAAAAGACAAAAATTTTGATGACGTAGTACAAACTGAAATTTACGGTCAATTCGAAAAAACGTTTTTGATGTATTTGCCACGGTTGTGCGAACACTGTTTAAACCCGGCTTGTGTTGCCTCTTGTCCTTCCGGTGCGATTTATAAACGCGAAGAAGACGGCATTGTATTAATCGACCAGGATAAATGTCGCGGCTGGCGCATGTGTGTATCGGGTTGCCCCTACAAAAAAATCTACTACAACTGGAAAAGTGGAAAGTCAGAAAAATGTACGTTTTGTTATCCGCGCATTGAAGCGGGTCAACCCACCGTTTGCTCGGAAACCTGTGTGGGCCGTATTCGCTATTTAGGTGTACTACTGTATGACGCTGATCGTATAGCAGAGGCCGCCAGCGTCGCGAGCGAAAAAGATTTATATCAGGCACAGCTGGATATTTTCCTGGACCCCAATGACCCTGGCGTTATTGCGGCGGCGCAAGCCGAAGGGATTCCACAAGCCTGGATCGATGCTGCGCAGCGTTCACCGGTCTATAAAATGGCGGTGGATTGGCAAGTCGCACTGCCTTTGCATCCTGAATATCGCACTTTGCCAATGGTTTGGTATATCCCGCCACTATCACCCATTCAAAACGCCGCGCAAGCCGGGCATGTGGGCATGAACGGCGAAATCCCCGATTTGAAATCCTTGCGTATTCCCCTGCGCTATCTCGCTAACTTATTAACAGCGGGCGATGAAAAACCAGTTGAACATGCCCTGGAACGGATGATTGCCATGCGCGCTTATATGCGCAGCAAACATGTGGACGGTGTGCAGGATTTGGAGGTGCTTAAACAGGTTGGACTGGATGTAGTAACGGTAGAGGAAATGTATCGCTATATGGCGATCGCCAATTACGAAGACCGTTTTGTAGTACCCACCAGTCACCGCGCCTATGCCGAAAATGCCTACGATTTGAAAAACAGTTGCGGTTTTAGTTTTGGTAATGGCTGTGGCGATGGCAACAATGATGTGAGCCTATTCGGCACTAAAGCCAAAGGGGTTCGCCAAGTCATTCCCGTTTCGATTCAGGAGTAAGGCCCATGAAATTATTAACCGTTTTATCACTCCTGATGGATTACCCGGAAGACAACTCCGACGAGCTGATAGCAGTATTGCGTATAGGTATGCAGTTAATAGAAACACCTTCGCAACACAAACAACAAATAAACACATTTTTAGATGAATTTTTAAAATACTACGCACACACGTCGCTTCTGGATTTGCAATCGACTTATGACAGTTTGTTCGAGCGAGGACGCGCACTTTCACTGCATTTGTTTGAACATATCCATGGCGAATCACGCGATAGAGGTCAGGCCATGGTGAATCTGCAACAGCAATACCGGGATGCCGGTTTGGATATAGGAGTAAAAGAATTACCCGACTATTTACCGCTGTACCTGGAGTTTTTATCGACCCAGGGTGAAGAAAATGCACGTATCGGGCTTGAGGAAGTTGCCCCAATTTTGGCAGTACTGGCATGTCGCTTGGAAAAACGCAATAACCCCTATGCCGGATTATTTCACTGTTTGCTTTTGCTCTCGGGTGCGGAGGTGAATCTCGACGAATTACATGCGCAATTAGAGCAAGAAAAACGCGATGACACTCCCGAAGCTTTGGATAAAGTTTGGGAAGAAGAAGTGGTGAATTTCGGTGCAGAAAAAAATTCCGAAAGCTGCAGCAGTTCAACCATGCGCCCGACACCACAACAAAGCCGTGATCATGTTGAATTTCTCAATGTCGATGAACTAGTTAATCTACAAGCCAGTGCGCGGTAATAGGAGCAGTTATGAATTACTTGAATACTTTTTTATTTGGCCTCTACCCCTATATTGCACTTTTTATTTGTTTTATCGCGAGTTGGATTCGCTACGATCGGGAGCAGTACACCTGGAAGGCCAGCTCCAGCCAGCTACTAGAAACTAAGCAATTAAAAACCGGTAGCCGTTTATTTCATGTGGGCATCATAGTCGTTTTATTGGGTCATTTTGTCGGCCTATTAACCCCCGTTGAACTCTGGCATCTAGTCGGCATTCACGCTCATCACAAACAAATTATTGCAATGACGCTGGGTGGAATTTTTGGTGTTATTTGTTTCATTGGATTAACAATTTTATTGCGTCGCCGTTTATTTAATACTCGTATTCGAGCCACCAGCAGTAACATGGATATTGCGGTACTGCTACTACTCTATGCGCAGCTAATATTAGGCCTAGGATCAATTTTTATTTCTGCGCAGCATACCGATGGCGAAGAGATGTTGTTGTTAATGAGCTGGGCACAAAACATTGCCACTTTTGATCCAGCGCAAGCGGCAAGTGCAATTTTATCCGTACACTGGATTTTCAAACTTCACATATTTTTGGGCATGAGCTTATTTGTGGTATTTCCCTTCAGCCGTCTGGTTCATGTAGCAAGCGTACCGGTTAAATATATCGGCCGGAATTATCAAGTAGTGCGCAAGAAAGCATGGCGTTAATGCACAGCGTTTTTTACCGGTGTTGGAGAAAATTATGATTCAGGTTAATCACACTACAATTAATGAACAGGCTGTACTGGCCGAAATGCAATACCACCCGGCAGATTCACAGCGTGAAGCGATGATTAAAGCCGCCGAAGCGTTAATTATTAGCGAGCTGTTACGCCAACGCGCGGAACAACTGGAGTTGCAAGTAGGAGACAACAACGCAGAAGCCTCAGATGAAGATTTTATAGAGGCCTTACTTGCTCAAGAAGTGCAATTACCGACTGCCGACGAGCAGGCGTGCCAACAATACTTCCGCGCCAATGCCCAGCGTTTTATGAGTTCACCACTACTCGAATTGCAACATATTTTAATTGCTGCAGCACCAGACGATGAACCCGCGCGTATTACCGCAAAACAAGATGCTGAAGCCTTGTTGATAAAATTGCAATTGGGACAGGATTTTTCCCAGCTTGCACAAGAACATTCCGCCTGCCCCTCTAAACAAGAAGGCGGAGACCTGGGTGTTATCAGCCGCGGCCAAACCGTGCCTGAATTTGAACGGCAATTATTGCTCTTGCCAGTCGGTTTACATCATCAACCACTTGAAAGTCGCTACGGCTTTCATATTGTTAAAGTCAATCGCATCACCCCAGGCCAAGCACTGCAATTTGATGATGTAAAAACCAAGATCGCACAGTTTTTACAGGAGCGAGTTCGCCACAAAGCCATAGCACAATACATTCAGCAATTGATTAACGATGCAAAAATAGAGGGTTATGATTTTTCGGTACCAACATCAACGCTAATGCAATAAACCGTTTTAGCTTGCGAGGGTTACACCATGAGTTTAGAAACAGCACACGACTTGCTCAACAGAAGTCTGGGGCAACTAGCACGAAAAATTCCCGGCGCTACCGCTATTTTTCATCACCATGGATTAGATTTTTGCTGTGGTGGCAATAAAAGCCTGCTTCGTGCAGCGGAAGAGAAAAATCTGGACAGTGAAACTATTGCAAATGCGCTATTAGCAATTGCCAATAAAGGCGAAACACCTGCAACAGAAACAATGCCCTTGGCCGAGTTAATTGATTACATTCTGGAAAATTTTCATCAAGTACACCGCACTGAATTGCCTGAACTGTTGCGCTTGGCCAATAAAGTGGAACGTGTACATGCGGACAAACCCGACTGCCCCCATGGCTTGAGTGAGCATTTGCTACTGATGGCACAAGAATTAGAGCAGCACATGCAAAAGGAAGAAAATATTCTTTTTCCCATGATCAAACGCGGCACCGGCTCAATGGTGCTTGGCCCTATTAGTGTGATGCGCCACGAACACGACGACCACGGCGCGGCGCTGCGCGAATTGGAGCGGCTCACCAATAATATGCACCCCCCCATAGGGGCCTGCAATACCTGGCGCGCACTCTATTTAGGTTTGCAGAAATTGCACAATGATTTAATGGAACACATCCATTTGGAAAACAATTTGCTGTTTGTTAAACAGGAGAAGCAATTTAGTAAGTCGCAGCACAATTCAACTTGCTGCGGCAGCTGTAGTTGATATGAAAAAACCGGACACCACCAGCGCAATGCTCGACTTGGTGCAGCAGATACGTGCACATATCCCCTTTGATGAACTGGATGATGCACGTGTCTGCTCCGGTGCCTGTATTGGCTGTGCAAAAAATTTGCTGGAATATTTAGAGCAGGAAATTATTTATTGGGAATCCAGCCTTGCGCGCGGCGAAACACCCAGCCTGGGTGACATTAATAAACTGGCGCGCAGTGCCAAAAAAATTTACAAAGTGTTGCAGTTAAATAATCTAGTTTAACTATTTTCGCGTAATTACCCATTTGCCGTGAGCGATAAAATTCCACCTTGCTTATCAAATACCAAATACTGCTGAATCATACCGGTGTTGATGCCTGCAATCATGGCATCAAGTGGTTTATTGGCATCGGTGCTACTTGGCGCCTGCGCACCTGTTCCGGCGAGGCTGGCCGCAAATATTAGCGACCAATCCTGACCGGTTTTCGTCGCTTCAACGACTAGCTCAGTGAAGCTGGTAATTTCATCCGGCGTTTTATCCACACACATTTTCGGCGTAAGAAAACCGCCCGCCTTGGCATCGCCACCGGCCACCTCATCAATATCCACAAACACCAGCAATAAACGTTGCGCATCTGTTTGCGCGCGTGCTGCTGTTAAAAAATCATCAAAGTGTTCCATTGCTTAACCTCATTTTATTGCCCAATAGCACAATTTACGCATTACACGTTCGCGATGAAATACCCACTAAGGCTTAGCCACCCTCTTGCCACCCCCCCCTACCCCCTTGTGGGTAGCCCTGCGCAAAGCTTGATATAGATCAAATATCGAAGCCCATTCACACACTAGCCTTGCACCACATATAGATACAAAAGAAAAAATAAGTACTAGATATGGTGTTTTATGAAATTTATGCGCTTTGTGAATGAACAAGTTGTATGGCAGGAAGTACCTGGTGAAACCTCACTCGCCTACACCATTACTGGCTGCCCGCTGCGCTGCAAAGGCTGCCATAGCAGCGAGTATCGCAATCCCAAAGTGGGTGAACCACTCTATGGTGATTATTTCCAGAGCCGTTTGGACGCTTATCGCGGCCTGATTAGCTGTGTTGTCTTTTTTGGCGGCGAATGGATACCGGGTTTATTGCAGCCTCTGCTTGAACAAGCGCGGCGCGCCAACTTAAACACCTGTCTATACAGCGGTTTTGATCTGATACCCGATTGCTTGTTACCGCATTTGACCTATGTGAAAACCGGGGCTTGGGTTGCAGCGCGCGGCGGTTTAGACAATCCCAACACCAATCAGCGCTTTATCGATTTGCGCACAAACGAATTACTGAATTACAAGTTCCACACTAGCGCCAATTGTTAATCACACACTAGTCATTATTCATAACGAGGAGTTTTTATGCTGCGTCTGAACCCTGCCCAACTCAATGAAAAATTAGATTTTATTCAGCATTATTTGGCGGCAGAAAATGCAGCCGACGGTTCCACTATGGACGCCAATGCCAATGTGACGCAAAAAAATATTGCGACATTGGAGGCGGAATTAATGAAAGATTTTTTTGTACAAGTCAACCGCGAACAGGTGCGCCGAAAGATTGCGGAATTATTTGGTGATACTATGGCAGCAGAATATATCCGCCAGATTGAACAGCATGAAATTTATGTGCACGATGAAACCAGCCTAAAGCCCTACTGTGCATCACTCACCATGTATCCATTTTTGTTAGATGGATTAACTAAGCTGGGCGGTGAATCGCGCGCACCACAACACCTGGAATCCTTTTGCGGCACGTTTGTGAATTTTGTATTTGCCGTAAGCTCACAATTTGCCGGTGCCATAGCCACCGTCGAATTTCTCACCTACTTTGATTATTTCGCCCGCAGAGACTATGGTGACAACTACCTGAACACCCACACCAAACAAATCGCCAATCATTTACAACATGTGGTTTACGCGCTTAATCAACCAGCAGCAGCGCGCGGCTATCAAAGCGTGTTCTGGAACATTTCTATTTACGACCAACATTATTTTGATTCGATGTTCGGTGAATTTGTATTTCCGGATTTCACCAAGCCGGAATGGACTAGCGTTGCACAACTGCAAGATTTTTTCCTGCATTGGTTTAATGCCGAGCGCAGCAAAACCTTGTTGACCTTTCCGGTAGTGACAGTGGCGATGCTCACCGAAAATGGTCAATGTAAAGATCACTCCTTTGCCGCGTCTATTGGCTCACATCTGGCTCAAGGTAGCGCGTTTTTCATGTATCTTTCCGACAATGCCGATTCGCTCGCCTCCTGCTGTCGCCTGCGCAACGAAATTAGCGACCACACATTTTCTTACACACTGGGAGCTGGTGGAGTTGCAACTGGTTCGATCAATGTGATCACAATTAATATGAATCGCCTGGTACAGGATAAACGCGACTTACTCACCGAAGTGAAAAAAATTCACTGTTACCAAGTCGCCTATCGTCAATTAATGGAAGGCTATTTAGCCGCTGGCATGCTCAATGTGTATTCCGCCGGTTTTATCAGCCTGGATAAACAATTTCTCACAATCGGCATTAACGGCATGGTAGAGGCGGCCGAGTCGCAAGGCATTCGTGCCAGCAATAATCCACAATATATTGAATTTGTGCAAAATCATTTAAAAGTCATTTACAACGCTAACCGAGCTGCCAAAGAAGAATTTGGCTATCTATTCAATACTGAATTTGTTCCGGCCGAGAACTTGGGGGTTAAAAATGCCAAATGGGACAAAGCCGATGGTTATAAAGTGGAGCGCGATTGCTATAACTCGTATTTTTATGTTGTGGAGGACGATCATACCAACCCACTCGATAAGTTTATTATGCATGGCCGCGAGCTAATTGATTATCTTGACGGTGGTTCCGCGCTCCATTTGAATCTTGATGAAGCATTAAGTGCAGATGCCTACATAAATCTTATCAACATTGCGGCTAAAACTGGCTGTAATTATTTTTGCATCAACGTAAAAATAACTATCTGTAACCAATGCCAGCAGATTGATAAACGCACCTTACATAAATGCCAGGCTTGTGGGTCTGATGATGTGGACTATGGCACCCGGGTGATTGGTTATCTAAAGCGCATTTCCTCATTCAGTGCCGGACGCCGCAAGGAACACAAATTACGTCACTATCATTTAAGAAAAGCGAACACTGCTGCAGATGAAAATAAGAGGACAATCACTAACAAACCGCAATCGGTGCTTGCAGCGGTATGCGTATAAGATTGAAATCCCGAGCAAGTTGATCACCCAACAATAAAATCTCCTCAACCCTTTCTGCACCCGGTACCCCTTAGCCGGTGTGCAGTTTTTTATAGGAATAATCTAGCGATAATGCGCAACATATCCAGCAATTTGTTGTACGGCCGCACCGATACGCGGTGGTAATTGTGTATTTAACTCAATACTGGCCAATAAGTTTTTAATCCCCAAACCCAATTCAGTATCACCATTCATTTCCAGCCGCCGCTGAAAAAACAGCATGTCAGGATCGAGCCTCTGGGTTGCAATCAGCAACAGATCGTAACTGTTTGCACTAAAGCGCAGATCGGGTTCGGCCTGAGCGTCCGCCACAACCAGCTTATGATTGCAGTAGCGAACGCTAAATTGAACACCTATGTCCTTGACACAAATATTCAGTAATTTATTGCAAAAAAAATCCAATTCGCCTGCAGCAATTGCCTCGCGCAAGGCATAGTTAAGGCTGCGCGCCAGTGTCAATTGCTGCAGCCTGTCAGGCACCACGCGCGCAGCCCGACTCATTGCGCCAGGCAAATGTGGAATCACTTTTCGTGCGAGAGCTTCTACCCCTTTGCTTACCCTTTGTTGGTATAACATTTTTGCACCTCATGATCGACAATAGAGCTTTACCCATCATGACAAGCTAACACCAGGCTGGCTATAAACCATTGGAGGTAGGCGATGGAATTGTTATGCCCCGCAGGCAATATCCCTGCACTCAAAGCCGCCATTGAAAATGGTGCCGATGCGGTGTATTTAGGGCTGCGCAACGAAACTAACGCGCGTCACTTTGCCGGTTTGAATCTGGACGCCTTAAAACTGAAAGAAGCCGCACACTATGCGCACCAACACCGATGCAAGGTACATCTGGCGATTAATACCTTTGCGCACCCAGATACCTGGCAGCATTGGACAAGCGCAGTAGATGAAGCAATTGCTTGTGGAGTTGATGCGCTGATTATTGCTGACCTGAGCATTCTGCAATATGCCGCCGAACGCTACCCACAGACAGAACTGCATTTATCGGTACAAGCATCGGCAACTAACGCGGCCGCCATCGATTTTTATGCACAGCAATTTAATGTGCAGCGCGTGGTATTGCCTCGGGTACTGTCTATCGCACAAGTAAAAAATCTGGCGCGCTCATGCACCACGCCCTTAGAAGTGTTTGCGTTTGGCAGTCTGTGCATTATGGCGGAGGGGCGTTGCTATTTAAGTTCTTATTTAACCGGGCAATCACCCAATACATTTGGTGCCTGTTCACCTGCCGAATTTGTGCGCTGGGAAGACCGCAATGGCGTGTTGGAATCCCGTTTAAATAATGTATTAATTGATCGCTTTGGCACTAATGAAACAGCAGGCTACCCAACACTGTGCAAAGGCCGCTTTACACTCGCCGATGAACCCGGCTCAACGCCTTATCATGCATTGGAAGAGCCCACCAGTTTAAACACGATGGAATTATTGCCGGAACTTCTCGCACTGGGTATTCGCTCATTAAAAATTGAAGGGCGCCAACGCAGCGCGGCTTACGTCGCACAAGTTACACGCGCATGGCGCGAAGCCATCGATTGCTGCCGCGCCGACCCTGAAAAATTTTTAGTTAAAAATGAATGGCAAGCTGCACTCACGCAACTGGCTGAAGGCAGCCAAACCACACTGGGTGCTTACGAACGTCAGTGGCGATAAAAACAAAAGGTTTTATTATGAAATTTTCACTCGGACCGATTTTATATTTTTGGGATAAAAATAGCGTGCTGGATTTTTACCGCACTGCCGCCGAATCCTGTGTAGATATTATTTATTTGGGTGAAACCGTATGCCCCAAGCGTCGCGAATTGCGCCTGGAAGATTACATCGACCTTGCACACCAATTGCGTGAAGCGGGCAAAGAAGTGGTGCTCTCCAGCATGACATTGTTGGAATCCCCAGCAGATTTACGCGAGTTAAATCGCTACTGCGACAACGGTGAATTTTTAATTGAAGCAAATGACATAGGCGCCGTGGGTTTACTGAACGAGCGCGGGCTGCCTTTTGTGGCAGGCAATACACTCAATTGTTATAACCAACACAGTTTGCGCTATTTAATGAAAATGGGTATGCAACGCTGGGTAGTTCCCGTTGAATTACCCCTGCGCTGGATAAACAGTATGTTAGAGAGCAGTGAAATAAACGATGTACGCGAATGCTTTACTTCCGAACTGTTTGCCTTTGGGCACTTACCACTGGCTTGGTCGGCGCGCTGTTTTAGCGCACGTGCCGAGGGGAAATCCAAAGACCAATGCGATTTGTGCTGCAAAAAATATCCAGCAGGCCGAGCAGTAACCAGTCAGGAAGGCGAGACATTATTTACATTAAATGGTATTCAAACCCAATCCGGTTATCGACACAACCTCATTAACGATTTACAAGGGCTACAGCATACTATTGATATTATTCGTTTAAGTCCGCAAGAAAATGATACATTTTTGTGGCTGGAACGCTTTCAACAGCAATTACACAATCCAACAACATTTCCTTTACAAAAGCCTGACTGCAATGGCTTTTGGCATGATCAAGCGGGCAAGGAATTAATCATCGCTAGCACGGGAATCCGCTAAATGGAAAAAGGAATCGCCGTAGTATTGGCAGGTGGCCGCTCCAGCAGAATGGGCGGGCAACCTAAGTGCCTTTGCTCCTTGGGCGAGGAACGCATCATCGACTCATTATTATCAAGACTTACCCCGCAAGTAGATGAAATTCTTTTGAATATTGCCCCCGACTCTACACTGGCGGAGAATATTTTTAGACACCCCACACATAGGCCTGCACATATCAGTGTTGTTAAAGACCTATACTCGCCATTCTCAGGTCCACTTGCAGGCATCGCTAGTAGCATGCAATACCTGCGCGTGGCCAATTCAGCGGTGAACTGGTTGCTCAGTGTCGCTTCTGACACACCCTTTATACCCACTGATTTGTATAGTCGATTCTTGCAAGCAACAACGCTACACAATAATCACGTTTACGTCGCAAAACACAATCACCAACAGCAGTATGTTTTTGCACTCTGGAATATCTCACTTCTTCCGCAACTGGACGCAATTTTACGCTCAACTAAAAAATACCGAATGCAAGACATATTGCGTCTACTGCAAGCAGTCACCGTTGATTTTTCTAACAGTGAGGAAAACGCTTTTTTTAACGTTAACACTCCTCAGGATTTAATTGCAGCACATTCAATATCAGCGCAATACAAAGACCCTTCAGACCTACCCCGTTATAGGTAGCGGTTACCCACTCAAACCGCCCCGCACCGATAGCAAGCCTATAAGGTGCACAGTACACTCCTATTGAATGACATGCAGTTATTTATACTCGTGTTGTGAATTATTGGTATCACTAGGAGATTAATTATGGAAAAAAGTGAATACAAATCCTGGTCAGTTGTAATCGCCAGTACGTTTTCATTTACCATTTGTTTCATGATTTGGATGGTGTTCGCGGTTATTGGAATTCCTATCAAAGAAGCATTGGCACTCAATGAAACTGAATTTGGTTTACTGATAGCGATGCCTGTGCTAACTGGATCTTTAATCCGCCTACCCATGGGCATGTGGACCGACCGTTTTGGTGGAAGAATCGTATTCTTTATTTTGATGCTTTCAACGGTGATTCCGATTTGGCTAATTTCTTATGCAACTGTCTATTGGCAATTTCTAGTTTTGAGTTTATTTGTGGGCGTCGCGGGTGGTTCATTTACCGTTGGGATTGCCTATTGCGCTCGCTGGTTTAAAAAAGAGCGCCAAGGCTTGGCAATGGGAATATTCGGTGCAGGCAATACCGGAGCAGCTGTTACCAAGCTAGTTGCACCTTTGATAGTAGTAGCGTATGGCTGGACAATGGTTCCCAAAGTTTACGCCGTGCTTATGCTAATCACAGCGATTTTATTTTGGTTTTTTAGCTTTACTGATAAATCCCACAGCGCGGCTAGCAGCATCACTATTAAACAACAACTTGCAGTATTAAAAGATCCACGGGTATGGCGCTACAGTCAATATTATTCAATTGTTTTCGGCGGTTATGTGGCGCTCTCGTTATGGATGACAAAATATTACATCACCGAATACGGCTTTGATTTAAAAACAGCTGCACTCCTGGCCGTTGCATTTAGTTTACCCGGCGGCATGCTGCGCGCATTGGGTGGATACTTCTCTGACAAATTTGGGGCTCACACAGTAACTTGGTGGGTGCTTTGGGTATCGCTCGTGTGTTTGTTTTTTCTCTCCTACCCGCCCACAGAAATAGTAATCACCACCATTGATGGTCCTAAAAGTTTTCACCTCGGTTTGGGAGCAATTACCTTCACTATTATTATGTTTACCATGGGCATTGCTTTCGCAGTAGGCAAGGCATCGGTATTTAAATATATTTCTGATGATTACCCAAATAATATTGGTGTTGTTTCCGGAGTGGTAGGTTTGGCTGGCGGTTTAGGTGGATTTATTTTGCCTATTTTATTTGGTGCGTTAGTCGATTTAACCGGAGTCCGCTCATCCGCATTTATGTTTATGTTTGGCATTATTTGGACCTCGCTAATGTGGATGTACTTTTCTGAAGTACGCCCTGTACATGCAGAGCGTGATTTTTATCGAATTCCTGGAAGTGAAAGAATTGCCCTGACAAGAAGAGAAGTGAATTGATATACATCAATCATTGCTTGCAATAAATTTCTATACTGATTAACACTATTTACTACCGCGCTAGCGAGGCAGAAATGAATAAGAAAGATGCGAACTTACCATTGGTGTATTCCTGTTCTGGCTGTTCTAATGTTGCTCAGCTCGCAAATGATCTTGCCGTCACCCTTGACCGAGAGGGACATGCACAAATGTCTTGTATTGCTGGCGTAGGTGGAAATGTAAAAAACCTGGTAAAAACTGCAAAATCTGACCGGCCTATTTTGGCTATTGATGGCTGCAAAGTCGCCTGCGTAAAAAAAGTATTGGAGAGACACCGTATCGTTCCTCAATGGCACATGGAATTAACTGAATTAGGAATCAAGAAGCGTGACCATGAAGCCTGCAGCCCAAGCGATATGTACAAATCGCTTGCGGCTGCACATAAATTGTTATCTTCAATCTAGCTGTGGGGGTATAGCAAAATGTTTAGGTTCCACTACACAACTTTTTTGCGAACCGAACCGATAGGGCAAACCGCAATACATGTTTCATGTTCATAATAATCTTTACATAGAATGCAAATATCCGTACTCACTTCATAATGTTCTACACCCATAGCGATGGCTTCGCTAGGGCATTCAGGGACGCACATATCGCAGTTGATACAACTATCATCAATCCAAATAATATAATTAGTTATTCCCGGTGCCATCACTAGAAGCTCTCTGCAATCAACATTGCATACTCAATATTGAGCAAGTAATGATCAGGGATAGAATCAGGCAAAGAAACACACACTATATGACCAGAACCCGGCGCAACGTCTATTGATTTTCCCTGAAGCTGATAGATGTGTTCCAAGGTAAAACCTATATTTCCTTGCGGCGTCATCAATAGACACTTATCTCCTATTTGGAATTTATTTTTTACATCAATAATTAATTGGCCTGAGTCGCTACGATCAATAACTTCACCTACAACCTGCTGCATTCCGATACTAAAATTACGTGTGTAATTCTGCATTTCCTGATGTTGATGACGTCGCAAGAAGCCTTCGGTATAGCCTCGGTTGGCCATGCCTTCTAACTCTGAGAGCAAATTATTATCAAACGGTTTACCGCTACCTGCATCGTCAATTGCACGCCGGTACACCTGCGCTGTACGTCCTACGTAATAAGCGGATTTGGTGCGCCCTTCAATTTTTAATGAATTCACACCAATCGCCACTAATTTTTCTACCAATGCAACCGCACGCAGGTCTTTAGAATTAAACAGATAACTGCCATGTTCATCTTCCTCCAGCAAATACTCTGCTTGTGGATCACCCGCGCTGGCCACAAATATCGAGCGCGATGCCTCCGGCTTTTCATTGACACTATAAGACCAGCGGCAAGCATTGGTGCATGCGCCCTGATTCGGATCGCGCTTGTTCATATAGTTTGATATTAGACAGCGCCCGGAATATGCCATGCAGAGAGCGCCATGCACGAACACTTCAAGTTCTATCTCCGGGCAGCGCTGTTTTATTTCTGCGATTTCGTCCAACCCTAGTTCACGAGACAAAATAATTCGGGATATTCCCAGTGCGTGCCAAAACTTTACTGCAGCCCAATTCATAGTATTAGCCTGAACTGAGAGATGTAGTGGCACCGAAGGAAATGCTTCGCGCAACAGATGGATCACACCTGGGTCGGAAACAATTAATGCATCTGGGTTAAGCTCCACGACCGGGGCGATATTTTTTATCAGATCATTAATTTTTGCATTATGGGGTAACAGGTTTACCACTACATAAAAGCGTTTATTTTGGTTGTGAGCCTCGGCAATACCAATTGCCAAATTATCCAATGTAAATTCGTTATTGCGTACGCGTAGACTATACCGCGGCAGCCCTGCATAAATCGCATCAGCACCATAAGTAAACGCCACGCGCATCGCTTTTAGGCTTCCAGCAGGTGATAGCAATTCTGGTAGTATCATAAAAAATCCACAAATAAAAAAAGTGGAGAGATTAAATTATATTTACTGAATATTATTTGATTTAGCGCAAGCTTAATCGCCTCACGCTAGCGAGAATGCATACCCAATAGGAGGTATGCCGCAACCCTATTTACGGCAATTACAACTCCAGGGAATACTAACTACCATTGATAAACGCCGAGCTTAATGACCTAAGGTCATCCCGATTATGGAATTAAGCCAATGGGTTTTTTTGGAAACGAAAATGCCTCCCGGATTTGGAAAGGTGTTTTATGTTGGTTGAAAATCCACTTACGGATACATTTGCGCGCGCATTTACCTATTTGCGGTTGTCGCTAACCGAAAAATGTAATTTTAGTTGTAGTTATTGCCTACCTGATGGCAGTGAATGTCACTCAATGAACGATGATTTAACACTCATCGAGATTCGTCGTTTAGTCACCGCATTTGCCTTATTGGGAACGCAGAAGATTCGCCTGACCGGCGGTGAACCAAGTTTACGTCGCGATCTGTGTGAAATCATCAAAACGTGCAAAGGTGTTACAGGAATTAATTCAGTAGCACTGACTACCAACGGCTTTCGACTGGAAAAAGATGTGGCTACCTGGCGAACGGCTGGGTTAGATTCACTTAATGTCAGTATTGATAGCTTGCGCCCGGAGATGTTTCAACTGATCACTGGCAGCGGAAAACTGCGCAGTATTTTAGCAGGCCTTGATCAGGCTCAGGAACTTGGTTTTAACCAACTCAAAATTAATACTGTGTTGCTACGCGAACAGAATGCCCGCGAGCTGGACGATTTTCTTGCATTTATTAAAACCCGCAGAATTACCCTTCGTTTTATTGAGTTAATGCGCACTGGCGACAACGCGGATTTTTTTGCCCGCCAACATTTAAGTGGTGAGAGTATTCAACAGCGTTTGCTAAGTGAGGGATGGACGCAAAAAATTCGCAGCGCTAATGCTGGACCCGCCAAAGAATTTATCCACCCGGATTACCTCGGCTCTATCGGCCTGATAATGCCCTACAGCAAAAACTTTTGTGCTGATTGCAATCGCCTGCGGGTTTCCAGCAAAGCGGAATTGTATTTATGTTTATTTGCCGAGCAACATCAATCCATGCGCGCATTATTACAAAGCGATGACCCGCAACCGCTGATGAATTTTTTGCGCGCCGCACTACAACATAAAACTGCCAGTCACGATTTACAGAACCAGATCACCGGTTCAACCCGTCACCTAGCCATGATTGGCGGTTAATTTTTCTATAGATAGCGAGTGTATTATTTATGGGCCACCACACCACAGAAAATATTTTACCGCTAGCGATTGCAGTACTGACCGTATCTGACACCCGCAGCATTGCCAATGACACTTCCGGTGCGGCTTTAATTGAGCGACTACAAGATGCACAACACCAACTCGCCACACGCGCTCTGGTCATCGACGATATTTATCAAATCCGAGCCCAGTGTTCGCAGTGGATTGCCGACGAAAAAATTCAGGTGATTTTAATCACCGGAGGGACAGGTTTTACCGGACGCGATTCAACCCCGGAGGCCATGACCCCCTTATTTGATAAAACTGTAGAGGGTTTTGGCGAATTATTTCGCCAGATTTCCTATCGCCATATAGGTTCTTCCACTATTCAATCTCGCGCGGTAGCTGGGCTTGCAAACAATACGCTGATTTTTTGCTTGCCCGGTTCCACTAACGCTTGCAAAACCGCCTGGGATGAGATTATTAAGTACCAACTAGATTCCACTCAAGGCCCGTGCAACTTCGTTCCGCATTTAAAAATGACCGCACGTGCTGCTTGTGAAACTCGAGGATAGATAATTTTTATGCTCAATAATCATCTGCACACTACCAGCCAATTACCCACCCTCACTCATCTCGATCACACTGGCGCTGCCTGCATGGTGGACGTGAGCGATAAAAAAATCTCCAAACGCATCGCGGTCGCGAGTGCGATTGTGAGCACGCGCCCCGATGTGATTGAACTGATCAATAATGCCGGCCTGAAAAAAGGCGATGTATTAACGGTGGCGCGTATTGCGGGCATTATGGCGGCAAAAAAAACGGCTGATTTAATTCCTCTCTGTCACCCACTTGCGCTATCAAAAGTCAGTGTAGAGTTTGATTGCAATGCTTCAGTTGGGGCAATATTTATTCGCAGCCGCTGCGTTACTAATGGTCAGACAGGCGTGGAGATGGAAGCACTAACGGCTGCAAGTATTGCCGCACTGACTATTTATGATATGTGCAAGGCCGTAGATAAAAATATGGAAATAAGCAGCATTTATTTGGAGCAGAAATCCGGAGGCAAAGGCGGCGACTGGCATAAGGATAATCGACATGATTAAAGTATTCTTTTTTGCAGAACTACGCGAAAGACTCCAGTGTGCTGAATGCTTTGTTACCGACTTTTACGGTACCACAGTAAAATCCCTACTTGAGCAATTAATCGCCGATCACCCTGAGTGGGAAAAAATATTTTCAGAAAAAAAAATACTGATTGCCGTTAATCATGCAATGGCGAACGTAAATGCTAATATCGTCGCAGGTGATGAAGTGGCTTTTTTTCCGCCGGTCACCGGTGGCTAGAGGTAAATAATGATTTTCACCATTCGCGTACAAACCGAGGATTTTGACCTAAAAACCGAATACGATTCACTTAGAGCGATCAGTGCACCTTGCGGTGCTGTGGTGTTGTTCACCGGTCTAGTACGTGACTTTTTACCACCGCAACAACTGGTCGATTTGACCTTGGAACATTATCCGGTGATGACTGAACACGCATTGCATAAACTAGTTGAACAAGCACGTAGGCGGTGGCATTTGTTAGGGGTAACTATTATTCATCGTACCGGCAGACTTATGCCGGGTGATCAGATTGTCATGATTGGAGTTAGCAGTGCACACCGAGCCAGTGCATTTGACGCGGTGCAATTCCTGATGGATAAGCTCAAAACAATTGCTCCTTTTTGGAAAAAAGAAACTATAAAACGCTATCCGAATAGCAAACTAGAGTCCTATTGGGTTTCAGCCAAAGACAGTGACGAGCAACTCGCCCAGCGCTGGTAAATCTCCCCCCCCCAGATTACCCCTCCTAACTGAAGTTTAATGGTTGTACGAGTTTCGGACGTTATTTTCAATTATGAATATAAAAAATATTTGCTATCTATTTGCAGCGCTAATCTTGTTATCTAGCAACGACACGCTATCTGACGATAATCTTCAACGAATTATTGGTATGGCAAAGGATTACTGCGGATCATGCCATTCAATGCCGAACCCTAATGTAGCCCCCAAAAAAAGTTGGCCAAGAATAATTGAGACCATGAATGAAATTGCCTTAAAGAAATACGGGAAGGCAATCATAGACGCTAATCAAACGCGGGATATTACGGCATTCTATTATGGCACTGCACCTGAAAATTTGCCCGCCCTGCCTTACAACAAACCGTCAGACAGGCTGACATTCAAACAGCATGTAGTTGGCGCAACTCAAGGTATGCCCCTTATCACCAATATCAAACTGGCAGCTATTAATGGCAGTAAGAATCCCGATTTTATAGTAAGTGATATGAGCAATAATGCGGTATTTTTACTATCAAAAGATAACGGAAAATGGAATGAGCAAAAAATTGCTGACATAAGCACATCTGTTTACGCCGATATTATTGATTATGATGGTGATCTTGATAACGATATGCTTATTGGAGATATTGGCGTTCTTCCGTATACCGATAAACAGGTAGGGAAAATTTTTCTACTCAGAAAAAAAACCGGCGGAACATTTTCCAAAGAAATGCTTATGGATGGCATAGGCCGTATTGCAGAAGTCAGAGCCATCGACGTAGATAAGGATGGCGATCTTGACATAATAGTTGCAGCCTTTGGAGGAGGTAATAGCGGTGAAATATTCTGGTTAGAAAATCAGGGTAACAACAAGCATGCAAAACGAAGCCTATTAAACGTGACCGGTGCACTCAACATAATTCCTTGGGATATAAACAACGATGGGCACATGGACTTCATTAGCCTCATATCTCAAGAGCATGAATTATTTATGGCTTTTATTAATCAAGGCAACAAACAATTTACTCAAAGTGTGCTCGCACGCGGCCCACACCCCATGTTTGGCTCCACCAGTATGCGCTTGGTTGATTTGGATTTAGATGGCGACATGGATATTTTGTTTACCAATGGCGATGCTTACGACACTCAAAATGATTTAAAACCGTATCATGGCGTTCAGTGGTTAGAAAACCTTGATGGTAAAACATTTAGATACCGCGATATAGGCAGGTTTTATGGAGTAGCCTTGGCACTAGCCGGCGATATGGATAATGACGGCGATTTGGATGTAGTGGCGAGCAGCTTTATGAATGATTGGAATGATCCAAAACGACAAAGCATGGTTTGGTTTGAAAATGACGGCAAGCAGAACTTTATTCAACACGACCTTATCGCCAAACCAGCGAGCATTGCATCATTTGAATTAGCCGATGTCACCGGAGACGGATATCTGGATATTATCGCCGGTAGCCTTAGGTTGGATCTTTTATTTAAAATGAATAACTCAAGTGATAAAAGTAAAGACGCAAAGCCAAGTCCTACACCAAGAATTGTGATTCTTGAAAATATGGGGAGAAAATAAAAAATTAGCTGCAAAAAATCAGCCTCACCCTAAAAACATCTTTCCTCCGGCAACCAACAGTACCACCGCCATTACTTGGCGAATAACGGTAACACTAAAACGTTTGCTGCCGAATTCCGCACCCAACCAGCCACCCAATATGGCGGCAACTGCCCAATAGCCAATGCCCTCTGGCAATACCGGATGCATGGACATGACCCCTAGCAAGCCCGCTACGGAATTTACCAAAATAAATACTGCGGCTACACCCGAGATTACGCGAGTTTCCCCCCAACACAGAAATAACAATAGAGGGCTCAGGAAAATTCCCCCGCCGACACCGACTAACCCCGACAAGAACCCAATAATTAACCCCGCACACATTAACAACCATTTTTTTGGTGCCTGTATTTTTTGGGTAGGCGCTTTTTTAGCAGTTAAAAACGAATGGAATGCCGCATAAATTAATACAGCACCCAGAATAGGTTTGTAATAATCACTTGGAAGCGTTAGTCCGCCACCGAGATAAGCGCAGGGAATAGAGGTGATAATTAATGGCCACAGCAGCGACCAGGAAAATGCATCAGTGCGAATATATTTAGTACTGGCGATAGTGGCGACTAAAATATTTAACGCAAGTGCGGCCGGTTTCAAACTTTCCGGGGCGAGCCCTGCAAGCGCCATAATTGCAATATAGCCAGAGGCACCCGCATGTCCCACTGAAGAATACAAGACGGCCGCAAAAAAAATACCGCAAGCAATTAACAGCGATAGTAAATCCAAAAAAACCTCACCGTAATTAGCGAATAAAGCTATCGAAAGGGATAACGGTGACCGTTTCACCTGGCAGTACTGTCCCCCGCTCTGCCTCCAGGCGAATATAACAATTAGCCTTTGCCATACTGCTTAACACGCCAGAGCTTTGCGAGCCGGCGCTAACGACAGTATTCACACCTTGCTCACTCGCTAAAACTCCTCGCTGAAAATCCATTCGCCCAGGATGCTTTTTAAAGGATTGTTTTGCGATAGCATTCAGTTGCACTGATTCAACCGATTTCTCACCCGCTAGATATCGCACCGCAGGCACAACAAGCTGATGATAAGTGACCGCAGTTGAAACAGGATTGCCCGGCAACCCAAAGAACCAACCTGCTCCTAAACGGCCAAAAGCAAAAGGTTTTCCCGGCTTCATCGCGACTTTCCAGAAGTCAATTTGGCCTAACTCTTCCAATATTGTTTTGGTGTAGTCCGCATCACCCACGGAGACCCCACCGGTAGAAATGACGACATCAGCCCATTGTGCAGCCTGCATAAACGCTGCGCGAAGACCTAGCAGATCATCGGCGATAATACCGATATCTTTTATTTCGACGTTTAATCGTTGCAAGAGTGCGCATAGCAAAGGGCGATTGCTGTCATAAATTTTATCCTCGTCGTGCGCACTGCCAAGTGACAATAACTCGTCGCCCGTAGATAACACAGCGATACGCAACTTCCGCCAAACCTTGATGCGCGCAATCCCCAGCGATGCTAGCAAACCAATATCCAGCGCACTTATACGATGTCCTTTACTCAGAACTTCACTGCCCTTTTTTATATCGTCACCGGCGCGACGAATATTTTCGCCTTGCACCACAAGTTTGTTCAGATGCAGTGTTTGAGCAGTACGCGTAACATTTTCTTGCATCACCACGGCATCGGCACCACCTGGAATCATCGCACCGGTCATAATGCGCACAACTTGCATTTTACCGAGCGCCGACTGCACACCCTCTTGCTCTGTAAAGCGAAAGGGGTGCCCAGCCAGAGACTGACCAATCACATCAAACACAGCACCTTCAGTTTGTGCATCACCAGTACGCAGCGCATAGCCATCCATTGCAGAGTTATCACTGGCAGGAACATTAATGCTTGCCAACACTGATTCAGCGAGCACCCGATCCAATGCGAATGCCAATTCAACCCACTCAGCTTCCTGCACTGGAGTTAATTGTTGGTGCATACGCAATAACGCGTCATGTACTGATAACAACCCAGGCTGTGAACAACAATCCATTAGCATATCTCTACTGAAGATTAGTTTTGTTGATTAATCATCCACACGGCTGCTTCTACGCGTGAGCGCAAATGCAATTTTTTCAGCAAATGTTTAACGTGCACTTTGACTGTGCCATCTGAAATATCCAATTCGCGGGCAATGACTTTATTACTCATGCCCTTGGCAATTAATTTCAGAATTTCCAATTCACGCTGGGTAAGACTGTCGCTACCCACAGCACCTTTTGTGGTGGGATTGCGAATGGCGGTGGCCAGTACCTGCGTGACCGCTTCACTCAACACCATTTTGCCGGATAAGGCGCGTTCGATTTGCACCAGCATATCTTCCGGTTCCATGTCTTTTAGCAAATAGCCATCTGCACCCGCTGAAATTGCACTGAGCACATCCTCATCGGCATCGGACACAGTGAGCATCACAATGCGCGAGGTGACACCTTCATCGCGCAAATGGCGTAGTGTTTCCAAACCATCCATGCCCTGCATATTCAAATCCAATAAAATTAAATCAGGGTCTAGTTCACTCGCCAATTTAATCGCATCTTTGCCATTGCTCGCTTCGGCTACGACTTCCATCTCACCCGACAGTGTTAAAAGTTGACGCAACCCTTTACGCAATAAAGGGTGATCGTCCACCAACATAATGCTCGCGGCCGTTTCTGTCACAAGACTCTCCTCAATATCAATACATCATCATCTGCAGTTTAACTGCTTACAGAACCTAAGGGCAGCGCATGCCCCTTTGTGGGTAGATAGATCAAACGCACCTACCCCTATTGGGCAGGTCGGGTAACACTTCTAATACCCCAACTTAACACTGAGGTTGAATAGTTTCCATGTCTGCGCAAAGCCATAGTGATACTTGTGGGAAAACAACTTTTTGACCGAGGGCTTCACATGTCTGACCTAAAACAATGGGAACCGGAACAGCAAACGTTCTGGGATTCACGCGGGAGAGCAATTGCCAATCGCAATTTGTGGATCTCAATTCCAAGCTTACTCTGTGGCTTTGCCGTTTGGATGCAGTGGAGCATTATTACCGTGCAAATGCTGAATCTTGGCTTTCCCTATCAGGCCGGCGATTTATTCAGCCTCGCGGCAATTGCCGGTTTAACCGGAGCGACACTCCGCATTCCAGCAAGTTTTTTTATTCGCTTGTGCGGTGGCCGCTACACCATTTTTTTAACCACCAGTTTATTGATGCTACCTGCAATTGGAACCGGTCTGGCTTTGCAGGATCAAAACACGCCGTTTTGGGTGTTCCAATTAATGGCGCTGCTCTCCGGAATTGGCGGGGGTAATTTTGCAGCGTCTATGTCTAACATCAGTTTTTTTTATCCTCGTAAGCAGCAGGGATTAGCACTTGGCCTAAATGCCGGGTTAGGTAATTTCGGTGTGACCAGTATGCAAATTCTGGTACCGCTGTTTATGACATTTGGCGCCTTTGGCGCATTGGGTGGCGACCCAATGGTGTTGAAATCTGCAAGCGGCACTTTAATCGGTGCCATCCCTGCGGGTACCGAAACCTGGATTCAAAACGCGGGGTTTGTCTGGTTACTGCTGCTCATCCCACTCGCTTTTGCGATTTGGTTTGGTATGAACAACATCAACACCGCAGAGGTAAGTCCCAATCTGGCAGGCGGAGCGCCGCGCTCTTTTGCGATCATTATCGCAATGATGTTAATTGGCTTCGCAACCTCGGCGCTGGGGCTGTGGCTAATCATGCCTGCCAGTGTCAATGGCTCCGGCTTTGGGATCCCCAAAGAACTGGTACTGGTGCTGGTATTGTTTGCCACAGTGATGTTACTCAAAGCGCTACCAGGGACTATTCGCACCAGTCTTGATCGCCAATACAAAATTTTTAACAACAAACACACCTGGGTAATGAGTGTGTTGTATGTGATGACTTTTGGCTCATTTATTGGTTTTTCAGCAGCCTTCCCGCTGTCTATTCAAGTCATTTTTGGTTTTAGTCATGTAACTATCGATGGAGTGATGACCCACAATACCCTCAACCCGAATGGCCCAAGCGCTCTGACTTACGCATGGATCGCCCCCTTTATTGGCGCACTCATTCGCCCGGTAGGAGGTTGGGTATCTGACAAGTTTGGTGGTGCACTGGTCACACAAATGTGTGCGATTGCCATGGTTATTTTGTCGATAGTTGCGGCTTATTACATGCGCATGGCCTATCAATCCGCCAGCCCTGAGCAGTATTTTGCGCCCTTCTTTTTAGTGTTCTTGGGTTTGTTTGCCGCAAGTGGTATGGGTAATGGTTCAACCTTCTGCTCCATCGCCAATATTTTTCCTAAAGAACAAGCGGGCCCGGCACTGGGATGGACCTCTGCGGTAGCGGGTTATGGGGCATTTTATATTCCGCAAGTATTTGGCGAGCAAATCAAAGCTGCCACACCGGAATATGCGATGCTGGGTTTTGCGGTATTTTATCTGGTGTGTGTGTTACTAAACTGGTGGTTTTATTTACGCAAACAGGGTGAATTTTATAATCCCTGAAAACCTTACAACCTTGAGCAGGTAGTGCAATCCAATCACTATTGCACCCCCTGCTCACCCCCCAAAAAATATTACCGACTAAATTACCTTGGAGTAACGAATTGTTGATGCGTTGTTAAGGTACTCATCAAACACCATACAAATTCTACGAATAAGCAACCGCCCCGCATTGAGAACTTCAATGCCCTCATCGTCAATGCTGAGTAACCCATCATCAATCATTGGTTTTAATTGCGCTAACTCTTTAGCAAAATGACTGCGCGAATCCAGGCAAAATGCACTATCAACAGCAGCAAAATTTAAATTGAAATGACAAATCAACTGATTAATTACAAATTGTCGCAAAAGATCTTCGCCGGTTAATTCGATACCTTTAATAAAAGGGATTGCACCCGAGTCAATTGATTTTTGATAATGTTCAACGCGTTTTGCATTTTGTATATAAACGTTGCCGAATGCGCTAATCGCAGAGGCGCCAAAAGAGAGCAAATCACAATCTCCGTGTGTGGAGTAGCCCTGAAAATTTCGTTGTAACTTTCCTGCTCTTTGTGCTTGTACCAAACTATCATCCGGTTTTGCGAAATGATCCATGCCAACATAAATATACCCAGCGCCCTGCAGACGCTCTATCGCCATATACAAAAGTTCAAGTTTTTGCTCTGCTGAGGGAAGATCACGCTCGTTAATTAATTCCTGGCTCTTAAAAAGATGCGGCATATGGGCATAATTAAATAATGACAGGCGGTCGGGCGAAAGCTCGATCACTCTATTTAATGTTTCACCGACACTGGTCAAAGTTTGCATTGGCAGGCCATAAATTAAATCCATACTGATCGAGCGATACTCTTGTTGGCGTAGTGCCTTTACCAAGGCGCTTACATCTTCAACACTGTTATAACGATTTACTGCTTTTTGAACCTGAGAATCAAAGTCCTGCACACCCATACTGACTCGATTAAAACCAAGTTTACGTAAATGCCCCATAGTGTTAGTCGATACGCGTCCTGGATGAATCTCGATGGAGTACTCACCTGCGTCATCATCCAGCAATGTAAAGTGCTTGCGTGTCGCAGCCATCAGCCAAGACATTTCATCATCACTGATAAAAGTGGGGGTACCACCACCCCAATGTAATTGAGTTACAAGTCGCGCGGAATCAAATAACTCTGACTGCATCGCCATTTCCCGCTCCATACGCTCCAAATAAGGTTGCGCACGGCCTTTATTGTTAGTAACTACTTTGTTGCATCCACAATAAAAGCAAAGGGTATCGCAAAAAGGAATATGAAAATAAAGCGACAGCGGCCTTCCGCTCGCGTTACTCCTCTCAACCGCCGCTTTAAAATTGGACGCAGAAAAGCTTTCACAAAATTGTGGCGCGGTAGGATATGACGTATAACGCGGCCCGGTTAAATCATATCGTCTAATAAGATCCAAATTCCATTCAAGTGGAGCCTGAAAATAAGCCATAAAACAACCTTGATATCTGGTAACTCTAGTGCAGAGCTATTTGTGAGAAATAGCTTTTCAGCATACGCTTTTTATAAAATAAGCGATTGACATGTATCAATTTATTGGGCATGGGCACGCCGGATAATTTGATACATTAAAATTTATTTGATCCGAACCAATTTTATTTTGAAAGTAGCTTGGGAGTGTCAACTAGAGCCAGGGAAGTCAAACCTGGAGGTTGGCCAAACAACAAAGCAAGATCTGCTGAGACACACGGAAGATTGCGCCATCTTGTGGCTTAGCCTGTGCATTTATTGCCGATAATGGTGAGGATTGCTGGCCATCTTGTGTGTCATGCGAATTCAGCGGGTAAAGTTTTGATTCAAGCGGCTATGCCAGCTATCAGCTATCAGCTATCAAAGAGGCAATCATTAAACTTAATCTTTCTAGTGAGCCACCTGCAAATCCGACACTTTAACGTTGGAAGCAACTTGTATCGCAAAGCCCTTTATTTGTGGTGGTTGACGAAAATCAACATCCAGGCCTTTTTGCAGTACACGCGCGCGTCGTTTTTGATATTAACTCTGATACAAACAATACTGTTTCATATGTTGATCCTGCAGCTAACAACCTCAGGGCGCGGTAATGACCCAACCTCTAACCGAGTTTGTAAAATATTACGAGCAACTAGCTGGAACCGCTTGGGCAGGACTGCAGATTATTCATTATTAACAAAAAAAGCAGTGGTCATCATGCCTAACAGGCACAAATGCCATCGGCATTCGAATACTGATTATATGAAAACCCACCAAAAATCAGCTAGTTAGATATGCCAATTAATGGGTGATTATTTTCTAAAGTGTGTCATTTTATGATCCTGGACGCTTATGAAACATCCAAATAGGGGTGTGGAAACTTGGTTTTAGAATTAAAAATGACATTTTTTGCTTCAAATACTGTGTCAATTTATGAGTGAACCGACAGGAATTGCTGCAATTGCATCAAATGTATGTACGTGAATCGAGCAACCCTTGTAAACCATACACTGGCTCTCTTAATCTAGAACACTCAACCGACTTTCCAAGTTAATACCTTTAACCTACCCTCACTGTAAATCACCCGAACACTCCCATACAGCTTAGGGCAGTGTTCCGGCTCTTCTCCCGAATTTATGTTTGACAGCCACAAACTCTTTCGAGCGAAAAATAAGTCTAATTCGCTGTTTGCTAAAATATCGAAAAACCTTTCAAGTACCGTATGTCGCCACTCGCAACTAGAAAACACCAAGCCTGACAGCCACAACTTGCCTGATGGTGACACTTCAGCATTTTGTTTGAATGCAAACAAGCCGGATTCCCTTAAAAAATCAACTAGTTCCAAAAATCGTCGCTGATGATTTCGGTAAGTTCGGGTATGCAGTGTTTTTGGAATCAGGCCCCATTCGATTTGCAATTCTTGTTGTACTATTAAGTTTGGGCAATCGTTGCACTCCGATCGAGGATTGGGTTCAAAGTTTACCCAATAGTAATTTTCAAAACCTACTGGATAACGACGCCATTCGCATGGTGTATTGTGCAAACTAGCAATTTTTTGGCGATAGAGAGTAAATCGCTCTAAAGGTTTTAATGATTGTGCCTTTATTATTTTATAAGCTTCGTAAGTCGCCAAAAAAGTGTACCTATTAATGATAGGAAATATTTCTGCACTACCTTTTTTAGAGAACGGTTTAACGAGTAATTTAACTGGTAAATAGTCTGCGACTAAATATGACAGAGGAGCTGGAAGGTTTTCTATACAGCACAACCGCCCCAACCAATATTTTAGGTCTTCATTATGGGGATCCTCATAATTCAAATTGAACCATATCTCATCTTTTTGAAATTTTTTAATTTTTGAGTGCACGCCATTAATCCACTTTACCAATATCTTGGCGTAACCAAGATGCTCCTGAGACGAAACACAAGAAAGTGAAATGAATGGCCAATGCAAACAATTTTTTGAAAAAAGCTCAGTGAATGCTTGATAACGATATTTTGCACGCATTCGTCTGAGTGGAATAAGATGGAAAGGACATCGCTCTAGCCAAACCAAATCGTTAAGATAACTGTGATAACCCTCGCAGATACATCTCGGGCAATATTGAATTATTTTTTTATCAACCGGGGGCGAATTTAATCTATAACTTCCCATATTTTCCAGATCGGGTAGACCATCAAATGTTGCTTCAACCAAAACGGTATCTTCACCTAAGATCTGGGCGACGTACTCAAGATATTCGTTTCGGTTATCGAATGTACGATCCTTGAAATCTATATATTTATCGAAATTTCGCGGAACAATCCCATTCAACGCGCAAAAGTTTGCCGTGAAGGAAACCATCGACTCATAGGGGCGCAACCTGCCCGGCCACCAATTTATATTGTTGTTACTGAACCTGGCGCTTGGCCGTCTGTATGGGATTGAGCGAGGCAGTTCCAGCATTTACGCTAAAGCAGATATCGCTTTCAGGTGACCGACATACCCCGTATCGGCGATCATTTCAGTCCATGACGAGAAACTTGTCACCTTTCCCCATTCACCACCCTCAGCTAATCGCCATAGCGCTTCCTCTATACTTAGCGCTATGTGTTTCATCGGAAGCCCTATCTCCATGAATGTGGATAATGCACTCTTGTTTGTCTTTGGAATCAAATCACACAAGGCTTGCCAAAAAACTTCGTGACAGTCGGCAAGTCGATTACCGAGAGAAAAATTATCAGGACTAAAGTACTTCACGTAAGAAAGTCCAGAATCAGCCGGCCATTCTGACTCCCGATCGTACCCTTCAAGAACAAATTTTAACTCGTCTTTATCACGTATCCCGTGAAAGCGAGAATTTGCCACCAGAAATCTCGCTGAAATATGCGCGTTACCGGTCTTAGCTAAATAGTCGTGTTGATAGCCGATTTGTTGTGTTCCTATTGAAAAAACACTCAAGCGGATCCCTTGATAGTCTAAATGATTTTGCAAGCCCAACAGCCATCGCCACTCCTTCACAGTCATGTCGTGAGCTTCGTCAATTATTAACACAACGTAATTGTTGTGCGCGGATCTTGCTATGGAAATCATTCGACTCAATACTTCATCACGGTATTTGGATTTAGTCTTAACTATTTTTTCTCTGCGAATATAAAACCCGAAGCTAATAAAATTTCGTACCAGAATTCACTTTCGGTAACCTGCATATCGTTTCGACGAATCCATATTACCAGTGGAATTAGTGCTTTAAATCGCTCGTGTAGTGCGTCGCTAACGAACCACTTTATCGTGCGAGATTTCCCGTATCGAGGTGGGCTATAGAAATAACCACCGGACTCTTTTCGATTAATCCAGTCTCCAACAGTTTCAATAAGTTCATCCATGGGAGGGGTATAAATTGCGTACTCCTGCATTGCTATAGGGTGCGCGGGATCAATGTGAGGCGGCATGGTGAGTCGCATGCGTTAGTCCGCCGCTTTCCTGTGAGCAGGCAGTGGCCTCTTTCGTGCGCTTTTTTTCACACCCTCGCCGTGGCTTTCACCATTTCTCTCGCTCACCTGGATGTTGTCAGACACTTCAGGAATTATGGAAGCGGCGACTTCTGTCAAAACCCTACGAGCCTCCATATAGGCAGGGTGAACCGGAAGTTTGGCGTTCGTCTGTGACTCATAATAATCCATGAATGCTTCTACAGCATCTTGCCCAGCTGATATACGTAACTTCCCGGTGCTTATCAGGGAGTGAACTGCGTTACGAACTTCTAGACTATGTGGCAATCGTGACCAAGGCGATCTTACAGTAAGCAGACCTAAAGGCTGTCCATCTTGTGTCGACGCCATTACTATACGAATATCGTCTTCAAGATGAGTGATGATCCAAATTTTTTCCCCAACTAAATCATGTCTCTGTGCCAATATATTGCTGCCATAACGTCCGTGCTGAAAATTGATAAAAGGCAATCTACCTGATTTGTAGCCTCCCAAGACTGTACAAAGCTTTCTATATGAAACGACGTGCATAACCGAACTTTGGTCTGCGTATCGCTTCTGTTTTTCCTGCAAAAACCGAAACTTAAAATACTCTAAGGGAGTGCGCCCACCTAAACTGGAATGCGGTGTCGCGTTGTAATTCGCTATTAAGACATCCAGAAGTTCTTTTGCATACTCATATTGAAACTGGCTGGTCAACGCTATTTCTTCTGGATTTTTTGCAGGCTTCGTTTTGGGGCTGGATCCAGTCGTATTTCCTAGCTGTTGAAAGCCCCAAGATCTAAGTGACGGAAAAATGCTTCAATGAATGGCCTGTCATCTTTATTCCGCCGAACGGAAAAGCTATTTTTTGGGTGGAGTAACTTTGAACCAACAACATTTTCTAAAACTTTTTCTACCGTCTTGCATGTTTCTGCAAGCGCTCCGTCAACACTAGTTTCATCCCAACACAATCCGACATATTCCTCCGAGACAGCTGAAGGGAGATTTGCATTAAATAGATATGCATGATCCCCAAAAGTAATTCTTGGTTTTTTCCAAACAGTTAACGCCATCTTAATCGCGCGTAAGACATCAATCTTAGAGACTTCCCTCCGCATACTGAGATGGTAACCAAGCACTGCTCGAGAAACGATTTCCATTATCACCACTACCCATAGCCGGTGAACGATTTTATGTGCATGCCCTCCGGTAGGCTGAGGAATACTAACGCTGAAACGGCCATCTATTTTGTGAGCATCCATCTCCACCCTTTGAAAGAAGTGTTCTACTGGTCTAGCATTACCATCACCTGATGATAACTTTTTTAAAGCATCCACACCGCCCGTGATGAGTGCTGCTTTTGAAGGGTGCTGTTCATAAAGACTCTTAATGTACTTACTAATTGTCACGTACCCTAGTTTTTCAGTGTTGAAGGGCCATGCGTTTTGCTCTTCCAATCCGAGAATCCTCAATTCCCTCAAAAACCAATGAAAATGGTTCACATTGTTGCGATTCACAAGACCTAACTTGGTAGCTTTAGAAGCATTAAGAATTCGTTTTTCAAACTTTTCACGGAGTCCCGGATACTGATTGAAGAGCGATTTGAGAACACCAGCAGAGCCAAAGCCAAACTGATCGATTTGAATTTTTTGTTTCCGTTGATATCCATTTATTCGCAAATTAGGTATCAAGCCCCGCCAGCCCCATACCTCTCCGTCAGGATGGGTGGCCATACATCGGTTTTTTATCAGCTTATATGTTTGAGACAACGATAACCCAGCTTCAGATTTAATCACCTCATCCGTAGCTCCCTCAAAATATAAGTTTACAGCTTGCTTGCGAGCAGTATACGAATCATAAATAGCACCGGAAAAAGCGCCCTCGTCCGGGAACTTCCAGTTAGCGACCCCCAATGCCTCAACGGTAACTCGTTTATTTCCGCGAAGAGCCATACCTGGCCTCCTGCTGCAATTAGGATAGAGTTATCACCGAATATTGGTCTTACCCACAAAAAGTAGACACCCTAACTATGCAGCCAAGGCTGTCATTCGTTCAAACTCTGCTGGTGCAACATAACCAATACTGGAATGCCTGCGTAAGCGGTTATAAAAAATTTCTATGTATTCAAAGATACTCGATCTAGCATCTTCAATCGAGTGGAATTGCCGGGTATAAATCAACTCAACCTTCAGGCGACTGAAGAAGGACTCCATCGGCGCATTGTCCCAACAGTTCCCTTTGCGACTCATACTCGGAATGGCGTCATGACACCGCATAAAGTCAATATATTTTTGGGCACGATACTGGACACCTCGATCAGAGTGAATGATTAGCCCAGGTTTGACATCCCGGCGTTCAAATGCCATACGTAATGCATCAGTAATCAGCGCCTCCGTCATGCTGGTATCCAGCGACCAACCAACAATACTGCGCGAGTACAAATCCATCACTGCCGCCAGATAGAGCCACTGTTTTTCAACCCAGATATACGTAATATCCGTTGTCCATTTCTCATTGGGTTTGCTCGCACCGAAGCGACGCCAGAGTAAATTCTCCGATACATTATGCATCGTCAACGCATGGCTTCCATAATTAAATGCTTTCCCGTTGTGGGCCTTTAAACCTTGTAATTTCAGCACATTGGCAACAAAGTTAACTGAACAAGGCTGACCTATTGCATGCAACTCTTTAGCGATTCGCGGTGCACCATAGCGCGCCTTGTAAGTCGCATAAGTATCAATTATCTGGCGTTCACGGCATTCCCGTTGCAGTTGTCGTTGACTCTTTTCCCGATCAATCCAGCGATAATAACCACTGCGAGAGACAGACAGCACACGACACATCAGCGATACAGGAAAAGTCTCCCAGTGCTCACGAATTAACGCGTACTTTACTCGTGCTGGTTCGCAAAGTACGCAGCTGCCTTTTTTAAGAAGGCTAGCTCTTTTTCCAGTTCTGCGTTTCTTCGTTTTAGCTGACGTAACTCATCACTTTCATTTTTTGAATAATCAACACCAGCAATAGAATTAAATTGTTTTTCAGAAAGGCGGGTAAACTGACGGCGCCAGTTATAGATCTGTTGTGCGCTAATTCCAAGATCGCGGGCAACAGATGCAGTAGTGTTACCTTCCTTCTCTGCACGTTTAACTGCTTCACGGCGAAACTCTTCGGTGTAAGCTTGTGTTTTCTTGCGTGCCATAATGAGCACCTCCATATAGGATTTTCTAACTATACAGGGTGTCTACAGTTGGTGGGTAACTCGGATATATAACGCCCAAATTTTGTTGTAAAGTACATATATTTTCTTATTTTAGTTAAAAAAATATCAACTAAATTTAACAATATGAATTTATTATTCTTTTAAATATCAATAGGTTAGATGTAAGTAAAACTTCCAACGTTTAGTTGCATGAACGCGTGCCCTTCCGCCAGATGTACCAGCGGTAAAGGTATGCACGAGCGTTGATAGAGTTTAGAAATAGGCATAACTTTAGTTAAGTGAACACCTATGGCAAAAACTCTATCGGATAACTAACAGTGACTGGAGCCCCGGAGGTAGGCGGGAATGTAAACAGCTTAATTCGGCTCATTATTCTTGCTTCCAGGGCCGGATTATTCAAATCACTTGAAACTACTTTTACAGCAGCAACTTTGCCATTGGGCAATATGGTTAGTTGAAAAACAACTCGTCCTTTGAGGGTGGAGTTTTTTCGCCGCTCACGCTCATAAAGTGAATAAAGGCTCGATCTGTTTTTGTCAAAAACTCTTGTTAAGTCTTCTGGTGCACGCCCACCTGCTTGGCTAGTAGTATTAGTTGTAGCAATACTTTCTTTTTCAGCTTGCTCAGTGGCAGCTGTGATTTGTTTCCCGCTGTCTCGTTCTTCTAGCTTTGCCTTATTACTATTTGCGGTAATTTTTTCTGCATCGACAGTATTATTTGACGCGGTTGATTCAATCTTAATCGTATCGTGACTGGCGGCTGGTGCTGTAGCTGTGTTGGTACGCAATTTTGCCCGGACACTACTGCTAACATCACTAGTGTCAGTTAGTTCGCTCATCTCACTGGCTAATGCAAGTAAGCCACTTTGTTGCGCAACTTCTCGGGCTTGTTTTGCAGTTTCATCCAATGGTTTTTTATTTGCCTCCGATGGACGCTTCCGCTCTACAGTAACTCTGGCAGGTTGTTCTGGTTGAAGCTGTTGTGTCTGCAGTTTTCTTGGCAACACAATAGGCTTCGATTCTGGCGGAGGCACCGGTATAACTTTTTTAGGTCGCTCAGCGATAAAGTTAGCAATGCGGTCTGGAACTTTAGTTACCAAACGGCGCTCTGGTGCGGGTACCTTAATAAAAGCGACAACAACAGCAAGGACGATAACGGATAAAAAAACTACTAATGTGATCCATTTAAAATGATCAGATACCGTAGGCTTTGGCTCCCATTCAAGCGCAAGCTTTTTATAATTAATAACCTCTGACATCCTGAATCCGTAGTTAGTTTTTACGAAATGTTACATCTTTGGAATTGCTTTTTGCACGGCGGCAAATGCAATTTTTGTGTAATTTGATTGCTGACAACTGGTGAGCACTTTTTGAATTACCTCGTAAGGTACATTTTCGTCACTCATGATCGTTATCCGTCCATGTTGCCCGGTTTTCTGGGATTTAGCCTGTGCATGAAACTTCAATTCTTCTATTAACGTTGGGATAGTATTGTCTTGGCTGTGAAGTACCGCATTTACTTTTGCAACACTAACACCACTTAATAAAATATCCTTTTGGGTTATAGCAACAACCAAAGTATCCTCAGGTGCGAGCGTAGATTTAGATGTAGGTAATTTTAGGTCTTTGTTTGTCGGTAACTGATGCGTATTAGATGAGCTTACCAATAGGAAAAAAACCAGAATCGTAAAAATATCCATTAATGCCACAAGATTCAGTGGTGGAATTTTAAACTTTTTATGATTTCTCTCCATTCGACGAGCGCGACGTGACATTTTCATTGTGCGGACTCATTCACTGGTGTTGAAGGTACTTCTGATTCTGTAGCGATCGGCACAATATCGATATCCCCACTGATTGAAATATTCGGAAATAGCTCAACAGATTCAACAGTTGCTAAATTAACTACCTCCATACTCCGCACATGATCCATTACTTCTATCATCGTTTTATAGGTGATTTTGGCTTCAAATAGTAACAACATATCTCGCTCTTCCGGAAAACGAGATTTTATTTCCAGCATTACCTTTGAAAAAAGGTTCCAGTCATCTGGATTATTATTGCGTTCAATTTTGTGGATTAATCCAAGATTTGCATCCTGGATATCAAAGCTGGCTTCCCTGACAACAAGTTCTAGCATTAGGTCAATCTTCTCTGCAGAATTTTTCTGGGCTTGGTCTAATACAGGAAGATTTAACTCTAATACCGTCATTCTGGAAAACACAGCTGTGACCAATAAAAAAGGTACCAGCATTACCATGAGATTCATAAATGCAGTGATATTGAGCTCAACCACATCATGCATATTTTTCTTACGTATAAATTTCATTATTTATTCGTCGACCATCAAATTGGAGCATTTTACTGCCGCCATTTCTATAGTATCTACTAACTTGCTGGTACGTGTTGCGAGATACGAATGGATAAGCAATAAGGGAATTGCGACGATCAAACCGAATGCCGTTGTGTTCATCGCAACCGAAATGCTTCCCGAAAGTAAATCTGCTTTCTCTGCTGGATCTGCTTCTGCCACAACAGCAAATGCATCAATCAGGCCTATGATAGTACCGAGCAGACCGAGCAGTGTTGCTACGTTAGCCAAAGTGGCAAGATAATGCGTACGCTCTTCTAACAATGGCACTACTTCCATTACACCTTCTTCCATTGCAGATTCAACAATTTCTCGTTTTACCGTAGGTTTCGCGCGCGCAAAACCATATGAAAGTACCACAGCGAGTGGACTCTTGGATTCACTAATCGCACTTTCCGCACGAACTAAATCGTTTGCTTTTAGCATAGGAACAATAAGCTTCCAAAGTTTGTTAGTTGCGCTTGACATTCTCGATAGATAAAACAGTCTATCAGCCGCAATCGCCAGACCTATTGCCATTACAAAAAGAATGGGATACATAAAATTCCCACCGGTTTGAAAAAATTTTACTAATTCCATAAACCAACCTTTCACTCTTATTGAGAATAAATAAAGAAAAATAGTCCAATAGCTAGATTATTGAATCCGCTCTATTGACGTCGATATTTGTATCCAAGGATATAGTCTTTGATCCGTTAAATTCGCTATCCATCTGATCTATTAGCTGCCTCCGTCTGGTTCGATATACTTCCATAGAAATACGGTGCTCGTAGTGAGCATTAGCTAATTTTTTGATTGCCTCAATATATATATTTTCCACCAGAATTTTCCATACTTAAAATATATGTAGCTAATTTTGAATTTCACGTAATACACGAAATCCGGTAAATGGATCTGCACGCCCATCATGGGGTGATGATTTATTAAAATTACATTCGTCCATGTCTGTATCAAATGATCCGCCAACAACAGAATATGTTCCGCCCGGCAGTAGCACCCACTCTTGCGCGTTGCCTAAATGATTTACAACCCCCCACAGGTTTTGCTGGCCGAGGGAAGTTTTATTGAGTGAACTACCTTTTTTAATCCCGCGTGAGTTCAGTTTACAGTTGCGATTTGGATCGGGAATACTATTCGTTGATTTAGCAGCGTATTGCCACTCTGCTATCGTAGGTAAGCGATAGTTACGCCCTGATTTATTGGATAACCACTCAAGGTAAGCGGAAGCATTGTTAATGCTGATATTGGTGACGGGTGTTGCAGGCTCTTGTTGATTTTCAATACTACATTTACCACTCTGCTGACAAAACTCATTCATTTCATCTACTGAAACTTCATATTTTCCAATTGCAAAAGCTTTAATGCTGCCTCTACCTGGGATAACTACCATCATTGGTGCTTTGGTCGCACCATTGAGTCTATCGCGACAACTACTTCCCATACCGCGAGCACCGAGACCAGCTAATGAAATGCTACATGGGTCTTTTGCTGCGATTGTAATGCTCGCCAGCAGGCTATTACCTTCAAATAATCGTAGTGCTTGCCTTTTAATAACTTCAGCGCGATCTGGAAATGTCGCACCAATTTTTTTAATGCACAATGCCATTGAGGCAACAATACTTGGCTCTTCTTGCTTATACCTTATTAAATTCAATGAGCGCAGTTTTGCAACAGCAATTTCAAAGTCGCGCATATCAATAGTGCTATTGCACATCAGTGGTTTATTGACATTAGCGAGCGCCGCTTCAAAGTCGGAGTGTTGTTTTGCCTGTACTTTTTCTTCTTGCAACTTTACTTGCTTTTCTTTTGCTAATCGTTCCTGTTCGATCGCGATTGATACCTGTTGCTGTTCACGCTCTATTGCCTGACGCTCACGTTCCGCCAAGGCGGAATTTATTTTTTCCCCAAGCTCTGCCAATAAGGTTTGATTGCCAGCATATCGAATGGCATTGGTATGCCATAACTGTGCATTATCCAATTCATTTTTAACTAAGACTTCTTTGATTTTTTGTAGATAAAGTTTATAAAAACTATCTTCTTGCGTGATCAACCATGGATCGGTCTTGCCTAATAGTTGACGTAATTCTTGTATTTCAAGCCATACTTGATTTTCCCATTCTAAAGAAAAACTGGCTTGTGCATAAAGCTCCGCTATTGCTTTCTTTTTCATCTCAAGGCGCAACTTCTGTTCAATTTCATTGCGTACTTGATCTTCTGATAAAGTAATTGTGGGAGCAGGTTTAAATTGATAATAGGCACCTACAGCGCCACCCAATAATAGAACTGTAAATAAAAAGAAAACTCCTGCCCGGCTGGCAGAGCGAGTAAACTCCTGCCAAAAGAGCTCCACTGATTGGGTTCTATCTTCCCGATCAAATGCCAATGCGTGTTCTATTGCTTTCCACTGACGCTTGCTTAAACCAGAAATTTTCTTTGGCTTGAGTTTCTGGCGTTTAGCTTCATCCGCATGCACCCGGTTAAATGGGTGGGATCCGGTAAATAGTTCATATGCAATACACCCCAATGCATAGATATCATCGCGCACATCAGGATTTTTTCCTTCAAGCATTTCCAAACTTGCATAAGCAGGAGTCAGTGCGCCGAGGTTCCCCGCATCAAATACAGTGCGGTCATCAACACTTTCTTCGCGATGCTCAACTTTAGCCACTGCGCGTGCGATACCAAAATCAATAACTTTAGCAATGCCTTTACTATTAACAAAAATATTTCCGGGTTTGAAATCTGAGTGAATAATATTTTGTGCATGTGCATAAATTAATGCTGCACACATACCTTCAATAATTTTAATAACTTCCGGGTGAGGTAACCCAACAGAACGATACTGTGCAATTAATTTATCGAGCGGTTTTCCATCTAGGTATTCCATCGTCATAAAGACCGTATCACCATCGCGGTCAAAATCATACACAGTGACAATATTCGGATGAGCTATACGCTGGGTTTTGCGTGATTCACGCTGGAGTGCAATAAACGCTTCAGGATGTGCTTTAAATTCATCAATAAGTACTTTGATAGCTACATAGGGGTCGCGGTCCTGGGCTTCGATTTTAAGCAAATCCTTAGCTTTATAGACAACACCCATCCCCCCTGCACCAAGAAGCTCTTCTAATACGAAACGTCCTTTGAGTACAGTGTGTTCATCAGCGATGCCTTGCAGTGTGAAATTATTATTTTGTTGTTCAGAATATGGGGTACCGCTAATGCGAGTTTTTTCATCCTGCCCAAAGTTATCCGCATGCATAGGATTAGGATTAACTTTTTGTTGAGGTATAAAACGGGTTTTATCGGAACTTGGTGTAGTATTTTTTGGTTTCGATAATTGGATGCGTGTTCTCTCGTCATCCGTAATAGCGGTTTTTTTCATCGGCGCAAAACGAGTTTTATCCTCCTCGCTCGCATTCGCGGTAAGTGATGGTTTTATTTGAGTTTTGTTTTCGATTGAATCATTCATTGTAGTGTTACCGCTGTCCTATTTACCCGGTCTTGCCCTATCCCTGCGCGCTATCTGCAGCAGACACTCTACCTGGATTGCCTTTAACAACAATCACAGAAACATTATCCCTGGCGCCTTGTTCCAGCGCTTTTTCAACCAATTCATCGGTGCTTTGCTGCACATCACGAATCTTCATTGATTCTATTATGGCTTCATTACTTATAGCATTGTAAAGACCATCACTGCATAACAAAAAACTGTCGCCTACCTGTGTCGTAAAAAGAGTCATATCAACGTAAAGCGGTGTTTCAACGCCTACAGCGCGAGTGATGACATTGCGATTGGGATGATTTTCACTGGCTTCTCTTGTAATTAAACCAAGTTCAATCATTTCTTCCAGTTGGCTATGATCGCGCGATAGCTGTATCAGCTGTTGGTTACGCATACGATATAGCCGTGAATCACCGACCCATAAACAAGCGCCAATTCTTCCTTTGATAACCATAACCACCACGGTGCTACCCATAGTGCTTCCGTCAAACATGATTTGCGCATATTCCAGCATTAGCTGATTAACTTCGAGTAAACAATCCTCGATTACATCAACGCAATCGCCCAAACTTGTTGAGGCGCTAAGCGCTCCAAGTGCATCAACAATTTTGCTACTGGCAATGTCACCTACCTTATGTCCACCCATACCGTCAGCCACGGCCCACAGTCCAACTTCTGGTTTTGCGAGAACTGCATCTTCATTAATTGTGCGTACGCAACCTACATCCGTTCGCACACCGCTTACCCAACTGATCGGGCGTCTATAGGTTGTATCTGTCATTAACAGGATCACCGGAAATTGGAGACTTAGATTGACGTTGAATGAGATTTAAGTTGATAAGGTTGGTGCCAACCTCTTGCTGCCCATTGTCCGTCTAACATCGCCGCTATACCGCGCAATTGAGGCAACCCGCGGGTATAAAACAGACAAGGCTCTACCACTTGCGAGCCGTAAACAGTAGACCATACGGAATAGCTAACCAATTGCTCTTTACAAACAGCATCCATTAAAAATGGAAATGTGCTTTCTACAGGAGCCGCATCCTGTTCTAAATGAATTAGCGTACCTTGTTTTTCCAGCGACGCAGTACCCGTCATATAAGCTGACTTTACGTCAAGTGTGTGTTGATTGAGCTCCTGAGTAAGATCATCTATTTGCAACTGGCCCGCTAAAGCTTTTAATGCTATTTGTTCTATTGCTTCAAACCAGGTGTTTTGTTTAATTACATTGAATGAATTAGCATTTGCGTTGAGGCGCACTGCAACTGAAAATGGAAAATAACGACCTACACGATCTACACTAGGCAGTACAATTCCTGCCCATTGGTTTCCATCAATCACTCCATCAGATAATACAAAGCGCCAGATTGGACTAGTGAGATAAACGTCGAGCCAGGATTCACCAATTTGTTCTTGCGAGCTTCCCACAAAACCTTGTAGCCACGCATCCCAAGCGTTAATGAAATTGCTCGGTAAGTTACGATAGATAAAATCACCGTGTGCCGGCAATTTACCAAACAAACCCACGGAATTGGCATTGATCATTTAAATTGACTCCGGACAGCGGAACGATTCAAGTAAATCGTTTTTAAATGGATTATGAATGCTGGTCGCACGGCCTTCATAAACGATTTGTCGTGTATGTGCTGCCGCGACATCCATGTCATGTGCAAAGGTAATCAAATAAATATTGGATTGTGGCGTAGACTGAATTTTGGATGCATCCAATAAACGGAACCACGCCCAAGGGCCGGTATAGGCTTTATCAAATTGCGTGCCGTTCAAATCTTCGAAAATAACTCGAATACGACGGGAATCATTTTGCCCAGACCAGGTCACCGGCTTCCAAAATTTAGGGCCATGGTTATAAGTTAAGCGTTGATCACCCAAATCAAGAGTAAATACAGCATCGTCTTTATTCATTGTGAAAGGACGTAACTCTAAACTGATACTGGGTGTTTCCGGATTTTGCCGAAAAAACACATCGCGAATATTCGCTGCTCGCTGCAACTGATTAACGGTTGTTGAGGAAAACCCGATACTGTAGCCATCAACAGTTCTATTGGCCCAATTTCCACGTTTATCAATAAAGGGTTCAACAAACTCTTTTACAAATTGATCCACTGTACCTTGAGGTTTGAAAAATCCACTAAAGTCTAACAATGCGAGTTCATCTGTAGCGGCACGATTCAGTGGATAGCGCCCTGCCAAACCTTGCGAATAGGTTTGATATACACGGGCACGCCATTCTTTATTAACGTATTGGTGCGCTGAGCGCATAATCACTTGCCATGCCTCATCAGATAAAGCGGTTAGCCAACGCTGGAGAGGTTCGGGGGTAGATTTCGCATAAGCACGTAATGCCGTCACCGGGTTGGCTGCACCACTTTCGTAACGTGCTTTTGCAATCTCGAATGATTTTTGTTCTATATCAGGAGATAGCGCAATTTCTTGCACAAATATTTTTAAGGCTTCCAATTGTTGCATGGTGGAAGTAATTGGAGCTGGCCCACGCGATGATTGTTTGATGAGGGCATGTAAATCGTTAAAGCGCTTGTCGACGATCGTTCCTTCAACTTGGTTAGCAAGATAACTAACCGTCTGACCTGCGGCACCCGTAGAAATTTTATCTGCTGCTGCATCAAGCAATGGCGGAGTGAGCTGGGTATTGGTTTTTGCAACATCCAATATAGAGAGCACAGGAGAGTAAGCCGGGTCGACAAACGTTGACAATGCAGTATTTAAGTCACGCAAATTACTAAAATTCGCAACATGTAATGAGTTATGTATGGTCAGCCATACATTGCTGTAATCTGCAAAATAAAAGTTCTTAACCTGCTCGCTGATTACTTTTACATCGCGATTAACAATTGCTTGATTATCACCTCCGCCTAGTACCCATTCCTCGTCTGCCACATCAGCGAATAATGCTGAGTTGGGAGAGAGATCCAAGCTTTGATAACCCTGAATCGTAAACAGTACAGGAATTGTAAATGCAGATTGATTTTCACTATTCAGTTTAAATGTGGAGCGCACAGCCTCCCCATAGAAATTAAGCACATTCACTGTTTGATTAAATTGTGGGTCAGTTTTAATTCGGCTATAAATTCGTTGCGCAATCGGAATTCGCAATAAAGTTCCACGCGTTTGTGTAACCAACGCCTCATTTAATACTGAGGAGGGGATGTCGTTAATTAATAACCTATTGAGATGTTTTTGCAGTTCAACGCGATGAATACTGTCAGCGCCATATAATTTATCCCATTTGGTTTCGAACCATTGTTTAACAAGTGACTCATCCATATGTTCAAGTGAATTAAACATGACGTAGATGCGAAATGTTTGATACAAATCGCCTTCTGGATCGCCTTGTTGGATTACCCGCTCTAAAGTGCGTAGTAATTGTGGTAGAAAAACGGTTTTTAATTTTTGTTCATATAAAAGATCGGCTTCTTGATCCACGCGATCATCATACAACCCCATACTACTTAACCATGGATGAGACTCTTTGTCATAAACGCTGCTTGCGCTGGCAAGAGCATTCAGCGCAGGCAGGGCAGCACTGGCCTCGGTATTCCAGCTGCTGATTTTTTTCTCTTCATCCTTAAAGTTTGCAATCTGTTGTTTTACTTCGCTCATATACAGATTATTGCGCGTAACACTGCCGCTCCATAGCAATACAATTGACAAGGTTACCGCCGCAATTCCTGCATAAGCAGCATTTTGCGACCAACGAATCACGCGCTCATAACGCATATTAGTGCCGACTAATTCAGACTCTGGAAAAATAACCTCACGAAACAATCGGGCAATAAAAAAACTTTTCCCACGTTGATTAGTCGCCTGCGTAGCTTCACGCGCAAAACCAAAGTTTGCAGAGACAGATGTCATTAAGCGGTCAATAGGGGTTCCATCTTGCGTACCGCTTGAGAAATAAACACCACGTAGATAGGGTTGGAACTGAAAACGATTTTGGGCAAACGTGCGTTTAACAAATGATTCCGCCATTTGATAAAGATTTTCCATTTGCAATGGAAAGCTCTCAATCGCCGCGCAACGCTTAACATCACGTTCCTGTTGCATCCGCCAAATAACACGGTCATGCAATCGCCGCGATAATTTTTTAAATTCTTGACCTAAGAAATCAAAATCAGGGCTTTGCGATGGTTTGGGCGCGTTAGGTAGGGATACACCCCATACCTGTTCACGCTCTTCTTTACCTAAGTCTTCAAAAAATTCGCTGAAACCAGAAACGAGGTCTGATTTTGTAAAGAGTAGATAAACAGGAAACCGAATTTCCAATTTATCCATCAATTCATCCAGACGGGTTCTAATCGTTTTGGCGTGCAATAAACGCTCTTCTTCGGTTTGCAGTAACAAATCCTGAAGACTAATCGCCACAATAACACCATTAACCGGACGGCGACGGCGATTACGTTTGAGCAAAGTTAAAAAGCCTTCCCACGCTGAACTATCAACAACCTTGTGACTATCCTGGGTTGTATAACGACCCGCCGTATCAATCAATACGGCCTCATTAGTAAACCACCAGTCGCAATTACGCGTACCACCAACACCTTGTAATGCACCTTTCCCGAATTGATCGGCGAGCGGGAATTCAAGTCCGGAATTGACTAACGCTGTTGTTTTGCCCGACCCTGGCGGGCCGACAATAATGTACCAAGGCAATTGGTAGAGCGCTTTCTTCTTTCCTTTACCAGTAAATTTTAATTTGTTCAGGGTATCAAGTGCCTGATGAAAGCGATCATTAATCTGTGCAATTTCATCCGCTGCTTGCTCTGATGCAGAATCAGTCTGCGCATAGGAATTATTTTGCTGTAAATCAGTAACCAAGGTTCTGTTACTGCGATTTGTCATCATCTGCAAGCGTAAATTATTTAATCCCCAGAGAATAATTGCGGCCATGATAAGTAAGAGGCGAGTCATCGGACTCGCCAATGGTGCTTGATTTTCAGAACCAAATTTAATCTGTGGGCCGGCGAACCAAATCAGCAATGCGACAAGTACTAGGCCGATCAATGAGATCACTACCGGGTGAGTAAAAAAACGACCAATTTTCTTCATATAATCCTGAGCATTATTCAGTAGTGCCTTGGCACATGATCAATATATATCCGAGGAGCTATCGGTATGCGAATAGAGACGAAAACACTATATAAAAAATATTCAGTTATTTTTTTCTTCAACAAGTTCGGCAATATCATCTGCTACCGGGCTTGATGATGCATAAAGCCAATAGCGTAAACCGGAATAACTAAAAAATAGAATGGTTGCCATAAGCGCAACGACAACCCAGAGCGGTATATACTCGGTTAAAGGATTACGAGTCCGCCCCAAACCACTCCAGGTGGGTGAAAGGCTGCGTTCATAGTCACCACGTTGACGGCGAATTATTGAAAATAATTCATCGCGCATCTGATCAAGTGCCTCTCTGCCACGATTCATAAGCCTGTACCTGCCCTCAAAACCCAAGCTCAGGCAAACATAAAAAAGCTCAATAACATCAAGATTTTCGGATGGCGACTGGCGAAGACGATCAAGTATTAAAAATGATTTTTCTCCGCCAGAGGTTTCTCCATGGAACACACTGAGCAGAGTGCGTTGTGCCCATGCACTTTCAGTCCCCCAAGGGGTATTTAATACGGCTTCATCCAACACGGAACACATTAAATAACGAACAGATAACTGGACTTCCTGTTTGAGTCCTAAATCTCGCAACTCATTTTCCAGTTTTTTAATTTCATTAACTAAACGCTGATGCAAGCCTCCAACGTCAGGATGACTGACTGCGCTACGGGTTTTAGCAAATACTGCAATCAACGTAGAAGCTGCACTAATGATAGGGTTTAACCCACAATCTGCTTTAAAGTTTGTGCTGCCAGAATCGGAGAGAACATAACTAGCAACAGGAGCAGAATTGTATGCACCTTGTGATTTATGCTGTGCAGAGACCTGCCCCATTTCAGGATTGGGATTTCTCGCCCCGGGCATTGGACGCATAGAGGTGCGATCACCTCCTGGCATCGGCTGTTTAAAAACGGTTTTATCTGAATCATCCGTAGACATGCGGCGCTCCCTGAAGTAACAGGTTAATTAAAATTTATTGGCGGATAGCCCAAAATTCCATCTCAATTCCGGGGAAATCACCACCTAAATGCAGTGCAAAGCCACCTGATTGATTAAGCTCTTTCCAGAAATCACTGTGCTTATCTAATTCAAAATACGTATACCCGGAGCGAAAAGGAATTTGCCGAGGGGCAACAGGTAATGGCCGAAGCATTATGCCTGGCATCGCAGCATTAACCAGCTCACGGATACGCTCAACCGGCCCAATTTTAATTTGCGCGGGCAACCGTGAACGAACAGCTTCCTCTGGAATATCGGCACGCACCGCCAATATAAAACTGGCAGTGTTTAATAATGATCGATCCATAATTTCCGAAACGCGAATGCCATATTTTTTCTCAATCAATTGCAAGGAGATTGCAGTCTGCTCGTAAACCATTGATAGATATTCACGCAGGGTTGCCAATACGGGTAAAAATGTCTGTTGCAAATTGTCATGTAAATAAACGGGAAATTCCGGCGGCCTTTTCGTTTTGGTGACAAACGTAGCCAGCTCGCCCGCAAGTTGCAATAAAACTGCAAACAACTCCGTAGGATGAAACCCCCTTAGGGAAGCAAGGTGATTAACGTAAGGCTCGGCACGATTGATAAGTTGCAATAACATATAATCGGCAATCTCAGCGGTACCGCCTCTGCGAGCATCAGCTAAACGCCCAGCAATTGACTCACCTCGATGATGCAGTAATCCACCCAATTCAGTAATGAAGCTGGTGAGTTTGAGGCTAGCGCGGCAATCGAGACAAGTGGCCAGGAACTGTTCGTCTAAAATTATATTTTTATCATCGCGGGCTTCAGCGATCCGGATAAACGCAATGCATACGTAGCCGCTTAAATCATCAGTGTCCAACATCAATCGCAAACGCAGTTTCGCAATGTCGATAGCATGGTCTTCCCCACCCTCTTGGGTAACATCACGTACTGCTAATTCCGTTGGGTAGTATCTTGCCAAACCCTGAGTATTATTTTTTGATAATACATCAACTGCACCTGGTCTTTTGACTGGGACGGCTAAATATACAAGGGTATTGTGCAGCCCTGTTGGCACATCAATAACTGAAGGAGATTCGTCGGTTGCGGGAAAACTAAAAGGAGTTCCATCAGGAAATATTCCACTTGCCCTGAGCAGGGAAATTTTACCCAGCTTTAACAACTGGTGGTCAATTTCAAACTCCTGCAAGCCCCACGCATTGCTACCATAAGCAATACACTTTCGATCAATGTATCGCTCTATATATCGATCTTGTTGTTGAAAATGTTGGGGATTGAGAAACATTCCCTCTGACCATACCACCTTACTATCTAACGACATACGAATCCCACCGAATCATGAAGCAAAAGGCTTAAAAAATTATTTTTTTGCCAGAGAAATAGTTCTTCCAGAAATCTTAATAATTGCTTTATTTCTAATAATGTTATTTTCTGTTACCGGAAATATAGCTTTATATGTGGAACCAGGATACTGAGAAAATTCAGCATATATAGCAATTATTTTTGTACCAGGTTCAAGCACAAAACTTTCAGTGCGCGCACTACCTGGAAGCAGAGGTTTCAACACTTGTTTACTGACAATATCGCCACCAAAAATTTCCATATCCCGCTCATAAATATCGATAAAATCAGCTTTATCAAAAGCAGCTGCAGATTTTAACTGATAAAAGCGAACGAAGACGGGAGACGGTCGAGACTCATCATCCGGGTTGATATCAGATGCAATCTCAAATGTAAGTTTTAAATCTGTATCCAGATTAAGAGCACCTCCTACGCGGCTCTTTGACGAGCTGCATCCGCTCATAAAAGCAGTAGCGCTGAAAAAAATCATAATTGCCAAGGTACGGGAAAAGAAAACGAAAACTGAATCACTTAACGTAAGTTTATTGCGCATTATTGCTTATCCTTTTTTCGAGCTGCCGCCAGACGGCGTAATTGATCCTCATAGGCGCTGACAAAGTCGCTGCCAAATAAATGCTGAAATGAAGATTCCATATTGTCAGTAAAACCAGCGTAATAGTCTGTATAGCTACTCCAATACTTTGCCTTCTGCATACCAGGGATTACGCCTCCTCGCCCCTGTTTGTTAAAATTTTTCTCCAAATTATCCGGGTTAAACCGCTCCATCATCCGCTCAAATCCTTGACGTATTCCGCCAATCATCGCGACCTGATGCTCAGCGATTTCTTGAAATCCCTCTTTAAATGCTTCGACAGGCTTTTTATAGGAATTAGATTTTTTTAGAAACATATTTTCCAATGCGTCATCAACACTGACTGAAAACTTTAACGGATTATTTTCTACCGGCTGAATCGTTGTTACATTCATGCGGAATTCGTTTTTAATACTTGTTCGGGAACGTAGAACGCCCATCATTCCTTCTACGATTTCGCGCATCAGCTGACCGCTCATTGTTGCAATGTCAGCAACCTCAGCCTCTGTAAGGCGCGAAGAATCCAAACCCATTGCCTGAATAAAAGAACAATCAGCTAGCGTCGTATGAGGTTGATGCGATGATTCAATAGCCCCCTTCACGACATTGACAGGTACTTGAGTCGGTGATGGCTCGGGAACTAGTGGTGGCGTTGAGGTAGAAAGGATTGGCTCAGCTACCATCAAACGCTCTGCAAGTGGTTGACGATCACTCCGTGGTTTCGGTAATAGCACATCAGCAGAACGATTAATTGGTGCGGTTTGAAAAGTATTTATATCTGTTGTGGGCGCTGTAATCTGAGGACCTGTTTTTTTACCCAAGTCAGAAAAATCATCTTCCCAATCCTCAGGAATTAAATTTTCCCTCAAGGCATTAGGCCAAACTACCGCTTGATCCATGCTTTGTGACATATCCAATTGGGCGAAATCAGGTGTTGAATACTGTGGCTCACCGCCAAAGATGTCATCTATCGATGTGCTGATAATAGCGGGATTGGCGCTTGCAAAATTAGCCGGTGATTTTTGTACTCTGGCTGCTTTATCCCACATTGCCAGTGGATCAAGCGGCTGCTCAAATAGGGGAGCCGCTTCTGGAATAGACCCATGACCAAATGGTTCATCGAAAATATTTGCTACAGGAGTGTTACCAAAGAGCGGTTTATTATCAAATGGAGATGCGTTAGCCGTAGCTTCAATGACAGAGACGGAGAAACTGTAATCACCAATGTCAAAAATATCACCATGGGCTATACGGGACTTTACACCTCGCCCTATCGGCTCAGGGGCGCCATTGAGAAAAGTACCATTAGTACTTCTGTCGAGTAAATAATATCCGTCGGCGATCCACAAAATTTCACAATGGCAGGAGGATAAAAATTTCTCGGGATCAGGTAGTGCCCAGCTGTTGGTGTCGGCCCTACCAAAGGTTCCCCCTTGCTCATCAAATAAATGACTAGTTCTGGATAGGGAAACGCCTCCCGGTGTTTTCACCAAAGTAACCTGTAACGCCATTTGACTTTCACCCTTAACGATCCATCAGGAGTAATACTTAAATTTCAATAAGTTATGATAATTTAATGCCCGCATCTCTTTTCAATTGCCGGACTATTTATCAAAAGTGCAGATGGTATCATGGCATCAAAACCACATACTACCGCTAGAATTGTGACGCAATTCGCCCTATGGAGTATAACTTTTGGTGTCAGTTCTTAATTTATGGCCGCGTTTGTGCTAGCGTGTCGAGCCTCGAAGCAAGAATTTGGAAACTACAGCAAAGTAATATTGTAAATAATAGTTTTTCAGATGTGGCATCTCACAACACAGCCATGTCAGGTTCGTTTTTGCAACTGAAAAGGGATATGAACTTAATGGCATCGTCGCCTATTTTAGATTTTTCCAGCCTTTTGGCCCCCATCTCTAGCGAGCAGCCTACCGGAATCGACTTGCGGCTCGACTCTTCGCCTATTTCTAGTTATCAGACAATAAAAACTGCGCGTTATGCGGCACGCGACGCCGAAAAAAACAATTTGTATAATGATTCCAATGGCGATGCAGACGAACACTGGCGAAAAATAATATCCTTGGCTCCTATGTTATTAACACGTGAGAGCAAGGATCTTGAAGTCGCCACTTGGTTAACTGAAGCCTTAATTCGTCGTCATGGATTTCAAGGATTGAGAGAGGCTTTTTTATTAATAGAAGGCCTCATTGAAAATTTTTGGGATCATCTCTATCCCTCGCCTGATGAAGAGGATGGGATTGAAACACGTATATCACCTCTCTCTGGACTCAACGGTACGGCAAATGAAGGTGTGCTCATTGCCCCCATTAGACGGGTTCCATTCACAGAAGGCTACACACCTGGTCCATTTGCTTATTGGCAATACCAACAGGCTGTTGAGCTGGAGAGAATTACCAACGAAGATACGCGCCATAGTAAGGCTGAAAAGCTCGGGTTCACTTTAATTGATATAGAACGCGCGATTGAGGAATCAACTCAAGAATTTATAGTTGATCAGTTTGATGCTATTGATGAAGCAATTAGCTGCTCAAAAAGAATAGAAAAAAACCTCGACCAGCTCTGCGGCTCAGAATATGCACCCTCTATGCGCGCGATTATTGGCGCGCTGGAAGAATGTCGCGCAGCACTCAATCATATTGCCAAGCATAAACTTCCCGCTACAGTAGAGGCTGAACTTGTCATTGAAGCCACTAACATAGCGACAGGAGCAGACGACCGCACAAAACCAGCCGTTATTAACCCGCTAAATACCTTCACATCTCGCGAAGCAGCGTTTAAACAACTGTTGGATATCGCAAAATTTTTTCGCACCACCGAACCACACTCCCCTGTGTCTTATGCGCTTGAAAAAGCCGTAAAATGGGGCAATATGCCGCTTGACGAATTGATTGTTGAGCTTATTCCTGACTCTTCGTCACGAAAACATTTCAGTGAACTCACTGGTGTTAAAACTAATGAAGATTAACCAAACCACACCTAGCCAAGAGGATTAGGGATTATGTCCGATAGCATCCACGATAAACTTAAACGCGTCAGAAAGCCTCGTGTTCATATTACTTATGATCTCGAAACAAACGGCTCTATCGTAGAAAAGGAAATTCCTTTTGTGATGGGCGTGATGGGCGATTATTCAGGCGATAACACTGAAGGTAAAAAGGCGTTGAAAGATCGCAAGTTTTCGCAAATTGATCGCGATAATTTCAACGAAATCATGACCAAAGTAAATCCCCAGTTACGAGTCAAAGTAGAAAATCTTCTTGAAAATGACGGCAGTGAAATGACCGCCAGTTTAGATTTCAAAACTATGGAAGATTTTGAACCACATAGAATCGTAGAGCAGCTTGAACCACTGAAAAAGCTCATGGATACACGCAACAAACTCAGAGACCTGTTGACCAAAGCAGATCGATCAGAAGATCTTGAAGCAATTCTTGAGGATGTATTGAGTAACACTAACGCACTGTCATCGCTATCAAGTGAACTCGGCGTAAGCAAAAAAGAGGAATAAACATGTCTAGTAAAGAACAATTAGAAGGCCTACAAGCAGAAGCACAAGTTGCCGAATTGAGTTTTCTTGAACAGGCGATTAGTGCCACAAAACAGACATCGCGCGATGAAACAGAAGAGCTTCTGAGAACCTTAACTAGCGAGGCAATGAAAGGTACTGTCAAGTGGGATAAAAACTTGTCGGTTACGATAAACGCTGCCATTAAAGCTATCGATGATGCCATGTCCAAACAACTGGCGGCAGTCATGCACAGTGAAAAATTCCAAAAATTGGAAGGCTCATGGCGCGGACTCAATTATTTAGTCAGCAATACTGAAACAAGCTCTCAACTCAAGATTCGCATGCTCAATATCAGTAAAAAAGAACTGGGCAAAGATCTGGAAAAAGCTGTTGAATTTGATCAAAGCCAAATTTTTAAAAAAATCTATGAGAGCGAATTCGGTACCGCCGGTGGCCAACCCTATGCCGCACTGATTGGTGATTATGAGTTTTCAACTCATCCGGATGACATTTCCCTATTATCTAAAATGTCGAATGTTGCAGCAGCAGGTTTTTGTCCATTTTTATCCGCCGCATCTCCCAAAATGTTCGGTTTCGATAGCTTTACCGAACTGTCAAAACCGCGTGACCTCGAAAAAATCTTTGATTCTGCCGAATATATCCAATGGCGCAGCTTTCGCGATACGGAAGATTCACGTTTTGTTACTTTGGCTATGCCCAGAGTTTTGGCGCGTTTGCCATATGGCCAATCCACAAAACCCGTAGAAGCCTTTAATTACGAAGAGCTGCCAAGAAGTAACGATGGTCGTCATATTGAAACTGATCACGATGATTATTGTTGGATGAATGCCGCTTATGCACTGGGCACTACACTAACAAAATCATTCGCTGAAAATGGTTGGTGCACCGCCATACGTGGTGCTGAAGGTGGCGGTAAAGTTGAAGGACTACCAAGCCATACTTTTGTTAGCGATGACGGCGACACAGATCAGAAATGCCCAACCGAAATCGGCATCACAGATCGCCGTGAAGCAGAACTCAGTAAATTAGGCTTCTTACCCATGTGCCACTACAAAAACACGGATTACGCTGTTTTCTTTGGCGCACAAACAACTCAACGTCCGAAAAAATTTGATGACCCAGATGCAACGGCAAATGCGGCTATTTCTGCAAGATTGCCATATATCATGGCAACGTCACGTATTGCACACTTTCTCAAAACTATGGCACGCGACAAAATCGGTTCTTTTATGGAGCCGGGTGAAGCTGAAGTATGGTTAAACCGCTGGATCAGCAACTACGTAAATGGCAGCGAAGGTGCGAGCGCAGAAGCCAAAGCTCAATATCCATTGCGCGAAGCAAGAGTTGAAGTGAAAGAAGTCCCCGGCCAACCAGGGGTTTATAATGCAGTTGTACTTATGCGCCCATGGTTACAAATGGAAGAATTAACCGCATCACTACGATTAGTAGCAAACATTCCAAAAGCAGGTTAATAATTTACGGGCTATTAAAGTAAAGAGGGGAATACTAATTCCCCTCTTCCTTATTCAATAAATGGATTATTGTTGTGTCAGCTCTTAACCATCAAGGTACATCGATAGATAAATCCCACGATGTAAATATCGACTTGTTAACATCAGCCTGTAAGCGTAGACCTTACATCACATCACTATCCGGTTTTCTTGAAGAGACTGATCCCTATGAGGCCATCAGTTACTGGCTAAGTAACTTCGAAAATATAACCCCCGATACAACAGCAACCGATATCGCCTTCATCATCAATAAAGCAATTGCTCGTATTGACCATCTCGTAAATGACCAACTAAATGAAATTATTCATCATCCAGGGCTGCAAAAACTTGAAGCCTCTTGGCGTGGCCTGTGGTATCTCGTTGCACAAGCAGATGGTAATAGAAATATTAAAATACGTTTTTTAGATATTACTTGGGCAGAAATCACCAAAGATATCGAACGAGCTTTGGACGTTGATCAGAGCCAGCTATTTCAAAAAATTTACAGTGAAGAATATGGTACACCTGGCGGTGAACCTTACGGAGCCATTATTGGTGATTATGAAATAAGCCATAAAAGATCAATAAGACACCCATTTGATGATATAGCTACTCTCAATGGTATAAGCCAAATTGCTGCCGCTGCATTTGCGCCATTTATTGCCGCTGCATCCAGTGAGTTTTTTGGTTTAGACAATTTTACTGCATTGGGCATGCCTATAAACCTGCATAGTATTTTTGCGCAAACAGAATACGTTAAATGGCGCGCACTACGTGAAAAACAAGACAGTCGCTTTCTCGGACTTACCCTGCCACGCATTTTGATGCGAGAGCCTTATCGCACGTCTCCTGGAAGTTACAAAGGTATATTTTTTTACGAAAAATCAAATCACGAAAATCAATCCTCTAGCGAGTTATGGGGGAATGCAGCCTATGCATTTGGTGGGGTTCTGATTAGAGAATTTGCAAACGTTGGATGGTTTGGTCATATTCGCGGTGTCCCTCGCGATGAGATAGGTGGAGGGCTATTAACCAATTTATCGTCTGTTAACTTTGCAACAGACGCTGATGGCATAGCATGTAAACCCTCAGTCGATATTGTGATTACAGATACCATGGAACGGGAACTTAGTGATCTTGGGCTAATGCCCTTATGTCATTGTTACGATACGCCATTTAGCGCGTTTTATAGCAACCAGTCTGTCCAACAACCACGCAGTCGACTATCGCGCTCGGATGACGTGAATGCGAAACTATCAGCAATGTTGCAACACGTATTATGTGCATCACGCGTAGCACATTATTTAAAAGTTATGATTCGGGACAAAATCGGCTCTTTTATTACAGCCGATGAATGCGAGCGATTTCTAACTGAATGGTTGTTCAAATACACTACCGGACGTGAAGATTTGGAATGGGAAGAGCAGGCGCGTTACCCTCTTCGTCAAGCCGCCGTGAGTGTAAACGAACACCCTAACAAACCTGGACAATATCTCTGTGTTATTCATCTGGTGCCACATTACCAGCTCGATCAAATGGTCGCTGAATTAGAGTTAGTAACCGAATTAATGCAAACAAGTTAAAAACGGCTAACAATAGGAAAACCGCGGAAATGCGAATTGGGAAAAAACAAGAATTACGGCCATCTATTTTAGACCGTTTGATAGATGATGAACCACATATACAAATCGAACAAGATAAAAACCGAAATCAATATTTACGCGAACTACGCAACAGCGTTAAACGGGATTTGGAAAACCTTTTAAACACTCGGTTCAGAATGCAATCACCACCTGATGATTTAAAAGAGGTGGAGTTCTCTATACTAAATTATGGCTTACCAGATCTTGCCACTATAAATATTGCAGATATAGAGAAAAAAAAAGGTTTCACTAAAAATCTAGAAAAAACACTTCGAACATTTGAGCCGCGATTCAAATCAGTAAAAGTGATCCATCTAGACAATACAGATACTACTGATAGAACCCTTAAATTTCGTATAGATGCAACACTTCATGCGGATCCCGCTCCAGAAGTGATCATTTTCGATTCCATTTTAGACCCGGTATTTAGAACCGTAAAAGTAGAAGAGTCCAAACATGGCTGATGAATTACTTCCCTATTACGAAAAAGAACTCGCTTTTATTCGGCAAATGGGTGCCGAATTCGCGAAGGAACATCCAAAAATTGCCGGCCGTTTAGGGATTAGTACAGATACGATTGAAGATCCGCATGTTTCACGCTTAATCGAGAGCTTCGCTTATTTAAATGCGCGTGTTCAGCATAAATTAGATGACGACTTTCCAGAACTTAGTGATGCTCTACTAGGTATCCTGTTTCCGCACTACCAACGTCCAATACCGTCAATGGCCATAGTGCAGTTGGTGCCAAATCAGGAGCAACTTGAAGCGAGCTATATCCTACCGGCCCAAACAATCCTGGAAACAGAGCAATTCCAAGGAGAGAATTGTCGTTTCACTACAGTGTATGAAACTGAGCTCCTCCCCTTACAAGTTAAAGATGCAAGCTTGGTTGGACGACCTTTTGCAACACCCGGGGCGAATAGCGTGCGCGGTGCAGGCGGTGTTTTGCATTTGCGACTTCATACCTTTAATGAAGCAATAAATTTTAACGAGTTGCGCCCCAACCGTTTGCGTTTTTATATCAAAGGTCAACCACAACACGTTCATCCACTTTATGAGATGATACTCAATGAATGCCAACAATTAGTTATTTCAACATCTGCAACCGATATAAATCCGGTCTTTTTAGGTAAAAATATCGTAAAAGCGGTAGGGTTTTGCGATACAGAAAGTTTACTCCCTTACCCTTCTTCCTCTTTTTCGGGCTACCGATTATTGAGTGAATTTTTTGTATTCCCAGAGAAATTCATGTTTATTGATATTGAAGGAATCGCCAATTACATCCCAAATAATGCCACGACAGAGCTAAATCTCTATCTCTATCTCAATCGATCTGATGTAGAGCTTGAACATAATATTAATGCAGCCACTTTTGTATTGGGCTGTACACCGGTGGTAAATTTATTCAGCCATAAAGCAGATCCAATAAAATTGGAGCACACTCAGCTGGACTATCAAATTATTCCAGATGCGCGCCGGCCAACGGGATATGAAATTTATTCAATAGAGAATGTTATCGCTAGTAGCACAACTGGTATACAAGAAAAATTTCTACCATTCTATGGCCTCAAACATGAACATCTGGATTTAAAAACTCAGTCTTTTTGGTTTGCTAATCGCCAGCACGCAAAACTCGGCTACGGCCAACGTGATGAAGGAACGGATATGTTCCTAAGTTTGGTTGATTTAAACTTTAACCCAAACTTACCTGAAGATCGTACGCTAATTGTAGAAACCACTTGTAGCAACCGAGATTTACCCGCAAAACTTCCGTTTAATCTTGAACAACCAAAACTTCAATGTGTCAATGCAGCTCCGCCTTGCGAAAAAATTCGCTGCTTAACCCAGCCTTCAATTACTGTTCGTCCACCACTGAGAAATGGCGCGCGCTGGCGGTTACTATCTCATTTAAATTTAAACCATTTATCAATAACAGGATCGCATAACGCCACCGATGCCTTAAAAGAAATATTGCGTCTTTATAATTTTAAAGACTCTCCGGCAACAAGAGCGCTAATTGATTCTATTCAATCGATTCATACACGAAGTGTGAATGCACCACTTAATATCGATGGCAGAGCGACATTATGTCGCGGTATCGAGGTTGAAATTGAAATTGATGATTCACAGTTTACTGGCAGTAGCAGTTTTCTATTTGCAAGTGTATTAGAACACTTCTTTGGTCTTTACTGCTCGATTAATTCATTTTCCCGCTTACTCGTTAAACGTAAAAATAAAGAAGGTTACTTAAAAAAATGTCCTCCCCGAGCTGGCGAAAAAATACTGCTGTAACCGATTTACTGTTAAAAGCACCACATGCATTTAGCTTTTTCCAGGCAGTACGCTTATTGGAACGTGCGGTTATTTTTAACGACTCATTGTCTGTTTATGAAAATAATCAGACAAAAAAACAAAATCCAATTGCACTATTCGTGCCGCCGACAACTGAAGCCTTGCGCTTCAAAACGCGCACATCATTTAATTTTCCAAGCAGCGAAATATCATCTATTACAAAAACCAAAGAAGGAAACTTGAATGCACCATGGGAAATGCAAATAAATTTTATGAGCCTGGCAGGCAGCACCGGGGTGCTGCCCTACCATTACACAGAGTTAATATTACAACGCTTGAAACAGAAAGATGAGTCCCTCATTCACTTTCTGGATATGTTTAATCATCGAACTGTTTCGCTTTTTTATCAAGCGAGTACTAAATACTCATTACCTATTGAATATGAGCGAAAAAAATTAAATGGCAGCGCGAAAAAAGATAAATCAACAGCTACACAAGCTTTATTATCAATGATTGGATTGGGTACTGAGGGACTTACTAATAGGTTGTTAATAAAAGATGAGTCACTGTTATTCTACAGCGGACTACTAACACAGAAAGTTAGAACATCTACCGGACTAAAACAAATATTAGCTGATTATTTTGATCTGCCCGTGAAAATTCAGGAATTTGTGGGGCAATGGCAGGATCTAATTCCCGATATTCGTACACGCATTGCATCTAAATTAGAACCTAAAGGACAAAATGCAGCATTAGCATACTCAGCAATGTTAGGTGCCAAAGGTTGGATCGCCCAAGGGAAAATTAGGATATTGCTCGGCCCACTCAATGAAGAACAGTTTTATCGCTTTGCACCAGGGACTAAGGCCCTAGCTGCAATGAATCATATGATTCAAATGTATTTAGGGCTAGAACATGATTATGAATTTATAATTGAGGTAAAGCGAATAGACCTACCCAACAAAATTAAACTTAGCGCAAAATCACCTCCAATTTTGAGCTGGAATACCTGGTTATCTACTAGCGATAAAAAAACATTAGTTGATAAAGATGAAACGCTAAAAATTAAAGTTTCAGCTAAACATTTCGTTTGATTATTAGAATTTAAAAAGCACACATTAAATTATTTTAAGGATAGAGACATGATTAATATTGATCTGAAATCGCTTGTAGTAAAACTCAATGAACCTTGCAGAAATGCACTTGAAAGTGCCGCTGGCTTATGTTTATCAAGAACTCATTATAATGTTGAAATTGAGCATTGGCTGCTTAAACTATTAGAGATAGCGGATAGTGATATCCTGTCCGTACTAGAAAAATTTGATATTAATATTGGCAATCTCGTTCGTCACCTAAACCGGGAATTGGATGCTGTTAAAGCCGGAAACTCACGCGCTCCCGCACTCTCCCCTACTATTGTCGATTTGGCAAAAAATGCATGGATACTTGCATCAGTAGAGTATGGCCACAGTAAGATTACTTCTGCTCACATACTAGCAGCACTATTATTGGATGAAAGCTTACGTCGAGCAACCGAAGCCACTAACGGTGAATTAAAAAAAATTATTCCTGAGTCACTACGTGACGTAGTCCGTAGTGTTATTGGTACTACTGGTGAATCCAAACAAACAGAAAATTCGAACTCCTCTAATGAAGATAATTCAACATTTACTGCGCCAAGCAAAACACCATCACTCGATAGATTTACAGTTAATCTCACTGAGGCTGCCAAGAAGGGAAAAATTGATGCCGTATTAGGGCGAGATGATGAGGTTCGTCAAATTATTGATATTCTTATTCGTCGCCGCCAAAACAATCCTATTCTTACGGGAGAAGCTGGCGTAGGTAAAACAGCCGTTGTTGAAGGCTTTGCATTGCGTATTGCATCAGGTGATGTTCCTGAACAATTAAAAAATGTCACCATCCGCAGTTTGGATTTAGGGTTATTGCAAGCTGGTGCAAGCGTAAAGGGTGAATTTGAAAACCGTTTAAAGTCAGTCATTGCTGAAGTCAAAGCATCATCTGAACCGATTATTATGTTTATTGATGAAGCGCATACATTAATTGGCGCGGGAGGGAAAGAGGGACAAGGTGATGCTGCAAATCTTCTCAAACCAGCATTAGCACGGGGAGAACTACGCACCATTGCTGCCACAACATGGGCAGAATATAAAAAATATTTTGAACGCGATCCTGCGCTAACGCGTCGTTTTCAGGTCGTAAAAATCGAAGAGCCTGATGAAGAAAAGGCTATCAATATGATGCGTGCTATCTCTGATATGTTACAAAATCATCATCGCGTAAGAATTATGGATGAAGCGATTGTGGACTCGGTACGCCTTTCAAGTCGTTATATTACTGCACGCCAATTACCCGACAAATCAGTAAGCCTACTTGACACGGCGTGCGCGCGCGTCGCACTCAGCCAAAGCTCCACACCCGCAGCAATTGAAGACACTCGCCGTCAAATTATTCAATGCAATGCAACAATTGAATCTCTTGGTAGAGAAAACGCATCCCATGGAAACGCTACCGAACGTTTAGCGCAACTTGAAACAGAAAAACAACAATTGCAGATGCAACTACATGATCAAGAGGGACAATGGCAACTGGAACTGGAAAAAGTAAAAACAATTCAAAACTTACAAAAACAAATAGAAGATGATTTTCATAACCGCAAAAATAATGCAGCCGAAAACGTCCTTAATAACCATGAGTTAACTGCACTGCGTACACAGCTGAATAATTTACGTGAAGAACTTGCTGTATTACAAGGTGAAGCTCCGCTAATTAAAGTCAATGTAGATAGCCAAGCCATCGCCGAAGTGGTTGCAAACTGGACCGGTATCCCCGTAGGAAAGATGGTATCAAATGAAATTAAAGCTATTTTAGATTTACAGAGCGCGCTAGGAGAGCGAGTTATCGGCCAGCCTCACGCCTTGGAAGCAATTGCACAAAGCATTCGTACATCGCGCGCCGGCTTAACTGACCCACGCAAACCTATCGGTGTATTTTTTATGGTCGGCTCAAGTGGGGTAGGAAAAACAGAAACAGCACTCGCATTAACAGATATTCTCTATGGTGGTGAACAAAATATTACCGTCATCAATATGTCTGAATTTAAAGAGGAACATAAAGTATCCATGCTGTTAGGCTCACCGCCGGGATATGTAGGCTATGGTGAGGGTGGTGTTTTGACTGAGGCGGTCAGACGCAAACCTTATAGTGTAATTTTGCTTGATGAAATGGAAAAAGCTCATCCTGGTGTACAGGATATTTTTTACAACTTGTTTGATAAGGGCACGATTAAGGATGGCGAAGGTCGTGATATTGATTTTCGCAATACAGTGATTATTATGACGTCCAATGCGGGTGAAGAACATATTCGAGCAATGTGCGTCGCACAAGAAGAGCGCCCGGATCCAGAAGTGTTATTGGATAACTTCCGTCCGCAACTGCTGCGCTATTTCAAACCCGCCTTCCTTGGGCGTACGACCGTCATTCCTTACTACCCACTCGGCGATGATGACCTGATGAAGATTTGTGTGATTAACATGAATCGTATTAAAAAACGGGTTAAAGGTCATTACAACGCTGCACTCACTTATGACGAGGATGTATTACTTCATATATTGGCACGCAGTCAGGAAGTCGATACAGGGGCACGTAATATTGAAAATATTCTCACCCGCACTTTACTACCTGCGCTGGCTGCTGAGTGCCTTGGAAAAATGGCCAACGGTGAAACTATTAATAGCATTCATGTGGGGGTTACCGAGGAAGGGCAATTTAATTACAAGATTTTATAAACCATAACATCGTCAGCTATTTCTGCTGATAGCGTGATTATGATTCTTACAATCAGGAAAATAAATGTTAAACACCAGTAAATTTTTTTATTTTAAGAGAAGCATAGTCATTTATTTGTTTATAGTTTTTTCTTTATTCTATTCGATGAGCGGAGTTGCTATGTCTCTTTTTGGTACTGAGGTTGTATTATTCCCGTATATGCAGGGTAAACTGACTTATCAAGGTAAACCCGCTGCGGGCGCAAAAATTGTACGACACATAATATGGAAGGATGAAGATGGAGAAAAGGAAGTTTTTTATGCAAATGAAAATGGTGATTTTGATTTGCCAATCAAAAAAGATAAGTTAAGAATCCCTATGCTGGGAGAGTTTGTCATTGCCCAGCAACTTAGTGTTACTTTTTATGATACAGAATATTTTATTTGGTACAAAGGTTCGTCAGATTTTGATAAATACAGCGGGCTAGGTGGTTATCTACAAAACATGCGATGTGAAATTACTGATGAATCAGTAAGGATAAATGAATTTAATGCGTTATTTACTACCTCATGTAAGTGGGATTCTATCGTCAAACAAGGAGATTAATCATGAGTGTATTATCACCCAAAACGGTCGCTGAACTTGCTCAAGATATATACCGTGTTCAATCAAAACTAGCTGCCGCAGTAACTGCTTTTTTAACCCGACCAGAATTTTCACAAAAACCAGGTAATTCCTTACACCTAAAAGCCGAAGTCGGTTCCCGTCTTATCAACACCAAAGATGGTTTTGGAATGTGTGTGTGTGGCGGCAAAGGTTACGAGAAAGATCTGTTTTTAATATTTCGCGGTTCCACTACTGCCAATATAGGTGCGGATTGGATTAGTAATGCGCGTATTGGTGTAGCAAGATCGCAGACCGGATTACCTGTGCATATCGGGTTTAATTCTATTTTTTGCAGCATGAAAAGCAGCATTGAAGAATTTTTGGCTAGTCACCAGGATGCCCAAGGTACAGTTCATTGCATTGGTCATAGTCTGGGTGGTGCCATTGCTACACTCGCTGCCGACTGGGTCAGTTCAAAAGGCCGCAATGTAAAACTCTATACCATAGCCGCGCCTAAAGCTGGTTTGGAGTTCTTTGCGGACCGACTTACTACTAAAATAAAAGCCCACAATATTTACCGCGTCTATCACGCCACTGATGTAGTCCCTATGATCCCGGTATTCCCGTTTGCGCACCCACCATTTTGGGATATCGGTTATCAATTACCTAGTAGCTCCCTGATTTCACTTGCCGCACATAAAATGCAAAACTATATCAACTCCATAGGCACTAACAGTTGGGAGAGCTTGGGAGTTATTGCTAAAAAGGATATCGATGACCGCTCGGTAGAGCGTTGGCTGAAGTCAGAAAAATCGGTCAATCCGATGAGCGCCAAAATCTGGGAATGGATTAATGCGGGCCTTATGCTGGTGCTGCGCAAGTTTGTTGGAGAAGCAATTGTATCGTTACAATCCCCGTTTATAGGAGTATTAACTCTTGCCGATAAAATTGCCTGGCTCCTACGCAAGGGCATAGACTTGTCTGTTGCTGCTGGAGAATGGGTAGTGTGTTTAATGCGGAAGATTATGCAAGCACTGGGGATGCGCCTCGCTAAAAAAGCGAAGGAGCTGACCCAAGCTTTTATGCGGCAGGTTCTACAGCGCTTGCTGGCTCGGATGGCTGATGAAGCTATGCGTGTCGTCCGCGATTTAATTAATAAAAATTAAATCCCACGCATATATTTACTTAATGTCACCACCATTTGTGATAACCAATGACTGCTTTATATAAAATTGCCCAATACTTCCCGGTGATCGCACTGGCGATACGTGCCAAACATAAGCAGCTGTTGCTGCTTATGTTATTTTTTGCACAGTATTCCTATAGCAGTAATGTGCCATTCCCTCCTACTGATATGCTCTTCTCTACTGCCACCGCCGCCGCGTATCAAGATATTGCGCGCGACAAAAAAATAGGGATTATCACAGCAGATTTGGAACAGATTATAAAAACATCTGAAGTAGCAATACTATCTAAGGATTCTATAACTGCAATTGCAACAATCCTGGGCAATATGCCAGCAATTGCCCGGCAAATACATTTGCCGCAAATACAGAAAATTGCCGCTCTGGCTTTGTCACTTCACAACATCGCAATTGCTGAAACTCTGTTAAAAACAGCAAAAAATCAAGGTGACATATTTAGTGAAGCAAGAATCACTTTTGAACTTGCCAAATATCACGCAGATCAAGGCCAATGGGCCAATGTAATCACAAGACTTAGAGATTCTGGGGTTATCGAAAGTCTTACCAAGGACAATGCAGCAGAGGCCAATTTATTAATTGGTAGCGCTTTACAGCAACAAAAAAGACATCGTGAAGCTATGAGCTATTATGAAAAAATAAAAGCTGATTCTGTTCATTATAGGTTGGCTCAACTTAATCTTGCCACTGCTAATATCCGTCAGGATTGGTGGACTGATGCGCACATGGCAATTAATAATGCAATAAAGAAAAATAGCTCTAAAAAAGATGAGCTTGATTATCGGCTGCATACCCTACTCGGTTTTTCTCAAATTCAATTTGGCTTTTATCGTGATGCACGAGAAAGTTTTCGCAACGTATCACTTAAAAGTGATTATACAAATCGCGCTTTGCTTGGGTTGGGAATGGCAGCATTACACCAAGAGGACTTTATAGGGGCATTAAGTGCTTTCAAACATCTACGAACAAAAGAAGAAAAAGATATTTCAGTAGCTGAATCATATTTATTAAATGCTTTTACGTTGCGCCAACTTGGGCAATACGATGATGCGCTGGCGGCTTACCAGGAGGCGGTTGTCTATTATTCAGACTTACACAACCAACAAACTAATACGATATCTAACCTGAATGAACAGAGAATTTCGCTACAAATAATCAATAGTATTTTCATACGTCCAGAGTCGCGGAATGATAAGCAACTACGTCATTTCGTAGAAAAAATTAATATTATTGCTGATCTATTGAACTATCCGGTATCAAGTATCACAAAGACTCAGTTAACGAATACAAAAATACTTCTCGAAAAAGAATATGTAAATCTTGCAAAAACAATTCTACGATCAGAACAAGAATCAATCGCTAGTTATCTAAGCCAATCAAAATTTGGGTTGGCAACAATTTATGATGGTAAATAGTCCCATGCATTCACCCATTCATCCTATACCACTTTTATTTTTATTGTTGTTAATGGGCTGTAGCACGACGGAACAACAAGAAGTCACGTTGCGCGATATAGATATCCAGTCATCTGATGAAGATGTGGCACCAGTATTCATTAAGGCTAAAAATGAGAGTGAAATTAAAAAGGCTTATAGTGATTACTTAAAATCTGCTTCCGTTGATGAAAAAGGACGCCGGGCGGCTATAAGCCGTTTGGCGGAGCTGGAAATGGCAGAATTAAACAAACTGGATGATGAAAGTACAAATACTGATGTCAGCATTGATCAAAGTGAAGGCTATAAGAAATCTATTTTACGCACAATAGATCTGCTTTCAGCAGCAATAAATGAATATCCCAATGCAAAAGATAACGATAGAATTCTTTATCAATTATCTCAAAATTATGAAAAATTGAATCTTCAAGATCAATCGCTGAATACGCTAACTCAGCTCACCACACAATTTCCACAATCAGTTTACTATGCAGAAGCCCAGTTTCGTTTGGCTGAAAACGCTTTTGTTTTGGGGGATTACTTAACGGCTGAAAGTTCATACTCAGAGGTGATATTTACTGCCGGTGGCAACGAATTTTATGAGCGTTCACTGCTAAAACGAGGTTGGTCCCGTTATAAACAAGGTCTTTTTACTGAAGCAGTAGAGGATTATGTAGCCGCAATTAAACATAGGAAATTCGGTAATTATCAGACCCTGACAGGAAATGATCTGGGTGATTTTGATGAATACTTCAGAGCACTTGCTCTCGCGGCAATAAACCTTGAAAGCACCGATCTGCTTAAAAATTATTTTAATACACCAACCGATAGTGATTACCTCTATCACACCCATCAGGTTATTAGTTCTATCTACCTGGCACAACAACGATACGCAGATGCTAGTATCATTCTCAATAATTTTATTGCGGGCAACTCCGATTCAGAACGAATTCCAGAGGCTTATTTACAACAGCTACAAGTCCTTAAAAAGGCCGGACTGAATGACGAGTTTGCAGCAGCGATGGAGGCTTTTTATATTCGCTTTAATACGAATAGCCCTTATTGGGAAGGAAAAAAATACTCTTCAGCTTACGATGTTATTAAAAAATCCATGCGCGATAATATTTTGCTGGTTGCTGATGCACAACAACAGGAATATCGAAAAACCCGAAAAACTGGAAATTTTGTTGCCGCTAATCAATGGTATCAGCGCTACCTAAACCAATATTCATCCTATGCAAGGCAAGATAAGGTTTACACCGCATATGCAGAATTGCTTGTTACTCAAAATATGAATGAGCAAGCTCTCAGTTATTTTGAAAAAGCAGCCTATGATGGCGATATTGTACTGGACAAGGAGGCAGCTTATGCCACGATTGAGCTCACCGATAAACTACACAAATCTTATCCTGAAAATTCCGCATGGCTTGACCGACACCTAACCTACTCTTTGCGTTCAACGCAATTATATCAAGATGAAAAACGCTACCAACAGGCGAGCCTATACGCTGTGGAACTTGCGTATAAAAATAAACGTTACGCAGAAGCGATTACGTTTTCCGAGAGCATTGCACGAAGTGCCGCGGAAAATATTCGCAAAGAAGCGGATTATATTCGAGGATTGTCCTTCTTAAAGATCAAGAATCCGGAAAAAGCAGAAAAAGTTTTCTCATATCTCCTATCTACCGAAAATAATAATACCGATAAAATCCGCTTTAGTAATGGCTTGGCGCTGGCAATATATGAACAAGGTCAGGCTGATTTACAACTCGACAAGATTGACTCTGCGATTGCCAATTATGCTCGCGTAGTCAAACAAGCTAATACTGCCACCATTGCACCTGACTCGCTCTTTGCCGCTATTAACCTTGCTATAGCGCATGAACGTTGGAATCTGGCAGTAGCTAATATTGAACTATTTCAACAACAATTCCCCAATCACCGCTTGTATCAGGATGCAACGCGGGAACTCTCAAATGCCTATATAAAACTGGGGCAGGAAGATAGAGCAGCCGTTGTATTTGAAAAAATATCGACTCAAGACAATGATCAAAATATAAAAATGGCTGCTTTATGGAAAGCAGCCGCATTGTATGAATCAAAAAATAAACCCTCCGACGCAATTCGGGCTTACACCAGTTATGCGAATAATTATCCGACGCCTTATGCTCAGTATTTGGAGTCTATGGATAAGCTATCTTCACTTTATTTACAAAAAAACGATCTTGAAAAAGCCGAATTTTGGCAACGCCACATTATTAATGCTGACCAAAAGACAGTACAAAGTTATAAAAATGATCGCACAAATTATATTGCCGCTACGGCGGCTTTAGCCTTGGCAAAATATCAAAAAGATAAATTTGAAAAGAAAAATCTTGTAGAGCCATTGGCCAAAAACTTAAGAGAGAAGAAAAAATTTATGCAGGAATCTATTTCTCTTTTTGGTCAGGCATCGTCATATAACATTGCTGAGGTGACTATAGAAGCAACCTATTCTATAGGAAAAATATATCAGGAATTTTCGAAGTCGCTTCTTAATTCAGAACGGCCGAAGAATCTTTCAGATGATGAGCTTGAGCAATATAACATTCTTATTGAGGATCAAGCATTTCCTTTTGAAGAAAAAGCTATCGAATTCTATGAAATAAATATGGCAAGGACAGCCGATGGAACACACAGTTCCTGGATCAAACAAAGCCATATCGAATTACAAACACTTTTCCCATCGCGCTATCAGCGCCATGGAAAATTTCATGTTTTTAGTAGCACAGCTAACTGACTATAAATAATTTTATCTTTTTGAGTAAACACAGCTGAATGGAGCCGTGATGAAATTTTTACCCGAATTAAATATTCATAAAATAACTGGGCTGTTGATAATCGGACTGCTGTTGAATGCTTGTACAACAAAATCTGGAGCCCCAGCGGAGACGCCAGTGGTATCCATAATAGCAGCGCCGCTGGCTGAGAAAGATATCCCCTTATATACCAATGCTATTGCAGCATTAACCGCCGGTAATGCCAAAGAAGCTGCAGTATCACTCACAAGGGTTACTGAAAAAAACCCAGGCTACCTTGATGCCTGGGTTAACTTGGCAATTGCAGAATACTCGCTAAAACACATTAATGAAGCAAAACGTGCGATAGGACAGGCACACATGCTTCAATCAGAATCTGCCGATATCAGTAATATTCAAGCGCTCATCTGCATTGATGATGGACGCTATAAAGAAGCTGAGCAACATTATTTGACTGCGTTAAAACTCGATGCCAATAACGCTAATGTCCACTACAACCTGGCCTTACTCTACGACCTTTATTATCAGGATATCGCCAAGGCAATTCCGCACTATGAACATTACCTTTCACTCTTAAACCAAAAGGATGAGAAAACCGAAGCGTGGACAGAAGAACTAAAAGATACACTGAGCAGGAGAAACTGATTATGAAATGGCATAGATTGTTAATAGTTTGCTTTGGCATTTCGCTCTCGGTATTGGCCAACAATGAAATTGATAGCGAAACTGGAATAGCCGAAGGCAATGAGGAACTGCCCAAGATTTTATATGTGGTTCCATGGAAAGAAAGCCAGAACAAGAAAGTCGCAAATCCAAAACTGGTATTACATGACTTGCTAGGGGATTTATACGAACCCCAATTAGCTTCTGATTGGCAATAAAACCGAATAAAAATTTGGAAGAAATTCAGCGGTCAAATGTGGCAGCTAACTGATCAAAACCTATGGCATTAATACCATTACTGAAACTCATCGCCGCTCCTGCATAAATTAAATAGCCGCTAGCCATTTGCGGCGACAGCTCAATGATTCGTTTAAGCCCTTTCAGAAGTTCCGGTTTATAGGTCGAACTGGATTTTATTTCTATAGGTGTTAACTGCCTACCTTGCTGGAAAAGCAAGTCAGCCTCCAACCCATTGCTGTCGCGGAAGAAATAGAGATTATCCAACTTACCGCGGTTGTATCGATTTTTAACAAAGTCCAACACAACAAGATTTTCAAATAATTGCCCAATCAAAGGGTCCCGCGCAACCTGCGTTGTGTTTTCTATGCCCAAGAGAAAACACAGTAGCCCTGTGTCAACAAAGTAATACTTGGGTGATTTGATCACTCGCTTACCGAAATTTTCATAATATGGGGAAAGCTTATAGACAATAAAAGAAGCCTCGAGAATGGATAACCAATATTTTATGGTTGTCGCACTCACGCCCACATCGCCAGCAAGCGATGAATAATCCATCAACTGCCCTACCCTGCCGGCAACTAATTTCATAAATTTCTGAAACTGCGCAACATCTTTCAGGTTGATGAGTTGGCGGACATCGCGCTCGACATAGGTCTGATAGTAATTTGAATAGGCAGGTGTCGGTCGCTGATGCTGATCATAGATCCGCGGTAGAAACCCGTTGTAGATATAATCTTCCGCATGGCTAAAACCCAATTGATTTTCTACCAATTCGGCGATGGAGAAAGGCAGCAAGTGAAGTACTGCCGTACGCCCCGCCAAAGACTGGACTATGGCCTCGCGCAGAGCTAACTGATGGGAACCGGTTAACACGTAGCGGCCATTTTCTGCTCCCGAATCCACAGCGACTTGCAAATAGCTAAGAAGATCCGGCACTCGCTGGATTTCATCAAAAATAACCTTGCCAGTGAATTGCGCCAAAAACGCTTTCGGGTCATGTTGGGCGAATTCACGGGTTTCTGGTTGCTCCAGATTTACATAGGCGTAATCAGGAAGCGCCTGGCGTGCGAGTGTGGTTTTACCCGCCTGACGTGGCCCCAGTAGGGTGACTATGGGGTACTCACTCAACAGTTGAAGAAATTCTTGTTCTATATGTCGTTTAATCATCTGCACAGATTAAATTATGCAAAATTAAAGTTCAACTTTTATATTGCATAGCTTTACGCCTATTAACTTCGCAGCAACTCACAAAACAAATTGGTTAATAACTGAACAGGAGATCGTCACTATTCAAAACAAGTCGCACAAGACACCAGAACATGACGCCCATTGTGCTCGCTGCGCAATGGGCGAGGCCGCTTGTCAACCAAGGTCATAGCGCGATAAAGGGCATTTTCTTTATCGATGGTGAGGCGTTCGTGTTCTGCAGGGTAGCGCCAGGGGTCCAAACCGCCCTGCCCTATGAATGCATGTTTATCGATAGTAATTGTCTGCACGTGCAGCAACTCATGCAATAAGGCGTCGGCGGGTGAGGCGATGCAAAAGGGTTTTTGTTCGTCACACTTGTCGTAGAACTTTAACTTGGCACCGGATCGCGGATCAAAAAAAACGTCCACCTTGGTTATATCCATACGGGTACCTTTAACATTTGTTTGGAAGGTATGGGGTAGATATTTGAGTGTCCATTCAGTTGCGGCAATTGACTGTATCAGCTGCACTGCAGCCGGATACTGCGCGTAGTAAGCCGCTAATTCATGGATATCATCCAATATTCCAGGAGGATAACGGGCAATGTCATCCATATGATTAAGAAGAATTTGCGCCACGGCTTTACTCACCAAAGAATCCTGAGGTTGCCCAAACATTTTAGTGAGCGGTAAAACAGCCTTTTCTTGTTGCAAAAAGTCCGACCCTGCATATTCTGGAGCAATCAGATTCAGGCTTAGCTCTGCCTCCTCCGCTACAATCTCCATCGCGGACATACTCATTACTAAAAAAACAATCGAGAGAAATTTTTTGCGCCTGCAATCATCCGTCGCGCTTTGTGGCGCACGCCTATCGGCCTTTAAATAAATGCCTTGTCGCTCGGCATAGTTCTTCAAGCGATTAAAGTAGTCAGGATGTGTATGGGCTAGTGCCGGAGAGTGAATGTAATGTGGTACACCTGCGATGACACAAGCATGCACCGGGTGAATATCAACTGGGTCAACTTTATCCCGATTTGATAAGCCATGAACAACGTCGGTCCAATGATCAAGGATAGTTTTTTGCATCATCACACCTCAAAGCTGTGATTGAGCCGATACAGCTTTAGATGAGAAATAGCTGTGTTGAAAGTAATAATAGAAGCCAATACTGATTGCAGATTGAACAAATTGATCACAAAAACGGTTTTGTTACTCGATATGGAAATATAAAGAGCCCTCATCGACGTTTGATTAACGTTAATTCTCACCTATTTTTAGTCACGCGACTAAAAATAGGTGAGAATATCAGCTCCTCTATCACAATTTAGTCACATGACTAAAAAGGAATCCACAATGGAATATTTGCCCTACCTTTTGGATAAACGGGACGCCGTTGATTTTTATCAGAAAAATCCCGCCTGTAGTGATGCAGCCAAAGCCTGTGTGGTTGCCTTTTTGAGCAAGGCAGGCCTATCCAACCGCGAAATCCGCGCTGCGCTCAATATCGATAAGGTTTATACCGTTACCCATCTGAAACGGGCGGGACTGTCGCTCACTGAAACGGAACTGGCGCTGTGGCATAAAAATCCCGCCTGTATCACCCTGGGCCACGTCAGAGCTGTGGCTAAGCTACCCCAGCAAGAGCGCGAGAGGATGTTGCGTAAACTACTGGCGCAAAAAACCCCCGTTCATCAGTTTGAAGCTATAGCCCAAGGTGAAACCGAACAACGAAATGCGGATATCAAACGCTATCAGGAACGAATGGCGGAAGTATTGGGTCGCCCCGTTAAGATCCGCTACAACAATGCCAAAAAATCCGGTTCGCTCTGTTTGGATTTTTTTACTCTGGAAGATCTGGATCATCTCGCCACTACACTGGGTTTTAAAGCAGAGGAAGATTTTTAGCATCCCCTGCCCTTTTGCCGCACAGGAAACCCTTGATAGGGGTCGATTTTGCGATTGTTATGGTTAACACCCCTCAAGGCACTTGCTCAAGAAAATAACACATGTATATTATACGCTGTATGTTATTTTCAGGGGATTGAAATGTTTACTTATAAAAGCAAAGTTCTGGCTGTGCTCAATCAAAAGGGTGGCGTTGGTAAAACAACGGTGGCCAGTGTAATAGCCGAATACGCCGCCATAGTGGCCGGTAAAAATGTACTGGTAGTTGATTTGGATATGCAATGCAACTCATCTGACTACTGGGTGGGAATGGAAACAGCGCCACAAGCAACCGGCGGACAGTTGCCACCCCTACACCCGGATTATGATGGCGATCCTGATTTAGACTCGCGCTCCAATATTGCTGATATCTTCTTTGGCAAAGCCGTACTGCCGCACTCTACCTATATTCGCGCGGACAATGGATTTAAACACAGTGTCGACATTATGGTGGGCCACCCTGCCCTGCTTGAGCGAATCAATAGTGAGTACGATAACTCTTCCGGTAAAATTGCATCCTTGATTATCGATCGGCTCGGTGAATTTTTGCATATGGAAGATGTGGCCGAAACCTACGATCTAATCATTTTAGACACTGGCCCAAGCCGCAATCCAATCTTCCGCTCGGCAGTCCGTGCCGCGACCCATGCAATTATTCCGTTTGAACCCGAAGAAAAAAGCCTGCAAGGTATTAACGCAATGCTGCAGGTTATTCAGTCGGAAAACTTTTCGCGCAGCGAAGACCATCAACTTAACCTGATCGGTTTGTGCCCAAATAAAGTTCGCAGCAATACCAATATTCACCGCAGTACACTCGAAATGTTACATCGTGAACTGGGCGGTATCATGTTCCCCTCAGAGGTCTACCTCCCACAATCTACCGCCTTCCCGGAGCGCGACCTTAAAGGTATTTCACCGCGCAGTATTTTTCAAATATCCGCCCAGCATGTCGCTCACAAACAGAGTTCATCAGTCGGCGAGTTCACTATCAAGCGGGTTTTTGACCATTAATTACTTGTAAATTTCGATCAGTCACGCAAACACGGACTGTCTGTCTCCCGAGGAGACACCATAGGAGAATTTATCATGGCTCGTAAATTTGGCTCATCCAACACCAACCGCGTCGGCACCGGCAAAATCGACCAGTCAGAATCAACTGGCGAAAAATGGGCGGGTTCTGTAGCTGCACAAGTAGCAACAGCGGCCAATATCAAAGCCATAATGGCCAAAACAATCCCGGTTAATTATGTTCAGTGTGATCCACAAAACCCGCGCAAACTTGCCCTGAGCCAAGCTCAAGTCAGCGCCATCGCACAAAACTATCCATTGGATGCAAAACTGCTGCAAGTGGAAGATGCTACTGATTGGATCGAAGACTATGTGGCAAGGGTAGGTCAGGGCGAAGGGCTGACAGGTAAAGCGGTCGGCGATCTGGAATCACTGGTTAGTTTTGCTGCCGCCTTGAAATCTGCTGACCGCTTATTACACCCCATCGTGGTTTGGCGCGATGAAAGCACCTTTCATTTAATCGCTGGCGAACGTCGGCTGCTTGCACATATCCTGCTGGGTGAATCGCATATCGCTGCCCGTATTCTCGAGCAGCACTACAGCCGCGCCGAAATTGACACCTTACAATGGGAAGAAAACGTTCACCGGGTCGATATGTCGCTCTGGGAACGGGTTGAGCATGTCAAAAAGTTGCTCGAATCAGAGGCGGGCATAGCCGCAACATCAGTTACCAAACTGAGTAAAATTTTGGGGCGCAGTCGCGCTGAAAGCCAGCGTTACCTAGTCGTGCTGCGCTACCCTTCACCATTGCTATTGGATGCCATCAAAACCGGTAGGGTAGGGGATCTTAAATCAGCGGCGGCGCTTGCGCAGTTATCATCGGAACAACTACAGAAAAAGTTGTCAGGTGCACCATCAATTGCTCCCCCGAAAGCAAGCGTAAAATTTAGCGATAAATCCCAAAGCCAGGCTTTTGCCACTTTGTTAAAAGCCGCAGCAAAACAGCTAAAAATGGAATCCGCCATTAAACAAATTGATTTAAAGAGCCCTGCAGGAATAAATGAGGCATTGGCCATACTCATCGATGGACTCGGGAGTTCAGCTAATGGCTAAGTTTTCCCTGCCCAAAGCGGGTGACAATAGTGCTCGTTCCAGCATTAGAGTTCCCAAAACCATGCTGGCCAAAATAGATGAAACTATGGAACAAAGCGGCTATAACCGCAAGCAACGATCAAAGTGGATTGAAGATATCACGCTTTCTTTTCTCCAACGCTCAGATGCCCCCAACTTGATCGCCGAAGAATTTATTGTTCCGGGATCCACTGAATCCATTCCCGTTACACTCAGCAATAACCTGGATAACCAGATCAATGCAGTATTGGAGCGCGTCCAGCAGGAAGAGGCAATACGTAAAGACCGCAGCGCAGTTATCCGCACAGCAATCACCCAAAACTTGCTCGCAAGAGCAGGGCGTCAACTGTCTCCCAAGGAGACACGCCTCCCGGTGACCATGGGCGAGGGGGATTAAAATGTCACAGAAGATCGAGAAAACCGACCAGCTAGACCTCTTTGTCGCCGACATCATCGATATCGCCCCTAAGGGTGACCTGCATTCCATGGAGTATCCGATTTTTGCAATCAGCTCCAAACCGGACACCGAGATTTTTCGCTACGAGAATCCAAACGGTAATTGGCTAGAGATTATCCCCTCGGTAAATGGTAGAGCCACAATTCATGACAAGGACCTGTTGCTTTATTGTTTTGGTCAGATTGCCGAGGCTCTTAATCGGGGCAAAAGCATCAGCCGACGGCTCAAAATTACTGCCTACGATTATCTGGTGAGCACGAATCGCAACACCGACGGGCGCTCCTATGCTGCCATTACCGATACACTTGCGCGTCTGCGTGGCACTACTTTCAAGAGCAATATCGGAAATCAGGAAAATAAAAAAGGCGAAGTGTTTGGTTTAATCGATTCAGGTAATGCCGTTACCGACAAAAATGGACGACTGGATTATGTTGAAGTTGTGCTGTCGGAACACCTGTTCGCCTCCATTACCAACCATCGAATTCTGACTTACAACCGTGACTATTTCAGATTGCGTTCGCCCTATGACCGACGCATGTATGAACTCTGTCGAAAACATTGCGGCAATCAAACCTATTGGGAAATAGGGCTTGAAAATCTTTACTCCAAATTTGGAGTCAAATCAGAGCTTCGTGAATTTCGTCGAAAAATCAAGGAATTGGTAAAAGAACAAGCTATTCCAGACTATTACATCGAATATAAAACAGCCAAAGAAACAGGAACTATCGAAAAGGTTCAGGTTTACCATGATAAAGATGCCTATCTGCGGAATCAGAGCCAGACGCTGCATCCAGAAAACAATCCATAACGCCAATACATACTGAACTTTGCCTCGTGTTTTTAACCACAATTAAAATACTGGCATCGTGGTTTTAACCACACCAAGTAGCGCAACGAAAGTATGAACACAGGCAAAAAGTACAAAGGCGATTAAAAAAGGAGCAATAAATCTCTGAATCAAAAAAAACATACAGTATGTTTTTGATTAATAGGAGTTCGTGATTTTAACCACGCAATCTGAGCGACTAGAAGCAAAGCAAAAGTGACAACCAAGTAGTGGGAATTGTGAATAGCAACGTGTTTTTGACCACAAAAGCAACGTGTTTTTAAACACAGTTTATTCGGGTCTTTAACCACAAAAGTACGTGCTTTTAACCACGGGTAATCGTGATTTTGAACACCCTATGGGCTATCAAAACCGCCAATAGTAAGGCTTTGGTGAAATGTAACTATTTAATAACTATTAATAACTTTAAATATATTAACTAGCTAAGTAACTAAAAAGCTGGGCTTTGCTCCGCTGATGGACAATTGGGACGATGCTACGCAGCGCGGGCAAAAGCTATGGAAAACGCTACGCGTTTACACACAGCTTTTACCCACTTCGCCCCAATTGACCACAGCACAAACCTAAAAGTGAACTTGGGGTCTGTGGAATCAACAAACGCTAAAGCGTTACATCTAATAACTAAAAAAGCATTTTGATCTGTTTTTTCTAATGCCTTCACACTTTTAAATTGTGATCACTGTCATAATCCGCGCCTTTTGAACACACCGCTTCATTCGACAGCTCCTCTCTTTATCGCAAAGGAATCATTACTATCATGACGATAGCTACACTGCACCGCGCATTCTTCCGAACCGTTTTACTCCTGGGCTTCACTGCACTTGTCGCTTGCGGCGGAGGTGGTGGGGGAGGCGATAACACAACGGCCTCACGATCCAGTAACAGTACTGCTGGTACCAGCAGTGCAGGTATCAGCAGTTCGGTGGGTGTCAGTAGCCTTGCCCCGAGTAGCAGCAGTGTCTCTTCTGTTCCGCTTCCCGATACTATTCCCAATAGCTTTAGCTTTAACTCTGTTACTGGCGTGGAGCTCTCTGCAGTAACGCCCTCTGATGTCGTAACCATTTCCGGTATTAACACTCTCGCTACCGTGAGTGTTACGGGTGGGGAATATTCTATTGATGGCGCTGCGTTTACCGCGATCGATGGTCAAGTCAGTAATGGACAAACACTCGCCGTGCGATTGACCGCGTCGGCGGTGCACAGTACAGCGACCAGTGCGACGGTGACTGTTGGCGGAGTGAGTGCGAGCTTCAGTGTGACTACCAAGGCCGATACCACGCCGGAGGCTTTTAGTTTTGAGCCCGTAACTGATGCTGCGCTCGATACGGTTTATACCTCCGGTGCAATTACGGTCACTGGCATTGATGCGGCCGTGCCCATCACTGTCACTGGTGGTGAATATGCGATTAACAGTGAGGAGACATTTACCTCAGCGGCTGGCACTGTGTCGGCAAACAATACGGTCAGGCTCAGAGGAACATCTGCAACGGGTAATAATCTGACCCACGCGGTTGTCGTCACTATTGGTGGTGTCAGTGCTACTTATTCCATCACTACCATCCCGGACACCACGCCTCCGGTCGCTGAATTCAAATTCCCTACGCCTTACACCATGAGCGAAGCCAATACGGTAAAAGTCCGTGGCATTGCCACCGATGACAACACCATTACCAGCGTGAAAGTGGTGGTGCGTTCATTCAAGCTCGATACTCCAGATGAAACGATTGCATCAACCGAGTTTGAGGTAACGCCGAAAGCGGAAATAGACGGCGTAAAAGATTTTTCCAGCTGGACGGCTGATATCCCACTAACTGCGCTTGCAGAAAATGAAATTAAAGTGATTGCAACAGATGAGAACGACAATACGACTCCGAACGAGGATGCTAATAAGGTCACTATTCGGCAGGCCGATGTCTTGAGTGCATTCCCGGATGAGGTGAATCAGTTTGATTATGCGGTGAGTCTTGTTTTTGACACTTATGATGGACGTAATCGAGTGCTTGTTGCGTCATCCTATGGTGGCGATCAAAATGTCATAGCCGTTGATTTAGCAACAGGGCGTAGATCAATTGCTTTTACATCCCCTGACTGCAGCCTGTTTGGATTAACAATTGATCCCTTAAGTAAACATATCTTTGGTGCGTGTAGTGGTAATTTATATGAGTTCAATTTAAGTGATGGTAGTTTAATTGGTACTTATAGGGTTGAAGGTTCTGTTACCACAATACCAGCCATTGTGCTTGACAGAAACAATGGTCGAAACCGATTAGTATTATTAGAACGTAGAGAATCTGAAGCATCAGGAAAAATAATTTCGTTTGCGTTGGACACTAAAATATTTTCTACTATATCTGCTGTAGATCAACTGCCGTCTTTTCAGGTTAGCGAATCTATTCTATTGGATGGAGACAATTATTTAGTGCCTGGTAGCGATCTCAATAGTGATTTCGGTGGCCAGATCATTAGTGTGAGTGCATTGGATGGCACTCGAAAAATATTGTCCGATAATACCATCGGTACCGGAGATCTTTACGGAGGAGTTGGCTTTCGGGATATGCCAGTATTATCAACTATGGTTAAAGATCCAAATGCAAACAAATTTTTCGTATTTGAGTATTGGTCCAGCAGAATATTTACTCTCGACCAAGAAACGATGAATCGAAAAATATTCAGTGATATTTCTTTCAATCAACAGGGTATTGTTAGAAACGAAGTTGGATCTATTGATATGGATACCGATGGAGTTAAAGGGCATCTTTATATTGCTGACGAGCGACGGAAATCTATTATCATAGTTGATACTGAAACAGGCGCAAAAGTAATCCTTTCAAAATCAAAAAATAACCGCTGATAGCTAAACGTCCTAAACAATTCAGCGAGCACTACAAAGTGCTCGCTGAACTGGCAATCTCCAAAAACCATATACGTTAGCAACGTGTATCATCTCGCTCCCAAATATATTTTCATTTCGGCTCATAGACTGACCAACAAATTTAGCGCGTCGCAATTCTAATCCGCAATACGATACCCATTAACACGATCTCAAAAAAATCCACTAGAAATCACAACTGTTCGAGCGCTGTAAAACTGGCGCCGAAAACATTAATTATCATCATTTTTACTCCTAAAAATAAAAATAAAACCGGGTCACAAAATGTCTAAAAAAGCGCCATGTATAGTCAATTTCCTACAGCCAAGGCTTATTGCTAGCAGGTAAAATCCGCACCTTTTTAAACACACCGCTTCATTCGATAGCTCCTCTCTTTATCGCAAAGGAATCATTACTATCATGACGATAGCTACACTGCACCGCGCATTCTTCCGAACCGTTTTACTCCTGGGCTTCACTGCACTTGTCGCTTGCGGCGGAGGTGGTGGGGGAGGCGATAACACAACGGCCTCACGATCCAGTAACAGTACTGCTGGTACCAGCAGTGCAGGTATCAGCAGTTCGGTGGGTGTCAGTAGCCTTGCCCCGAGTAGCAGCAGTGTCTCTTCTGTTCCGCTTCCCGATACTATTCCCAATAGCTTTAGCTTTAACTCTGTTACTGGCGTGGAGCTCTCTGCAGTAACGCCCTCTGATGTCGTAACCATTTCCGGTATTAACACTCTCGCTACCGTGAGTGTTACGGGTGGGGAATATTCTATTGATGGCGCTGCGTTTACCGCGATCGATGGTCAAGTCAGTAATGGACAAACACTCGCCGTGCGATTGACCGCGTCGGCGGTGCACAGTACAGCGACCAGTGCGACGGTGACTGTTGGCGGAGTGAGTGCGAGCTTCAGTGTGACTACCAAGGCCGATACCACGCCGGAGGCTTTTAGTTTTGAGCCCGTAACTGATGCTGCGCTCGATACGGTTTATACCTCCGGTGCAATTACGGTCACTGGCATTGATGCGGCCGTGCCCATCACTGTCACTGGTGGTGAATATGCGATTAACAGTGAGGAGACATTTACCTCAGCGGCTGGCACTGTGTCGGCAAACAATACGGTCAGGCTCAGAGGAACATCTGCAACGGGTAATAATCTGACCCACGCGGTTGTCGTCACTATTGGTGGTGTCAGTGCTACTTATTCCATCACTACCATCCCGGACACCACGCCTCCGGTCGCTGAATTCAAATTCCCTACGCCTTACACCATGAGCGAAGCCAATACGGTAAAAGTCCGTGGCATTGCCACCGATGACAACACCATTACCAGCGTGAAAGTGGTGGTGCGTTCATTCAAGCTCGATACTCCAGATGAAACGATTGCATCAACCGAGTTTGAGGTAACGCCGAAAGCGGAAATAGACGGCGTAAAAGATTTTTCCAGCTGGACGGCTGATATCCCACTAACTGCGCTTGCAGAAAATGAAATTAAAGTGATTGCAACAGATGAGAACGACAATACGATTCCGAACGAGGATGCTAATAAGGTCACTATTCGGCAGGCCGATGTGGCCAGCGCATTTCCGGATGAGGTGAGTCAGTTTGAAATCGCACGTTCCAGTGCATTGGACACTGAACTTAATCGCATACTGGTTGCTGACAGGGGAAAAGTGATGGCAGTAGATATTGCTACTGGGCAGCGTACTGTGTTTATCAACCATGAAAGTGTTTGCAATAGTCGCTTGTCTGGGCTCACCATAGACCATCAAAACTCTAGGCTTTACGGCATTTGCAGAACTGAACAAATTCTAGAGTTTAATTTACTCGATGGAGCCTTTATTGACCAATACACAATAACCCTAAATCCCAACAACGAGTCATTTCTCGGTCTTTCTCTGGATAGATTCAATGGTAGAAATCGATTGGTATTAGTAGAACAAATTTATGCATACAATGAAGGGGGTGGGCGACTAATTGGTTTTTCGCTGGATTCGAAAGAATTTTCTGTTATTTCCGACGCTAGTGAACAACCCCTGATAAAAGGTTCATCTGGTGGAATAGCAATAGATGGCGACAATTATTGGATTACATCAGGTGGTCAGCATGAAGACGTAACACTACGTCAAGTCATTAGAGTCAACGCGATAACCGGAAAACATGAGTTATATTCTGATAACGCAACAGGAAGCGGAGAGTTATTTAGTGCTATTTTGCCTGACGGAAATACAGCAGCCCTCGGAGGAATTGTAAAAGATGCAGTAAATAATCGTTTCTTAGTGTTTGAGTCCGTTTCAAGCAAAATCTTATCTATCGATATCGCATCTGGTGACCGTAGTTTATTTAAGGATATATCCTATACTGGAATTACAACGAAATTTGTTACATCTTCCGATCTAGATATTCATGAGATAAAAAGATTTATTTTTTTGTTAGATAGTAGGCGTAAAGCCTTGATACTGGTTGACCTTGAAACAAGCGAGAAAGTAATCCTCACTAAGTCGAAAAATAGTTTTCAATAAAATATTTTGCGATATTCCAAAAGGGGAACGTCAATGGTTCCCCTGATTTACGTCAAACTTCCTCAGCGAGCACTGCAAAGTGCTCGCTGTAAAAATCATCAAGTATTGTCAATTTCCTACAGCTAAGGCTTATTTCCAGCAGGTGGGATACGAGCTTTCTGAACATGCGGCTTTATTCAACCGCCTCTCTCAATCAATATTAATTTAGTGCATAAAATGGCGTCTGATTCATTGTGCGACGCCATTTTTTTATTAAAAATAAAAATAAAACCGGGTCACAAAATGTCTAAAAAAGCGCCATGTATAGTCAATTTCCTACAGCCAAGGCTTATTGCTAGCAGGTAAAATCCGCGACCTTGGAATCGCTTTGACTAATGCCGCCCCGCGTTTTTGTGCACTGCGTCAGCGTTGATGAAAAACTAATGTTTAGGAATGACATATGAGTAATACCCTTCTGCCCAAGTCCCTCCCGTACCTCCAACACAAGTCATACCCATCACGTCGCAAGCTGTATGCCGCTATGTTAGTTGCGTCCCAATGGATGGCTGCTGGGCATTTGCACGCCGCACCTGAGGGTGGCGAAGTGGTTGCTGGCGAGGGGACTATTACGCAGACCGGTGTAGACACATTGATCCAGCAAGCGAGTGATCGCATGGCCATCGACTGGCGCAGTTTTGATGTGGCTGCCAATGAACGGGTGGAGTTTATTCAACCCAGTTCATCATCTATCGCACTTAACCGTGTACTCAGCAATAACGGCAGTAAGATCCTGGGGCGGATCGATGCTAACGGCCAAGTAATGTTAGTAAATGCCAATGGGGTGGTGTTTGGTAAAGACTCTGTCATTAACGTCGGCGGCATGATTGCCAGTGGTATGAGTATTGATCCGGAGAGTTTTATTAATGGTGATTTCACGCTGAATAGCATTGAGGGTACAGAGGGCAAAGTAATCAATTACGGCATTATAAATGCCGCGACTGGCGGTTCTGTAACACTGGTGGGGCAACAGGTACAGAACGATGGTTTGATTTCCGCCAAGCTGGGGGCAGTGAATTTAGCGGCTGGTAATGAAGCGGTGCTCACTTTTGACCAGTCAGGTTTGGTTGGCGTTAAGGTAACCGAAGCGGTTCTGCAAAATGAACTGGGTGTAGATGCAGCGGTGATTAACAACGGTGACATCATAGCGGAAGGTGGCCGGGTTTTACTGAGCGCCAGCGTAAGTGAGGATATTTTTTCCAACGCTGTCAACAACGCCGGTATGAATAAAGCCAGCAGTGTTGTGGTACACGATGACGGCAGTTTCACCTTGGGCGCGGGCGCAGATGTGATCAATACCGGTGATATTGATACGTCCGTTGCTACCGGTGCAGCGGGTCAGGTTGTGGTGGTAGGCAATAACATCACCAGCAGCGGCGCCATCACCGCAAATACCAATTCAGGTACGGCGGGCGCAATTGAACTCCACAGCACCGACACTACGCTGGTGACTGAAACCGGCAATGTTTCTGCGCAAGCAGCTGCCCAGGGTGAGGGCGGAGATATCAAAATCCTCGGCAATAAAGTCGGGTTGTTTGATAGCGCGGAAATAAATACATCGGGTGCCAATGGTGGTGGGCAAGTATTAATTGGTGGCGATAAAACCGGCGATAATCAAAAAATTCGGAATGCGGATTTTATTTATCTCGGTGAAAACACCGCAGTAAAAACCGATGCGTTAATTAATGGCAATGGCGGTAAATTAATTACCTTCGCAAGCGACACCGCACGCATTTATGGCAACCTCTATTCGCGTGGTGGTAGTGAAGGTGGTAATGGTGGTTTTATTGAAACATCAGGCTTGAAGGGGTTTGAGATTTTAAATACGCCGGATATTACGGCAGCGACGGGAACTGGTGGGATTTGGTTGATTGATCCTTATGATATTGAGATTATTCCTGGAGGTCAAACTAATGACGATTTTGACCCGCCCAATACATCCCCATTTACCTCTTCAGCGACACAAGGTCCGAAGCTGAGTATTACTTCAATTGTAAATGCTTTGGTCAATGGATCAACCGTAATAGTCCAAACTGGTGGCAGTGCAGCACCTGACAATATTATCGGCTCGGATTCTGGAAATATTACTCTCAAAACCGATCTAAAATTTAATTTCAGTACTAATGCAACACTCCGTTTGCTAGCTCATAACGATATTATTTTGAATGAAAATATTCAGCGCGAAAATGACAATGTCACCGGAACGCTTAACCTCGAATTAATCGCTAACAAAGATGATTTGGATGGCGGCGACATCACTGTAGCAAGTGGAAAAACTATTGCCACCAACGGTGGCTATTTTTATGCAGGTGTGCGACCCGCGGTAGATACAGAAGATACAGATGGTTTTTTAAACTCGGATATTGATTCTCCAACCTTAGGAACATTTACATCAACCGGCGCTACCATTGATACAACTGGTGACTTAGGTGGCGGTGATATTGTTATTAACGCTACGAACAATGTAACTTTAGGTTTGGTCGCTTTTGGGTATAACTATTTAAATGCAAATTTTGGCGGTACAAATCCAGATAAAGCTGAATTAATTCGAGTGGGTTCATTAACAATTGATTCCAAAGCTGATGTTACGTTAAATGACGCTATCGATTTTAATAATACAGGTAAAAGGACAAATGCAGGTGGAAAAGGTTACTCAGGAAATTTATTGGATGGTGAAGAAACATTTTTAAGAATAGATGCCTTCGGTAATATAGAAATTAAAGGTCTGATTTCAGACGCAGATTATGGCGATGCGCGTGATGCTTTAAATATTGATTTGACTGCAGGGAAAAATAACACTAGCGGCGGTGAAATAAAAATCGAAGCTGACATATATACAGCGGGAGGTAATTTCACCGCGACTAGCACTACATTCACTTCGACAGGTAGATTGATTAATACTGAACGCGCAAACGCCAGTTTAGTTGATATAACAACCAATACAAACGGCAACGGACAACCTAATGGAAATGCACAGTGGTCAAATGGTGGAAATGTTACTATTAATGCTGGGACGAATATTGCATTAGGCAATATTACGACGGATGGCTCATGTCTTGCTCCTTCAGTTTGCACAGGTATTCTATCTTTAGCGGTTACAGATATCGTTCTAGATCCAGATCAACAGCCCAATGTTGTTATCACACAGGCCCCCGGTTCTGTCTTAAAAATTGCAGGCGATGCTACATTTAATGCTGGTACCAATGGTGATATCAAATTAACGAATGATAATATCTTTAATGGCAACCTGCTCTTCACCAGTGCACGCGATGTTGAATTAACAGGGATAACCGCGCTCACACAACCAACAGACACAACTGCCGTTACTTTTGGTAAATCCCAGATTAATAGAAACCTAACGTTAACTTCTGGTGGCGGTGTTACGCAAGTAAATGATCTCTATGTAGGCGGAGAAACCAAATTAACTTTTACTGGCGCTGACAAAAGTATTAATTTGTCTACTCATGTAAATGATTTTGTTGGAAAAATCTCTCTCACCAATAACGTTAGCCACTTGTTATTAAGTGATATTAACAACCTATCACTGGATGCAGTAACGCTTGTCGCTGGCGCAGACGCTTCGATTGGCAACATCGAATTAACTTCTGGTGATGCATACTCCATCATTCTTAATGGAAATCTAAATAGTGCGAATGGAACCACAAAAAATATAACCTTGAATAGCAATGTCACGCTTGCATCTGACGTTGAGCTAAATGCTGGTACAGGGAATATTTTATTTAGTGGCACTATAAATTCAAATGACAATACTACCCCAAGAAACCTAACCGTCACTGGTTCAAAGTCATTCATTTCAGGCGACATAACCACTGCCGGTGGCGACGTTAAGATAACCGCGTCCGATTCAATTAGCGTAAATTCAATAGATACCTCGGCAGATACAGCCGGCTTAATAGCATTAACTGTAAACGGCAGTGATGCGGCGAGAAGCATCACCGTTAATGGCGATCTAAATGCACAAAATACAGTGGTCGGCCAAAAATCCGTTGATTTAACCTTAGCTAGTGATTCGGCGGGGGGCTCTGTAAAGCTTAATTTCACTCCTACATCTAATTCCTATTTATCATCAGATATTTCTGTGAATGGCTCCGCAGGTTTAGGGCAGACGCTGACAGCGGTTAATGCAAATAACACGTGGAATTTAACGGCGGAAAATGCCGGTACTATTGAAAAAACTGGATCCACATCAAAAATAATAACATTCATAGGCTTTGAAAATATCAATGGTGGTGAGCAAGTAGATACTTTTAATATCACCGATAATATTTCAACCAGTGTCAATGGCGGATCTGGTGATGATGTATTTAATATTAACGTAACAACAATCGACGCATTGTTAAATGGCGATGCAGGGGCAGATGCTTTTAATATAGTAACTACCGATGCAGTCACTGCAATACTAAATGGTGGTGGTGATACCGATACGCTTGTCTCTGCAGCAGCGGGAGCTAATAACTGGATGCTTGGTGCCACCGAGTCACTTAATAGCTCCATAGATTTTTCAGATATTGAAAACCTAACGGGTAATAATGATGTCGATACCTTTAGGTTTAACGGTATCCGTGCTTCAACCGGCGTTATAAATGCCAGTGGCAGTGAAGATATTGTTGAAGTATTAAGTGATGCTGAAATTGATTTCAGCGGTGTTTTTTCATTTTTTGGAATTACTAATGCAGAAGTATTGGAGTCAATAAATGGTGGAATTTTAAGGACATTGAGTAACGAGTTAGATGTAATTCAATGGACTTTTAATGCAACCGCTAACTCCGTAACCGACGGTACAAATTTAGTAAAATTCACCGGATTTACAAGCTACATTGGTGGTGAGGGGGACGATAATTTTAGTGTTGAAAATAACATCACATTTGCCGGTTTGGTTGATGGCTCAGATGGAAATAATATTTTCGATTTTAGTGATGCCACCGAAGCTTACTCGATTGTTCTTAGTAGCGCATATCAAACGGATTCATCGGCTACTCTGTCGAATTTCAGTGAAATTAAAGCAAATAGCCATACAGGTACTTCACTTGAAGCTATTGCAGGAACCAATTTCTGGGAAGTAACAGCGAAAGATTCGGGAAAAGTTGGCAATACTACTTTTACTGGAGTCTCGACCATCATCGGTGCTTCCCCTTCAGATAGCATAAGTACTTCAATTAATGGTCATGCAAACTGGTCCATCAAAGCGACTGACCCTAGCACGCTTTCCGACTCTAACGATCCACAAAATGTTTTAATCTCTTTTAGCAATATTGGTAAGTTAGTCGGTTCAATTTATAACGATACCTTTGCTTTCGAAACTGGCGCGAGCATCGTATCTGCCGAAGGTGGTGCCGGGAGCGGGACAGACACAGCTGATTTTTCAGAGCTTGCTGCACGAACAATCACCATCGGTGCGGCAACAGAATTTTCATTTACTGGCGTTGAACGGTTTAAGGCTGATGCCTTGAAAGCGTTTGTGCTAACCGCATCATCCGGCGCGACCTGGACGATTGATAATAGCGGTGGAGAGATTGATGGCACGGTCGGCAACATTGAGTTTGTTGGTTTCAAGACACTGCAAGGCAGCAATGCGAATGACACCTTTAATTTAATAACGAATTTTGGCGGAGTCATCAACGCTGAGGGTGGAGACGATACTTTCGAAATCCGCAACGGCTATACAGGCGAGTTACAAGGCGGCAATGGGGTTGACACATTTGCGTTTTTCGATGGTGGAAGCATTGGCACCGATGGAATTGTCAACGCGGGAGATGGCTTAGATCAAGTGGACTTAAGGGCATTATCAACCGGCGTTACGGTTGTTGCCTCGAATTCGATGGTTTACGGTGTCGCCAATGTCGAGCGAGTGATAGCCGATTCGAACAAAGGATTTACGCTAACGGCCGGTGGAACAGATAACGCATGGCACATTTACGATTTTGATGGTTCCGGAACTGTTGCTAACGGAGCGAATGATGGTGTAGTAGCGGGAATTCAATTCGTTGATTTCAGCACACTGACCGGCGGAGCATTGGTAGATACCTTTACGATTGATTCTAATTTTACCGGCACCATTTCTGGCGGTGATGGTGCAGATATTTTCAATATCAACGCAGTGGTGACCAATATTTCCGGCGGGATCGGAAATGACAGTTTTGTGTTTTTCAATACCGGCAGTGTCACCACGGCAAGTGGCGATGACGGTAATGACATCGTGGATTTCCGCAATATCAATGCTAGCCATACGGTTACATTGGACGGAACGCGCATCAATAACGTCGACAGTATTTCACGCGTTATTGCGAACAATGCATTTGACTTTACGCTGGCCGCCAATGCGGGTTCCAACACGTGGCGTATTTACGATTTTGATGGTGCAGGCAGTGCATCTGATGGTGTGAACGATGGCGAATTGGCCGGTATTCAATTTATCGATTTCAAAAATCTGCAAGGTGGTTCAGGTGTCGATACCTTTGATATAGACACCAATTTTACCGGTACTATTTCTGGCGGTTCCGGTGCAGATATTTTCAATATCAAAGCTGCCGCAACCAATATTACCGGTGGTGCTGATGATGATAGTTTTGTTTTCTATAGCGCCGGTAGCGTCACTACGGCAAGCGGCAATGATGGCAATGACATTGTCGACTTCCGCAACATTGCGGCTAATCGCACGGTTACTTTAAGCGGTACCAGCATCAACAATGTGGCAAGTGTATCCCGCGTTATCGCCAATAGTGCATTTGATTTCACGTTAGCGGCAACATCGGGTACTAATAGTTGGCGTGTTTACGATTTCGATGGTGCAGGCAATGCATCGGATGGTGTTAATGACGGCGAAGTGGCCGGTATTCAATTTGTCGATTTTAAAAATCTGCAAGGCGGTTTGGGTGTAGATAGCTTTGATATCGATACAAACTTCAGCGGCACTATTTCTGGCGGTGACGGTGCAGATATTTTCAATATCAACGCAGTGGTGACCAGTATTTCCGGCGGGATCGGAAATGATAGTTTTGTGTTTTTCAATACCGGCAGTGTCACCACGGCAAGTGGCGATGACGGTAATGACATCGTGGATTTCCGCAATATCAATGCTAGCCATACGGTTACATTGGACGGAACGCGCATCAATAACGTCGACAGTATTTCACGCGTTATCGCGAACAATGCATTTGACTTTACGCTGGCCGCCAATGCGGGTTCCAACACGTGGCATATTTACGATTTTGACGGTGCGGGTAGTAACGCCGATGGCGTAAACGATGGCGAAGTTGCTGGCATCCAATTTATCGATTTCAAAAATCTGCAAGGCGGTTCGGGTGTAGATAGCTTTGATATCGATACAAACTTCACCGGCACCATTTCTGGCGGTGACGGTGCAGATATTTTCAATATTAACGCAGTGGTAACCAATATTGCTGGTGGCATTGGTAACGACAGTTTTGTGTTTTTCAATACCGGCAGTGTCACCACGGCAAGTGGCGGTGACGGTAATGACATTGTCGATTTCCGCAATATCAATGCTAACCATACGGTTACATTGGACGAAACGCGTATCAATAACGTCGCTAGCATTTCACGCGTCATTGCGAATAATGCGTTTGATTTTACGCTCGCGGCCAACGCGGGTACCAACACGTGGCGGATTTACGATTTTGACGGTGCGGGTAGTAACGCCGATGGTGTAAACGATGGCGAAGTTGCTGGCATCCAGTTTATCGATTTCAAAAATCTGCAAGGTGGATTAGACAACGATATTTTTATTATCGATACCGCGTTTAACGGAATCATTTCCGGTCGCGGTGGTGCAGACGTATTCAATATCAACGCATTGGTAAATAATATTTCTGGTGGTGATGACAGCGACAGTTTTGTTTTCTTTAACACAGGCAGCGTCACTACAGCCACTGGTGGTGCAGGTGATGACTTCGTGGATTTCCGCAATATCAATGCTAGCCATACGGTTACATTGGACGGAACGCGCATCAATAACGTCGACAGTATTTCACGCGTTATTGCGAACAATGCATTTGACTTTACGCTGGTTGCCAATGCAGGTTCCAACACGTGGCATATTTACGATTTTGACGGTGCGGGTAGTGCATCTGATGGTGTTAATGACGGCGAAGTGGCCGGTATTCAATTTGTCGATTTCAAAAATCTGCAAGGCGGTTCGGGTGTTGATAGGTTTGATATCGATACAAACTTCACCGGCGCCATTTCTGGCGGTGACGGTGCAGATATTTTCAATATTAACGCAGTGGTAACCAATATTGCTGGTGGCATTGGTAACGACAGTTTTGTGTTTTTCAATACCGGCAGTGTCACCACGGCAAGTGGCGGTGACGGTAATGACATTGTCGATTTCCGCAATATCAATGCTAACCATACGGTTACATTGGACGGAACGCGCATCAATAACGTCGACAGTATTTCACGCGTCATTGCGAATAATGCGTTTGATTTTACGCTCGCGGCCAACGCGGGTACCAACACGTGGCGTATTTACGATTTTGACGGTGCGGGTAGTAACGCCGATGGCATAAACGATGGCGAAGTTGCTGGCATCCAGTTTATCGATTTCAAAAATTTGCAAGGTGGTTCGGGTGTTGATAGGTTTGATATCGATACAAACTTCACCGGCACTATTTCTGGCGGTGGCGATGCGGATATATTTAATATAAATGCCTTTGTTAATACAATTTTTGGTGATAATGGAAACGATAGTTTTATAGTAGGCAACTCTGGATCTGTGACTGTTGTCAATGGCGGTCTGGGAACAAATAACACGCTCACTGGCCGTAATAGCCAAAACACTTGGGCGCTAACTACAGCTAATGTAGGGTCTGTGTCTACAGGTAGTACAGTTTACATTGATAACTTTTCCGGTATCCAAATTCTTCAGGGCGGAGATTCATCAGACACTTTTAATTTAGCGTTTACTTTTTCGGGAACCGTGAATGGTGGTGCTGGAGCTGATATTTTTAATATTGACGCGGCAGCCAACATTCTGCAAGGAGAGGGCGGTAACGACAGCTTTTTGTTTAATAGTACTTCTAATGTTGGTAGTGCAAATCAGATAGATGGTGGTAATCCCGGAGAGGATAACCAAATTACCGGTCGTGAGACGCTCAACACCTGGACTATTACATCGACTAATGCAGGCAATGTAAAGGTGACGTCTGGCGCAACTTACATCGCAAACTTTAGCAATATCCAAACTCTGAACGGCGGTGCGGCGGCGGATGAATTTTTTGTTAACGCTGATCTTACTGGAACAATTCAATCAGGTGCGGGGAAAAATATTTTTCATATCAATACAAGTGTTGGTCAATTACAAGGCGGTACTGATGATGATGAATTTATTTTCGGCATGGCAGGTTCAGCGCAATCCGTTAATGGTAATGGTGGTATCAATACATTAAGAGGACGTGATGTAGCCAATACTTGGAACTATACGGGCACAAATGCAGGGAATCTTAGCCAAACTGACAATTTCGCTACCTACGTGAACAATTTTTCAAACATTCAAACCCTGCAAGGCGGTAGTAATGTTGATATTTTTAATATCAACGCTGCTGCAGGAAATATATTCGGCAATGCAGGTAATGATAGGTTTGTATTTAGCAGCAATAACAATGTGGGTAGCGCGGTAAGTATTGATGGAGGTACTGATAGCAATTCCCTTATTGGTCGCAACGCGGCTAATAGCTGGACTATGCTTGGTGCCAACAACGGTAGCCTATCGATCACGAATGGAAATATTTACGTTGAAAATTTTTCCGCTATCAACAATCTGGAAGGTGGTAATGTAAGTGACAGACTGTTCGGTGTGAATCAGAACAATGCCTGGAAAATCACCGGCATTGATAGGGGGAATTTGCAGGTTTCCGGCTCCGCATCTTCCGTGGTATTTACTAATATTGAAAATCTTGTCGGTAATCAGGAAATTGACACCTTCACTTTTACAACTAATCAAAGTTATATAACAGGATTAATTGATGGTGGTAGCTCCGCGATATTAACCACTACCGAGGATTCTATCGATCTGTCCGCATTGACTAGTGGTGTGACTGTAGAGTTGGGTAATAGTGAATCCAACAACTTAAATTTGGTTAATATCGAATCTATTACTGCGTTTTCCGGCAATCCCAATTCAAATGTCATTATTGGTGCGAGTGAAAATGCATATCGTTGGAACATCACGAGCGCAAACGCTGGGCTGATAGAACTTGCAACATCACCTTCTTTTGAAACCCGTGTAAAATTTGTTAATTTCGGAGATCTTCGAGGTGGAACAAATAGTGATAGATTTAATGTTGAAGCACAAGTTAGCAAAAGCATTAACGGTGGTGATGGCGGTGGAATTGACTTAGTAGATTATTCGAATAGAACTGAAAATTTCACCATTACAATTGGCGGGAATGGTTCATTGGGTAATACAGGTATTAACGGAATCGAAGGTGTTATTGGGAATAGCGGAAAAGATAATGTTTATAACAGCACAATCAATGTTACAGATGGCAATAATACCTGGACTATAGGAGCATTCGATACTGTTGCTGATGGCTTAAATGATGGCACGATTAATATTAACGGAAAGATTATTTCTTTCGAAAATTTTAATAGCCTTATTGGTGGTTCGGGAAATGATACATTTAATTATTCCTCCCAAGGCAAATTAGTGGGGCTTATTGATGGCGGTGCGGGCAATAACACTGTTAACGCATCTCAATCAGCAGTAACTCAACAATTTCACATAAATGGTAATGGAACGGGCGTCACCAATTTGATGCGAATAGAGGAGTTAACTGGTAATTCAGCTACTAATAGCACATTAGTGAGCACCTCCTCAGCCAACACCTGGAACGTGAATAATCAGGGTATCGGGCGATTAAATAATTCTTTGCGTTTCGCTGGCATATCTAGCCTCACGGGCGGCCTGTACATAGATGTGTTTAATATCGAAAATATTTCTTTCTTAACCGGAATTATCGATGGCGGTTCCGGTTCATCCGCTGATCAACTTAATCTTACAGGAGTTAATACAGACTTAAGTGTGGGTATTGGAGCCACCGCGGTCGCTAACCTGCGAGTAAGTAATATCGAATCCATTAACGCAAACTCGAATAGAACCAATACCTTTATCGCAAACAATCTGATCGATAATTCCTGGTTAATTACAGGTCTCAATAGCGGCACACTGAATACAACACTCTCTTTTTCCGGTTTTGCCAATCTTGTTGGACGGGAAACAGCTGATACATTTATCTTTGACAATGAATTATCCAATATCAGTGGTTGGATTGATGCTGGAGTGGGTATTGACACTCTGGATCTAACCCAAAGTAATCGTGATGTAGTTGTTCACATCGCTGCCGATAATACTGTTAGCAATAATGGTGAAATTACGGTTAATAATTTCGAGACGATTGCTGCCGATTCAGACAACAGTAATAAACTAATCGCTAAAGATGTAGACAATACGTGGACGATTACATCGATTAATGGCGGTCAGTTAAATGAAACTGTATCGAATGCGGCAACAGTTTTTACAAATTTCAAGCATCTCACTGGCGGAAGCCTGAATGATATATTTAATTTTGAATCAGCTGGCAATATTACTGGTTTAATTGATGGTGCAGCCCATAGAGATCAGGATATTGTTGACGTCAGTAAATCCCTTAGTGCCAACATAGTAATTACTGCCGCAGGTGCCAATAGTGGTTATGGCAATATCGAAAAATTTATTGGCAATAACACTACCAGTACTATTGCGGGTGATAATCGAGTTAATAACTGGGTGGTTAATAACAATGCGGGCACTATAAATAGCACTATCCAATTTGAAGGCTTTGCTAATATTGTTGGTGGCAATAGTCAGGATATTTTTTCGCTAAATAATGCCGTTTTGGCGGGCTATATAGATGGTTCAGAAGGCAATGACACCTTCAACCTTACCCAGAGCGCAATCAATGGCGGTATCCGTGGTGGAACAGGTGATGATTTATTTAACATAACAGTGGTAAATGGTTTTGCTAGCACCGTGGATATTATTGGAGGGCAGGGACTCGACCGATTATTTGTTTCAGGTGGCGATGTAAACTACAAAGCCACACATCAACAAGGTGTTTTACAATATGCAAGCCCTACAAATCTTACCTATACAGTAAATTATTCAGATATCACGGATATTACCGATAATGTAATTGCTGATAGCCTTACCCTCTGGGGCACTTCATCTAATGATGTATTCACCCTGCAAAACAGTAATTATTGGTTAACCCCAGAAACTTCTATAACTTATTTGCAAAAACAAAATTTGACTATCAATGGCTCATCAAGCGATCAAATAAAAATAGATGGAAGCGTATCAATTCCAAAAACTTTTACGGTTAATAATGCGTCCCTTATCAGTGAAAATTCAGGAAAAATTATTGCTCAATCTCTTGAATTGGTTGCAACACAAAATATTGGTAGTGAGGCGGAGCGTTTAAAATTAGCAGTTGATGATATCTATTTAAAATCAACTAACGGTAATCTATACCTTGATGAGCAAGATTCTCTTAATATAAAAGAGTTTTCAGCATCTACTACTAATATTTTCGATGTCACACTTGGTGGTGATTTATTATCTTCCGCCAATATCAATTATGCGGGTCAATTTAATGTTAATTCTCTATACGGAAATATTGTATTAAATAACAACAACTCTTTTGCTGGTAATCTGGCGTTAAATGCCACTGGCAATATCGCTGTAAAAAATAATACATCTTTAAATTTATCTTACGTGCAAGCTCAAAACTTGACAATTGATGCTGATGGAACGGTGACCAGTAAAGGACCAATAATTGTCAATGGGTTAACCAGCATATCATCCAGTGCCGATCTCTCTCTATTGCATGTTGATAATGATCTTAATTCGCTGACAATCATTAAAGCGAATAACATTTCCATTAATGAAAAAAATAATCTTACATTAACAGGCATTTCTGCAAATGGTAATGTCACCATAAATGCTAAAAACTCAATAAATGTGAGTGATTCATGTAGTGATAATTGTGGTGACAACAACGGCATAAGTGCAAAAAATGTAACAATAAATTCTGACTCTGGTGATATCACTGTAGGAAAGCGTATTTTTGCCACTGAAAGTATTGATTTTGATGCTGACGGAATAACAGTAAATGATTTGCTCTCGGCGAAGGATATAAACCTGAATGCAGGAGCGGGTAATCTATTACTGAATGAAAGTGGTCACTTGAATGCCCAGTTAGGAAATTCTATTGATCTAGCAGGTAATAGAATTGAACAGCGATCGACGATTTCCAGTACAGGTGATATCCGTTTCGCAGCATCTAATGACATTCAAATGATTAACGGATCGTTGACAGAGTCAGCTTCTGGTAATGTCACTTATACGGGCAATAATATCGCGCTTGCAACCATTAAAGCGGTTAACGGGGAAGTTAATCTGACAGCCGATGGTGCGATTACCGATAATAACGATGACAACATTAATATTTATGCGAATCGTTGGAGCGCAGATGCGGCCACTGGAATAGGCTCTGGCCGTTTTGGTGCGACGGGGCAGGATGCTATAGAAACTGATGTGAATATACTATCGGTAAGAAACGCAGGTAAGCTTCTGGGAGATACAAAAATTAATATTTTAAATTCTGGTTCACTTACTATTGAGCAGTTGAGAAATAATGGTGATATTTCTATTGCCAACCTTACTGGTGATTTTATTCTCGATAACACTCATAACGGTCCTTTTGATATCAATAAAACTGATGCGAGAGAGCAAGGCGGCGTTATCAATGCAGGTACAAATGGAAGTGTTCTCACTCTTTCTATACCGAATGGAATGGTGCGTGCGGAAAATGATGCGGTAAAATCAAATCCCGACATCATCGCAGATATAGCGACTTTTGATTATTCCCCTGGGACTCGTTTTGGCTTTGGGGATAGAAATAGAAAAATAGTTATGCATATCCCAAGTGTTTATAAACAGACAGCAAAAACAAGCTCTATTATTTGGCACATCAGAAAGCCATTTGAGATTGTTGACTCATCCACTCCATTAAAAAATCTTGCCAGTAATGATCAATTAATTCAAATTGAAGGATTGAGTGAGATTGATCCTGCAATTTTTACTAGCGTAAGAAACTATCTTCACGATGAGGTTGCCATTCTGATGCCGGCTGACCAGCGTTTTGATGAAGATGAATACGCAGAATAATCTGTTAATTTTTTAACTTGTCCGGGATTGATTAAGTGCTATTTAAATTTTTTAAAATAAACATACGTTATCTAACTCTAGTGTTTTTTGGATTGATTCATACTCCTGCTAACGCAGGATTTCTTGAAATGCCGGATACAACCCAAGTTCCTGAATTTGAGCGCGAAAGCTTATTGCTCGATATGGATATACCTGCGTTACGGGATCGTGACCCAAATCCGGAAGCAGGACCACGACTTAATGTAAAACAATTTAGGGTACAAGGCTTGGTTGAGTATCCTGAATTGGATATTACTCGCGAAAAAATTATCAAACAGGTTGAAAAGATTCGATTTGATTTGATGGAGGAGGGAAAGCAATTAGAGTCGGGATACACGGTAAGTGAATTAGAAGAGGTCTCTGATCTAATTGCCGAAATTGAGAAAGAAACAGAAGGGCGCCATGTAGGCCCTGTTGAGGTTCAAAAGCTTGTTTTTCTCATTCGTGAGCAGCGTCGGCAGCGTGGTGTTACTGTTGGCATGATAGAGGTTGTTGCGGACACAATAACTCGATATTACCGTGAGCGCGGCTTCATTTTAGCGAAAGCATACATTCCCAAACAGCATGTTCGTGATGGTGTGGTAACAATTACCCTCTTGCTTGGTCAATTAGGTGAAGTTGAAGTAAAAAATAACAAACGCTATTCTGAAAATTTAATTAAACGAGTTTTTAATAAATCCCTTTCAAAGCCTGTCACTAATGATTCAATAGAGGAAAATTTATATCTTATTAATGATTTTCCGGGGTTATCCGTTAGTGGTTATTTTGAAGCAGGATCTCAAGTGGGAGATACCAAGTTAAATGTTAATGTGAATTCAGAAGACAAATACGCAGCAAACGTTCGCTTGGACAATCATGGCTCGGATAAAACTGGCGAGTTCAGAGCTTATACAGATTTTTACTTAAATAACCCTCTTGGAATCGGCGATCAATTGCAGTTAGGTGTATTGGGTTCATTTAATCCTGAAAATTCGTTGTATGGATCTTTGCGATATTCACTTCCTATATATACGACAAAAATTGGTTTTTCGCTTGGGGTTTCTAACAATGATTTTATATCAGCTACTGCTGGATCGACGTCAGACTCGGATTTCGAAATTACCGGAAAGTCTACAGTAATAGACGGTGTTTTTACTTACAAATTAAATCGAACCAGAAAAGAAAATCGCAGTATTTTACTTGGATTATCCGATATAAAATCTGAAATTCAGTATGGTACGTTATTAAATGCAGGAACTGAAAAAACAGTTAGAAAAGTGGATTTAACCTATCAGTTTGATGTGTTAAATGAGAAACATCGTGTTCTACATCAAGGTGGAGTCACGCTTACCGCCTCAGACTTCGTAGCGGGAGCGGAGGAAGGCCAAGATGAGGCACCAAGCATACTGTCATTTGACTATTCAAGATTATCTTTTGTTGACATGCCATTATTAGAAAAAGAAAGTAAATGGATTATTCGTGCCGCTGGTCAATTTTCTGATGCTGCACTTTCTGAAGTCTTGCAGTTTGGTTTGGCCGGGCCTACGCGCACACGCGGGTTTGCTATTAATGAATTTTATGCGGACGATGCTATCTTTTTTGGGTCAGATCTGGTTTTTAGCGGTCCTAATTTGAATGATTTCATAATAGCGGGGGAAAAGTTTGAAGATGTAATACAGCCCTTTGTTTTCCTTGATATGGCTTATGGGAAAAACAATGCTTTCATTAAAGACGATGACGATATCAAAACACACTTGATTGATGTTGGCGTTGGAATAAAAGTTGTATTTACAGATGGTCTCCGCAGCAATTTTTCACTGGCTTTTCCTGTTGACGCAAAGAATTCAGCTCTGGAACAACAGAAGCAGTTAGATCAAGAAGAAGGATTGAGTGGGGATTCCGATACTGATTACACTCCAGGAGAAGGTGTAAAGCTCTATTTTGATATCCAATATGGATTCTAAAAAGTCTATATCAGGTCCACGTTTTAATAGTGTCTGTATTCATAAAATTTATTTTATTTATTGAGTGGTGCATCACATATTAAATTAAGACTAATGGGGTGCGTTGTTTGTAAAAATAAATTAGTCTAGCATCCATTGTTTTTTGGATATTTTTAATTTTTATCTAGTGGTTGGTACGCTGCTTAATTGGCGTATTGGTTACTTTAATGTGTAGTACTTAAAACTTAAGGAGCAATAAAGATGGCGATTTATATCGAGTATGAAGGTATCAAAGGAAATATTACCGCTAATGGTTACAAAGATCATATTGGTGCTAGCTCGTTGCAGTTTGGCGTTGGTCGTGGCATCTCCATGGAAGCGGGCAATCTTGCTAACCGTGAAGCTACTCGTCCCTCTATTAGTGAAATTACTTTCACTAAGTTGGCTGATATATCATCCACCTCTCTTTTTAAAGAGGCAGTGACTGGTTCTGCTGGTAAGAAAGTAGTTATTAAATTCGTACAAACAGGTGCCGATCAGCTGGTTGAGTTTATGACTTACACCTTGGAAAACTGTTTGGTTAGTGGATACTCAGTATCAGCAGATAGCGAGAGTGATCCGGTTGAATCTATTTCTCTGAGCTTCGCGAAGATTATGGTTAATTATAGCGATTATGATAAGAGCAATAAGTCTGCGACACCTCAGCGTGTTGGTTATGACTTGGCTACCGCTAAGCCTCTGTAATACTTCTCAAAAAAGTACCCCGTTTAGGGGTACTTTGTCTCTGAGCTCGCAATTCCTTACTGCGGGGCAAGGATGTAATAACACTTCATCGATGAAGGGTTTATTAAGGTTGCAATAGCATGACTCAGCTCTCACAAGATAATCGTTTCATCTCCATCTCTGATTTTTCTCTCGGTAAAGACACTTTCTTACTCACTGGTTTTCAGGGTTCAGAAAATATTTCTGACTTATTCACATTCGATATTGATGTAATATCGGAAAATCTGGACATAGATCCTAATAAAATTGTGGGTAAAACAGCGACAATAACTATTAAAACGGATGCTAATCGCAAATTTAACGGTTTCATCAGAGAGTTTATTTTAGGGGAGATAAAAGCAGATAACCTGCGCGAATATAAAATGGTTATGGTTCCTTGGTTGTGGTTTTTATCACAAACTAATGATCATCGTATTTTTCAGGAAAAAAATACCAAAGACATTGTTAGTCAAGTTTTTAGTGATCTTGGCTTTACTGACTTTGAATTCAGAGCTGATGGTGGCAAGAAACGTGAATATTGTGTACAGCATAATGAAAGCGACCTCCACTTTATATCACGGCTGCTAGAAGAAGACGGCATTGCATACTATTTTGAACATTCTGATGGGAAGCATCAGCTAATTTTGGTTGATAAACCGAATGCTTATAGCGATGTGTCGGAAACCGATCTGGAATACTCCAAAGGTAATACTCCTCATGCTCAAATTCACTCATGGGAACATAAGTATTTATTTAGAAAAGGAATGTGGACTCTCAATGATTATAATTTTAAAGAGCCGCAGAAGGATTTAACTGCAACCATTAAAACAAAAAGTCAATACGCTAAAAATGCAGTCTATGAGCATTATGAATACCCGGCTTTCTATGATCCTAATTTAGGTTCAGAGCTTGCAAAAATCTGCCTTGAATCTGAAGAAGCTGATCGCGATACTGTATTTGGTCAAAGTAACTACGCCAGCTTTTACGCCGGCGGTAAGTTTAAACTGGCCAAACACGCAACAGCATCTCAGAAAGGTAGCTATATTTTAACTGCCGTAACTCACCATGCTTTTGATAAAAGTTATTTTTCGGGTCATGAAGGGAATGCCGCCTACAACAATCAATTTGTCTGTATTCCCGCTGAAACATCATTTCGTCCTAAACGTATACATATCAAACCGGTGATGAAGGGGCCCCAATCCGCAGTAGTGGTAGGGCCAGCAGGCGAAGAGATCTATATTGATGAACACTGTCGAATCAAGGTGCAATTCATTTGGGATCGCGAAGGTAAGGACGATGAAAATAGCTCGTGTTTTGTTCGTGTAGTCCAAGGTTGGGCAGGGAATCAATGGGGTTCATCGTTTATTCCGCGCATTGGCCATGAGGTTATTGTTAATTTTCTGGATGGCGATCCCGATAGGCCCTTGGTAACTGGCTCGGTTTACAATGCTTGGAATAAGCCGACCTACCCGTCAAAAACACAAAGTGGGATAAAAACCCGCTCTACAAAAGGCGGTACACCACAAAACTATAATGAGCTCCGTTTTGAAGATAAAAAAGGCGAAGAGCAGATTTATGTTCATGCGGAAAAGAATTACGACACCCAAGTAGAAAATGATCAGACCTTAACAGTCGATCACGATCGTACCAAAACTATCAAACACGATGAAAATTCATCAATTGGTAATGATCGCAACAAAACGGTTGGGAATAATCAAACTGAGTCAATTGGAAAAAACAAAACAATTGATGTTGGTGATGATCACACGGAAACCATTGGCAAAAACATGTCGTTGACTGTGGGTAAAAATATCACCATCGATATTAGTGAAAACCATACCGAGACTATCGGTAAAAATATGACTATCGGTATTACCAAAGATCTGCGTGAAACAGTTGAAGGTAAATACACCGAAAATGTCACGAAGGAATATGCATTAAAAGCAAAAACTATCACTATGACTGCCGATGATCAGATCACACTTAAAACAGGTTCGGCCTCAATAGTAATGAAAAGTAATGGTGACATCACTATTTCTGGAGCCAATATCAATGTGAAGGGCTCAGGAAATGTAGTTGTTAAAGGAAGCAAAATTACTAACAATTAGTGTGATTTATGAGTGTTCATTTGTTTGAAGAATCAAATGGTGTTGAGCTACAAACAGAATCTGCTGTTCCAATCGTAGCACCGGGCGAAGTACTGCTCGGTGTGCTTTCTGCGATCGATAGTAGTGGCAGTCCCATGGTTGGGTTCCCACAGTTTCCAGAATCTGAAACAGTTGCTGCTCTCGCTACTATCCCGGTATTGCCACAGCATATTGGCCGTCAGGTTGCCTTGCTGTTTACCCAAGGTACGAATCCGCGCCCAATCGTTATTGGTTTTCTTTACTCTCCGTTACAACAAGTGCTGGATAATCTTTTTGAGTCGCCGGAGGCAATAACTGCAATTGATAAACAAGCAGATCAGACGGTTTTTGATACCACGATTGCAAAGACTCGCGAAATGATTGATACCAATCTTCAAACCGATACAGTACATGTTGATGGTAAGCGAGTTGTGCTGGAGGGGCAGGAAGAAGTGGTTTTAAAGTGTGGCGAGGCGAGCATTACACTTACGCGTAATGGCAAGGTAGTTATTCGCGGAAAATATTTGCTCAGCCGTTCTAGTGGTATTAATCGGATCTTGGGGGGATCAGTACAAGTGAATTGACAGGGATGGCTGCCGCCTGCGGTCTTTGTAAATAGTTTGTCTCCAGCGAATTTCCACTATGTTGCAACTTAAAAATAATACTCCTTTTGTTACTGCATTTACTATTTTCCCCAATGAAAATGCGATAGACACGCTTTACATCATGGTCAAAGCAACCTTCCTGATTGGTGAGCAATGGACACTGGCCAGTTCACAAATGCCTCTACACCAAGCGGATGAATATTGGGGTGAGCCAGCAAAATCCAGCTTACGTTTTAGTTCGGATTATCACATCGGTAAACCAGCGACCGATATTCTTATGATCGGTTCAGCGTGTTCACCTGATCAAAGGCCCGTGCGACAAATGGATGTTGGACTCCAAGTGGGTTCCGTGAATAAAGTAGTGCGTGTTTTTGGTGATAGATTCTGGAGCCGCGATCAGATTTCACAACCTGAACCCTTTGTGACAATGCCTTTGGTATACGAGCGTGCTTTTGGAGGGCGGGATTTAATTAATGGAGAGACGCTCCGCGATGTGGAAACTAAAAATCCTGTTGGTTGTGGTTTTGCTGGACAAAAACATCAAACTGAGTTGAGCGGTTTTCCTTTACCGAATCTTGAATGTCCGGATAATTTAATTCGATACAATCGCGATAGACCTGCACCCGCGTGTTTTGCTCCTATAGCCCCCAATTGGCAGCCACGTGTCGGTTTTGCGGGTACTTACGATGAACTCTGGCAACAAAATCGTGCGCCTTATTTGCCAGATGATTACCGCCCACGCTTTATGAATGTGGCACCACAGGACCTGATTTACCCTGGATATTTACAGGGCGGTGAAGCAGTAAGAATTATTGGTATGCACCCAGCAGGCGATTTAGTATTTAATCTTCCTTACGTGAATTTATCCAATAAAGTTTTAGTTGCTGGACAAGAAATAACGTCAACTTTCCATATAGAAACTTTGTTGCTAGATCCTAATCATCGTCAATTAGTAATGGTGTGGCGTGCTGCATTGCCCTGCGATAAAAAAATAACCAAAGTTCAACAGATATCAGTCAGCTTATCCCGTTAAATGGATCAAGGAGAAATAAATGGCGCAAACAACCTTTTGTAACACGCGTGGTATTGCTCATAAGGGGAGTGGTGGTATGAGTACTGTATTTCCCGATGTCTGTAAAACGCCAGTAGGTTCAGCCGTCGTGCCTATTCCTTATCCCAATATTGGCAAATCCTCTGATACCAGCAAAGGGCCGAAAACGGTGGTGACTGATGGCAAAATGCCTATGGTAAAAGGTGCGGTTTATTCCACCAGTACGGGCGATGAAGCGGGGACACTTAAAGGTGTTATCAGTGGCCAAAATAAAGCGGAGTGTGAATTTATGATGTACTCGTTTGATGTGAAATTTGAGGGAAAAAATGTATGCCGTTTAGGTGACCCCTTGTTTCACAACAAAAAAAATATCATGGGTTGATGTTATTCATGACTACAGAGGCCGCTTTTTCACGCAACCTGGTTGGCCTTTACGGTCATATTCATGAACGTTATGCAGATGACGCTACCTTTTTGTGGTTACTTCGAGACCTCGCTGTTAGTCAACCGCACTACAATGTTACAGATCTTGCTGAACTCGATGGCCGCATTGATGCTCAGCTCGACGGTTTAATGACTGCACCGGAAGAATCCTGGGCCATATGCGCCGATGCTCTTGAATTGCTCCAGCCCGACGCCGTTTTCACCGCTGCTGTGTTAGCGTTTCGCAGTTTGGATATACGCCATATCCAACAAGTCGTGGAAGCGGGTATGAGCAGCGATCACACCGTGCGCGGTTTGGTTGCCGCTATGGCGTGGTTACCCGGCAGATTGGTGCATTCCTGGATTAAGAAATTCCTCACCAGCAAAGATCTCAATCACAAATACCTTGCTCTGGCGGTGTGCAGTGCAAGGCGCGAAGATCCGCGCGAATTCTTGACAGCAATTTTGCAACGCGATGATTGCCTTGCGCATCCCCGACTCTACGCGCGAGCACTTCGTCTGATTGGTGAATTGAAACGCTTTGACCTTTTGCATGCATTGCGCGCCGGAATGGTATCAGGTGATAAAGATGCCGTGTTCTGGGCTACTTGGTCAGCCATTTTGTTAGGTGATAAATCGCTAGCCACCAACCTGCAAATTTACGCACTTAACCCCAATCCCCATCAAACCCGTGCCATGGCCTTATGCTTTCGGGTACTGCCATTAGAAACCGCACGTAGCTGGATCACTCTGCTCGCTAAAACCCCAACAAATAGCCGTCTGGTGATCACGGCAACAGCGTATCTTGGCGACCCGCAGGCCATTAATTGGTTGATTGCGCAAATGCGTATACCCACCTTGACGCGATTGGCAGGCGAAGCCTTCACCACCATTACCGGCATCGATCTGCAGGAGCACAAGTTGATGTTGGAAGAACTTCCGGATCTGGATGCACAGCTGCCGGATGATGGGGCGCAAAACGAAGAAATAGGTTTGAGTGACGATGAATATTTGCCGTTTCCAGACGTCAATAAAATCGCCGCAATATGGCAGAAGTACCAACAACGTTACGCACCCGCGCAGCGCTATTTTATAGGGCAAATCGTCAGCCCCGGTATCAGCGCGAGTGAACATCTACGCAATGTCTTTGCTAACGGGCAACAACGCCAAAGACAAATGGCTGCACTCGAACTTGCGCTATTGGAACCCGCCCACTTTTTATTGAACCACGCCGCGAAAGGATTCAACGAATAATGTCAGCCCCACGTTTGTATATTGCTGGTATGGGCATGATCACACCGCTCGGCCCCAATGTTGCGACCACCGTTGCAGCGGTTGATGCGGGGGTTAGTGCTTATACCTTGTCTGATTACCATACGGATGATGGTGAGCCGATCACGATGGCTAGAGTGCCGGATGAAGTATTTGAGCACACCAAATATGAATTTGAGGAAGGGAATGACGTATTTAATCATCGTCATGGGCGAATGATCCGCATGGCTATAGTGGCATTGCGTGAAAGTGTAGCTGCCGTGGATACTCTTGATGCCACGCCTTTGATCCTGGCTGTACCTGCTGATCAAATACAAGACAAGGGATATATCCCTTTTATTCCTGCGCTTGCACATAACTTGAAACCATGGATTGAATTACCCTTAACGCGAAGAATATCGACTGGGCGCGCCGCTAGCATTGAAGCTATTCATTTCGCCTTTCAATACCTAATGGATCAACCTCAGGACTATATTCTTATCCTAGGTGTTGACTCTTACGATGACGATACGGTCATCAATCAATACAAAAACAGACTATTATCACTCAGTGCGGCAGATTCTTTTGCACCCGGCGAAGGTGCTTGTGCGCTGCTATTAACGCGACACATCGAACTTGCTGAACAAAAAAATGGATGCGTGATTGCATTAAATCCGCCCTCTATGTCTGAAGAAGACGGACATCTATTTAGCGATAAACCGTACAGAGGTGATGGATTGGATCGTGCTTTTAAAGGCGCACTAACATCACATCCCACCAATAGTATTCAATCCATATATTCCAGTATGAATGGAGAAAATCATTGGGCGAAAGAATATGGCGTGGCGTATTTGCGTAATAAAGAAAAATTTATTGAGAAAATCAAAATCGAACATCCAGCTGATTGTTACGGTGATCTGGGCGTTGCTACCAGTGCAGCTTTAATCATAGCCGCTGCAAAAAATTTACAAAGAACAAATACAACAAAATCGCTAGTCTATAGCTCATCAGATCACGGATTACGAGGAGCTTTAGTGATTGAGAAAGTTCTGTTTCGTGATGCCAATAAGTTAGGGGAAAAGAATGACTCAATTGGGTGAGAAAACGGCGAGCGGTAAAGAAAGCATTCCTGCTGAATTAACAGTTAATGTTGTTGATTCATGTTCAGATAAGGGAATAGAAAATGCAGAGATTAGAGTTTGTCGTAAATTACAGATGTCGGATAAAAATGGAAAAGCTTTATTTAGTGAAGTAAATCCAGGAGGAACAGCTGTTTATGTAAAGGTTCATACAAAAGACGCGGATTATTCGACGTTTATATCACATTATCCCAGGTTTTTGCGTAGTCAAAAAGCAGTGTCATTGAATGACGACGTTATATCCTTAAAGGCTGGGCAAAAAGAAACGTTAACAATTAAATTGGATGTTCATAAAGTAATAAAAGAAGTGGTTTTTCATAGACGACATATCGACTTTGGTGGTGAAGATAAATATGGGCACTGGTGGTCAGTGTTTGATATGAATATGAGTTTCGGGTGGTGGCCAAAATATCCAGTCGGAAGTTATGAAAATCGACGGAGCAGTCCTCCAAAGCCACCACCAACGTTGGGATCAAATGCGGGCTGGAAAGAAAAAATTCAACATAAGTTTGATACTTTAACTTACGAAGCTGCGAAAAAATTATTTGAAATAAAAGAAAGTGGCCCAAGTCAAACTTTTCGTGGCGTCGAGGGTGAGCTAAATGGAGTAACTTATTTTCAAGGCATAGCCAAAAATGGTATTTATAAAGATCCTCATGACCTTGGTGGAGATACAGGAAATGAACAGTATTCACCTGTTATACTTGAATGTATCCAGCTCGACAAGATTAAGAACAGAGCACTTGATTTTTCTTTGTCTTATTCCGGTGATTGGTCGTGGCGGTTAGAGGCAGGAAATCATTGCCATACTTTTCAAAAAAAATTAATGGCTCATCTTGTATTTAAGAAATATAAGGTACTCAAATGAAAATAGTGGAATTGCTATTTATTATCGGGTTTTTTTTATTTAGAAATAGTGGTGAGAATATGATTAATACAGTGTCTGCAAAAAATAATAATAATGAAAAATGTGAAGTCAGTTTTTTTAAGAGATGGACTGGATATTCTCATCCAGTGAGAGTAATAGATCCCATTAATTTTTCGGATGCACTCATGCGCGGTAATTATCAGCGCGCCTGGATATGTGAAAAAAATTCAAAAGAATTATTTGTCCTCCTTGAAAGAGTTGAAGCACAAGGATTGAATAATATAAACATTAAAAATGACACCGATCTGTCATTTTTCCTTGCAGATGTGGCTGTTGATGGAGCCTATAAATTAGGAAGAGAAATTACTATTGCTGAAACATTTTATTTAGCTTCCTTTTATGTGGAAGCTACGGAGGCTAGTGGACATGTAGGGAAGTTTTTGATTAAGCAAAAACTAGGAGGAAAATTTGAATATATGTACGATTCAATGGGAAAGCTCGCCAAGTTGCGGGTGACAAATGACGAGGGCACAATAACAGAACTTGATTATTAAGAATCGATTATGATTCATCGGCTTCCTGAAACTCGATCCTCATTTAGCCATACCATAATAACTTTATGCAGAATGAAATAAGGTTGACAACTGTGAGGAGTTAAGAATGGCGGATCATAAATTCCACCAATTTTGATTTAAAAGACATGCACCAACAACAATCTGTGAGGCCGTTAGATTAAGAATAATATCAACGGTTTTGATCACTTCATAATATAACTGTTTTCCACACTAATAATCCCCTGCTAAAACGTATCCGGCACGACCACTTACACATGTCATCCAAAGACTCATTAGGATTACATCCCCGCTTTAACGACAAAGGGCAACGCTGGAGGCAAGCGTATGATGCTTAAATTCATTGTGTATAAACTGGCTTTTATATTTATTCTTTCTTTAGTTGGGTGCGGAAATATGTTCACCAAAAATAAAACCAAGTTTCACTGGCTGGCGACAGAAAGCGCCCCAAAAAATTACCCTATGCGAATTATTAATGGCACCTTTTATTATCATAATGAAAAAGGTGGTTTATACGTTCCTACTGCAGCCGCTATCAACCCACATTGGGGAACAGGCAGATCAACCCATGTCGTGGGTGAAGACTTCAAACCCCTGCCAGATCGTTTGGACATCCGTTTTTTTTCTTTTACTGAAAATAAACTTTACCAAGGCAGTTTCGATCTTCCTTATGAAAAAATATTAGCTTTATTTAGAGAAGGCGTAGCTAGAGATAAAGACCGCCCAACGTTTAATACCATCATGGCCGGTGTTGCGCCTGGTGGTATTGTTTCGGTTTGGCTGACAGGGCGTGAAACACGCGAAGTATTTTTCGGCCAAGCGGAACCTTATGAAGATGATTTATTTGATATAACACAACGGAAAATCAATGACCGGGATGATTATGTTCGGCGCAACATAATTGAAATGATTGGTATAGAAAAACTGACGGATATTGAAAAAAATGGTGTTCCCTTGGGGTTGTGGGAAAAATACCGTACCCCCTATAAGTGGTCGCCCATATTTAAAACAGAAAAAAAAATGTCTACCTATCTCTCACTATCTTTTTTTAATGGAGAGAACTATCGTTTTGATTATCCCTTGAATAAAAATGTTATGGCAAAGGGGCGCCCTTTGCCCCTCCTTATTTCATTCGGTTGCTACATAGAGGGAACTGAGAAGCAGTATTTTTTTACAGTGCGTTTTGATGAAAAAGAACTTTATGCGGCGTTTGATAAATTGGGCGGCACTGAAGAGTTAGTTAATATTGAAATAGAACCCTTACTACCCAAGAACCTCACCAAAGTAAGGCTGTATAACAGCAAAGGTTCGATAGAGTTAAAGCATTACAAATCCGAGATGTGAGATTGATGTAAAAATGGCGGATCATAAGTTCCGCCATTTTTATTTACAAAACATACCCGCGTAATATTGCGTCATCCCTAATAATCCACTAGTAAAACCTATCCGGCATGACCACTTACACATGTCATCCGAAGACTCATTAGGATTACATCCCCGCTTTAACGACAAAGGGCAACGCTGGAGGCAAGCGTATGATGGCCAAATTCATTGTATATAAACTGGCTTTTATATTTATTCTTTCTTTAGTCGGGTGCGGAAATATGTTCACCAAAAACAAAACCAAGTTTCACTGGCTGGCGACAGAAAGCGCCCCAAAAAATTATCCTATGCGAATTATTAATGGCACCTTTTATTATCATAATGAAAAGGGCGGGCTGTATGTGCCAACTGCGGCAAGCATTGGTCATTTTTGGGGCACAGGCGAATCAACCCACGTTGTCGGTGAAGATTTTAAACCTTTGCCCGATCGTTTGGATATTCGTTTTTTTTCCTTTACGGAAAATAAACTTTACCAAGGTAGTTTCGATCTTCCTTATGAAAAAATACTCGCTTTGTTTAAGGAGGGCGTTGCTAGAGATAAAGAGTCTCCCATTTTTAATCGCATGATGGTGGGAGTAGCACCAGGGGGTGCTGTGGCGGTGTGGGTAAGGGGGCGCGGCGAAACAAGGGAAGTGTTTTTCGGGCAAGCTGAACCTTATGAGGATGATTTATTTGATATTACACAACGGAAAATCAATGACAGGGACGATTATGTTCGCCGCAACATCATTGAAATGATTGGTGTAGAAAAGCTGACCGATATTGAAAAAAATGGTGTTCCCTTTGGGTTATGGGAAAAATACCGTACGCCCTATAAATGGGCAACGATATTGCGCACTGAAAAGAAATTATCAAACGATACAAAGTATAGTTTTTTTAACGGTGAGAGTTATCGCTTGGATTATCCTTTTAGCAAAGACGTGTTGAATGCTTCCCGCCCTCTTCCATTGTTGATCGGTTTTGGTTGTTACATCGAAGACACATCGAAACAATACTTCTTTGTAGTGCGTTTTGATGAAAAAGAACTTTATGAAGCATTTGATAAATTGGGTGGTACTGAAGAGTTAGTCAATATTGAAATAGAACCCTTCCTACCAAAGAACCTGACAAAAGTCCGGTTGTATAACAGTAAAGGATCGATAGAGCTACAGCATTACAAATCCGAGATGTGAGATTGATGTAAAAATGGCGGACTATAAGTTCCGCCATTTTTATTTACGAGGCATGCACCCGCAATATTACTTCAGGCCTAACAATCCACTTGCTAAAACGCATCCGTCACGATCATTTGCATATGTCATGCAAAATGGCCATTGGCTACAATCCGCGCTTTAAAAAAGGAAAGCGCTTGAGGTATTACTATGAAGTTTAAAACACTTTTAAGCAGTGGTTTAACAGGTTTATTTATTTTTTTAACAGGTTGCGGTAGCGCTATGAGTAAAAATCCTACAACATTTGATTGGCTTGCCACCGAAAGTGCCCCAAGTCATTACCCTATGAAAATTATTCAAGGTGATTTGTTTTATCATGGTCAAGGCGGAAGTCGATATATTCCTAGTGGTGGAACACTTCGTGCTGGATGGGGAAGTTCCATTTCTACTCATATAGGGGGAGATGAGTTATATCCGTTGCCTGATAGGTTAAGTATTGTGTTTTTTTCACTTACGGAAAACCAATTTTACCAAGGTGAGTTTGATTTACCTTACGAGAAGATATTAGCGTTATTTCGTGAAGGTATAATCGCAGATAAGAAATCTCCCTATTATAGAAAAGTAATGGTTGGTGTAGCGCCGGGGGGTGTTGTATCAGTTTGGTTAACGGGTAATAGAACCAAAGAAGTTTTTTTTGGGCAAGCAGAAAAAATAGACCTTAGTTATGGACGAGCCACTGGATTGCCATTTGATGGAAAGCATGACGAAGATTCCTTTATTAAAGGGATATTAGAGGATGTCCTCAAACCCGAAGAGCTCGAATCCTTAAAAAAAGATGGAGTACCTTTTGGTCTCTGGGCGCGTTATCGCACGCTATATACTTGGAATTTAAAATCTGGCGGCGCAGTTCCTTTTAAGCATGAAATCATTGGAATGAAGTATTTAAACGGTGAGTCAGGGCGGACGGATTATCCTTTTACCGAAGAATTGGTGAAAACCCCGAGGCCTCTGCCGCGCTGGATTTCAGTAACACCTAAATTTACCAATAGAAATACAAACTACAGATTACATTTTAATGAATTTGAATTGATGAATGCATTTGAAAAATTAGGTGCTAATGGAGAAGAGGTAACAATTGAATGTGATGCAAGAATGCCGCGTGAAGATGCTCGCCTACGCGTCTATAATGACAAAGAATCCATCGAGTTGAAAAAAACCAGAGTTTCAGACCGCTGACTTTTTGCAAGAACTATTTTCTAAACCTAGAGCGAATGCCAAAAACGGTGAGCTATTTAGCTCGCCGTTTTTATTTCCGTTAACAAATACTGTCCAAGAAAAATAAAAGATGTTTATGTAATGAAGAGTTTCACTTAAGGACACACGGAAATCTTGTGTTAGTAGCTATATCTGTCGGCAGAAATTCTAACCCGGAAGACTGGTTAAAAGATAAAGGAATTAAAAAATCCGTCACGATCATTTGCATATGTCATGCAAAATGGCAATTGGCTACAATCCGCGCTTTAAGAAAGGAAAGCGCTTGAGGTATTACTATGAAGGTTAAGACGTTTTTAACCAGTGGATTAACAAGCTTATGTTTATTTTTAACAAGTTGTGGTGGTGTTTGATATGAATATGAGTTTCGGGTGGTGGCCAAAATATCCAGTCGGAAGTTATGAGAATCGTCAGAGCAGTCCTCCAAAGCCACCAACAACGCTGTTGTCATCTTCGTATCACCAAACACATTCGACAATTCTGCAAAGCTGAGGTTAGTGGTGATGATCATGCTGGTGCATTCATACAGTTTGCTCATCAAGTGAAACAACAAAGCACCACCGGTTTGGCTGAAGGGTAAATAGCCCATCTCATCCAGGATTACCAAGTCGGTATGCATGAGTCGCGAAGCAATTTGTCCTGCCTTACATTGCTGCTTTTCCTTCTCCAAGGCCTTCACTAATTCAATCGTCGAGAAGAACCGGACACGGCGATGCAAGTGTTCAATCGCTTGAATGCCGATGGCACTGGCAAGATGGGTTTTACCCGTACCGGGGCCACCGACAAGTACAACATTCTGTGCGCTATCCATAAAGTCACCTGCACACAATTGCCGAATCAATGCTTCATTGGCCATGCTACTCGTAAAATCAAAACCACTCAGATCCCGGTATGCTGGGAATTTGGCAGTCTTCAGTTGATAAGCCTCCGAACGTACTTCGCGCTCGGTCAGTTCTGCTTTGAGTAAATGATCAAGGATACCCGTGCTCGCCTGGAATGCCGGTGAATCCTGTTCAGCAAGACGAGCGCAAGGATATCCACCATCTCCCGATCACCACCCACACGCTTTAACAAAATGGTTTGTAGTGATTGAAAGGCGTTGGGTAATTCGGCGAAGGGAGCTCCGTTGCGAATGGCTCCGGGTTTGCGCTGCAACACCGAGAGGTAACCCTCGAAACCAAGTGCGCACAAATCGGCATGCATCTGTTTGAGTGAACGGCGTTGTTTGCGGGACGTTCTTGCAGCATCACTCAACCATTGCGCCAACTTATCGGCAAAAGCATCGGGCTTGCTGGTTGTCCGTCGCTTGGGAAAATCCGGTACGTCGCGCAATCTCCCGCAGCGAGAGTTTGTCACGGAAATACCAGCGTCTGATCTTGCTCAAAATGTCCACGTTAATCACTCCTATCTCCCGCTCGAAAAGCAAGCAGGATAGTCGGTTTACGTGGGTCAGTTTTCGGTGCAAATATGGGGGTTTAGGGGGGCAGTTTTAGGTGCAAATCAACATTAATCTGGCTCACTCCATATTATGATTTGAGTTGAACAATTTTTACGCCAAATACTTTACGTAAATGCTCTCTATCCTCAGAACTTAATTTCATTTTTTGTATGTCCTCTTTTTGAATGTTTTTGTTCTTCTCTTTTGCTTCTAAAAACTTGGAAAAAATGCTAACAACAGTACCCATAAAAACCCCTCAAAATAAGCACACTTTATGTGTGAAAAATGCTGTTTTAAGGAACCCATTTCCTTAAAAATTCTTCATAAGTAATTCAGCTCAAAACCGCTTCTTTTTTAAAGCACGGGAAACCTACTGTTTAAAAATAGCACCATTTACCATTATTTTTTTCTCACACCCCACGCAGTATACTGACTTAACCTAAGTCTTTGAAAAATAATAAGTTAACTGGTATACCTCATTGTTTATTTTTGTATAAATTGGTATACCACCCCTATTGAAAACCGCGCCAGTACTGGGTTTTAGCGGTTAACCGAGGTATTTTTTATATTTCACTATTTTGAAATGAGTTAACCACCCATTTTTTCTATCCTTTAAAGTGCTAACCGATTTTTTCCTGTTTTTACTCACAGATTTTCTTGTGAAGAGAGATAATTGAATAGGCCTGCGCCTTCGGCGCAACATACTCGCTCCGCCCGTTCGCGTTGCTCTCTTAATGCTACGCTGCGACAGGGCTTCCAGCCCTGACTCTGGATTGGTGGGGATGCTCCCCACACCCAAAGTTAATCAGGTGAAGGGGTAGCGTTTTTATCGTTGAATATATGCGTAGAAAGGATGATGGAAATGAGCTTTTTAAATACCGATTTAGACAACAAAAAGGTGAGTCCAACCGATAAAAAACCGGTGTCTTTAATGACTGAAAATGAGCTTCTGGATGGGCTTACCGCATTTACAGCCCATGCTGATGAGGTGGCATTAGATCAGCATTTTATGGATTGCGAGCTGGATTCAGCCCGCACATGAGAGATTACTTTTAATGGTGATTTGTACTCCGCTTCGTCGATTTCTTGCTGGAGTTTCATCTCTGGTTTTATGTTCCTCTGGAGCAACCGCATCCTTACTGTATTTAAGAAAACTCGCACCTGTCCGTTGCTGTGGTTGAGGGGAATTATCGAATCTCTGCAATATTAGGCCATAACCTCGCTGCACCTCTCACACCAGAAGAATCGCCCCAGTGGGGTGGCACCACTTTACCACTCCAATGATCTGCAAATATGTATTGTTCGATAACTTTGGGCAACTCACGGTATAGCATTGGAATATTGGATAAGCCGCCACCAATAACCACTACATCGGGGTCTACCACGTTGCAGATGGATGCTATAGCGCGGCCAACACGATTAATCAAAGCGGATATTTCGTAAATCGCGGCGGTATCACCATTTTGTGCAAAGGCTGCAATTGCAGCCCCTGTTTCAGTTCTGCCAGTGCGCGCTTTAAAACAGCGCGTGAGTGCGGTGCCGGAGATCCATTGTTCAAGGCAACCTTCCTGACCGCAATAACATGACGGAGCGTTGCTTTCATCCAGGTTTTGCCAGGGGAGGGGGTTGTGCCCCCATTCACCAGCTATGCCTTGGCTGCCTTCCAATAAACGTGAGTTGATGACTACTCCACCACCACAACCGGTCCCCAAAATTAAACCGCATACAATATTTTTTCCTGCACCCGCACCATCAAATGCTTCTGACAATGCAAAACAATTGGCATCGTTTGCAAATTTTATTGATCGACCGAGTGCATACTCCAGGTCTTGAGTGAAATCACTATTATTCAAATACAGTTTATTTGAATTGCGGATACGACCAGTGCGAGGGCAGATTGATCCTGGTGTGCCAACACCAACACTAGCGGTAACTTTTAATTGTTTTTCAACGTCTTTCACCAGATCGCGCACAGTTGCTATTGCTTGATCATAATTGTCGGGCGTGGCAGCTCTCACTCGTGCGCAGAAATTTCCTGCGTTATCTAGGGCTGCTACTTCAATTTTTGTTCCACCAAAATCTACACCGATACGCATTACCAGTATGACCTCCAGGCTTTTTGAAACCGTACCAGTGCTTCGAGGTAAAAGTAGTCACCCCAAATACAACTTTCATCCACACCTACATTGTGAGGTTTGTGGTAAACGGCGTGTTTTAATAAGCCGGTTCCCGCATCTGTTTCATCGCAGCTGTAGCCTCGAATGAGGTTGCCCATAATTGCTTTTGCTGCATTTTCATAAATATGTCTGTCTGGATTTGTCAGTGGTAGATGGCGGACTAATTCAAGTAATCCACATACAGCGGTAGCGGCGGCAGATGAGTCACGCGGTTCATTGCCTTCGGTAAAAATTAAATCCCAATAGCACACCAAATCATCAGGCAGACGATTCAAAAAATAATTGGTGAGGCGGCAAGCCTGTGTAAGCAGCTGTGGATTTTGATAATAACTGTAGACCAATGGAAAACCGCTAATTCCCCATGCCTGACCGCGTGCCCAGCAGGAGCTATCAGAAAAACCTTGGTGGGTGCTGCCCCTGCGAGCTGCCCCGGTTTTTACATCGAGAAAAAAAGTGTGGAATGTGGATGCATCGTCGCGAATTAAATATTGCATCGCTTTTTGAATATGACTGTCTGCAGCTAGGCGATATTTTGGCTCAGTAGTTTCTTCGCTGGCCCAATAAAGTAGCGGTAGATTCAGATTGCAGTCGATAATCATGCGCCCGGCTTCTTCCGGATCATTAAGATTGCCCCAGGCTTGCACTATGCCTGCGGCAGGTAAGTAGCGCTCCAGTAAACAATCTGCAGCCATTAATGCAGCCGTGCGCGCTTCGCTATTGCCCGTGAGCCGATAAGCCGATACACAGGAGAGTGAATACAAAAATCCAAGGTCGTGATGATCGACATTAATCCGGTTTTTAATCCGCGCTGAAAATGATGACACTTGTTTTTGCGCGGCCAGTAAATAGCGTTGAATATTGGTTAACTCGTAAGCTAGCCACAGCTGCCCGGTCCAAAAGCCATTAGTCCACTCAACATTACCAATCTTTGGGTAAATTCCTTGCAGCGATGATGGTGCAGGGAATTCATCACCAAAATACGCAAGGCCTTGCTCCAGTTTTGCTAGTGCCTTCTGTGTGGCCTCGGCTAATAGCGATGGTGTTAACCCATCTTTTATATTGAATCGTTCGGGGATGTGTATTGTCTCTCTTGCGTTTGCAAGAACAGGCCCTTTTGCTTCGTTGTTTGTGGGGGGCATGGCTGCTCCAAAATTATCGGGGCTTTTTCTGAGAGCTGGATTTTTATCGAGCGCTAACAGAAATTAAACTGTATTAATGGTATCGATACCAGTGATGGAGTGCAAGAGCGGCAGAGAAAGATAAATTAATAAATCGTCCCAGTGAATTTGGTTGCGGCTGATGCGCAGGGATTTGATCGTTGGTATTTGTGCTGGAAAATTAAATACATGCTGCTGTAGTCAACATAACTACAGCGGCGGTAGGTTGTTTTTACTAGTTATAGAAGATGGCGGGGGATTAGGTTGCGGTAACGCCGCCTACCGGCCCGGTTGAATCGCGTTTCATCAATTTGTAAGGCGCTACAAAATGACGTACCACGCCGTCATGTTCGGAAATACGCGGGGCGGTTTTGAGCATATCGTCGAGCATGGTGACTGCGGATTTAGCCATTTCCGCCAATGGTTGATGGATGGTGGTCAGCTGCGGCCAGACTGCAGTGGCCATGGCAGTATCATCAAATCCGGCCACACTGACATCCTGCGGCACTTTCAAACCAAGCCCGTGAGCAACAGCAAGCAGCCCGGTAGCCATTTCATCATTGCAGGCGAAGATGGCGGTGGGGCGCTGTTTTTTGGGCACATCCAGGAGCGCCTTGCCAACATCCAATGCGCAGCGATAGGTGAAATCGCCATCCGGCATCCAATGGGCGGGTACTTCCAGATTCGCTTCCGCCATGGCAGCCAGAAAGCCTTCGGCGCGGCTGTTAGCAGGCGAGTGTTTAGGGTCACCCTTAACAAACGCGATTTTGGTATGACCCAAACTTTGCAAATAGTGAGTCATGGCGCGGGCGCCAGCAAAGTCGTCGATAAGTACAGCGGGTGAATGAAGGCGCGGGCTGCCGGAAGCAAAACTAAGTGGCAGTATGTCGTGCCTGCGCGCCAGTTGCTGAGCCTCCAGTGAGTCGCAAATTGGTGGAGGAAGAATGACTCCCTGGGCGCCTAGCTCGATCAGTTTTTTAAGTGCATCGATAGGTTGTGGGTGCGCCAATAGGGGTTCGATCAGCAATTGACAACCCAGTGCACTGCTGGCGGCAAATGCGCCCATTAGAAAATCACCCAGGTTGGATGATTTGGGGTTGCTGAAAATAATCCCAATACGCCGCTGGCCGCTGCGCGCTGCGCGAGCTGCTAAATTGGGCACGTAGTTGAGTTCTTTAATAGCGTCTTCCACACGTTTACGCATTTTGGCGCTTACCGCCGTGGAGCCATTGACCACCCGCGATACTGTCATTGAGCCGACACCGGCAAGTTTGGCGACATCATGTACTGTCGCAGGTTGCTTCATTGCCGGTGTTTCAATAACTGATTTTTCTTTCGCAGGGGGAGCTTTTTTCTCTGCCGTTTTTTTTGTTTTTTCTGTCATATAACCCAATGCCTGCTGTGATAGCCCAGGAAATACCCGGCGCTGCAAAACGCAATTATTTATCTGATTTGCCATTATAACTAGCTATTGGCGGATGCCCGAGCATATTCCTATCGCGGGTTCTTGGCAAAGCGCAGCTTTGTGGATTCGCAATCAATCCCAAGCGGGTGGTTTGAAATGCTGTTTCTTTTTGGTATCGTTACCAAAATACATTATCAATCCACCTGTAGGGCTAAATCATGTACAACAAGACTTACTACGCCACACATCCGGCAATGATGGACTCGCTGGATAGTGATCAATTGCGCGATCATTTTTTAATGGCTTCGCTGTTTCAGGAGGACCGGATTACCCTGAATTACACCCACTATGAGCGCATGGTAGTGGGTGGCGTGTATCCCATTACAGATGCTATTGCACTGCCCACACAGGATGAGCCGCACGCCGCCTTGGGCCAGCCTTTTCTGCAGCGGCGCGAACTGGGAGTGGTAAATGTAGGGCAGGGGGCGGGTACAGTCACAGTTGATGGGCAGTTGTTTGAGTTGGATGCAAAAGACTGTTTGTACATCCCCATGTCCTGTGAATCAGTAGTATTTGCATCAACCGATACGACCATTCCTGCCAAGTTCTATCTGGTATCTACTCCTGCACACACCCGTTTTGAGTTGGTGAAGGTATCTATCAAAGAGGCTGTACCGATTAAGTTAGGTTCACTGGAAACATCAAACCAGCGCACCATTTATCAATACATCGTTCCCCAAAAAGTGAAGTCCTGCCAGTTGTTACTGGGGCTTACTATTCTCGACCCGGGTAGCGTCTGGAACACTATGCCGCCGCATCTGCATGATCGTCGCTCGGAAGTGTATTTCTATTTTGATTTAACGGAGGCCGGACGGGTATTTCACTTTATGGGTGAGCGCGACAAGATCCGTCACATCATTCTACAAAATGAAGAAGCGGTAGTTTCCCCGCCTTGGTCAATTCATATGGGATCAGGCACTCGCTCCTATGCATTTATCTGGTCGATGGGCGGCGAAAATCTGGATTACACGGATATGAAACCACTGGATTTGTGTAAACTGCGCTAGGGGAAATCAGCATGTTGGATTGTTTTAGTCTGACCGGGAAAGTAGCGCTGGTGACTGGCACTAATACCGGCTTGGGGCAGGGGATCGCCATTGCCCTGGCACAAGCTGGCGCCGCTATATGCCTGGTGGGGCGCACTGAGCCAAGCGAGACTCTCGATGCAATTAATCGTATTGGGGGAAAAAGCCATGTGATCCTGCGTGATCTTGCGTGCAGTGATGGTGTGGAAAGTGTGGTGACCGAAACACACAAGGCGCTCGGCGCTCTGGATATTTTGGTCAACAATGCCGGCATCATTCAGCGCAACGATGCGCTGGACTTTACTGCTGCGGAGTGGGACAGCGTGTTGGATATAAATCTGCGCAGTGTGTTTTTTCTCTCGCAAGCGGCGGCACGTTATTTTGTGACCAATAACCGCAGCGGAAAAATTATCAACATAGCCTCCATGTTGTCCTTTCAAGGTGGGGTTCGAGTGCCATCCTACACCGCCTCCAAAAGCGCAGTATTAGGTTTAACCAAGGCACTGGCAAATGAGTGGGCTGACAAGCGCATCAATGTGAATGCTATAGCACCGGGGTATTTCACCACCAACAATACTGCTGCGCTGCAAGCTGATCCCCAGCGTTCGGCAGAGATTCTGATGCGTATACCAGCCAAGCGTTGGGGGCAGCCCTCCGATTTGGGCGGGGCTGCAGTTTTTTTGGCCTCCAGTGCTGCTGACTATGTGCACGGGGTTACGCTCCCGGTCGATGGTGGCTGGCTCGCCCGTTAACTTCCTTTGTTTCGCGTGCAGGGCATTTTGGATTGCCTGCCCATCACGCTGTTTATGCGGTCAAGTAGCAATAAATGCTACTTTTGGTATCGTTATCTGCATAAGGGTAACTTCTCTGGTTTATCCGCCTGGCTACCAAGGCTATTTTCTGTTGAATAGCCAATAAAGTGCTTGCAGGATTAAATTGGTATCGATACCATTTGTTCATGTGCTTAACCTTTGCTCTATTTGTCGCACATTTTGCCGGCTTTAAACCTATGTTAACTCTAATAAAAGGGTGGAGAAGATGACTATGA
>NZ_CP101664.1:0-152570 GCF_024452345.1 Cellvibrio sp. QJXJ
CGATAGCAAGCGGCGAGTATAGTAACTCGATATCTGTTGGCGACTTGGTTGATGCCTTTGGGCAGGAAGACACCTACGAAATTGTTAAATCGCTTTCACCCGGAGATTGGATTGCCGCACCAATGGACGCGGCTAACCCGTTGCAAGACTCTTCTGCGCTGATAAATTCGTACTCGCTTGTTTCCAACCCTCATTTAGTGCGAACTGCACTTAATCGCGGCGCTGACGCTCTCATTTTCTATCGAATGATAGATACACCAATTGATGGCCGTGATGCCTTTATCAGCAATGATAATCTCGCCCTTTATGTAAAACCTCTTATTACGTCTATTGTAGAGCTCGGACATACCGAACCATTGGTTAATATGAGCAAGGTTCCAGATGGCTTTTATGTTAAAGCTGGGCAAGGTGTACACGAAGGCCGATATGCACTAATCCACAATGAAACTGGCGAATACGTTAAAAATAGGGAAGTTGTATTTTTCCCAAATGTTGTACAGGCAATTTCCTCCATAGAGCTACCCGAAAACTCCTATTTTATTAATCCTACCGGCATTGATATTACAGCCGCGCTCGATGATGTATTCACTAACCCAGTCGATGTAATCGCTTATCGCGGGGAGCACGGTGCTGCTGTTGAAGGTAGCCCATTTCATTCCCGCCACTATGCAATCAGCTTTTCAAATGAAGATGTTGCACGCCAATATGCTCTCTCCCCAAATAACCTTCTTGATTTAGTTGAAGAGCCAAGACTGATTCAAGCTCGTATTTCCATTAAAAACCCGGTGATGAATGACAATGAAGATCCATTCATCGATTTCCAACACATCGCATCCATACTTGGTGCTGACCGCGCCAAAGAGATAGCACTTAGCCTGCAACCGCAGATTGAAGAGACAAATAACTTTGAAGAGCTCATTAATGAATATGCGCCGTCTCTATCCTCGTTAGATGAGCTATTAGAAGCGCACCCGGTTTTGCTGGATAAACTCTATGTGGATGCCCACCACGTTTTTGATAACGATACTTGGGTGCTCTGGTTTAAAGATGCCGGTTATGATGGTTTAGTGCACGGTGGCAATGGTGATTCGGCTTTGCAGGCTGAATACAAAATCTTTGACGAATCACAAGCCGAAATTCTGAGTGTAACTTCGCTAGAACCAGTGCTCGATCAAGAAAATACGGGGAATCAGTTTAATGCTGAATCCGCACAATCGCTATTAGAGTCGATTGCAGCATCAATCCGCGATATGGCTACCAGCGTATTGGACACTACTGAAAACTCTCCTGAGCGCGTTGCTGCGCTGCGTGCTGTAACTCCGAACCTGCTTACCGATCTAAATCAATTTGCAAGCCTTTTAAATCAGCTTCAAATTAATGGAATTAAGTCATCCGATGCTTTGCTCCCGGATCTCCTTGATCTTGGCGATCCAGTTATTTCTGAAGTTTACAACCGCATTAATGATACCGATGTAGAAATTCAGATTGTTTCGTTAAGTGCCTCGCTCGCCGCGATTGAACCTGTTCAACCACACCAGGTACAACCTGAGCCAGCAGATGTTGATTTGGCACTGGTAGAAGAGGCACTTGAGTCACTAGAAACGAGCAAAAACTTTGCAGATGCCGGAATATCAACTGATCGGGATGGTGAAACGTGGAGCATTAAATTTAAAGGCGTTGTTGTTGCTGAATTGGATGGTGCCCTTACCCGTACTTCCGTACAAGAAGCATTTTTGCGCAAGCTGGGCATTGCCGAACTTTCAAACGAAAAGCTATACGCGAACATTAAGGACATTCCTGAAAAGCTATTACAAATGCAGGATGTGTTAGATCCAATTTTTACTCAACGCTACTACGCGCTGCGGAATCAGCTCTTAGAAATGGGCTACACCGACCGTACTCGCGCATCGGTTTTCTTATCTCCCTCAAATGAAAGCACTATTCGAACTGAATTCTTGCATGTTGGTGTCGGTAAAAATGTTGCAGGTATCACTTATCACGTTGGTGACAAGGCCTACGAGGATACACTGGCTCTTTCTCCTGATGAAATAGTCAAACAATTGCATTCCTGGGTGGAAGTTGCAGAGCAAGAACAAACTGAACTGCTTGAAACGGCACCCGCGATCGTTAATGTTGGTGACTTCAAATCAGTTGAGGAATTGAGCAAAGCTTTAGATGATGGCCGCAAATTATTGGATGGTGATACTACCCATGAAGTCGTTCAATCAACTGTAGGTTGGATGGTAGTTGAGACTACCGGGGCGTTCGCGGTTACAAAAGGCGGTGATCCGCGCGGCAAAGGTTACAGTAAAAGCGAGGCAATTAAGCAAGCAGTAGAGGCATTACAGTACAGCCTAACCCAAACTCTGCCTGAAGAGGTACAGGCTGATCCAGAAACGGATTTATTCGAGCAACAGACAGCTAGTGTTGAAAATGCTCCAATAGAGGATATGTTTGGCAGTGCCCAACCGGTCCTTGGTAAAAGGGTAACTCTTAGTCACGGCACCTCAAATAAACATTTCCATGTTTTAGGTGATGGCCTTATTGCCATTGACTCACAACTAGAAAGGGCCGGTGGTCGCTTCTTAAAAAAACTAGCTGGCTACCGTTTTGATAAACTCAGTGAGTCCAGTGTTCGTGCATTGTTAAAACGTGCAAGCGATGAAGGCTTAGTTGTCGTGAACGATGAAATCCGTAAACCATTTGAATTACGGGTAGACGCGCGCGTAAGGAAACACAATGGGCATGGAGGTAAAGTAACTGAAATCAAGCGAAACGATAAAGGTGAACTAGAAGTTGTCATTTTGGCAGACACCAATACCAGTTTTATCATTGCCTACACGCACACGAGCGCTCTCGGGATGGAAGCGGACTACGATGTAACAATCACGAATTGGGATGAATTAAACAAACTCTATCCTATCGCTCAAGTGGATAAAGCACTTACCGCAGTACCAAAGTTAGTACCGGCGCCCGAGCCCTCAATCGTTGACGAAAATCCCGCAGCATCTGTAGAAATTGGACAGAACGAGATATACCCGGAATTCACAGTCTTTCGTGGCAACACGGTAGAGCGAATTGGAAAGAATACTGATAACGAGTATGTATATCGCAGTGACGATGGCATTAGATACATCAAAGATTCATTGGGGGTGGTTCATTCAGAAGCTCCATTCATTGAAGACTCCGGCGAACTATCCGCTCCCGCAAACCGCGACGACAGATTTAAACTTCTATTGGAAGTAGAGGCTGAAAATTATATTGGAGGCAACGTTATCCCCCTAAGAGGGAATCAGCCATCTACTGGTGAAGAAACAGCGCCCACTAAAATCGTTTCCAGCGAAGAACTTGATACCTTATATGCGAATACAGGTATCAATGCAGCACTTTTGAGTGATTATTTAAAGTCATTTGCAAAATTGGAGGACCACCAGCAAAACAATTTTGATGATGGGGGTGGAGGCTATGATTTCACCACGCGTCGCCTGAAGATGGATCTGGACAGAAAATTTATCAATCTAAGCAATCTAGCTGCATCTAACGGCTACGAAATTCCATTACATGTTCTAAATGAACTGGCCGAGAGCGCCTATAAAAAAACCGAATTGCTAGCAAGCCGTTTAGCAAACGTAATATTTAAGAACGAAATCTCCACCGCTATAGACAGCAAGAAAGTAGTGACTCTGAAAGACGCACTGGAACTTGGTGAGAGCTACGCCCATGGCTTACCTGCATACTGGGTAAATGAGAAAATTAAGAGCTTTAAAAACCGAGATGATCACAGCACCTTTGCGGTGTTTGTATCTAAGGTTTACGGCTCCAAAGAGGAACAAGAGCGTGCTATCTCTTTAGTGGAAGGCGGCGATAACGAATCTATAAGAGCATATTCGGAAGAACTGGAGGCCAAATATGCACGTTCTCGCGCACTAGTTGAACTGCCAGCAGTAATCCAAAATTTAACTGCTATACATAAAGCATTCAGGGGTAATAATCCGATCGCGCGCGATAACACTGCACGCGCCATCAATAAACACCGCAAAGAATATGCAGCAATACAATATGATATTGATGCAATTCAAATCACTTCCGATGATGAAGATATTTACAGTAATAGTGGTAGCTTAACTGAGATTGCTGAAATATATGCATTAAAGCATGGCTTGTCCTACGATGCCGGATTGCTCTACTCACAGCGAGTAAATGATTTTCGCACAGCAAAAATGCTAGTTGCTTTTGCGAATGAGCCTGAAACAAAACTTATCCAAGAAGCAGCGCGAGTAATACAATCGAAACTACCTGATGGCGTAAAAGTAGTTACTGGTGAAACGCCAGAATCTGCACATATATATTTCCGCTATGGTACTGGATCAATAACCATTGGTCGCCCTCGGATCACTGACGAAAATAAATATGATGTGGGTTTTTATTACCGTGCAACAGACTTCCATGGTAATGAATTCAACCGCACTAGTGCATTTAATTACCAAACTCTTCCAACGCCAGAACAACTTGCTGAAGATGGATTGTCGTTCACTCAAGTATCATTCTCAAATATTAAATCATTTAACTCTCCAACTTATGGTGAGAAATACGCATCCCTTCCATCAGATATAAAACATAATCTGAAGGAGATTGCAAAAATGATCCGCGAAGATATAAAGGCGGCAATTGAAAACGGGAGTCTTCCAAAAGGTTTAAAGGTTGGAGTCAGAAAAGATTACAAAACCATTGATCTAACCATTACCAAAATTCCTGATGGGTTCAAGGTGGTTAATCCTGCTTATGCGTTATTCACGTCTACAGCAAAATCGTATGACTCTCCACCTCGTGATATACCACGATACACGCATGAATATTATGTTCTCCGCCAATCCCTAAAGAATTATTTAGACGCATACAATTACGATAACTCAGATAGACAAACAGACTATCACAACTATAACTATAGCTCTGATGTGGACATTGATAATGAACTTATTAGTGCAAGTCAAAATGCTGCACTTTTAGAAGCCACTCTACCTGAAGCGGAACAGTCGATATATCGCAATCTCAACCGCGATAGTTTGTACGAAGTGATTGATTTCCAAAAACGCGGCTTTACCTATATTGGTAATAGACGTGTCGGTTTGGAATTTGGTAACGCGGAATTTCAACGCATCAAGGAAACATATCAAACTGCGCCTGATTATATTATTGATAATAATGGATTATCTGTTGTTGAATCGACTACGGCAGGAGAATTGCTAAGACTTGCACATGCTGCAATTAAAGAGGCTTCAAATTTAGAAAATATTCCATTCTTTAAAGATCAAATCACACCAGTTAGCGATCAGGACAATGAGCCAGGATTGGAATCTGAAGTCGTTGACATGGCAGTAGATGATAATTCAGCTGATGAAGATTCGCTGCAAGCTCAAATATCATTTTCAGATAATGCGCCTGACCCACAGGTTTCCATAATTACGGATGTTAAAGGGAATAACTTTGCACCGACTCTAAAGAAAGCCGTTTCTCTGATGACATCGCTGAACGCTATTGTCACACCATTCCCTTCGCCTGTTTCACGTAACTTTAATCGCATGTACGTTCCGCCTGCTACGAATGGAATGCATGAGGTTCTGCTAACTGCAGAGGTTGTTTCTGGTGATTCACGAGCTGTATACATCCATGCGTCAAATCAACCAAGTCAAGATGCAGCAATGCTTGCAGTAGCTAAAGCATATGAATCTTACGCAAAACAAGCGTTCGATGACACCGTGCCTCTTTCAATGGCTGATTCATTAATTATTTTGAACTCATTTGAGAATAATATTGGAAGAACAGTTTTTACATCATCTCTTCTTACACTTTCAGAGCGGAATATTGCAAAAAAGGGAATAGATGAAATCTTCAATTATTATGAAGGCCTTAGCGATCGCAATATCGATTTTATGGCGCCATCCCTTATCATAACGCAATCAGTTGTTTTACCGCCTATTGATGGATTTATGAGTGGTGGTGAATACACACTTGGGCAACTTGATAACTCGAATTATGTTTGGGGCAGTGTCGTAAGTCTAGGCAATGGCAATAAAGCTGAGCACAAAATTAGTGTTGATTCGACTCAGTACGAATCAGCTAGTGATGCGGCAGTTGCCTTTGTAAAGACTGTTGCTGCTTTAAATCCTGATATGGCTGGCACAATTAACGATTCTCTTTATTCTACTTTTAGAGAAGTTATACCAGTTAATGCCATGAATGAAGACAACCCAATCCCTGATTTAACAAAGTCCGAGGCTTATACCATTCTTGCCAGTAGGTCAAAAATGGATAGAGAACTTCAAGAAAAATTAGCAAACGCTACAACGGATGAAGAGCGTGCCGAAATTCAAACTCATATTGCGGAGTTTGAACAAGAATTAACTGAGTCATTAGTTGTTCATTGCTTGGAGCAAATCAAATCTAAGACCTCGGCAGTTCTAAACTTTAGTAATGAATACATTGAATCACTCGCTGCCGACTATCCCGAACTACGCAGAGAGTGGAATCAATACCATTTGGATATGTCCGCTCTGGCAGTAGATGCAGACAGTGAAATGGTTCAACTCTGGTTACAGGATGCTGGATTAGCTAGCACCCATGTAATCAAAGATGGCGATCTTGTTACTACTCACCCCTTCCCTCTAATCGACAAGTTTGTAGTCAGCGAAAGCATCCATGGCACCAGCCTTGAATCGAGCTATTCGCTTGATATGGACTCAATACCCACTGAACAAAGGGAGGTGTTTGCAAACCAGGCTCGCCTCTTCGGTGCCATAAATGATGGCGATACTCTTCTGTTTAGCAATAAAGATAACCTTAATCAGTTTTCTCATAGCATTAACACTCCATACTCAGTTATTCAGCTTATAGAAAATGAGCAATCTTCGATTAACGGTGAACAACGTAATGGCAATATTTCTAGCGCTTTAAAATTAGAGCTGGAAAATGCAGGTTATATCCAAACCGTGCACGATAACATCTGGCTAACAGCGACTGAAAACAATGTATCAGTACAAGTCGCCTTCCACCCCGGAATTGGCAATCAATCTGTCGATGTAATGGTTAGTCGCGCCGATGCAGGTACGACTAAAGAAGTAGTAGTCACTTTAGATAATGATGTTCAAATAGAAGCGCTGGAAGCCTCCATCAATGAAATACTTGACCGGGCTGGGCTTGAACCACTTAGAAAGCCTTCATTTAATCCATCTTTAAACGATATTAGCGGTGATGAGGTCTGCAAAGTCTTACTCGGCGCTGGGCTCAATGTAGAAGAGACTGCAGCTAAAACATGGATTGTTACTGGCACTATGATTCGTTTTTTAAGCCGCTTTAGACAGCTTGGGGGCACACCAACGTACCAACGAACTAACAAAGCCTTCTGGGAGTTTAATGAGCCAATAGCTAAAAAACTGGCAGTTGTCATCGCAAACCAAATTGAAAAAGCCAATCCCGAGACTGAAGTTAATGGCTTTTATGTCACCGTGTCCTATAATGACAAAGAGCACCAGTTTGAAACTTGTGTAAATAAAGGCAATCCCGATGAGAAAATTATCATTGGTGCCCACAGTAGTTTATCGTCCGCGCGAGTCTCCATTCTGTCTGTGATCGCCGATGATAAAAAGCTGAATCAGCTATGGAATAAGGTATACCCAAATTCACCCAAGATTGATGAGTCCAACAACGTAGAGGAAACTGCAAATGAGCAGCGCAATGTCAATCCAGATCAAGCCCGAGAGCCAGCTACAAGACAAGATGCTTCAAGTTCTCCAGTCCGGGGGGCAAGCTTGGCTGAAGGAACAAGACCCTCAGTTCGTGATGAAATGGCTAGCCAAAGCGGAAGACCTGATCAACGAGTTAACGGACCAGCTGATCGAGAATCAAGAGAGCCTGCTAGCAAATCAGCCGCAAATGACGTTGGAAGATCATCAGAGAATCCAACAAATGGTGATGAGCGAGCAACACTTGATGATGGCGAATTTAGCAGAATCACCGAACCAAGTGAGTTCTTTGATTTAAATGCCGTCGAGAAGGTATCTAATCCATCAGCGGTTCAAATAGGCCAATTTACTCATGAAGCATTAGAAACTCTCCTTTCCCTGCGCACGGCCAATCGTGATGCGACTCCTGAAGAGAAAATAACCCTCTCTCGAATGGTTGGTCTCGGAGCAAGCAATTTTAATGAAAGGAAAACATCGGTTTTTGAAGGGTGGGAAAGGAACCACGTTAATGATGATATTCGCCGCGTAATCAATAAATTTACATCTAAGGAAGCTGCCAGCCTAAAAGGCACTGTACTAACAGCATTCTATACCCCCTCAAATATCACTAACTTCATGTGGGCCTCACTTGAAAAGATGGGTATCAATAGCATCAAACGCAAACTTGATGTTGTAGATCCAGGTGTAGGTACCGGCAACTTTATTGGCTCTGCCCCACTGCATATTCGCCAAAACGCAAACTTCCATGGGGTCGAGTGCGATGCAATTACTGCTGAGATTGCTTCACACTTATACCCTGAAGTAAGAATCATAAACAAAGAATTTCAAAACGTTCAATACACCGCTAATAGCAAAGATATATTTATTGGGAATCCTCCCTACTCAGATGTTCGCACCTTCAATCCAAATACGGGGAAGCGCGAAGTACTACACGATCTATTCCTGCGTGAATCGATAAAAGCAACACGTCCGGGCGGTATAGTTTCATTCGTTACCAGTAGCGGCACGCTAGACAAGAAAAGCTCTAGTTTAAGAGAATATGTGAGTACACAAGCAGACCTATTAGCTGCCTTCAGATTACCAAATACCGCATTTAAAGCTGATGCTGGTACTGAAGTAATGACAGATATTCTTTTCTTCCGTAAACGTAAGCCGCAAGAGCAAGCTTTAAATACTGATTGGGTTAAAACAATTGAATTTGATGGGGGTGATGAAGGAAAGGTTTTATTAAATAAATACTATGAAATAAACCCTTCACATGTACTTGGAACACTGCACATAACAAGCGGCCAATATGGCCCGGTATTAGCCTGTAAAAATAATGGGCAGGAGTTAGAAAACCTACTTCAAAACGCAATAAATAAGATACCGGAAAACCAATTTAATCCAGACCTTAAACTGGTACTTAGCGAACAGTCTGCAGAAGACAAATATGTTTGGCTTGGTGAAACACTTTCTAATGGAAGGAAAGTGGGTGAGCTTGTATTAAGTGATTCTGATGAAGTTCAAATAATTCGTTACAACGGATCATCTGCAAACTACTTTACAGAACCTGCGCCTGTCAAATCATCATTATTACCAATGCTCAAAGCATATATTGGTTTACGAGACTGTGCTCGATCTTTAATTGATCTTGAAAGCAGGCCTGAAACAACTGAAATCAACGAACAAATGAAAACACAGCGCCAAGGATTGAATGCGCTTTACGATGAATTTGCAAAAACTTTCGGTCCAATTAGCAGAAAAGCTACATCCCGCATCCTACGGCAAGATCCTGGCTATTTCTTTACTGCTCAACTTGAGCACTATGATAAAGAAAGTGACATTGCTGTTAAGGCTGACATATTTAATCGTCGTGTAGTTAAAGCTGAAGTGCTGCCGACAATCACAGATCCGATGGATGCTATCTATTATTCGATGAGCAACTACGGAAATATTGAACCTCGTAAAGTTGAAGACCTTCTTGCACGCGATTGGGCGTCTGTTAGAGCAGAGCTAGGAAACAAGATTTTCCTAGATCCAAAATCAGGTAAATATTTCACAGAATCAATTTATCTTTCTGGCGATGTTATAGATAAATTGGAAACTGCAGAAAGGACGCTAGCTACAAACCCTGAAATGTCTGCAAACATTGAAGCACTTAAAGCAGTTATTCCTAAGCAGATTTCAATTACTGACATTAGAATCAAAATTGGTGCAACCTGGATACCGGAAGAAATTCTAACTAGGTTTGTAAGAGAGGTACTTAATGCAACTGGTTACTCCAAAGCCGACAAATGTTACGTTAACTACAATCACACACTTAATACATGGAACTTCAAAGTAACTGATTTAGTTCTTCGTGAAGCTGCAGCGAGAAACAATATTGAGTTTGGTACTGAGGATTTCCCATTCCATAAATTATTTAAAAACTGTTTAGAGCAGACACGCCCTACTGTTTATGAATTCGACAAGCATGGGAATCGAATAGCTAATCCTGCAAAAACACAAGCTGCACGCGACAAACAAGCATTAGTAGAAGAAAAGTTTATCGCAATGATACTAAACGATGCCGATTTGGCTATTAAGGCACAAAACGCCTATAACTACCGAATGAATCGTTTCGTACCGAACAATCCCGATGGCCAGTATGTAACATTCCCCGGACTAACTACCGAGTTAAAAGGTAAACCGTTTGCACATGGTAAACATCAGCTTGGAGTTATTGAAAGAGCACTTACATCTGAATACGGTTTATTAGTTGCCCATGAAGCTGGCGGTGGTAAAACCATTAGCACAGTGACAATTGGTATGAAGTTTAAGCAGCTTAGACTTGCTAACAAGCCATTGATCGCTGTACCTAACCATATGCTTGTTCAATACACTATTGAGGCGCTTGATCTATATCCAAATGCAAAGATTTTAACTGTTTCGCACGACGACCTATCTAAAACAGGCCGTGAGCAATTTGCATTTAAGTGCCTGATGAATGATTGGGATCTTGTAATCTGTACTCATGAGCAATTTCAGAAAATGAAAATGCCAAGCTGGTACATACAGAATGCAATAGAAAATGAAATTGGGCTTTTAGAAGAAATGATCCTCAACAACAAAGAGGATCGAGCAACCGTTAAACAACTTGAACGTCAAAAGAAAGCATTAGGAGAAAAGCTTTCTGCTGAAATTCGCGATATTGAGAAAAGACAGGATGATATTGATTTTACTACCCTTGGGTTTGACTGGGTTGGTTACGATGAAGGCCATTATCTGAAAAACCGCGCTTTCGCCTCTAAAAACTCCAATCTTGCAGGTGTACAAACACTTACCAGCCAGCGTGCACGTGATGCTGAAATGAAGTTTGATTGGATACGTGAATCACGCGGCGACACCAAAGGCGTTTTGCTGGCAACTGGTACACCTATCTCAAATACCATTGGTGAGGTAATGGTAATACTTCGATACCTGGCGCCTGAGCTATTGGAGAGGGCTGGTATTTACAATTTCGATGATTTTATTGCCAATTATGGTGAGACAAAGATTCATGTTGAGCTCACAGCTGATGGATCAGGCTATCAACTTAAAGAACGCCTGAGTGGATTCCATAACATACCTGAACTAATGAAATTGTTCATACAGGTAGCAGATATAAAAATGGGAGATCAACTTGATCTCAAACGACCTGATGAAAAACGTATAACCCGTGTTTCAGAAATGTCACCTGAACAACGATTGTTTATGGATTGGCTTTCTTATCGTGCAAAAGATGTTAAGACCGGTAAGGTAATGCCGCATGAAGATAATATGTTGAGCATCTATACCGATCTGCAAACAATTAGCATCGATCCACGTTTGTATCACCACAAATTGTGTGATGCACCTAATTCCAAAATCAATATGGAAATAGAAAGTATTTACGATAGCTGGGTAGCAGGCAATGAAACTCTCGATACTCAATTAATCTTCTTAGACCGCTATCAGAAAACAGAGAAGGTACTTGATGGAAAAACCAAATCAGGAGATCCGAAGTTTAAAAGTTTGGTTACATTTAATTTGATTGAAGACATTAAAAACAAATTGATAGCAAAAGGTATTCCCGCCAATCAAATTGGTTCAATTCATGATGTAAATACTGATGAGGAAAAAGAAGAGCTGTTCAGCAGTATTCGCAAAGGCAGCGTTCGAATTTGTTTTGCTACTACAGCGAAAATGGGTGTTGGTACTAACGTCCAAACACGAGGTAAAGATCTTCGTCACCTTTCATACCCAATGCGCGCGATTGACATTGAACAGCGGAATAAAAGATTTGTTCGTCAGGGTAATATGCATTCTGAAGTTAATCTTCATTATCCAACTACGAAAGATTCAGGTGACTTGGCGTTACTCCAAATGATTGAGCGTAAAGACAAAATGACCAAACAGATTTTGTCTTGTGACTTTGACAATATGGCACGTAGTCTTGATGAAGACTTTTCACCATCGTATGAAGATATTATGGCAGTGACTACTGGCAATACCTTGATTAAAGATAAATTGGAAACTGATTCATTAGTTGATAAGTACCGCAGACAAAGAAAAGCACATGAAAATGAATGTTATTCAGCACGTCTGCATGCCAACACTATTGTGAAGTCTGATATTCCACGAGTAACCAGTTATATTGCCGAATCTGGTGTATTGGCTAGCAGTATTACACAAGACGCTCTTGAAACTTTTTCAATGAAAATCCAAGGGGTAACGTATACCAAAGCAAGCTTGGCGGGAGCGGCTATACATACACTTGCAAAACGGCTTCATGGCACCGAAAAGAAAATGCACATTGGTGAATATCTTGGACACAAACTTTCATTGGTCCGCAACCCAATTGGTGTTAATCAAGTTGCTCTTGATGTTAAAGGTATAGAGTTACGTGCAGAAATTACAGAAAGCTTGAGCTATTTCCCTTCCCGTATAGGGACTGTAATAAAGCAACGCATAAACGGAATTGAAGAAGGAGCTCAGCGCTTAGAACAAATGGAATTACAAGCAAAGGAATTTGAACGTATTAGTACCGCACCCTTCCCCTATGCAGATGAATTAGCAGCAGCAGAAGAAAAGCAGTCAAAGATTAATATTGAACTTGCTAAATCTGAAATGGAATCAAAAAAAGATGTAATCGTTGGCACACATCCATTCGCTGCATTATTGGCAAAACTTAAAGGTGAAAACACTGAATCGAAAGAGGAAAGCCAAAACCGCTTGTTAAGCGCTGAGGAAATTATGAGAGTGCTGGAAAGTGAAACGGGGAACAGTGAAGAGATAGAAAAGGTAAAAGAATTAACGCTTACTCGGTAAGCGTTATTTCTGTAAGTTCATTATTAGGTTGAACTTCCGGCAAAAGAATTTCAAGGCCGATAATGCAGGGCTTTTCGCCAAGTAACGACTTAGCAACGCGAACCAAACCATGCCCAGGATTTGACTCTAACTGAACACTGATTAAATCGAGATCAACAAGCACATTAAAAATGGCGTGGACTGCATGGTTCTTTAAATTTAGCTCGGTCATCAGGTCGGGCATTGATATCGATTGACGTGAATGAATGAGTCGTAGCGCGGCTATGCGTGAGGGCTGCAAAAGTTGTCGTAGTTTAGATAATTCGATCTCATCGGTATCGGCAGAGACTTTGATTATTAACTTCGGGGGGTTGAATTTTGCGTCTTTTTCGTGTTTTGGAGTCTTCATACGATCCTACAAATTTTTACATGCAGCAGCTTTCCATATCCATGGAAATCTGTTGCCTGCATTGTCGAAATATTTTACAATCAAAATGTGACGCCTGCCACATTTCTTTAACCAGAACATGAAAAGCCGATGAAACTTTATTTAACTGAAAAACCTAAGACTGCGCGTCAATTATGTGACGTTTTGGGCGCCAGCAGGCATGTTAAGTCATCGGCTAACACTACTTTTGGCGGTCACAAAGTTGGCGACGGCTGGATGGTGACTTGGCTCAGTGGGCACTTTTTTCGTCTCTTGGAGCCACAAGAATACAATCCAGATTTGAAGCGGTGGAGTCTGCGGGATCTTCCTATTGTCTATCCAACCATTGAATGGAAGCCAATCGATAGTTCTGACACCATTCCAGTTGCAGAAATTACCGAACAAATTGAACACATCAAGTCGCTCTATCCCAAAGTAACCCAGCTAATACTAGCTACTGATGGCGACCAAGAAGGCCAATTGTTAGGTCAAGTCTTTTTAGAGCAAACAGGTTGGTCTGGACCAGTAGCAAGGCTATGGACTGACTTGTGGGAGCCGTCCGGTCTCCGCAATAGTTTGACTAAGGTTCGTGATAATGCCTTTTATTCCGGTACATATCATGCCGGTCTCTCAAGAATGCTGCTTGATCAGCTACTTGGGATTAATCTTACCCGCCTCTATACAATTAAAGCACAACAATCAGGGTATAACATGGTTGCGAATACCGGCAGAGTACGGAGCTCTTCGCTGGCCATCGTAGTTGATCATGATGAACATGTAAGAGCCCATACCAGTCGGGAATATTACTCAATTAGAGCAAAATTTACCTTTAATGGTGTTCCCTTCTTAGGAAAGTTTTCAATCCCTGATCACCTACTTGCTGATAAAACACATTGCTTTGATAAGGCTGCCATTGAAAGCATAATTCGATCACTTTCTGAAGAGAAAATTGCGCGGCTAATCGATATTAGCTCTACTGAAGCGCGAACAAAACCACCAAAACCTTTCAGCCAAAACACACTTGCGCAATTTTGTAATTTGCACTTTACCCTTTTGCCAGACGAAACATTAGCTGCGTGCCAATCTCTTTATGAAGCCGGTTATTTATCTTATCCACGAGTAGAAGCAGAGGTTTACGAAACTTCAGTTCTATCACAAGCCCCAGCGATACTAGCGACGCTAGCATCGTTAAATGACACATTCAATGCAAGCGTCCTGAATGCTGATTTAAAACAATACCAACCAGTATTTGTTGATGCCGAAATTGACGGACACGGAGCAATATTCGTATCTGAATTAAGACCAAATTTTTCAAATCTTAAACCAAATGAACTGATTGTTTATTCTGCTGTTGCTAACCGGTTCATCGCACAATTTTCTAGCGACATGATCACAGCAAACACAACAATGAAATTACTAGTTAAAGATCAGACTTTTATTGCCGAAAGTCTCATTCTTAAATCCGTTGGTTGGTCAAGTCTGGAGCCGCGATCGATAACAGAAAAACCGCAATTACCTCCAATGGAAGTGAATAATGAGTGTGAGATAAACGAAATCTCGTTACACAGCAGAAACACAAAAGCTCCACCACGCCTCACGGTTGACACTTTTTTAGCAATATTAAAAGACTGCACTAAATATCTATCACCGAAAATTGCTTTGCGCATTGGAACCGGTCAAATAGGTACCGGTGCGACACAACCTGGAATTATTAAGACACTAGAGGCACAGGGTGTTGCCCAAGTCGTAGAAAAAAAATACCTAGTCCCAACAAAACGAGGTCGCGACCTTAGAAAATTACTTCCAGATTTAATTGCTTCTGCTGATTTAACTTCGATTTGGGAACTTAATTTCCGGGCCATTCGTTCAGGGCAGCTATCTCACAATGACTTTATTAAGGGAGGCCTTGACTGGATACAGAAAATTGTAGAATCCGGCAAAGAATCAAACTTCCCAAAATCTCCAACACTGACTCCATGTGAACTGTGTGGATCAGCAATGAACAGAAAACAAAACGCATATAAAAAAGAAGAACATTACTGGCAATGTACCTGTGATGAGTGTCGATTATCGGTACCTGATGTGTCCGGTCTACCAATGAAATTACACGCTGAGCATGGTAAACCATGTCCTAAGTGCACTGACAAAATGGTATCAAGAGCTGGGAAAATAGATAAAAAGCCCGAATTGGTATGTAAAAACAAAGATTGTAATAAAAAGCGGGTTAATTAGAGGCAAAAAAATGAGTCTAGCGGAACGACACGAAGTTATAGAAAGCATGAACTTAAACCATCTCCGATTACATGATGAGGAGCCGGTTTGTCCACATTGTCATTCTATTTGCGAACTGCAAAGTAGAAAGGGAATTTGGGCATGTTGTTCATACTCGATTACGATTAAATCGTGGGATATTGTTCGGTTACACGCCAGTGTAGTCAAAGAGCTTTTTATCGGTGCTGGTATTGAATACATTATATTTAGTGATGTGCCAATTGAAATTGAACACGCGGTTAGTGCAAGTCACCTACTTCCGCTAATCATTTTACGTGCAATTGATATCGGAGAGGCGATCGGTATTAAGCCGCTCATTGGCCTATCTGAAATAGATGAAAACTCTGAAAATGACGCAACTTTATTGCCATTCATTGTTAATCTCAATTCAACAGGCTGCGCACCAGATGAAAGCCTAAGCCTGTTTTCAGCTGCTACTAGAAACATTATCGATTTGTATCGGGAGTCAGAACCTGAAGGTGCAATGATGGACTTTAAATTCCTGGAAGTAGCCTATATTGACTCTGAAGTAGCATAGGCAATTGATGAGCAAGCCTAGTCTATTAGATGAGTTTTCAATAGGTCTTGATAATATGCATAACAATGGTGCGTTAGTCAGTATGGCTAACGCAAAATGGATGAGCTCATTGTTAATTGCAATATCAGAATCCCCATTAAAATCCGTTCAAAGTATTGATGATATTTGTTCAAGATACCGCGAGTTATCCAATTACCTATTGGATCAGATTGGAGCAGACAGCTCAGATCCTCGCCTTCAAAATCTCGCATTACAATCATTAGTTGCCCCAGCCGCAAAAGAAATTATTGAGACAGGATCTTTAAACGGTCAATGGATTAATGAATTCACTGCCGTTATCAAGTCCCTCCCTGCTTTTTATAAAGTTTCAACTTCACCTGTCAGTGCCAGTACATCATTAGGAATGACCATCTCAAATCATTTTTGCGATCTATATGTGATGACAAATGAATTCTCATTTCTCAGGCCACAATCAGAAGTAGTTTCGTGGGCTAATGATCTTATCGATCACGAAGCAAGAAACTCCGCTCAAATAATATCTCCGCGTGAAGATCACGGAAGCGCATATCAAAACCAACTGAATGTAAATAGAAAGCTATTTATCTCTGCATATAGAACCGAAGCGAAAAGCTGGCTTGAAATGCTAAATGATCACCCCGAATCTGCAGGACTATACCCTGAAGGAATACCACTCACAGGTGTTCAAATACGATTCCGAGAGCAAATTAATTCCATACAATCACTACTTAAACTGCATCCACAAACATACAACCTAAAAAACAGTAGATAACATGTCAAACAATTTTAAAGGCTCCGAAAAAAAAGGGAAAGCAAGAACCTGGGCAGGTAAATCGATTAAATGGATTACCCCTTTAGGGTTGATAACATCCGTAATTCACAAGGAGCAGTACGACAACGAAAGAATTTTGGCTAGTGATAACCGAAAATTAATAACCACTAGACTTTGGATTGGCATTGTTACTTCAATATTTGTTTTACTGACATCCGGGTATCTATTGGTCAATAACACTCCAGATTCAAATGAATCTAAGGTTACTACAACACCCTTTTCAATATTATTATTATTTGTCGCAGTTTTCTGTATATTCAGGGTTTATTCCAAGGTTCAGCTGATAAATAAAATTAATAAAAATACTACAGCTGTCAATATAGATAATTCAGAATCGGACAACGAGGAATCTGTTTTAAATAAGTTTTCTATAGACTCTACAGCCGCATCTCTTTTACTTTTTCGTATTACAGTTTTCAAATACGCATATTTTTGTGCTGGTATATTTTCGCTATCTCTATTGCTCTCACCGCGCAATATCTCAGATATAAAAACAGCAATTATAAGTGGAGCTTTTCGGCCATTTGGTGCAAATATTACACTCATGACTGCAATTGCTCTTTGTGTAATTTTCTTTATTAAATATGTAACAGCGCAAAAAGACCTAAATCTTATCAAGAAGTTTAATGCATCTCCTACAATTCATGGGTTCACAACAATTAATAATTGCGTTTATGGAATTGTAAATATCATAGTTCTGATCCTCCTAGTTGCATTACTTGGAGATAAGCTGATTGTATTATTAGCTACTCAATTTCCACTTTTTATTGCTGGTATTGCGCCAATATTTTCAATTCTTATTCTGCTTATCTTTAGCGTAAATGCTTTTAGATCCGCAATAAATTTGGCCGGACTTCAGACAGATGATAATGCAATTTCATTAATGTATTTCAATATATTGATTTGCAAACCTATTAAACTTCCAGTCCCTAACGAAAGCGCTGAAGTTGAAAACATTCCAAACATCTATTTCTTTGTATCGGTCTCATTTGTCGCTGCGATGTGCATTGCCAATTACACAGGCGCAGTTTCAATTTTAGTTCTTGTTCCATCTGTATTTTATATTGGGATTCTACTTGCTATTAATGAATTTCATAGTGAGCTGAAGGAGATCTATAGTGAGTAATATTCAAGAAAACAGATCAACAGATACCTTTGGCTGGATATACGCTTTATTTTTCGTATTTATTGCGGTGATGGTTTTATTTACATTTTTATGGAGCGAATATTCCCAGCTCGTTAAAAATATCATCTTAGCAAGCGCATATCATCTTCGTCATATACAGCTCCCATTTACATTTCTAATGTCTGATTCATATTCCATGGCCTTGTATAATATGCCGAATCTCTATTCGAATTTAATGAATAAACCATATGATGACGAATTCATTATTCCATTTCTTACAATCGCGCTCCGATCAATTGCGATCTGCATTGCATTTTTAGCAATACCAAGAGCAATCTATCTAATTAGAAATAATGATAGGATTAACTACACCCGGCATATGAATCTTCGCCAAATAATAGAAATAATGCGTGAAAAATATCCGAGAATCAAACCAACTACTGCTCGCTGGCTTTTAGATGAAGATGCCCGATTTGGCAGTTTAGGAAGCCAACTTAACCCAATTGATCTAATCGTTCAACGTGGTTTAATTTCATTGTGCTCTGAAGATGACGTTGACGACAAAGTAGCAAAACTAATTATTAAAAATGGTTTATCAAATATCAAATTGGCTGGACTGAAGTCGCCTGATCAATACCTAAAGAATAGACTCAATATGACACATATTGAGTATGCAGGATTAAAGTTTCCAACTGGAAATCTAAATAAAAGCACTCAAGATATTGAATTCGTATTAGATAATATAGAGCTATATCATGGCCTACTTAAATTAGATGTTAATGGCTTGAAGAATTACTATCTATCGACTCTTGGCCCTCGATGCCGATACGTTAAGAATTTCATTGATATTCGTAAGCTACCACCAGCCGAGCGTAGCTTGTGGATTTTGTTTCTTGCTTGTATCGCGCAAAAGAAGGAACTTAGAATAACTATAAATAACCTCTTAGATCAATTTGCAGATTCATTCGAAGAAGGCGAATTCAATTCTAATAATCATAAAATTGATTTAAGTGGAATTGATGAGCTTTATGAAAAAATAATTAAAGAAACGTCTGTGATCATTGAATTTGCACGCATATCAAAAGCCCATGGCTACTACTACACAGCATTTACAGAGCTCTATACGACTGCCAAGAAAAGATTTGGAACAATAACCTCACAGGACTTTCGTTGGTTAAAAATCACAAACAGAATACTTTTCTACTCTCTTAATCAAGTTGGTCTTGAGCGTGCAAGATATGAATCAGCAGCAATTCGCAGCCATTATTTGGCTGAAAAGAAGCGCAATCACGGTTTAGGTGGAAAGATTGGGCATCCTCAAATAGATAGTGCAGTTTTAAATACGGTTTATTCGCTGGATTCTGAAGGATGGCTAGCTCGTCCACTTACTTATGAAGATACTGAGCCAACAAGTAAAGATTTTATGAAAGCTTGTTGGATCAATCCTAATTAACAAACAATTTGAGCCGGTAAGTAATGAAAATCTTCATGTCGCATAATCAGGATACATTTTGGGTTACAGGCCCAGATTATAAAACTTATGAGATCAAAACTATTGAAGATCTAAATTCAATAAAACAATCTTTACCCGAGAAGAACTTTCGTGCGGTTGTATGTGAACTTCATAAATTGAGATCCGGGAAGCAAATCGCCAGTAGATTTAATACGTTTCTAAAGTGGGTTGTAACTCCTGTAGCAATAATTTCGATTGCAGCCAACTGTTACTTGACCCCATCAATAAATGCTTCAATTCAAACACAATCAGAAATAAATCCAAGTAGCTTAATGTCTTGCCCAAGCGATTCAAAGGATAAAAATAATACAAAGCGATATGCAGGATTTGATCTTTCTGGCGTTAATAATTCGGTGAAGCAACTAAGTAAACTTAATGAGCAATCAATAGATATAAAGAATTCGTTAATTGATAGTTCATTAAATAATTCAATCCCAATTACTGACGACGATCTTGATAAACAAATGTTGCCATTTGGCTACAATTAACTGAGTAAATTATGGCTGTAATAACTAACACGGTTAAACCAGAACAGTACCATACTGATCTTTTATCGTTAACCAAAAAGCTTCAATTAGTTCTGACCATCCCCTTTGTAAAGGGATCGGCATACATTACGATTTCCATACTGGCAATTGTTGAACCATTACTACTTGCTCTTTTTACTCCATTATTTTTATTATTGTTTTTTTCGTCACCTAGATTTGAGTTTCCATCACGAGCTCCATTTGAGTCAAACAGAATTGATAAAAGTGATCCTCTTGACTCAGGCAAGGGCTTTAATAAAGCAAGAGGCGAAGTATATTTCGGATGGCACCGTGGAACAGGAAAGGAAGCGTGGACTTCGTGGAATGATATGTTGACTCACCTTTATATGCTTGCTGCAACAGGTGGTGGTAAATCTGAAGCGATATGGGCCATTTTAAGTAATTTCTATTTGTGTGGCTCCGCTTATTCGATGGGAGACGGAAAAGGCACGTTAGAGATGATTCAAAATGGTAGGGTTCTCGCTCGAATATTTGGCGTAGAAGACGATTATTTTGTAATTAACTATATAAATCCAAACCCAGAGAAAAAATATAAATTAATGTCTAACTCCATGAATACATGGAGCTCTGGCACGGCTGCGCAACTTAAAGAGCAAATGGCTTCTCTTGCATTATCAGGTGATGCAGGTGCTAACCAGTATTTTGAGGACAACGCCGAAGTTATTATTGAGAGGATATTCCCTGCTCTATGTGAACTTCGCGATAAGGGCTTTTTACAGCTTGATATTCAGGTTATTGGATCGTATTTGTCTCTGCCTAGAATGTATGAACTTTCATGCCATCCTGCGCTCTCCCCTTATAGTTCGAGAAATATTACTGATCACTTAAAGACAGCTGGTTTTAATTTTGATACACCAGAAAAACAATCAGATGAAGTCCAAAAACAACATGCTCAGTTTGTTTCGCATTTCTCGAAAATTATTTCATCTCTCTCAATTCAGTACAGAGATATCTACGTTGTAGATCAAGGTGATATTAATCAAAAAGACATTACCTCAAATCGTAGGACTCTTATGTTTGCCCTACCCTCGCTTGAGAAGTCGGGATCTGAATTGAAGAACCTTGGTAAAATTCTTCTTACAGGACAAAAAAATGCGATTTCTACGGATCTTGGTGACGAGCTGGAAGGAACTAGAGAGAAAACTACAAGCCGTTTATCAAAAAACCATTCTGTACCATATGGATTAGCATTTGATGAGTGGTCGTTCTATGCAATCCAGGACATGGCTCTTTTGCCTGCACAGATTCGCGGCCTGAAATATTGTGGTCTTTATGCCGCTCAGGATTACAAGGGAACTGAAAGAGCTGGGGAAATGGATGCTGAGCAGGTGTTCGCCAACACACGTGTAAAACTGTTTGGTGCTCTGGAAGAGGCAGGTGCATCTTGGACTCGAATTAGGGATTTGATAGGCGAGTTTTTGGTGGCAATAAATGCTAATTACAAATATTTGCCCGGTATATTTGGTGGCAAGCAAATTATCGACCGCGAGCGTACCGAAATCACAAAGCGAGCTCCTATTGAAATTGGGGATCTGCAGAAGCAAATTTCGGGTGAATTTTTTATGTTTCAACGTGGCAAGCTTAGCCCTATACGATTCTTTTATACCGATCTTGAAGGACTTGATAAAAAGGCTGCAAAAGGTAACGGATTTAAAATCAATCGCTTGTGCCGCGTCTATGCTCCAAGCGATGATGCTATCGAAAGCATTGATCGCAATGAAACTTTCTTGAATATTATTTTTTCCGGTGGAAAACTCTTTAACAATATAGACAGCTTGGCGCCTTTAAAGAAGGAACTGTCAAGACTGATTACTGAGAATGGAAATCTAACAACAATTGATCACGTATCCGCTCTAACAACCTTTGTCGAGGCAAATGCCCTAAAATTTGGGTTGCGCCTCTCTGCTCCTAAAAAACCTAATCCAATAGAAAACCATCAAATATCTTTAAGCCCGGCTCAACGTGAAACCTCGCCGCCATTAATTCCTCAATCAGATACGAGTGATGATTCAGATACTAAAGTGATTGATAATCCAACACCAACAGTTGAATTGACTAATGTAGAAAATGCTGAAGCTGACCTAGAGACCATTGCTTTCTCATCTCCTGAAGCTGGTAACGATACATTGGATACATTTCTTAATATGGCTGAACCTGTTTTCCAAAAACACCCGCACGATGTTTCAGCAATTGATTTCGAATCGAAGAATGAGCCTAAGTCGTCTGCCCTGGATATTTATCTTGGGCAATACCCAAGCGAACTATCCGAAGCAACTATTGAATCAAAAGTTGCGATCATGGAAGGATATGATGATACTGTTGGCGCTCACATTTTGAGTGAGAATGAGGCAAAACGTATAGTATCTGAATTGACACAAATTAACTCTTTGCTAGGTTTTAGTCCAGAAACGTCTGTAAGCATTGCGCAGAAAACAGTCAATAATTTGCATAAGTATTGTTACTATCTGGCGCCTCCAAAACCAAACTCTATTAGCCAAGATATCATTTCTGAATTAGATGCCAGAATTGAGCAGATTTTGACCTAGATTGTCGTTTTATATATCATTTTGGAAATCGAAGTGACGTATTTGTATATCTGTTAGAACTTGTTGACATACAACCTATGTAAAATGTGAATCATAGCTTATTATTACATATAACATTTTACTCTCCTAAAGCGGCTAATATGAATTTAAAAGGGTGTGTCATTACAGGCGAAGTTGTTGAAAAAGTGAGATTATCACTCGAACTATCAACACTTGATTATTGCTGGTTATTAGGAATATTCGCACCAACATATGCTCGGATCATTTCAAATGGGAAAAATGAACCTGTAGACCATGTTCATGCGGGCCTTATTCGATATATCAATAAGTATTACCCAGATTATCCATTCAAAAAAGTAATCACGCAAAATACCAAGGGCAGCACTCGATCTCTTATTAATTCTATGAGAGCGAGCGCAAAAAAACTTGGCCCATTAAAACTGCAAAATGAAGTATTGAATTTAGATGAATATGGAACAATTGGAACATTACTGTTCCGATCCTACAGTAGCGCACGACACTACGAAACCGGCTCTACTGAAATGACTCTTACAATTGGACGCTGGTGCAATGTTGTAATTGAGTGCTTTGAAGATGGCCATGAAGACCGCATTCTCAACGTGATAAAAGAAGAGGCGAAGGCGCACCGTATCCAGCCTGATTCACTGCTTCCCCGTGGCTGGTAGCACTCTCTTTCATTAATTCTGATATTACTTCACCGATAAGGTATTCAAGTTTCTCAAATACAATCCACTGGATACCTTCTTCGGGAAATAACTCACCATATGGTAGATCCCCAGGATTTCCAACAGCTTGAAATTTCGGTTTTAAATCTCCTGTCCACCTCAATCTGAACCAGAAATATCGAATTACTGCATGAATAAACAATGCATTGTCACCGGCACAAAGTTTTATAGCTTCACTTGCAGGTAAGGTAAGTTTAAAAAAACTCCTGTGCTGTGCCGTGTAAAGTAACACTCCTCTTAACAAGGCTTTTAGATCATGAGAGATTGAAACACTATCGAGCATCAAGATATATTCATTGCATAGCCATTCTGCGTGCTCTGAAGGCTCTAAAATAGCTTTTCGAATTATCCCCTCTGCGGATCTTCCTAAGCGCGCACTAAGTTCGCCACCAACCGCCTCAAGAAGATCTAATAGGTCTTCTTCTGTACCAATTTCCATATCACTCTTTTGAAATTTGCCTTTCAATAGGCCAACAATTTCACACACAACATTGAATAATGATTTGCCCTCGCAAAACAAATAAAGAGATTCAGCCCAGGCATAGCAAACTGCACCTGCGGCAACTATACCCAAATCTTTTGTGTCAAAGCTTGCTGTTATTGAATCGCTCGTTTCTTTAAATCTAAGGAGGCTTCCAAAACCAATAGATTTATCTGTAAATCCAAGTGCACGCTCAACTGTTTCACACATCGAGTAGACTTCATCAATCGATAGGCTTTCTCCGTTCGCTACCCAAAGGACTGGCTTTTGATAATTAGAAAAAAACTTTGAATCGTTTGCAACTCTATCAATATCAATTGGCTCAGTTGAAATGATAGCTTCACTCAGTTTCAGGATTGATCCATTTTTTGTGGTGTATCCTATATAAGAATCGGCAGACCTAACCGACGGTCTAAATACTTTTAATCGACCACGCTTAACAATGTTATAAAGGTCATCACTAGCGTGCTCAATAGAACTGTATAACCCGGTACCAACCGGATTATTAGCTTCTTTTCCAACCCTAAAAATTTGCCAACCAGAAATTGAAGGTGTTCTGGAAAAGGTATAGCCATGCCACCACCAATATCTCGAATCATTAAAGGATGAATTTGAATTGGTTGAACAGAAGGAATTTATAGATTCCGCAGAAGAAAACGTTTGCAGAAGCGTTAATCTCGCCTTAGTAGAAAGTGCAATCGAATTTATTATTGTCTTAACGGTCGTTTCTTCTCTTGACCATATCTTTGTCAAAGATTCAATATTTATCACTGTCGAAAAGGTATTAATTAGATCTTCAAACTGTTTGAGAAAAATAGTATTTAGTATTGGAATGTTTGGCTGATTAATGATTTCACTAAAAAGCAAATTCGATATCACTTTTGAATAATCTACACGTTTATTTATTTTGTCAGAAATTCTATTCAGTATTTTAAAAACTTCGCAGAAATGTATAAAGTTGATTGATGAATCTGAAAGAGTTTCGTCAATCTTATCTGCAGCACTATGATCAATCGCGGCATCTGGTATTTCAAGATTGTCTACCCAATCCGAAATATCTTCGTCAACCTGGATAATACGCTTATCGATAGGCTCAATAATTGAAGAATCTTTTTCAGGAATGCAGCCTATGTCCAAAAGATGTTGCGCTAAGCATTCAACCTCGGAGTAAACCTTAATATCAACTGGCCCTCCCAGTACGGGGGTGGAATATGTTTTACGATTCTTCCAATCAGCCTTAATGATAAATACGGTGGGCCCATTCCTCTTATACCAAATTGGCAATACTGATTCTATTTGTGCACTTAATCGCTGCCTCTCAATTATCTTTTTTAGAAGAAGATCATGTGTGATTTCAGATGGTATACCGTCTAAGTTAAGTGTATGAGCCTTTCCTGTAGACCAAACATATTCAAACGTAGGTACGTCTTCTGGGTTTTTCGTTAACCTATCCAGTACAGCTGCTTTAATTACCGACCACGAACCTCTACTTGAAATTGCGCCTCTAAGTGCATCATTCTTACAAGCGCGAACTGCTTCAATTCCAATAACAGATTCGTTTTTCGTTAAATATTGAATGTGTTCTTCAGAAAACCCTCTAATAACTGCAACAACAGATGGCGGTGGTGGCGATATAACTAACTTAATTGGCTCATATATTTTTATCGGCTGTTTTTTTACATACTCAACATCACCGAATATCCTACGCCAAAAAGAATGATCCTTATCAGTTGCATCAATCAGCCACCCCTCTGGACGCTTAATGAAATCACAAGCTTCAAGCACTGTGTCAAAGCCTACGGGCACATTTTCCAACAAAATTACCGGGCACTGTCTACCGCCTCCTTTTGGTTTAAACCAAAGAGGAATAACTGCTACCTTTAATGAATCCAATATTGGACATAAAATAAAAGGTAATTCTTCCTTTGATGCTGTGTGTGTCATAACTCTTAACGTGATTGAGACAGTGATTTGGTGCTATCTTGGCCCTGCTCATTAGTAGCTGACTGGCCGAATAGCTTTTTAACAAGCTTCATTAGTTTTTCGATCATTTCATCGAGTTTTCTTTTTCTTTCCTCTGCCTCTGTTTGTGATACTTCAGGGATATTTTGATCTTTCTGAACATCTGATAACTGTTTTAACAATTCATCTTCTGGAGAACGTTTTTCCATCCATTCATGGACTGGTTCAACGAATTGTTTTGCAATATCTTTTTCGTCCCAGCCTCTCTCTTGCGCCATGGTTGTGAGTGATTCAAGGGTATCATTCAAACGTTGATACTCATTCGCAACAAAATCCATCTCATTGGATGCATCAGGAATTATGTTACTTGAATTTAATAAAGCTACAGCCATTGCCTTTTCAGTTGGATTCGAGCTCGTTGCACTTGTTATTGCAGCCCCTGCATTAACCCCAGGCGCAACTTCTAATAATGAAAGCCTGCCTTTCGGATACCCATCTTCAATACCTTTCATAATCGAAACTAGAGCATTTCGTTTGCCTTCTAATTTCTTATCCGAGATTAGCTTGATATCTCGCTCAACAGACGTTGAATCATGCTTATCTATTGCATTAGACATGCGAGTTTTGATATCGATCACATTGCTAGATTGAGGGAGCCCTACTAATGACTCTCTCATTTTTCCAGTCATTAAACCTTTCTTGCTTTTTAATAATGAAATCGAAGTAGATATACCCGAACCAAGCCTTTTAGCTGCATGAGAATTGTAAATTGCTTTTGCAGAATCAGTAGAAACTGTGTCAATACCCTTTACAAGCTTTCCAGATAGATTTAAAACATTTCCTGTAAGCGATAAAGCACCACTAACAAGATGTTTAGCAGCTTGGCCTAACGATGGTTCATTGCCACCACTATGACCATTGGCAACACGGTTATAACCATCGTGGTAAATTTCGTGATCTTCGGCGATGCGGTTCTTCAATGGTTGAGTATCTTTATCTTTGCCGCTTGTATCTGGTACGGAACTTTCTATAAGAGTTTCATCATTTTCTAATGCTGGCTGTTTTGTATCGTCAATCTCAAGTAGATTTTCATTTTCAAAACTGGCGTCATCAAATTCTGTAAATTTCAAATCTGGAGCTGGAATTTCTATCGATTCAAACCTATTATTTGAATTATTTTCAGAGGTATTTGAAGCCGACTCATTAATATCATATCCGAACTCTGAAAGTAGATTTACATCATGTGAAGATATCGGATTGTGATCGTTTCCGTCCATTCCAAATGCAGAAAGTAAATCATCATGCATAGGTGTTTGATTGATGTTTGATGCATTTTCGGAAATATCAGTATAGTCATCTAAATTAAATGAATTTTCACCTTTTAATGAGCTAAAACGCCATTCCTTTAACTGTTCAAGTTCATAGATTTCATTTAAATCAATTGTATTTCCTTCATCAATAAAATTAATTAGAAAGCTTCTTAATTCCTGATCTTGTGCATCTTCCGATAATGACGACTTTAGGAATTGTTCGAAATCCTGACGAACCTCTTCATCGAGAAGTTCCAGGTTCTTAATATTAATGTCCATTATTAACTCCCAAACTGTTGTAGGGTTAAATGCTAGTAAAACTAGTTTGAAGTTGACGTTTCAAACTTTTCAATAAGGTTTTCGTACTCTTTATATAACTCTTGATCTTCAGGCTGACCTTTGGAAAAATCTCTCAAAAGGTCTTCATTTTCTGTTGAATAACTAACGCTCATTATTGCTCCTGTTAATTGTATTTTGTGAAAGTGACATAGATTCGTACCCATAACTACCACTGAATTTTTCGTCAGTCATTGCGCCTAGTTTTGCGCCTTCCATTTGCAAATTATATGAGCCAGTTTCTAGTAACAATATATCGAGAATATTGCTTATCGCTTCATTAGCAGCGATTGAATTCTTTAACTCTCGATCGCCGCTGGTAACAATGTCAACCATACCTTCAGTTGAACTATAACTGTCCAAAACTTGTGCCTTTAGAAATTGAAAAAATGATATTGAGCCTGAATCAGTTTTAAATTCACTTCGCAATGCAAGATCCCATGCAAGAAACTCACTAGCAATTTTCGATCTTGCACGGATAGATGAATATCCAATATCTGATGAAATGTATGCGTCCGCATCGCGCATACCACTTTGAATCCCGTGTGGTACTGCAATAAAGCGCTGGTAACTCAGTGCTTCATCAAAATCATTCTCATTGACAATTTCTGATTTAAAATCGATTTCCTCAGATGCCTTTATAAGACTTATCATTTTAAATTGCGTATCAATCTGTTCATTCTCAATGAAAATCGATTTTAAAAACGCATCTTTCCTTTCAATGACTGCAGATACTAGGAATGCTATATCAGCAAATTCAGATCCATCACCTTTAAATTTATCGAATGCAGACCTGCTAATCACTTTTGCATATTGCGCATTTGAAAGTTGCTTTGTTGAATGCGATACATTTTCCAATCCAAAGTTTTCGCTGGCGACTTCGTTTTGTTTTGCTACATGACTTGATTTTTGAATACTTTCTACACTTTGCTGCAGTCCTTCGTAAAGTCGTGATTCCACAATTGAATTAACAGCAAGGGTACCTGTAATTGATTCAGAATCTGCAATTAAGGCCGAAACAATATTGTTCCTATAATTTGTTATTGACTGTACTTCAGCATTAACACCAAGCTCAATTGTTTGGTCCATTGTGGTATGTAGTGTAGAGAGCGAGTCGAATGCAGTTGATGTTGCAGTTTTTATTGCCGGTAAAGATGTATTTACGCACAGAGCGCAAACCATATAATTGCAAGGGCATGTTTGCGTAACTGCAGATAGCGGCATTATTCCTAACATTGCTCCAACTAATGACAGTATTGGTTTCTTAAATTTTTTAGTTCTCATTAGTTGACCTTTTTATCTTTGAGCTGGCATCCGTTTGTGCCTGAGCAGATTGTAGTTGGCTTAATGCTCTCTCATTTATAAATCCCAGTTGGCTAGCATTTATTCGCGCGATAGCCATTTGTGTTTCCAATTGTTCAAGTTTGATACGGTTACTCAACCCTACCCTGCGAGATATTGAACGTTGAAGTCCTGCGCCAGTATTAGAAGAATCCTGGATATTTGCATCCTGCCCTGAAGATTGCTCGACGGCTTTCCACATATCACCAATGATTGATATAGCTTCTGTCCCATCCTGAGCAGCATTTTCAGATTTTGGTATCGTTCTTTTGGCGATCTGATTTGAAAGCTCTTGACTTGCATTACTGGCCCTAATCCAAGCACTCATCATTTGTTCCGCACTTTTTGAGCCCCCACCCCCAGTGGTTGACTGATTTAAAAGCACATCTGGACTGACCGGGAAAGAGCGCTCCCCACTGACTACGCTGGCTTGTTCCATTGCAATTTTTGCCTCTTCCTCTGTAAAACTTGCTGAAGACAAATTAATTGCATTAGCAGTATATGGATCTACTATTTGTGTCCTATTTTCTTCCATTCTTTCTTCAATCTGTCTCTGGCTGTTTAACTGTATTAAAGTTTCAACTATTTCCTTTGCATCCTGTCTGGCTCCTGTGCGGCTATAGTCTTCGCACAATTCGGCTGGTATGTTCTCTGGTCCATATGTCTCTGCAACTTTCTGATTTGTTTCTGCGATTAACTTGCTTTTTTCTAGTTGCTCCAAACTACCTTTAAATCCTTCCATCAATCTTGATTGAATTTCTGCATTTTTTGCTAATTCAATTGTTACGCTGTTTGATGATGCCGTGATTGCTGAAACGATTGAATCACCTGTTTGCATTAGTGCACTTGAAGTTGATGTGTAGTTTTGAGCAATTTGGTTAGTAGTTGAGGTAATTGAATTGCCTGCGCTGGCTATTGATTGAGTAACAGACGTTCCGTATTCACCAACATCCTGACAAATAGTGCATGAAAATGCGCTTTGCGCACACACGGCTGTAAGCGCGACAAGGAGTTTTATTTTCATTGGTTAAACCAATCAGACCAAGCTTTGTCGCCTGTTCCGCCAGTGTTTGATTGAGTTTGATTCCTAGTACCTCCAGAAGCTCCTGTATCAACTGATCCTCCAACTTGATCACCTTCACCAACATTATGAGAGCCTGCATCAATATCAGCTTCTAGGTCTAACCCTCCACACTCCTGTACATTAAGGGATTCAAATCCGGCACTACCATCTACGCTAATGCCAAGGGCTGCGTTACACGTTAGAAGCTTATTACCTGCTTCAATTGCCTGACTTCCAGCTTCACATGCAAGAGATCGTAATGCTTCTATTGCTTCTTCTTTGGCTCTTTTAAGTGCCTCACCGGTAAGACTTGGAATGCCTGAAAAAAAGTTGAAATCAAAGCTCTGAATATCTGATAGGCATGTTTTGTTTTTTAGTGGCTCTCCTGCTGATATTTGTTCAGCTGCTTTGTTTCCTACGGCACGCTGAGCAACAGCTTTTTTTGTTGCCGCTTCAACTAAGCCTGGGCACTTTACGCTAGCCGGTACATTCGTGCCGTTCGCATAACTGTACGTACTGATCATAAATGCTGTGATCGCTGACATTAGAGCAACTGTTAATCTATTTTGACCCACGCGCTAAGCCCTCCAAAACGATTTTTAATGCCAAACAGTTTTCTCTTGAAAAGATGTAGTTTGTTACCTGCTCTCTGGCCAAATGGAAATAAAGCCGCTCTCTGACTAACTTGCCGTAAATCTGTAACGGTTCTTGGTTAATGACTCGTTGGTACAGATGCCCATATATATCGGGCTGGTTGTCCACTAGCTCCTTAATGAACCAGAATGCCCCGGCGTTAGGCGAAAAAGAGAGGATAATTAATAGAGTTTCTAAGTGTGAATCGTAAGAATCGGGATTTGTCGATATTCGAGCAGCGATGACTTCAATCCGTTCATAAACCTTTGATAACAGTTGAATCATCCCCTTTGTGATGCTCTCTTCCGCGCTATGCCCAAGATTTTCATGATCATCCATCCGGTTTATTACTTCCTGAGTATCAGGATCTAGTGAACGCCAAAATGCCGAATAATCGGTTTCGTTACTCATATAACCATCACCACAATAAAAAGTAATATTTTTGACAAAATTGCATAACCAATTGATTGTGAACGCCAGATGGCGAATGTTGTACAATCGTAGCATAATCCCAAAACGCAAACACCAACCAGATCAGACAGTAATCATGATTAATCAAAGAAATCAATTGCTTAAAGCATACCTTTCTCGCTTCATATTTATCTCTGTCTTATTAATGTTTCCATTAAGTGCCTTTTCACAAAACAATGGAAATGACAATGCTTCTGATGGCTTAACCAATACCGAATCACACGCTGTTGACTCTCAAGGGCCGGATTATTTAAATCCCGTTTCAGATACTGCAGACCTGAACTTGCTTGCTGGTATTTTTGGCAATATCGCTAGAGCCGCAGCAGGCCAAATCGACATTGCTGATATAGCAATTGCAAATGCTGGAGATGGAAGCCAATCTACCGACAACATTATGTCATCGATAATGCATATCTATCTTTTGGGGATTTTGGGTATCACGGTGATGGTTATTGTTTTTCTAATCGCTTTAATGACTATTCAGTCGGGTAAAGAGGGGAAAATATTAACTGAGCGATACAATGAGTGGGTTGCTATAAGAACATTATATTCAGTCATTGCAATGTCACCAATCCTTGGGGGTTGGTCAATTGGACAATATGCAATTTTAAACGGTACTTTTTTTGTTAATTCTTTTACAAACGAAATGAATCATGCTTCATCCAGGTGGGTATTTGCTAGGGGCACAACTAACTCGATTGATCTAGATCCGTTTGAATATAGAAAAATTATAGAAACGGTATATTTGAATGAAATATGTGCGCAGATTAATAATAAGTCTGTTACAGAATTTGCTGCTCTTCATACCAATTTTATTGACCAGCAGATGGGAAGGATTGCAAGCGGAAATCTATCTGAAGCAACCCAAGCTGGTATCAACAAAAGTATTGACTGGCTCCTATTTAAATCAAATCAAAACATGGTGCCTGAAAACACTATATCCGTTAGACAGGATTTTGAATCATCTGACCGAAATTCGTCCCGATTTACTTGGGGTGCTCCGGCTATGGGTGAGAATGTTTGCGGCGAAGTTAGTATAGATTTTAGTGCAATGGGCCAAGCCGGCCTTTCAATCGGCGCTGATACTTACTTTAATGCACATAGAGATGCAATGCTGAATTTAACTGAATATGTGAAATCCCAAATTTCAAATGTTTCAAATTTAATAACCGCTATTGAACAAGAGATTCCTATCGATCAAAAAGAACAACGAGAATCAAGACTAGCATTAGAAGCCAGCCGAAACGATTCGTTTGCTGCATTTGCCTTCGCTTTCGATGGCTTAGCCAAGCATGATGTTTATGCTGTTGACCGTGTTTATGCAGAAGCAGTAGGCATATATCGAGGCCAAGTTTCCGAAATATTCCGTGCTGACACTCAAAGATATGCTGATCTTTTTGATCAACTGCTAAATGAAGTAGCTCGGATGCAGCGAGAAGGAAGCCCGGCTGATTATCAAGCTTTATTTGAAGGGAATAATCCACAAATATTCGATCCAAAATTCGAGGGAATGATTGGCCCTGAAGTTATGGCAATGGTAAACAACACAAGAAAAGGTTGGGTTTTCGCAGGATATAAATGGTGGGATCTATCTAAAGCACAAACCACACAGATTGCTCTTCAATCACACTCGCCTACTGCTTTGCCTTATACAAACTTTATGACTGGTATTAGCAATTCTGCTCGCGCTGAAATTGATTCATTCACTCAAATATATCGGTCTGCGAAGGCAACAAGATCTTTCAAGGATTACTCTATTTCTGTTAACGGCGAAACTCACAAACCAAATCCAATATCAGCAGATGCCTTAATGAGTTATGCGTCAATGGTTGACGGTAAGTCTGCCATTACACAGTATAAAATTGAACTTGGCCCATGGATTACTAAAGCATTAACAGCTGGGGCTTTCGATGATTTTTCTTCCACAGATCTTTTAACTAATCTCCAAGGTGCTGGGCATAAATATCTTGTGATTGCAGAATCTATGCTAATCACTGTTGGCACTCTCAATGTTATTTCATCCGTGATGAAAGAAGGAGGTGGATGGACTGCGCAGCTAGTCACTCTAGGTGCATCGAAAAACCTTGGGGTAGCTGGTGCAGCAGTGATTGAGCAGCTTATGAAGTCTATGTTTTGGTTAGCAGGAATATTTTTAGCTGCCGGTTTTCTTTATGCGATCTACTTACCACTCCTACCTGCAATGATTTGGACATTTGCGATTATTGGTTGGCTCGAAAAACTCATCAGTCTAGTTATTATTTTTCCAGTTTGGATGCTTGGGCACGTTATCCCAGAGGGAGATGGACTTGTAAACGGCGTTGCAAGGCAGGGTTATGTACTAACGGCAAATGTTCTCCTGCGCCCCCCGGTAATGCACCTAGCGCTTCATTGCGCAATGGCTGCATTAGGTGCAGTAGGGTTTTTAATTTCACACATCGTTGAAGTGTTTATGCCAAGTGCAAATAGTAATTACAACACCGGGATTGCCATTGGTCTTGGCGGATTTATTGTTTTAAGTGGATTTCTAGTTGTTATTAGCCATATGATTTTAGCTTGGATTTATAAAGTTCCTGATGAGCTTCCCCATTATTTAGGTGGGGGCGGATCAAATTTTGGCGAAGGAGAAAGTAAAGGTCATCTGAATGCGATAGCTGGAATTGTAAGCTCTCACTCCCAGTCTGTTCCAGGTCAATTAACAGGTAAAGATGAAGGGAAAAACGGTAAAAAGAAGCATACAAATGGAAGGAAACAAAGCCCTAAATTTGGGTCGATGGGAGCATAAAAAAACCCGCTCGCGCGGGTTAAAATATACGTGAATTGAAACGCAGGTGGCTCATATACTTTGAATCTTCTTCATAGTTTATAGAGCCCTCGTTTGAAAAGACTTTGTTGTCGAGAAGATATTGACTAACGTACACGGTGCTTAGCATATCGGGAGTAGATGATGCCAAATGCTCTCTAGCCCTTGTTGATGAATGCCCAAATGAGTACGCGTAAATATTTTTTGGAATCCATATATCGTCATCACCCACAGTGAAAGCAACACTAACAGCAAATTCCATCATTGATGGGTAGTCTGACTTATCCTTTGCAACATAAACCTTCATAATTACTTCTCGCATATTTGGAGAGGATTTTTTCTCTTTAGTCTCCATATACCTTGCATACATAATCGGCAGATTTTTGTCTTTTATTTCCTCAAATAAATTTATTCTCCGCGAAACTTTGCCATTTACAGTGTTAAATGTACGAAGTTCTTGTGTGCCCGCATATTCTATTGGTAATCCTTCTACGCTGGTCTTTCCCCATGAATACAGTGCGCCTGGAACCAGTTTTAGAACCATCTCTTTAGCGTCATTCTCTTTGGAGGCATTTGGTTTTTCCCATGAATATTCAGGTTCAAAAAATTCTGCCACCGCATTAACTGCAGGCGCCACATGATTGCTAAACACGTTGCCCGCAAACTTAGTTGCATGAAGACCTAGAAACACTCCGAATACAACAACAAGAAAACTAACTACCTTAAACATAAATTCACCATTTACTATTTCCCAGCACACATAGTATCGCAACCATCAAAATAAGTAAACCCCTGTAGTGGTTGACTCTTATATTAATTTTTTCTTTTTCCAGTTGTAATACGACTGCTTAGATATACCCATTTCATGGCATGCCTTTGCAACACCCAATCCACTTACTTTACTGACCAACAACCGCAAAAACGCTTCGTCAGGTAACTTCCAGTTGCTGGGGTTAATTCCCTCTGCCATTTTCTCCTGATAACTTCCAACAGACTTTGTTTGCCGCGCTGAGCGCAATGTATTTATCGCGGCCGCCGCACAGCACAGAGCCTTATAAGCATCCCCTTCTGCCCCCTTCAACTCGATCCCCTCTTTCACGAAGAGCACAGTATTTCCATTTACCAATAACTTATTAACTACACTCCACCCTTTATCCCAATCTATAACCCGGTCTCCAATTTCAGATATCGTGCCCAGGTCATCGATGTATATCACCCCGGACACCAGACCGATATTTGTTGGCAACTCATCGGCTTCGCACCCTCCCTTACTAAATACCCGATCACCCATTCTTTTTTTTGCGTCGCACTTTCGCGGGTGCCTCGTAATATACGCATTCATTGACAAACCCTTTTAGTAAATCATTGCAGTGATTTACCATCATATTTTCAATTTATGTGACTGTCACGCTAATTTCGCTTATTTATACTTGTACGTTACCATCGCGGCAGTATCACGTTACTATCGCTAATACGTCTGAAATATAACGCACCACTATCATGATGGTAACGTGCCTCTCGGTTGCAGTTTCTATTATCAAAAAAAAACGCCCAATGGGCGTTTTTCTGACTCCTGATTTTGTAATTTAATTCGACCTACGAACCTTCATAATATTGCCATCAATCAGCATGTATCCTTCGGCTCCTACTTCCACATTTGTTCCCATTACTTCTATTTTGGGGGACTCTGCTTCTGCGGATGCAAATCGCATATCGTTCTTATTGACCAATACCCAGCGCTCATTCCAATTAATATCAAACTTATAATCATATTGGACGCCAATTTTGTAGAGCGTTGCCACCCAATTTTCATTTACTGATTGCCAACTTACCTTAACGTTTTCGCCAATGCTTTGGTGGACATAAACTTTCCAGTCCAGTGGAATCAATGTATTAAATGATGCTGCCAGGTTAGCGTCAAATGCTTGCGACGATCGCGCAGGCAGAGAGGCAGGAACTAACCCGATATGAGTTATCACTTTTTTAGTGAGATCCACAGAAAGCTTATAGTCCTTGTTTACTTGGGCAACCTGTTGGTCCCGGCGCTTTCTCTCTTCATCTAACCTTTTGAGCCGTGCAACTTCTGCTTGCTCTTTGTCTAATGCCCTTTTCTGCTCATCAAGCTCTTTTTTGGCCTTTTCCTGCTCCGCTTCAATCTCTAAAGCGCTCACAGTGCGAATATCTGCTTTTTCCTGTTTGTGCTTAATCTCCATTTCTGAAATCTGAGTTTCGTATGAATTCTGAATTTCTTTTACATTTTGAACATTCAGTTCATTTGGGTTGTTTTCTGCATAAACAACCCGGACTTCAGATTTCACCGGTAACGTTATAAATAAAGTAATCGCCAAACTTATTAGTTTTTTCATTATCTCATACTCATCAGGCCTGAAATTGGGGTTGTTTTACTAGTCGCTGCAACGCCACGCTGGCTTGTATTTGAGCTTGCTGGTTCTTCAGTTATTGCCGGTGGTGCAGGCATAACCTTTTCAGGCTCCGGCTTTTGTGAGACGGCCTTTTGCGCCTGACTGGCAGGCGCGGCAGGCTGAGCTGGAACAACCGGCTCAAATGGAGTGTCATTTGGCTTGGATGGTGAAACTTGTTGCGGCTCTACATGTGAAACTTGTAAAACGCTCCTGGGCATTAGGCTGTACCCCGAGTTTGACAGCGCCACCTCAGCAAATTGCCGTTTGATATCAAGAACCGTATCGATCTGATTTTTGGAGTAGTTTTCTTGGTGTACTCTCCAAAGCCCTAGCAACACATTATCGAGGCCAAGGATTTTTAGTAACTCCCCAGCCTCAAGTGTTGAGAGCAATAATGCTCTTTTTTCATCACGCTGCGTTTTGCCGAGTCGTTTGAATAAAATATCCAAAATCGGCCCATGGGAGCGCTTACGATCAACACTCCCGAGGTATAGGTATTTGGACGTGCTCATGATCAGTGATTACCCTACTGTTACTGGTTCTTGGGTGCCGGAAGTCCGCTTTAATATTGCATCGCGTATCGGATCGATGTTGTCTAAGCTAGCGAATTTCAAATAACCGCGTGCATTTGCACCATCCGGGTTTTCTACCATTTTTACTTCAGGGTACTGCTCTCTGATCATTGATTCGCATAGCGCAGCTCCGCCACCAAAACAGACCATTTCGCGCAATGAAGGGTAAAGCTTGCGAATGTCGCCTGCGGCGTTAAATATTTCCTTCAGAACTGATGAAATCGCTGTATTCCATTCTTTTGTGAAATCTTCCAGTTTTCCAAACAATGTTGCCTGTTTTGTCATCAAGGCTTCGTCCAGACTAATGCTGTCAAGAGCCATATCCAATTTTGACTCAATCATTCTGCGCAGGGTGTCACGCATATTGCTCACACCAAAATTTATTGTATGAATTTTTGCAATGTCATTACCCGGCAGAATGATGGCCATATCTGTAGTTCTACCCCCGATATCAAGTACCATGCGGACAACGTCAAAACTCATGCCTTCACGGAACTTTCCATCGTTACCAATCAAATAATCCGCTAAGCCTGCGATTGCCTCCGGGAATACGCCATGAAATACGATATTCGCGCTTGGAGTATTCCCTACACCAACTGTTACAGGTGTCATTATATTTTCGCGTTTAGCATCGATCAGCCGTTGATTTACTTCTCCGAGTACGGGCATGTAGGTGGTTAGGGGCAAGCCTGTCACTACAGCTACATCTTGGCCGCCAGTAATACCAATTTTGGATAGTGCCGCATGAACCAAAAATCGATTTAGCGGCTTTTTTGGAAAGTCGTCTGAACGCGTATCTTCGTGATCCATCGTGTCACGTATGGTGTAAACATCATCGCCGGATGAATAAAGCCCAACACCTTCCATGCTCATGCTGATTGCATGACGGCCACGCTTTCCGCGCGATTTAATTTTGTCTTCTAAAATAGTCAACACACCATTTTCCATTGCCCAATGCGCTGTATTAGTTTGGTCAAAACCATCATCAATGGCGATCAATGGGCACGGCAGGCCAAATCCAACCTGAGCGTTGTATTCACCGATATTTACTTCTTTAAAATATGACATATAAGCTCCTGTGCTTAATTAGATGCCTGCTAGAAAACGTCTCTTGTTTGTGTCTTGTGAATAAATTGCGCGATGTCTACCGATTGATAGCCGCCTCCATCGCCTGAATAAACCGCCAATGGAATGCCCTAGCAACCTAGCCAAAATTAAAAAGCAGATTAAGCCAATAATTCCGAAAAAAAGTTTCTTGCTTGGGAAGTAGATCAAAAGAAAGAACGTATAAATTATCTCCCCCTGCACGCCACAAATTTGAGGATGTAAAGCGGTGTAATACCACTTAATACCAGAAGCCCATTTGGATTCGCTCATTAATCAATCCTGGTTTGAATTATTGCTCAGTCGCTTTATCGAGTTGATATGTACGAACAATATTGTTGTAGTTGCTTTCGCTTAACTTACCGGCATTAAATGCTTCTTTCGCGGAGTCGATGTACCACTGACCACTGGCGTCCATTAGGTCATTCATTTTTCTTGTTACAGCGGCAACACCACCGGTTTTTAGTGCGTCAGTTAATGCAATTCGATCATTGCCAGTCAGACAGATGTATTCGATGATCGCTACCATGCCCCCCAATTCAGATGGAAATAGCCTCTGAAATACAAAAGTTCTGCTTGATTCAATAAAAGTAGCCAGTGTTGCTTCCATCTTGTCCGGGTTTAGTTTCTGCGCTACACGCACAAACACACTGGTTACTGAATTGGCATGAATTGTTGAATAAAGAGCATGACCTGTTTGCGAGGCTTCAATTGCAATAAGCATTGATTCCTCATCGCGCATTTCGCCGGTCATGAGTACATCGGGGTTTTCGCGTAATGCGGCTCTCATTGCGAGCTGAAATGAATCAACGTTCCTGCCTACTTCGCAATGCGTCAAATAGCCTGTTTTGTTTGGTAGGGCGTGATGATTGAATTCCACTGGATCTTCAATGGTTACTACAACTTTGCCGTCTGGATGGTACAAAACGCTTTTTAAGCATGCTGCAAGTGTTGTGGTTTTACCTGAACCTGTCGGGCCACTAAATAGCACCATGCCTGACTCGGGGAATAGACCCTCAATGAGTGGTTGGGGTAGGCCTAGACTTTCTATGTCCCTTGATGCTTCCTCTGTCGGACGCAACACCAAACTGAATTCCTCATTGCTGTATCCTGTTTGTACTGACTTTGCATTACAACGGAAACGCAACACCTGAGCACTTTCTGTTAAATCGTTTGACTCTTTAGACGCAGTTGCCAAGCGTATTCTGTGCGACCAACCTTGGGGCTGCCCTTTGAGAATTAATGCTTTCCTGACAGCAGATACCATTTCATCCATCAAAGCGTCCATTGAGGCCTTTGATATCACGTTATTGGTAACACTTACTAAGCGCCCCCTGTAACGCACCATAACCGGGTACTCTGGCTGTAAAAAAAAGTCACTAACTTTTCCATGAAGTTCACTAAAAATTAAGTCGAAATCATTTAAAGTTGCTTTTGCAGGTAGAGGGTAGGTGCTCAATTCATTACTCATTCTTGGCCCCCCTGCTCTATCCCACCTTCACCCAGGGTTTCCCATTTTTCGTGATGCTGGAATGTTGGGGTGCGCGCTATGGTTAGAATTTCATCGCCAACGTTAAGGGTTTTGCCATCACCGCTGATCATTACACCAAAGGATTTGTTGGTAACTTTTGGCGGGGAAATCAGGCCTTTATTTACTAGGTCGATGTATAGCAACATGCCGCTATAATCTCGGCGCAGCAAATTCAGATTTGCGTTAAATTCTTTGTTTGCCTGTCTGACTCCCAGCTTCCAGCCATCTAAAACTGCTGACTGCCAAACCTCAACTTCATCGGTTTTCTTTGCAGGTAGGCCTAAACGATTTACAGGATAATTATCGTCCAGCTTTTGATATAGGTAATTCAAGTAAGAGGGTGGGCTTGGAACCAGCTCAGCTTCGGATGCAATACGGAACCCCTGCCTAATAACTCTAATACTTCCGTCTTCCAGTTTTTCGACATGCCCCTTTATTTCTTCTACTCGCGGAGGCAGATAAACACCATCAATCATTACTTGTTCAAAATTGAAAGTGGTTTCCAGCATATTACTCATGCTGCGCAACCACGAGTTGATCTTCTCTTGGCGCCAGCGGCGCCCTTTATATATTCCGCTTTCAAAGCCCACTTCTTTGATGCTTTGAAGGCGCAGTCCTTTTGCTCCGCCACCGTTGGTCTTTTCAATTTCCTCATCTACAGATGTGATACTTTCATTTAAGAGTGCAGTGAGCTCTGGAACATCAACAATTTTTTGATCACGCATCCCGCTTGTCGGTAAAGCCTCAAATGATGCAGGCGCCTGTTCTAGTGCTCTATTCGAGGAACAGCCCTGTATGACTGAGGACACCAAAACAGCTAGTGCTAATTTTTTGATCATACTTAAAACCCTTCGTATATGATTTGCAGGGTTTTACTTTTCATATCCATGACGACCGTGCCCCGGCTACCAGCCTGAATGCCAGCGTCATACACGTACTCCCCAATTGTTCTGTATTCTTCTATGAATACGATTGGGATACCTCTAACCGGTTTATTGCCAGCGGGTTTTATATAGTCGTAACCTGAAAGGCTAGCGAGTTTACGCACGAGATTTTCAATTTCGCCCTGATACCCTCCGGGGAATGCCATAACCCGAGAAAGGGACGCATCCAAGCGCTGAACATCCAACGTCTGCTTACGGTCTTTGAATTTGATACTACTAAGGCGGTCTGTAACTCCCCAGCGTCTTTGAATATCTGTTGTTGAATTAACAAGATTTTGAAAGCTCTCATCATCTGCATTTTCAAGCATCACGGCATTTTGACGTTTACTTGTACTGCATGCCGTAACTCCACACACGAGAGCCATGCATAAAATCAACTGCGAAGTTTTCAATTTGTGTAATCCCACTGTGATTTTAAAGATTGTAGGATCTTACATTAATATGCAAATCTTGAAAACCTCAGCGATCGTCGCTCCTTATATTTCATACCGCCTCAAAACCCAATAATCACGCGGGTTTTGAGCACTTTCAACAAACACGATGGTAACGCGATATCAGAATGTTTCTATCGTTGTGGTCATTCCATATCCAAGCATGCGTTGTAGGTATGGTCTTAATCACAGATTTTGCGATCATTTAAATCCCCGCCTTAGCTATAACCCGCATGAATAAAGGGTTTTGGCTTAACGTTACCAACGCGATAACAGTATGTAACTAAGCCAATACCAATGCATTAGAAGCTAAATATCCATTTCCCTTAATAAAATTATGTGGCCTACAGGTTTTAAATAAAATCCATACATTTTATATGCCATGAAACCCGCATGGATAAAGGGTTTTGGTCTGCCATTACTATCACGATACCAACGCGATACAAGTACGTTTATTTCGCGTTGTCTGCAGAATTGCAGTGTTTTCTTTCTGTTTATCGATAGTGGGATTATACTAATAATCCACTCTGAGAATCATATGTAAACCACTCTGAGAAACGTGGGCAGTCATATCAACTAAGCATCCAAAATAAAGTGGTCATCTTAAAATGTTTGAAGTCGATAAATTCACGAGAACCGAAAATACAGAAGCCGCATATACGAAACAGGCGGTATTTATGCTGGAAAACTACGCAAAAAATGCTGGAAAGGACTGGGACCAGGATCATGGGCAGCTAATTGATTGGTTATCAAGTAAAAGGGATTCCAGTTCGGCGGCATACTGGGGGCGCATTAGGTCGGCATTAGTATTCTTCTTCAAAAATAATGGGAATCCTGATCTTGCGGCATCAATCAAAGCGATTTCAAAGGATAGATGCGCACCCCCAACCCATACATCTGCAAACAAAAAGAAATCTGTGTCGGATACTGAGCTGGTGTCGCTGGCAAATTATTTGTTGCGCGAAGGAAGCTCAAAAATTTCTATTCAAACGTATCAGTTTTTTTTAAGCGGGATAATTACGGGCATGCGCCCGAGCGAATGGGAGTTTTGCGATTTCCGAATTTTACGGGATGCAAAAGAATTACGACTGCAAGATTTTGGTGGCGGTGAAAATGTTAGCCCTGAAATGGTTGACGGAATTAAAATTGTTGTCCAAAATGCAAAGGCTACCAACGGTCGCGCGCATGGCGAGTTCCGCACCCTTCTCTTCCCCAAACTCCACCCCCAAGAAAAAGAAGTGCTTTTAGACCATTACAGGTCGGTTGAGCATGCAAGAGATCTAGGCCAATTCCCCCTATTCCAGCGTCAATGTTCAGACAAGCTTCGTTATGCTGGACAAAAGCTATGGCCATCCAAACGCAAACGGATATCCCTTTACTCCGGTCGTCATCAATCGATGGCAAACGGTAAAGCATCTAACCTGCCTGCCAATGTAATTGCAGCTATGCACGGTCACGCAACGGACCGTACAGCTGGGGAACATTACGGGCGCAAACAGTTTGGTGTTTCAGGGCGTGTTTACATGCAAGTGCCTGCAGATGAAGTTGCTCGGGTTCGTGAGATACCTTCTACCTGGAGTCCACCGGCGATCAGCAGAGAAAAAGAGCGCAATAATTCTGGTAGTTAGTTGCGCAACCGCTATGGATTCAAATTATTTGGGTTTCAGTTTATCGGGATTCGCAAAAAATATGGTTGCCCAAAAAACTGGATTCCCATTTCGCGCAAAAATTCCACTGCTCCATCATTTCCTTTCCAAAAATTGTTATACCGCCTGCCACCCCCATACACTGGGGGTGTATCTTTCAAGTTTCTGTATTCCGTCAAATAATTGGGATGCAATATTGTTTGGGTATCCATTCAATATAGATTCCCATTTTCGCGCGCCAAAAATATGGTTCCTTGTCGATCGCAATTAGATCGCAAGGTTTCATTAGTGCCCAAGGAATCCAACGCTTCTAGGTGAAAATATTTAAGTTCGCCGAGAGAAGTAAATTTTTTGGGTGTCTGAATTGATTGGGTGTCCAAAAAAAAATGGAAATCCAAAATATTTGGGTATCGGGTAAAATTTGACTGCCAGATCTTCGGCTATCCATCGCGCCTATGTAATCCAGGTCTAACCATGCAGCGCGGGAAGCCAATGGGTAGCTAATTTATATGGGAGCCAAAAAAAATGGGAATCCAGATTTTGGATTCCCATTTCGCTATACCAGTCCCCCGACAATGGGGGTGATTGGGTTTAGTGGATTTCTTTAAAGACAACCTCACCTAAACGGATATTGCCGTATTCACTTTTGTAACGCGCCGCGTGCTCTATCCATAAAATGTGCGTTTCTGTGTTTACTAAATATTTACGGTTTGCGCCAATCTCGTTAATTACCTTTGCCGCCCTTTTGCCAAAACTCCCACTAAAAAGTTTTGTCGTGACTTCATACCTTTTACCTTCATACTCACAGTTTTCAACCATAGCGTCTGAGCGCTCCAATCCCCATGCAACCAGTTTCCGCGCCTCTGAAAATTCGTTCGCTTTAGCCATGTTTAAATACCTATGTAAAAAGATTAAGTGCTGCTGCGCCGCTCATCATAAAAAGTGCGGCGCATACTGATTGTGCTATGCACGATTGCGGACACGGTAAACTTGCGTGAAGCTAAGCTGATTTACATACCCAAGCTTATGAGCGCGATGAACAAGCTTGCGCTGCTCATCTGATGGGAATGAATTAAACCCTTCAAAAGCTTTGATGGCGTCATCCAGCTGCTTGTATTCTTCATCGGTTAGATCATCTGCCTTTAGCTCGCAAAGTAGCTCATCCTCTTCCCAACCCTTATGAAGATTCTTAAATAAGGCGCTATCTTCAGTGAGTCTCACACACTTATAATTGAAAGCACCCCCCATTCCACTAGGGGAAGAAATTACCAGACCGATTTTTAAATCGGCTACTTTTACAGGCGAGCCATCTGCAAGTTTTGCATTGTGAAGGTTAGTTACGGCCATAATTAAACTCTCTCTATTATAGGACACTGTGACCTATTATAGAATTCTAGCACCCCCATTGCAAGCGAATGCACCAAGCATTTCTAATGCTTAAATACAAAAACACCCCCATTGGTTTCCTGTGGGGGTGTTAGATTTTTACTTGGCTGATCACAGTTAATTTGGGCTTATTATTTCTTTCCCATTGATTGAGACTTGATGTGAGTGGAAGGCGATTATCTGCTTGCTGCCATCTACATAATTGGCAATGATTCCATCGTGCCCCAACGACTTAATTTCGTCCTGTAATGCTGTATCAAATAGTTCCCAGCCTATATCAATCGCCTCATCCACTAACGCCCTACCATTTGGCAAGGCCAATATTGCTTCAATTGCTGGATGGTCAAATAATTCCCTTTTGGCGACTGCGGAATCATGAACCGCATTTATAACCCACGGATTCAGTAAGTTGAGTTGCGCACTAATAATAATCGAGCCGTATTGACACGCAAAATCTCTGGTATCTGCAAAATAGATACCTGCTCCGTATAGACCGTCTTCGCTCGCTATAAATTCATCAAAGACTTCATTTGTGCCGTGATATACAGTGTGTGGGAAGGTAGCCTGAGCGCTTTCTGTAGCTATCCCAGGTATCGCAGGCTCTCTATGTAAGGTGCAGTTATTCATGAGCGCTCAATACCCTTGCACAAGCGGTACACGGCGACCGTAAATGCATTCAAAGTCATTTATCGTGAGCTTGCCATTCTTGGCGCCAGTGACCATAGATGCATATCGATCATCATTTTCATCGTCTGCATCAATGATGGACGCCTCATAATAAAAATTAATCAGCCACTCCGACCAATTCTTGATAGTTATTAATTCATGGTTATTCACACGTAAATCAAGTTTCTGGCACTCATCATCTGTTAACTCATCAGTGATGAAAAATTCCAGCTCGGCTAAAGATGGCGCGCGATTGCGTGATAGATACTCTTTGGGGACTACAGTCACATCACTAAATCCGCTTTTGTGATCAGGATGGGGTAACAGGTAGATGGCTTGATCGCCAATTACCAAAGCTGTCCCAAGTGGTTGCTTGGAAAGCGTGGAATGAATAGACCCGAGCAAATCCATACTTTTCTCATTCAGGTCTATGGTGTAGTAATCAATATCAACATTTGGCATATCTGGCCCTCGAAATTTAAAATGTTTTAACTGGGAAGGAATCAAAACGTTTTAAGCTTATTTCCAACAAATGATTTCTATTTGATCGCAACTAAATGCCACCAGCTCTTTGCTGCCATCAGGATAGGTTGCAACCACACCATCATGTCCTAGTGATATCAGCTCTCCTTGCAGTGCCCGATCAAACAGCGTGTGGCCTCTTGCTTTTGCACTATCTAATAAATGCCTTCCTTGGCTTAGGGACAGGATTGCCTCTATGGCAGGGTGATCAAAATCCTCTAGGTAGGCACCTTCCGATTCAAAATCAACATCAATTACCCACGGATTATTCAGGCGAACAAATGCAGTAATGATTGAGCCTCCGTAACTGCCCGCGGATTCTTCTGTGTCTGCAAAGTAGATGCCTGCCCCATATGTGCCGACCGCGCTGGATTCAAAGCTCTCAAAATAAAGGTCAGTGCCGTGATAGACGGGTAAAGCATAAGCAGAGAGTTGTGTTTGAATAACTGATTTCATTGCGGTCATGCGATGGCATCCTACTGGCGGTGGTGCGTGGCTTATTTGAGCATCCATCGCTGAATGCTCGTGCTAATGGCTGAATTAGTCTGCTGCATGTGCTTCCGGCAGCAAGGTGAAAGTTGGGCGGGGCACCATCTTGTTATACGTCACTGTGTATTCGATGTTCTTCCCACACGTGCGCAGGTACTGAATTGAAGTCACGTTATTAGCAATGCCGTTCTCGACCATCAAATCTTCAACAAGAATGAAAAGATCATCGTTATCCCCCCTGAAGTCGATCCAGTGATCATTGCCCCGCAAAGAGGTGGAAGCAAAGTGAATTTTGTTGCGCGCCTTGTCGTGAAGTAAAACCAAAGTATCTCTCATAAATGCCTCATCATTTTTTAAAATTAATTGCTTTTTACGGAATTAATTATACTAATCCACGACAACCAACACAATAAAAAACCCCTTAGAAATCAATGACTTACAAATATTTATTCAAATTAATTGGGTTTATTTCTATTTTCTTCTCGCGCAAGCTTTCACCCCCAAAAAGATTGCAATTTAATTTAACGCTTACAGGTTTTAAGCAGGCAAAAAAAAATCCAGCTTATTAAGCTGGATCTCTTTTATGTTGGGGGTGAGTGGGTACTGGTTTGGCTATCCATCGCCTTAAAGTTTGATCTGCATCCTCGTCTCCAATGCGCGCTTTAAGAGCTGGGTAATCAAAATGGGTTAATTCCTGTTTATCTACTTGATAACCGTCAATCACATTGTCTGCCCAATCCCTGTCAAAACCTGGCATTGTTGGGAGGGCGGTATCGGCTGGCACCGCATCAATCCAATCACGCATTGCGTTTGCAACTTCAATTAACTCTGCGCGCTCACTTTCCCACGCTATGGCATAGTCGCCCAATCTGTGTCCGAGGGTATTACCTTCATCAACCAATCGATGTGCCCATGCTGCAAGACTCTTGTGTGAGAGCATTTCGCTATACCCTCTCCAAGCGCATCTCATTGCGCGCACCAGAAAAATCTATAGTCGTTGTCGGGTCCTCTTCGTTTATGTCTGCAAACGCCCGCAGCAATAAATTTCCATCGTTGTAATCAAAGTGGGCAACTATCCCAACATCATCTTCTGATACGGCATCACTAAAGCCAAGCAGCTGCACACACACGTTATCTTCTGCAAAAAGGATATTCCCTTGCTGTGGGGAGCCTGTCAGGGTGTCGGCATCTTTTAGTGTGAATGGGATCGGGCAATCTAACTCTTGAACAACTTTGGCAATGTTTTTAATTTCGTTGCCTTCAAACACCAAAAATGGTGCCTCATACCCTTGGCCTTCTACAGACTCAATTGCTAATTCAATGTGCTCGCCATTCGCCACCTGCTCTGCTGACACATCAAGCGTGACTGTCACAATTGTTGAAGATCCATTTGCATCACAACAAGCTACAGCAACTTTTTTCACTGCCGACATTATTAATTCCTCTGGAAATGATTTATCAAATCGGTTTTAAATATCTGAGAATTGTTAATGAAATGGCTGGCGCATTTGCCAGCCCGAAATCAAACCCATATGTGGGTTGAGTAAAATCTGTCACCTTCTGCAATACGGCGCGCTTTAAGTTCCTCAAAGCGCACTTTGGCTTCCTCATACAATTCAGGTGTCGTGTAGTAGGGGTACTCTCCGCCGTGACCAACATACGTGTCTTTCATCCGGCCAAGCTCTACCGCACCCTCAGTGTTGTATCTGACGTAGGTCAATGTGAAATTGTCTTTCTCGAATGGACTGCTTAATACCTGCTCTTCCATTTTGATGTTTATATAGGTTCCCTTCATAACCTGCTCTTGGTAAAGCTTCTCGCGCGCTTGCTCGTTAAAGAAAACGTAGCAAATCTGAACTGGCGTAGAAAAACCGTTATTAAATGAACTGTAAAGTTTAAAAAGTTTGAGACCCACTTTTATCTCCCAACGAATAAGTGTTGGATTCATTATATACCCTTAAAGGGTATATACAATATTTATTTTTTCCCTCATAATCCACCTTTAAATTGAAAAGCTTTGCATCATTTGTAAATGCAATTAATTAACTGAAATTACTTCTGTGGGTGCATTAATGATTACTGAAGACACTATCGTTTCCATGTCTGAAGAAATAAAAACTTTCTGTGTACGATTATTTCCACGTTCTTGGAGCGTTACGCATACTTCATTTGAGATTGCAGAACTAGAAATGAATCGTAATAAAATCGTTTTTGGGAAAGCGCATCATTGCGGGAAAATACAGATATCAAATATCTACGTTGGAACTGATTGCTATAGCGCTTTGAAAAGCACACTGATCCATGAGTTTAGTCATCTGATTGTCGGACTAAAAGAAAATCACAATTCGCGATTCAAACGTATTTTTGAATATTTAAGTGATAAGGCTGAAATGGATACTGCTGCCATCTTGAAAGATCATGATGTATTACGCGGCAAAGCTAATGCGATTAAACCCTGCACATTGCAGCTCTGGATGGTATTTCAAAATGGCGATACTGAATTTGTCGGCAATTATCAAAAGCGCTCAAAAAAATACACCGCTTATGATCCATCTGTAAGGAATTTGCAGTACAAAGGCAAGCTAATTGATCGCTTCTATTACACAGAATCACCCACAAACGACTCTAGTCAATCCATTCAACAATAACTAATAGGGGTTCTAATGTGAGCGAAATTATCGAGTATGGCTTTAATGGGGAAGTTGTTGGAATTGATGGAAGGCTATTTGAAGTGTGTTCAGATGGACTAGGGTGTAGAATCTGGATTAATGCTGATGATGGATCTGCCGTTGCCCGTTTTAATACTCGAACAGGCGTAGATGTACATAACACGGTGACTGACCAACTGCGGGGCGCCCATGAATGTTTGTGGTGCACCCACGGCAAGCCAGATAGAGAAACCTGGAACCAGTTTGTTGTAAAAATTGATGAATTGTTTGGAATCAGGTTTGCAATAGATGCCGTTAAAATTTAAGCCGGTATTTCTCTTTCATATTTATGTGGCCTGATTAGCCCGTTAGCGAGTCTAAATTCTGTCGGTACCTATCCCTTTTTTCGCAATAATAAATAGAGTAGTCCTGTCACTGAAACCCTGCATTTTAACGAAATCCTTAATTCATTCTTGGCTATCGTATGTTCCGAAACATCTTTGATATTGCGATTGCTTTGTCAGATGGGAGCTTTACGCCTTCTGCAATGTCATGCCAATTAGCAATAGCATTGTTAACTTCACTAATAATTTTTTTCGGATTCTTAACATTAGCAGCGCGCGCGGATTCCACAATGTCGTAGAGAGTAAAGTTGTCCCTCTTACCATTGCATGTCATTTGATGCGAATCGATAAAGCGTGAATTCTTTTTATATGCGAAACATAAGTCATAAGCCGGTGTTATTGACCACTGGCCATCACCATCCATCATAAACGCATGATTCTTCGTGTGGTCATCTTGATTGCGCGCAATGATGTTAAACACCATACGCTTGAATAATTCAGTAATAGAAGGCTGCCCCACCCCCAACTCTCTAGCAGTAGCAAATAAATGCTCATAGCTACATTGACCAACTGGATCGCGGTCCTGATGCGCAATAGCCGCGTATGTCTGTACGTGATACTTCATATCTACGTCTTTGCGATCAAAGCGGCGCGTCATGAAGTGCCCTACTCCGTCTGCGTCCGTAATCAAGCGCGAATACATCATTGTTATACCGGCTTCTACAGCCATCAAGTGATATGCCATTTCCATGCGGCCTGTGTCCGCATCGGATTCATGTTCATCGTTCGATACGCCGCTGAGTTTAAGCAAATAATGTTCAAAGCCCGCCTTACATTCTCCCTGACCTGACATAATTTCTTTGGTGCTGTCATTCCATGCTATAACCGCTTTCGCTTTAGCTCCGCCAGCACTGGTACCAATTTGAATTAGTCTTTCAAAATTGGGGGTGTCGGTATTCAGTTGCTCTACTTGGTTGTGCTCGTCCATAACCTTTCGTGCTACGTCCAGCAAGCCATCTAAATCCATGCTGTCATCTTTCTTGCTGTGTATGCCATCGGTATCAGGCATAAATTCAAGTGCACCCATGCCGCGTGCGCCAAGGTAACAAAGTCGTTCCACTGGGTTTAAGTCGTTAAAACTTCTCCCCTGCTTAGCAAGCCAAACCGATAACAATTTGTTCCCGAATTTTTCCGGCAGCGAATCTGCCAGCAATCCAGGTAGACCTTTGAATGTATTGCTGTCCCGGTGCGCGGGGAATGAATAAATCTCGGTTGGTGATAACGGCATGATTAACGGGGACACCTGCAAACCTGATTTGCAAAACTCTGGTGTGTATGCGAAATCGGCTACGCGGTCTTTAGCATTCCACGCAACTGCTCCAACGTGCTCACCCCATAAATAAACATTTGCAATAGTGCTCATTTTATTTTGTTGCCCCATTTCGGCTTCTGTGCTGTTGCTATCCCATCCAATATAAATCCAGTAGGCCTTTGCGTTGGGCGCTTAATCGGTTTTGATACCTGAAGAATTGAGGATTGCGCTAAATCTACTGGGTTTTGTTTTGGGGGTGCAGCCAATGCTTCCAGTAGATCCAAGCGATTAAGTGTTTGGAGTGCGATTACTAACACATCGATACCTACAGACTCCCCTTTGAACAAACGATACAGGCTAGATCGAGTTATGCCGCTCGCTGAACTGAAATCTGAGATGGTTGAGGTTTGCAGTACGTGTGCCTTTATCGCGCCTCCAATAGCTTGCTGGATCGCGTGGGGCGCTGATGCCCTGAAATTGATGGGATTCATAATTACTCCGGTAAGCATTATTTTTCTAAATGTACCATATTTGCTACAGAATTAGCTTTTTAAATTGAATGCTTTGTATCGTATATGACACATCATATCGGGATTTTATCTAATAATGTTCCACATATGAAACATTTATTACCAAAATTTAAGCGTTGCGTGATATCATTTGTGCCAAATATGAAACAAACAACGGATTTATCAATATGCAATATGATCACGCGTGGCAAGAACTCGGATTCATACCGCCATACAGGCTTGTTGGCTTTTATGCGATACCATCCCCTGCTCTCGCTGAAGCAAACCCTAATGCATACCAACGTCAATTAAGCGAAATGCCGAAGGGGTGCGGGATTGGTTCTTGCTCCGTTTGCACCACGCCTCTGGTTAATAACTACATCCTCAAAGATGCGCGCGGTGTTCGCTTCGCGGTAGGTTGCGATTGCGTACAAAAACAAGGCTCATCCAGTTTGATTTCAGACGTACAAGCACATAAAAACCGAATCGCGCGGGAGGTGCGTGCAGCTAAGCGGGAAGAACAACGCCGAGCCAAGTATGAGTATTACCTAGCAGAGCTGGAAAGCCAGCGAACACGCAATGGAGGCCTTACCGATGATGAATTGGAAGCCCAGCACCGTGAGCAAGCCGCGCGCAACCGGCACAATGCTATAACTGATTTGTTGGCGCCTTTAGCGCACATCCTGAATCAGCAAAATGGTGATTTCTGCCGATCAGTTACGCGTCTGCTAAACAACGGTGATGTAAAGGCTCTGTCCACGCGAATGATCGATATCGTTGATCAAATATGCCAACGCAATGGTTTGGAAGGTGCCGCCAAAATAATTGATCGTGCGAGGTCCATTTGACTTAAAGCTTGCCCAACAAGATCCTCATGTCTACAGTTGGGCGAGACGAAAATGTAGTAGCGAGTTGATTATCACATTCCAGTATTTTAATAGCCAAAAACCCCAAATATTTGGGCCTGCCGCATAACTGGTATCGTGACCTGGATTGGGTTTGCCGTTAAAGATGTGCAACCTTACTTAATTGCCTTTTTCATAGCTCTAAAGGTTTTGTCGCTGATTCGACCGGTTTCATCAAATTCAATATCAGTAATACCCATCTCTTTTCCTTTGAGCATTGCATTCAATAAGCGCAAGAGTTCCATTGCCAGTGCTTCAACTTTAGTCACTCCCCTTTCATTCTTGGGGGTGCCATCTGCACCAACGTTTTTGCGCAGGGCTAATTTATCGCTAATCTTCCCACGTACCGATTGAGTAATTGGCATACCCAAATTTACAAGTTCCGCAAGCTGCGCTTGAGTTATTCCCAGCTCGTCAAACGCATCACGATAAATTTCATTAGTTTTAATTTCTTCCATCGAAAATCCTGCCTGCTCAAATAAGATAAAGCTGAAATGAAACACCCCCAAGCCTTATGGGGGTGAAAGTTAGATTGATTAAGCTGGAACCAAGCTAAACATGTCAATTGTACGTGTGTCGCGCACGATCGGCTGCTCGGGTAACGCTTTAATGTGAAGCATGACATTAGATTTTGTTAATTGCTTCAAGCTTGCGATTGTACCGCTACTTTCTATTTCCTTCAGTAGTGAAATAACGCACCCGCCATCGCCCATTTCAAAACAGGCGTCATATAGGCGGTCTGTAAAAGAATCCATCATGATCACAGTTCTTGCCCAAAGTACGCGGTGCGGCAAGCTTTTCTCAACAAGATCGGCTGTAGGAAGTCCGCTGACCTTAACAGCCATTGACTTATGTTTTCGAGTCATCAAAATTAATACCTGATTTGCGAATTCGTCAGGTGATACAGATTGATCATTAGCTCGATAGAAAAAGGCAATTGATTGAATTTCTATTGACCATACCCTTTTTTCATTCATCCCAAAGACAGTAGTTTTACCACTGCTAGTGTTACAAACAAAGCGAAGTCCCAAGTTGCACAATGCCCACCAAATTGCATTGTAGCGATTCATGCCGCCCATCAATTGTTCTAACTTGTATTCACTCAAGTTCATTCTAGCCATTTCTATCAACCTCTAAACAGCATTTTTGAATTGAGTGGTTGCAACATTCAACAACTCACCCCAGGTTATCCCATACTCTTTCAGGACAACCTTCGCGCGATATAAACCCGCTTCAGCAATTTCACGCTGTATCACGCCATCCTTACCATTTTTCGCTAAATCATAAGCAATTGCTGTTTGACGAATACATTTAAGCTTCTCATCGAGTTCGCTAGCATTATCAGCGGGGCATAGAACACAACCCGAAAGCAAAGTTTTTAAACCTACATACGAAACACCTTCAACTTTCTGTTTTTGAGCCCAAGCCGTGGGTGTAGCAAAGAAAGCGCCATTGTCCGCTAGCAATTTGTTTTGAAGCTCATCTATATAGTCGTATAGATTTTTAACTGAAGCGGTGATTTGTTGAGTCTGCATAACTACTCTGCTCCTGAATTTAATATTGATAAGTCGCTGAAATTTCTTTGAACACTGCCAACACCTCATCACGTGTGATTCCGTAACCTTCTAGTGCATCGATACAGCGGCTGACTCCTCCATCAATGAAGCATTCATGATTATGGAGTTCGCGTGCAATTACACAGTCCTTTCCGTTTTCCTCAAGATCGTGGGAGATTGCGCTATCGATCAAATTAACAAGTCCTGCAGCCAGCGCATCGGCGTAAACTACCGGCACTATGATTCCGTTCGTAAGAGTGCAGTATTCAACTCCTTCAATTCTTCGCTCTTCAAACTGTGCCTTGCCAAGCGCAAAAAAGGCACCATGAAGAGCAAACAAACCGCTCTGCATTTCATTTATGTAATCAGATAGATACTTCATGCTGCACCTGTATATAAACTTATAGCAGCAGAAATGCTGCACTTCGAATTTATTATATACCCTTTAAGGGTATATTCAAGATAATAGAAATTATATTTTTGATATATTTTCCTGAGAAAACGCTGAATTAAATATTTGATTATTCCATTCGGAATAATTCATTTTTTTTAAGAACTTTAGAAACAGTTTTTAGATGAAATGAGTTAAATATTGTGAAAGGGGTTTTGCGGGATTTTTAAAAATATTTCCAGTTTATACATGAATTGGTATAACGATCATAAAAGGAAATCAATTGCAAGTATTTGTTTTAAATAATTTTTAAAATTGCTATAATTTCTTCGAGCACATTGCTCATATAACATTTGAGAAAAAACATAATGAAAAAAATAAATAATAATAAACCAAGTCACAATCGTGCACTGGAAGTTATTCTAATCACCGTTTTTTGTGGGGCAGCTTTTTATACGTTAGTTTTCACAAATATGGGATGGGCTGATAAGTCACAGCTGGCATCAGTATTGGTTGTGATTGCAACTCTTGTAAGACCAGTTCTTATAAAATTGAGTTGAGAAGTAAAAAAGGCTGCGTAAATGCAGCCTTTTTTAGATGTTATTTACAGAGAACTTTTTTATTGAGGCTCGACAGTGAGTAATCACTTATCAAACGGCAATGCCAGGCATTTTCCCCTTTTGATAAATAATTGCACTTAGTGAAGTGATCAGTGTTTCCCTTCCCCCTCTGATTGACTAAGTGAATGTGCAATGATCAGACGATCAGCCTCTAATGAGAGAATTTTTCCCATTTTTACCCGCAAGCCGTCAAATATAATTGCTTCTTCAATTAGCATTTTCGCATCTGGGCTATCATTAAGAGACTCTGGAAGCTGGCTGTGGCGATCAACTCGATTCACATAGTGCTCATCCGCGTACTTGAATAATATAGCTGCGTTGGTCAGATCCCTAGCCTCTGAGGCTATTGCTGTCTGGTGTTTCAAAGCCGCTTCTGTTGCCGCCTGCATCCCCCTAGCGTCTTTAATCGCTTCCCGGGTTAACTCTAGTTCTGCATTCGCCTGAGTCAACGCTGTGTTCGCTTGCCTTAGTGCTCTATGGTTCTGACGAAGGCTTACTGCTAACAACCAAATAGTGAAAAAACCGATGATTGGGTTTACTGCGCCTCCAACAAAGTCCCCAAACTCTCCCCATGTACCTTGATCGGTACTTAGTCCGTGATGGAACTTGGACATGTAGAAGCCAACCGCAACTACTAAAATCCCGGCAACCAAGTGAGGTGCCCACCTCTGAATAAAGGACTCTTTCTCTATAATTGGATTTTCCACCGCAACCAACTCCATTCCATCTAATATAAATGCCCAATGATGGGCGCCAAGTGCGCGATAATTTAAAACAACCCAACCGGTTCCGCTGATGTATCCCCGCTGAAGATCAAGCGAAGAATTAAAAGGAGGCTTCGGCCCCCTTTTATTATCAATTAGATATTACAGATTCCGTCTCAGCTATTGCCTCCCTTAATGGCCGAATAGCGTCAGCCGGAACTTGTTTAATAATAACTGCCTGCCCTCTTTCCAATTGCTCTGAAACAGCTGCAACCTGGGGCGGGGTTGGGAACGGATTATTTGCAATTTCACGAATAACCTCAGCAACAGCAGTACGAGGCGAAATTGAAACGTCTTGGCTTGTAGCTGTAGCAAGCGATGTACTTACAATATCGAAGCTTTCTTGAACCTGTTTACGAATTGATTCCCGCTCTGCTGAAAATAAAAAATGGTCGTCATTTAGATACCTTATCCCTAACGACATTTCTGTTCGAAGGGCAGAAAGTGGGTCAGTTAATGCATTGCGAGTGTTTGCTGCATAATCAATTTGATAGGCAATTACATTGTTAAAATGTTTAGCCCAGGTTTTAGATGTGTCATTTAAAGCAGCGGTGGGATCTTTGTAATAAGTATCTTCAACAGTAATTTTAAAAATTGAATGGCTAACATCAGAAATTGGAACATTATTAAAGTAAGCAGTATTGTCTTTAACAATCACATCACCATTCATATATTTACTGTAATCACTTTCTTTTTTGGCTGAAAATGCCACAAATGCACCTTCACATATATTCCCAGGATCTGTTGAAAATTGGTAATCAGCATCCATTGTTAAAATCGCACTGTCTTTTTCAACTAAAAAAGAATCGACAACACTTGCTACAGTATTTGCAGTAGTTATTGCAGCGGCTGTAGAGAAATCTGGAATGAGAGATGAAACAGCAGAGAATAGAGCAATTGAGTTCTGCACATTTGAGTCATTATCTGAGAGAACTTGAATGGTAAGTGAAGGTGAACTGAAGTTATATGGCATCCTGTCTAATATCATCCAGTCTTGCATAATATCTCCGCCACTACTGCCATTTTCAAATCGTGTGGCGTTTTTCACGCGAGTAACATTTAAGTTATTGGGGCCTTTTGTTGCTGAAAACTTAGCAAGCCCATAGGACGTTCTATTCGACTTCCAAAAGTCTAAATATTTTGCATCCTTTTTAATTACATACATTCTGACTATATTGATAGAAACATACGAAGAGAATTTTGAGGCAACTTTTTTACATGGTTCTGTCTTTTCCCCATGTATATTTTGATAAGTAACAGGTTTAATTCTGGTAGGTAAGCTTTTTTTCTCAGCAAAAGCATTAGAAGAAAAAAGTAATGAGAAGAGAGCACAAAGCAGAGCAGAAGTTATATACCGGTTCATAAGCAATCCCTTTGTAGCTGAAGTGGCACGGATACCCAAAATTACAAAGATCAAAGATCTTGTCAATTACATCAGCTAACAATTTTACCCTTACAAACCAGTTTTAGGTTTAGTCAATGTAAATGTTAATCTTCCACCCAGCATTAGCTAATGATGCCATAGAGTCTTCTAGGTACGCCTTCAGATCCTCAACAGAGTGAATTCCATCGGGATAAGATGGGAACAGCTCAAACGTGACTTCATGACCACTGGGGGTGAATATCTCGCTCGTACTGGTACTACCTGCTGCGCTGGTACCTACTCTCACCTTGACGTTGTTACGTAGCATAAATCATCCTCGGATAAATGAGATATTGTTAATCTAGTAATTTCTTTGCGTAATTCTTGCGGTGTCATTCCCCATTGAGAATTAACAAACCGGTTAAAACTTGCGTAACCCGAAAACCCGACAGCTGTACTAACCTCTAATAATGAAATGTCTCTAACAATATGAAAAGCAATCAGGCTTTTCCGAAGCTGATCAACTATCAAGACGTAGGACAGATTATCATTATTCAATAGCCTACGTTGCAATGATCGAACTGAAAGGTTCAATGCAGCACCTAATTCCGGCAACGTTGGAAACGTCCCGTGCGACTTCATGTGGCTACTCAAATGATTTACTACTTCTTCCAATAGATCACTACCAGATGGTACCGAAATATCAACTTCCATAAATTTCATGTCTAAACCTTTTTCTTCAAATCACTTTCGACAATTGCTGTTTTACAACCAAAATAATTTATCAAATCCTGTAGATCACTATCATTCTTCATGTCGGTTAAAAGGTCTGCAATATCCGGCCTATTAGCTCTAATCTTTAACCATAAATCTTTTTTTTCATCATTGGGCAGGTCATTCAGGATGATTACCGGCTCTTGCTTTCCTGCCTTTGGGATATCATTCGATGGAACTATAACATTTGATGAATCAGTGATCTTTCCAGAAGCCATGTATTCACCCCATGTAGTGGGACAACCCACTACGCAAAAATATCTAACTGATTAGAACGATATACATCGATTGGCTTAATCTTCTGTATGCGTTCTTTTTTTGCTGAAAAAATTGATACCACATTTTCAGTCGAAACAAAAAGTTGATTACCCAGCAGACGACCTATGCCACGCGCATGATTAAATAGAATGCTTTGACCTAAGCCTTCATGAGCTGTGGTATCAAAAACGTTTTTAATTAAGCACTCTGGAATGCCTTTAACGCGGCAGTGTTCAATCGGGGTTAAGAGGCGTTCTAAACCTTGTTCATTTACAATAAATGGCTCACTTGAACGTCTTTTCATATACGAGCGTCCAATAACATTAATTTTTGTCGCTGCATTGGTATAAAGCGCACGACGAAAACCTTTGCCCTCCGCAATATCATGCTCTTGCTTTGCATCAAGGTAATCGTGTTTACGCCACAAAGAATTTGTAACTTCATTTGGCTCTACGAGTTCACCAAGAGTTCCATAAACCTTATCAAATGATTCAATTTTTGATACGTCAATCGCAGGTAGACCAGCTGATACAGCGATGAACCAATAACGCTTTCTAGCTTCAAAGCTACCAGCCTGCTCTTCATCAAGTAACATTTCATAAATGTTGTAACCTAAATACGAAAGCATGCTTTTTAAAAGTGTGTATGTGGCTGATTTCATTGCTTCAACAACATTTTCAGATACATATATTGCAGCATTAGTTTTCTGTAAAATCTTTACTAAACCAAATACAGCGGTCGCGTCTTTGTTATGTTCTTCAGCAATTTTAATTTTGTTTTTGGCTTTCCCAGCTTTAGAGTGAGATGTACAAGGCAAACTAAACTGAACCAAATCAGTTTGTGGCAACAGATCTTCTTCAATCTCTTCTAATGAACCTTCGATCACCTTAGTGGCTTTCGTTACGGCGTAATTGTTGTCAATGGCGACTTGAAGGTACTTTGCTTCTCGATCAACCAACCAATCTAGTGATGATTTAATTCCAACATCCTGTAAACCATCAGCCAGCGCTACAGCGGCAACACCAATCCCACAACATAAGCTACCTTTAGTTAATCTACCTTCTGCAGCATGGTTGATAAATGCTTCTTCGCGGTCAACCTTTTTGCGGTCAAGATGATGAATGGAAATTGATAGTTCGCCGTGGTGAATATCTATGCGAACGCGGGTTGCACTTTTCGCGAATAACTTTGTTTTCTTGCCGTTCAAGTCGATGATGGGAATTATGCTGTCATTATTCTTATTCTTCTTTCCTGAGACAGTGCGATCGCCGGTAGGATCAAGCTTTATCTTGATTACTTCGTTCTTAAAGTCACGCTCAACGGTGTATGGCTGTCCGAACGTAAATCCAGCAGCACCCATTTTAGCGCCTGATATCCAAATGCGCGCTGCGCCGCGATAATCAGCAACTTTTCTATAAATGTGTTGGACCGCTACTGAAGCCATATTAAACACCTAAAAAACATAAATACCGATAAATTAATTATAGGACACTGTGCCCCATAATGTAAAGTTTTAGTTTATTTTTTTATGATTGTTTAGTTTTGGCCGTAAAAAAAACCTACCGGCAATTAACCAATAGGTTTTATCGAATGAATTTATTAAATACGCATATTTTTTACTGTTTTGTCATACCCTTCGCACAAGGCAGCGTGAACCATAAACAAGGTGTCGGCTTTTAACCCAATGGATCTGCCAGAAATAGTTGCGAATTCCTCGTCATTCCACTGAAGATGTTCATCAATATGAATGTAGTTGCCCGGCGTGACGCCCATGTATCCACGCTCAATTCGGAATTGCCTCAAGGCAAGATGAGAACACATATCTGTGAAAAACAGTTCTTGCGTCATTCCAGCTAGTTCAATAATTCGGAAAAAGCGAGGGAAATCAATTTTGCTTTCTGAACACGATTTAATGAGTGCATCTAATGCGCCAACAAAGTCTAAAGATTGATCTGTAATAAAGTCGATTTGATATACGATTGCATCAGTATCAAGTTCTCTTACTTTAGCTGCTGCTGTGATGAGCATTACAAATAAAGATCGCGCCTCGTCAAAAGATAACTGTGGTTTGGTTACATTTGTGTGCGCTTTACTACTCCACCCCCAAAGCTTTTCATTTTTCTCAAGAATTTGAGCAGCGGTAATTATGACGTTTCTCAGATAATTTATGTTGCTCTTTAAAAAGCGCTGGTCATGTTTCTCAATATGACTTACCTGTGCCTCTACAATTTGTTTAACGTCTTTATATGGATTCTGCATGTTTATTCCTTTTTAAATTGTTTCGATTCAGGTTGTTTTCAATGATTGCAAGCTTTGTCATTAATTCATCTAGCGTGATGATTGATTTTGAATAATCTTCTATAGCCTCAAACCCTTCGCAGCTGCCAGTATGAAAGTAAATAGCCTCTGCCATTTCCTGGCACTGATTAATGTCAATTGCTGTGCTGCTGCATACAAGTAGCGCGTTACCCATAATTCACCGCACTTAAAACTGTCTAATAAACAGTGACCAAACATCTGCCATCGACATATTGGTAGTATTAATACCCTGTGAAAAAACTTTGAATTCATCTTTGATACCATTCAGTACCATTGGTGATTTTAAATCTGCACCCCGCCATCGCAGCAACCCGCCCTGTGCAATCCCGGATACTGCTTCGCGATATACAACTCCGAGGGGTATAAGTGATGGGTTAATCTTCACTGGAGAATGTTGTTGATTATTCATGATGCTGCTTGGAGTTGTGGGATATAGTTAATATTCTATCATCTAATGAATGTGAAAAAGTAATACCTACTCCCTTTACGGTTTAGGTATTACACGGAAGGCTGCTATTAATCTCTCGAAATAGGTTCCATCAACTGAGTTGCTAATAGGAAATGACAGATATCCCCGAGTGAAATCGGGCTAGTGTGATTTTCCCACCGTTGCCAACTCTTGGCTGTCTTAAAGATGATCGCGGCAGCTTCTGCTTGAGACATTGCATTATCAAGATCTGGCCGCGCGCAGATGCGCATGGCTTTTGCCATCTGATGCGTACAAACCGCTGCTTCCAACTCTTTTAGCTTGGATACACTATCTTTCGTTTTATAGCGGTCATGAGCTTCCCAATTTGTAATCAATTTGACTGCTTTAGAAACTATTGATTGTGCTTGGGCAATAGTCATGCTCTGTATTTCTAGGGTTTCAGGCCTAACCGCGATCCCTGAAACACCCCCCGCCTTTCTGCCAACCATTTATGTGCCTTGTCTTGATTTATGATTACTAATTATCGTTTGGATAATCTTTGTCGTGCATTGATCGTCTTGCCGCTTTCTTTTTTGATCAACTTTGTGCTCAATCGGCTCCAAACCTGGACCGCCGTACCTGACATTCTGGCCAATTGCTTCAAAAACTATTTCTTGTGAGCACTCTTCAGGCCAGCTCGTTATCTGTTCCTTAAAAGCTTCTCCGTCGATTTCGCCTTCTACTAACAAATGGTTTCCCAGCATTAAATTACTTACATATTTCCCTGTGCCGGAAATTTCATGAGCCCCTACTTTGGTAGCCAGGGTAATGCGCATTGGCATAGTGGTATCTTTAGGGTCGGTACAACCAGTAAAACCTATGACGGCTGATAGCAGAAGTGTAGAAACTGACTTTTTCATGGCGTGTAACTCATTGTGAACATCCGCATAATATAGGACATGATGGCCGATAATACAATGTGACCTTTATCCCTCGTAAAAATCGCCTTCCGATATTTCATCTGTAGATTTTGAATTTGTGAAAAAGTCTGGCTGTAATCGTTTGAAACCTTCTTTTTGAATGAGCCCGTCTTTGCCCAAGATCGGATCGGCCTGATTAAACCAAAAAGTAATTTTGTAGCCGTGGGACATATGCGGAGTGAACTTTACAAAATAGCCATATATATCAAGTGTATTCTCGTGGCCATCAATCCACTGTTGAGCATTCTTCTCAGCAAATTTCCTGCACTCAGTTAACAGTGCGTTTTGCCAATCATTGAATCGAATTGCTGAAGGCATAATCTGCTTTTGGACGGTTTTTATTGGAAATGTTAAAACGCGTGTTGGATCTCTGGCGATGTTGCGCGCGGCGAAAAAATAAATATGAGTAATCATTTTAAGCCGGTTCTTCAGCAGCATAGGATTGATTACAAAGGTGTTCCATACCTCGGGATCAAGTAATTGCGAGAAGATTAGAGGGTGCAGTGAAATGCGGTATTTACGTGGTAATCGAACACCACTTAGACCGTCTTCAATTTCTGAAACAGAGTCTCGTTGCCATAAAAACCGGAAATCCATGTTATCTGGATTAAACCTCTGCCCGTTCTCATATACTGAGTCTAACCCAAAGAATTCAGCAAACTTGCTGTTGGGTGGGCATGCGATATTGAGATTAGTAAAATACAAACGATCTATGGATTTGCGAAATGTTGTACGGTTTGAACCAACGCTTTCTAACCCGCAGATCTTGCAAAGGTCAACTAAATCCAAAAAATATTCGTTTTTTACTTCAAGGCCTTTTGCTAGTCGATTTTCGTTTGTATAAACGACCATCGTTATTATGCCGAGCACGGTGTTCTGGTCTTCTAATGAAAATATTTCAGAGTCGCCGCCTGCCGTTGCAGTGATTTGAATCATTTCATTTTGAAAGGGATAGTGAGTAACTATTTTTTCATTGCGCGAATCTCGGACAGACTGACGACCGGCTGAAAAAAATACGTTATTAAGCAAACGCTCTGAGTAGGCGTGCCCATCGGAGTCTTTGTATGAGAGCAGCTGCACCCCGGATTGAAGTAGATCAGTTTCTTTCTCCTTCAGCGCTTTATAGTAATTAATATCCCTGCCTTCGTGAGTCGTTAATGGCTTTTGCTTCTTGGGTAACGGTCGTGCCAGGATTTCATCAATTTTTTGCAGCGTATATTCATATAGTCTTCCTTGCTTTCCCGCGATCGAGATTTGCTTACGATCAAACACACCATACTCAATGAACGAATTCAGTCTCTTGCTTAGTGTTGCTTTTGAAAGGCTGATTTTACTGTCTTTAGTCTGATTGACTGCGGCACGCAACTGTTCAATATCTAGCATGAAATACTGAATTTGATCTTCAACTATGATTTTGCCATGTGATGTGGCAAGCATAATGATTACTTTCAGAAGGTCGATATCCTCCCTCTTAATCAAAGTTGACAGGTATAACCTTATCGAATCGATTGATGAGGCTTCAACTTTAAAGATCGGGCCATGATTATCGAAATTAGGAATATCGACCAAAAATTTAGTATTTATATTCATCAACTGTGCGCATGTTGGAATGTGTATGAAAATAGTTCGATTATTATTGCATTCATTCTGCCTGCTTTTGAACCAATATTTTTCACATCAATTTGTTGTTGAAAAGCCCTTTAAAAAGTATTTAGCTTTATTGTTAGATATTAATAAGATTCTTCATGTGCGGTATTTCATGTTTAATACGCCACGTAATAAAACCTTGTTAATCAATAACTTACACACCATTTAAAATGGTTCTCTTCTGCAAATTAATTGTTCTCTTCTGCGATAGAATGGTTCGCTTCCGTATTTTAATGGTTCACTTCCGGTAGAAAATATTGGTTCGCTTCTTCGTTATTTTGGTTCGCTTCTGACTTTTTATTTGGTTCACTTCTGCATGAAGCTTCACTAATAACAGCATATGCACAGGAAATAAACAGGATATGCACAGAAAAGGATGAAAATAACGATATTTTGGTTCACTACTGCTTTTTTTGGTTCATTACTGTGTGTTTTAAGTCTTTCCATTCGATAATTTTGAAAGCTGATTGTGTTTTGCACTCACTTTGCATAAAGTTTGACAAATCTTCTTAAAAGGGTTGCTATAGCGTCTCTTTTTCAAAAAAAAGGGCGCTATAGCGTCTCTTTTATCTAAAGTGGGTGCTGCAGCGACTATGACAGAAAAAAAACGTTCTCAAGCTCGTGTTCCCCTATCTAACCCAACAATTGCAAAGAGTTTTGATTTTGGCGTTCGGCTCCGGGCTGCACGTAAGCGACGTGGCTGGTCTTTAGACTATGCGCAAGAGTTGACGGGCATATCTAAGACGACAATCAAACGCATTGAAAAAGGTGATCCCTCTGTTGCGTGGGGCTTTTTTCTTGTTGTGCTGCAAGTTTATGGACTCATATCTGAGCTCGACAGCTTGTGCCAGGTATCAAAGGATTACTTGGCTCCTGTTCCCTTACATTCACGTTCTAATAGCACAGCGACTTTTGATGATGACCTCTCCTGAATTAAATAAATTATATGTCCATGTTGACATTGGCGGGGGTGAAAGAATCCTTGCTGGTGAGCTCGTTATCGATCGGGCTAATCGAATGGGAAAGTTTCGCTATACCCGTCAATATTGTGAGCACCCCGATGCGTTTACCTTAGATCCAATCAATTTGCCGTTGATCAAGGGGGCTATTTACGAAAGCCCAATGACGCGGGAATCAATGGGCATTGCAGGAGCTTTATTGGATGCGGGACCGGATGACTGGGGGCGTAGATTGCTCATTGCACTGTTAGAGCCGCCACCTTCCAATGATCTGGAGTTTCTGTTGGCTGGATCGGGCAAGGGTACCGGAGCTTTGTATTTCACGCGTGACCGGGTTGAGCCAGAAGCTAAATCAATTCCGCGAGAATTTGATAACCTTGAACAGATTGCAGAGACAGCATTATTAATTGACGAGGGTATTCAAGTATCAAAAGAGCGAGCGATGTTTTTTCGTCAAGGCAGTAGTTTGGGTGGTACACGGCCAAAAACATTTATAGACGAGCCTAAGCATAATGGTGATTCTGGCCCTGCTGGATTTACGCGATATATAGCCAAATTTTCGAGGAAAGAAGATCTGGTAGATGAATGCCTTCTTGAGCACGCAAGTATGGAAATGGCGCGAGATGCGGGTATTGACGTGCCGAAAACGAAAGTTATGGATACCGCTCTTGGCCCAGTATTCCTTATTGAACGCTTTGATTTAGATAAGCGTGGTGAGAGCGCACATGTGATTAGCTTTAAATCACTAATTAATAAGACCGGGATGGACAGTGTTACATCTGAACAAGAGAGTTATCCAAACCTTGCAAATATCGCTAAACAAATATGTGTCGATGGTGCGAGTGATACAAAAGAGGTGTTCAGAAGAATGCTTTTCAATATTGCGGTCGGTAATGTCGATGACCATGTGAAAAACCATAGCTTCATTAAACCAGCTGGTGGTAAAGGATATCAACTATCGCCCTGTTATGACGTTGTTCCATCTATTGGATTGCAAGGCAACTTACAAATTATGAGTGTGGGTCCATCAGGCGGCCATCAAACAGTAAAAAATATAACTTTAAGCGCTGAGCAAATGGGGATATCAAATGCTGACGCAGCTGAAATTGCTGAAGATGTATTGCGAGCGACCTCTAATTGGGAAGAAAGATACAAGCAAGTTGGATTAGAGGATAAAGAAATACAGCTTATTGGGCAGTGTTTTAAAAATCGGGCACAAGTTACTCAATTTCTTGAATCGATCCCCGCGATCGATAGAAACCGCGAAGCTAAGAAGAACACAGGAATAACATTCACCCGGTAAAGTGTGGCATGCCACACTTTACCCATTTAATAACCTTCCAACTCCGCCCGCTTGACGACAAGATCATCTCTTGTCAGTATTTGTGCCTGTGGCACAATATTGCAGCCTTCTCAGAATAAATAATCCTATAAAAACAAATAAAATAGAAAAAACCCTACTTATTGAATTAAATATTAGGATATTATTTAAATCAAATGTGCCACGGGCACAAGTGCAAGCAACCTCCATATGTTAAAGGCGCTATAGCGACTCTATATGATTGAAATTGAGATCCCCTGCGTAAACTGCCAAGTACACCCACTGATGGCTTTACCTTATTCAACTGAAGACAGAATGAATAATTTGAATGATAGGTTTAAAGGTGGGGGTGCCCTACCCTTCCCCGTTGTCTTAAAGCATGGCAACTTATTTTTAGTGGTATCAGGCTGGGATGTTATTCAATTACTAAAACTGAAAGAAATTCATCGCGCTCGCGTGTTATTGCTAAACGAATCTGAAAATGCAGAACTTGAGTGGTGCATTACCAAGCATTGCCAGGATCTAGACTTGCCTTGGACCAGCAATGCATTAGCGATAAATAAGGCAAAAAAACAGCTAAATTTAGCCGACAAAGATTTAGCCGTGCGGCTGAAAATAGATAGGAGCAAGGTTACTAAGCTGATAAAAATTGCCTCAAAACTTAGTCCTAAACTATTTAAGCTCGCTGAAAGAAAAGTGCTTAGTTATAGCGATTGTCGTCGGTTGGTTACGTTACCTTTTATTGAACAGGAAGAATTAGCAATCGAAGCAATTGCAAAAAACTGGGATTCTAAACGAATATTGAAAAAAGCCTTTCCAACGACACAGATAAATAGCCCCCTGCCCTTTGGTACGATACAAGAAATTAGTAAAAGCCGTGATATTAAGCGACTTGAAATTGATATTAGCGAGTTAATTGGGTATCCAGTTAGCATCAATCCTTTAAATGACGACTGCTCCGCTGGATCGATTGATTACCAATTTTTTGACCGCTCTGGTTTAATTGATGTGCTTACAAAATTGAGATCTGGTTTTGCAACTGGTGCTGTACCTAAAGGCCGAATTTCGCTTACCTTTGATTCTCTGGATGGTTTTGAATCATTAACAAGCGGGTATTTTGACAAGGATATGTAGCATGCCACATATTCACGCGCGGCTATCCATTTGATACTCAAACTTATACGGTAGACGGCTCGCATAATCCATCGAACCAAACCAGCTTTATTCCTTACTGTGTGGCGTGCCACACATTTGATCGATCTCATACTCATTTACTGAATACTTCCTCTTAGCGGTAGATGACTCGCAAAATGACATTTACCTATTCGATGGGCTATGGTGCTTTGCGGGTGTGGCATGCCACACATTTATATTGGCACAAGCCGGTAGTGAACTTATCCGCTCCAGGTAGGCGTCCCGTAAACAACTTTACTTAGTCTGAAGAGCTATGGTGCTATCCGAGTGTGGCATGCCACACATTTATATTGGCACAAGCCGGTAGTGAACCAATCCACTTCAAGTAGGCGACTCGCAAACTTGCTTGAACCATTTTGAAAAGAAAGGGTGTGATCCGGGTGTGGCATGCCACACATATATTTTGGGATTAGCCGGTAGCGAACCAATCCATTTCCTGTAGGCCACTCGCAAACTACTTGAACCAGTTTGTAAGGGTAGGGGCGGTGCGGGTATGGCATGCCACACTTTTAGATTGGGATAAGGCGGTAGTGAACCAATCCCGTACAGGTAGACGACTCGCAAAATACCCTGAACCATTCTGATGGGATAGGGTGGAGTGCCGGTGTGGCATGCCACACTTTTAGATTGGGATAAGGCGGTAGTGAACCAATCCCGTACAGGTAGACGACTCGCAAAATACCCTGAACCATTCTGATGGGATAGGGTGGAGTGCCGGTGTGGCATGCCACACTTTTAGATTGGGATAAGGAGGTAGTGAACCAATCCCGTACAGGTAGACGACTCGCAAAATACCCTGAACCATTCTAATAGGATAAGGGGGAGGCACCTGTGTGGATGCCACACTTTTAGATTGGGATAAGGCGGTAGTGAACCAATCCCGTACAGGTAGACGACTCGCAAAATACCCTGAACCATTCTAATAGGATAAGGGGGAGGCACCTGTGTGGATGCCACACTTTTAGATTGGGATAAGGCGGTAGTGAACCAATCCGGTAAAGGTAGACGACTCGCAAAAAAACCTGAACCAATATAATGGGATTGTGGCGCAGTACCTGTGTGGCATGCCACACTTTTAGATTGGGATAAGGCGGTAGTGAACCAATCCGGTACAGGTAGACAACTCGCAAAATACCCTGAACCATTCTAATAGGATAGGGGGCGGTACCTGTGTGCATGCCACACGTTTAAATTGGGAAAAGCCGGTAGTGAACCAATTCATTTCCTGTAGGCCACTCGTAAACTACTTGAACCAGTTTGTATGGGTAGGGGGCGGTGCGGGTGTGGCATGCCACACTTTTAGATTGGGGTAAGGCAGTAGCGAACCAATCCATTACAGGTAGACGACTCGCAAAATACCCTGAACCATTCTAATTGGATTGGGCGCGGAATCAGTGTGGCATGCCACACGTCGAAGTTGGGAATAGCCGGAAGTGAACCAGCCCATTTTTCTAGGCAGCTCTTAATCAGACCTTAACCGATTCGATAGTTAAAGATCCAGGTGTGGCATGCCACATCTGAGCTTGAACAAGCCGGTAGTGAACTAATCCATTATGGTAAACGGCTCGATATATCAATTGAACCAATCTGATTGACCCGTTGAGTAGGTGGTGTGGCATGCCACACACTTTATAGGTTTGTGTGTGCCATTAAGTAAAAAGATAGCGTTATCCTTAATAATGATGACAGGGTAGGGGGGGGAGTGTATTTGATACGAAGCTTCTTATCTCGGGAAGCTGGGAGAATCGAAACTATCGTTAGTAGACGACTCGCAAATTCAATAGAACCAATTGATCTGCATTGGCATTAGTGTGGCATGCCACACATTTACAGAGTCAGTCGGAGAGGGAGGAAAGATCAAGAAGGAAAAACCGCCAGTTGTTTTAGCAGACTGGCGTTTGAAAATTAATAATTGGTATCTACGCAGAAAGCTCCTCATTAGCTCTATTTCTTTCATCCTCAAGATACTGCTTAACTTTATATTCAATATAGAGAATGGCTTGAGTTGATAGTGGCTTATGACTGACTGTATCCGCTCGGCGCATAGCATCTTGAATACGACCCGCACTAACGCCTGTAATCATTTCAAATCTTTTATAGCCAAATTTACTAAGTGCACACCTCAAGCTGTAAAACCACTGAAGCAGCAATTTAGACTGATCGCCATGATAATGATGATGGTCTTCCACATTCACCTGTCGCCAGGTCAATTCACCTTCGACTTCAACCAAGTATTGAAGCGTGTATTCAGCGGATAGCTCTTTTGCTAACTGGATAACATGAAATAGCTTTCCACTTACAAGCTGATCTTCTCGGCCTGCAATCACTATGCGGTAGACACCGCTCCCGATTCTCGATAAATCCAATTCATCACCCTTTTAAGTGGCGCATATATAAAGTTTGATATATATTTACTGTAATATATATATAGAAACATATTTACAGTTGTGCGAAGTAATGAGAGGATAATACTACAATCCTGCAACGCGGGCTAATTGATCAATATTGGAGTAACCAGTGAAAAAGAAGATTTTAGCGATAACGAATCAAAAAGGCGGCGTGGCTAAATCCACCACTGCGGCACAAGTTTCTAGCTATATTGCGAGCAAAGGGAAAAGGGTTTTACTGATTGATCTTGATCCTCAAGGTAATGCTTCATCAAAATTTTTGAAAATGGTTTCAAAATTTGAAGACAACGGAAATGCCTTTGGTCCGCCGCAACATGAAGATGGAGCTTATTACACTTCCGCATCTCTCTTTAAAAATCCCGCAGAAACTGAGTGGGATGCTTACCCAACTGCAACAGAAAACTTATTCGTTTTGCCAGCCTCCAGCTCAATGTTTGAGTCACAACAACGATCTGATTATGCAATCAAAAATTTCACAGACTGGATGAATTACGCAGAGCTTTGGGATCATTTTGATGTATTGATTATTGATACACCACCTGCAAAAAATCTGTTTTCAGAAGCTGCGATTACAGCTGCTACACATGTAATTATTCCATGCCCCATGGAAAAGTCGCCCTTTGAGGGTTTGATGGCTGCGATTCAATTTATCAACGTTGTTAATGCTCCTTTTGCAACAAATGATATGGCCCAAATTATCGGAATTTTGCCGACGATGTTCCGTGGTACACAGGCTCTTCATAAATCATTTTTAGCACGCTTAAAGAAAATGCTTGGTCAGCTTGCCACACCGTTTGAAATTAAATATCGACCGACCTATCAAGAAATGGATATGGTTGCCAAAACAAAACCTTACATCGTTCCTAACAATTCCAAAACAAAAGCTGCCTACGAAGAGTGGACTATGCTGGGCGAATTTGTAATGAATAAAATGGAGATAATGTAAATGGCAATCGGAGGTAGCAACAAAAGCCGTAAAGAGCTAATTGAGGATGAAGGCGATGAACTACTAGCAGGGGTTCAGGCAGCTTTACACGTTACATCACATCATGACTCAATCATTGCCGTAAAGCTTTCAAAAATTAAACTCGATGATTCAAATGGTAGATTCGGACAAGTTGAATTAATGAGTAAAATCGATCTTATCGTTGACTGTATCAAAGAATATTTATCAGTAAGCGAAGAAAAAATTGTTCCCGACTGGTCAGCACTTTCTGATGTTTCAAAAGTACCAGAATTATCAATTTCAGCAACGATGCTTTATAACAGTTGCGCAAAACTGGCAAACACATATTTGCAGAATGAGGGGCGCGCCGATACTCCACCAAAAGTATGCGCCGCAAATGCTGAGGGAATTCATCTTACAAAAACTGGACATAGACGAACAATAGCATACACCTTAGCTGAGCCAATTACTGGCGTTAATGTAATTGATGTAATACTGGATAAGTCAACATCTGCAAACGACCAGCTTTATCAGTCAATAGGGCGTATCACCGAAAATACAGCGCGCGAAGACAACACACTTGCTGAACAGATTGTTAGCATTAGTCGGGTTCTTGAATTACTCCAACAAAAAGGAGAGTCTGTTAATAAGGCAAAACTTGCACAAGCAACTGCAATTGAAAGAACTAAACTAGGTCGGATAATTGAGGTTATTACTTCAGGATTATCTAAATCTGAATCACTAATCAAATCAATTCATGAAAATGGTATTGAGGATATTAAATCGCTTAGCCTCATCGCAAAGCAAAGCAGCGATCAATGGACCATTTTGGTTGAACAACTGATTGCGAATGGTTCTGCATGGTTTAGGAATCAATTTAAAGACGGAGCACCGATAGAAACTGTGCAAGCTCCAATGGTTGCACCTGTAGAATTGATCAAAACAGTTCCTGAAATTACACCGACGAAAAATCAGAAAGTTGAAACTGCAGACGAAGGTACAAACAAAGAACGGGCTTCGACGATTGCACCAATTACATCAAATAAGCAATCACCCCCAGTAGCTAACACTGATGAAAATATTACGTGTGACAATGGTTCAATTAACATAAATATTTCTGGCACTGGACAGGAGGCAAATCCAAGTGTTGTGTTAATTGATCCTAAAGAAGCTGGTGCAATTAAGGTTTTGACGATGTTGAAACAATTGGATAGCTCCATCACTTTGCTCGAAAATGAAAGTGGGTTACAAACACTGGAAAAACTATTGGTTAAGTTGGGCGAGGAAGAAAGCAAGTGAAAATGAGAATGAAGCCGGTAGGCAGTCCTGTACTAAACTCAAAAGAAGTTAAGGTGCAAGCGACTAAAACCGAGGTAAAGAAATCTACTGTGAAATTCACAGAGTCCCAAGTGTTTTTGCTGGACGTGGGCATAAAAGAGCGTAGCCGGATATTAGACTTGGCTGTAAGACGTTTATTAAGTTGGGATTCATATTTGAATGCACCTTGGGATGATGCAGCTAGAGGGCTTTGTTCAATAGGGTGCGGCAATACTTGGCTTGATGTAGTTGAAATGGGTATTGAATACAAAACCAAAGCAAACCTTACAAAGCCTCAAGCTATTTCTATTCCTGTTGAAACATTTTCAATGCTTGAGCTAGCTGAAGCACGTGTAAGCCAAATTCGACCTTCGCTTGCGACAAAAGGAATAATTGCTGGAATAATTCGCAGTGCCATAGCTCAGGACCAACTGACGAAAATGATTGGCGAAGAGATTGAAATTGAAGATTCCATTTCAATCGCTGAATAAATTGATGCCAGATTGGCCTTCCTCCAACGTTAAAAGCTAACATACCAAGATAATATTAGGAATTACTGACACCGGTATTACTCGCAGCACTCCGCAACTTATCACTAAGCAACTCGGGTTTAACCGAATCGATGGCAAGCGCAAAGTTCGCTTATCGACAAACTTTCTTGCACTCATGAACTTTAAACCCGGTATGCCATTACGCATAATTCCGTCATCCGGGATGAATGGATTTGAAGTAGTACCAGCTGAATCAAATGAGCAAAGTGCGAATATTGTGTACAGCCGTACATATAAGCGTGCAGGCCGAAGTAATAATCCACTCGAATTAATTATGGAATTCGGCTCACAGAGTCTTATAGATTCATGTTTCCCTAAACCTACTGAAAGATTTCATGTTGAGATGTTCAAAAACAAAGTGCGATTTTCCCCACTTGCTAATCGTACATTTAATATCATCAATAGATTTAAAAATGCCGATCCATTTTCAGCAATGGTCGCCCTTACTGGGGGCGTCGATATCTATGCAATGGAACGATTGGGCTGGAAAGCAAATATTGTTTTAGAGCATCGACCACAAGAAGCGCGAGATATCGCAAGTGGTCGAAATTTGACAGAAGTTAATGCACTTAATACTTGGGTTAATGCAAATCCTCGCGTAATCCTAAATGAAGACATTCATAAGCTTTCAACTGAGAGATTAGCAATTATCTTAGCGACTCAGCCGCCTGTCGCAATCTGCAGCTATTCAATTGGGTGCGACGATCATAGTTTGGCAAAGTCAAAAAAGGCCAAACAGGTTTCGCTTGATGACCTTTCTACCATGCTGGATATGATTTATCCCGTCCTTAAACAGATAGAAATGATCGAACCTTTGATTGTTCTACTTGAAAATGTAAAAGGTTTTGGAAGCTCAGACGCTGGAAAGATTATGTCAACTACGTTGCGGCGCTTTGGGTACCATGTCAGTGAAATGGTTTTGTCTGGTAAGGATTATGCAGCCTACCAAGCAAGAGAGCGTTATTACATGGTCGCTTCTGTGTTCCCCGGATACAAAGCTCCACCAGCAGTAAACACTCCAGCTGGTAGCCTATGGGAAATAGTTGAAAAACATTTAGCTGATTGCGTTGATGTTACCGATACAAAGCTGATAAAGAGTCGAGAGGGATATCATCGCAAAATGCCTGCTTACATTACGCGCGATAGTTTATTTTCACCAACGGTATTAAAGTCACAAGATCGCATCCGCGATGGCGTTTTTATAGAAGATGGTGGAAGAGTTTATAAGCCATCAATTCCATTACTAAAAGATCTTATGTCTATTCCTCAAAGTTTTAATGTTGAATGGATGGCAAAAGAGCAAGCAACAGAAACACTTGGGCAAAGTGTAGATTTTGTTCTACACCAAGCTGTTATTAAATCAGTCAATGAGCATCTGAATATCCATATTGGTAGCCATTCGTTGGTAAGCTATGGAATTAAGTAAAGGGGAGGTTATATGAAACTTGTTGTAAATAATGACGGTAGTCAAACACCAGAAAAACACACAGTAGAATCAGCGATGCTTTGGATGACAGAGCAATATAACCGGGATTTGAAACGCTTCAGAATTATCATGGTACCGGTCTGGCTATTGTTTATTGGTACAGTGATTTTTGCTTTGATGCAAGATTCTCTAAGTGTGTCTTATCTGCTCCTGCAGATATTTTCTTCTGTTATGGGTACCGTTGTTTTGTATTTTGTTCTAGCGAAGTTGTTTAAACCAGAAAAGCCTACGAATGCCGATGCAGAAAAGTGGGTTAAAGCAGTTTCTTAACGTTGTATATGTAGAAAAAAAGGGGCAATCATGCCCCTTTTCTTTTAGATTTCTGTAGGGATGTTTGATACCGCGTCCCAAAGCTCCAAGAATGCACTATAAAAAACCATGAAAGTAGCTTGTTGATATGTGCGTAGTGATTCGTGACTGTCACCTTCCTGGATCTCTTTTATTTTCTCACTGCAGAATGCCTTGAAATTCATTTGAGAAATAATTCGTTTTGAGGATAAAACAAGTTCAACCTGCTCCTTCCATATCAATTGCACTTGACCTACATGCTTCTGGTTATGTAGATGAACACGCACCTCTTCGGAATCAGCATTTTGATTTGAAAGTGCTGCTTTACATGACTCGTTTTCAAGACGCATATTACTACCAACCTCAAAGTTATACTCTTTTGGCTGATTTTCTGGTTTATACACCCACGCGGTCAGAGTATCTTCTAAAACAGCCTCTACTAAGTTCCCTTTCCAGTCGAGACTAGTTCCTTGATCTTTAAGAGCAACATTAAGTTTATCTACAACAAATTCTACTGCTGGGCTATTAGATTCTGTTACCACAAGTATGCGCCGATCAGCATCATAGATGGCTTGATAAGTGTTTTCATTTGGTGCGGTCTTTGGGTAGAGCTTTTTCTTTTGCTCGTCCCTTAGCGTTTCCCGTTCATCTTTATTTAACCTGCGATTTTCCTGCTTTTCTTTTTCTGCAATAGCTTGGTTCCATTCGCGGCTAAGTCGAGACTTATTCAACACCCGGCGATCATGCCGGAGAGTCAGGATGTAGACGTTATTGCATCTAGGGAGTACCGGCCAGGTGTCAGTATGATCAGGTCTTGTAAAACCCCAACTTTCCTCTTGAACATTACTCAATTCCTTGAACTCAAGCTTCTCCACTGCTTTAGCAAGTAGATCCATATTCCATGGATTGGGTACTGAAATAACGGTAGCTCTTTTGAGGCCTTTAGAGGTTTTTAGCATATATCGACCAATTACTATGGTTTCGGGAAGTGTGGGATTATACTAATATTATCAAATCTATAAATGGTCGAAAGCTCACTATGCAATATTCACCGGATCTTCTTCAGAAAATAGCCGACTCACTTGATATCGTGGATGTAATTGACTCGCACGTAAGCTTAAAGAAATCTGGAAAGAACTACTCAGCTTGCTGCCCGTTCCATGAAGAGAACACCCCCAGCTTCTCTGTGAATGCTGAGGATCAGCTTTACTACTGCTTCGGCTGTGGGGCAGGGGGGAATGTCTTTAACTTCTATGAGGGCTTCTGCAAGGTCTCATTCCCGGAGTCAGTGCGAGCGATGGCCAAGCTCGCTAACATAGAGCTGCCAAAGGAGGAAATGAGTTTAGAGCAGCGCAAGGAAATTGGTGACAGAGCAAGGGCACTCGATGTGCTTGAACAGGCTAATCAAATCTATCGAGCAGAGCTACCAACCAATCAAGAAGTCCTTACACTGCTTTCTAAACGAGGGTTGAATCGAGATATGGTAGACAAGTTTTCACTTGGCGCAGCAAAAAATGAATGGAGGCATGTTATTGAATTATTGGGGGGAATGAAGAACCTCAATAGCTTAGTTGACTCCGGGTTAGCTGTGTTTGAGAAAAAAACAGATACCACTAAAGGGAAATTCTATGACCGGTACCGGAATGCTCCTGTATTCCCGATTCGGGATACCAAGGGTAGGGTAGTGAGTTTTGCGATCAGGCCATTGCAGCCGATCAGTGGCGATGGTAACAAAGGCTCTAAATATATAAATGGGCCTGAAACTTCGGTTTTCAGTAAGTCAAAATTTGCATACGGCTTATATGAATCACTCCAGGTTAATAGCAATCCAGACCGGTTAATTGTTGTAGAAGGTTACATGGATGTAATCTCGCACCATCAATTCGGGATTACGAACACTGTTAGCAGCATGGGCACAGCCGTTAACGAGCAAAAAATTAAATCACTTTACCGGCACACCGATCATTTAACATTTTGTTTTGACGGTGACGATGCAGGTATTGAAGCAAGTAAGCGTGCGCTAAATGCCGTACTTCCATTTCTGGATGATCAAAACAGCGCGAGTTTCGTTACATTGCCTGCTGGTGAAGATCCCGATTCCTACATTCGCAAAATAGGTGCTGAGGCTTATTCCATATATCTAACTCGGAATGATGTGCCTGCAAGCGAGTACCTATTTCAAATAGCCCGCAATGGTAACTCTGATCTTTCATCTGCCGAGTCGCGAGGACAAGCATTTGCTAATGCCAAGTTGCTTATGGATCAAATGCCGCCGTCCACTATGAAAGCGATAATGCTCTCAAGGTTGCAAGATATAACTGGCATTAAACCTACCGAGTATCTGCCATATAGCATTCAATTGGCTGAAGGCGCTTGTAATGGTGTGGATCTTGGTTCGTTGGAAGCAGAAGTACGTGAGCTCATTGCTAGTCGTTTGGGGGCAAAAGTAGCTGACGTAAAAGTGCAATGGTCAATGCCAGAAATTGGACCAAAACAAATTCCATTCTCCCCGGTGCTAAATGTAGGTGATGCTCAACAGGAGCTAAAAATTCGTATGCGCGAAGTAGGGCGTGTTCTTTCACTTGAAACACCAGTGGCAAGAGGCCTGACACTTGCACAAGTCTTAAATACTGCAAGATCAAACATTAATGACGCCAGCCTTATGGCTAAGGGATTGATTGCCGGATATATGCGGGACAGCGATGCGTTTGATACAGAATGCCGATTAGCGGTTAGTCATTTGGAGTTTATTAAAAACCAATTGGCTGCAATGAATTCAGGGCTCAATCAAACAACTAAAGATCACGTTATCCAATGGGCGCAAAATGTAGGTAATAAAGCATTCGTCGTTAACAGTATCAGAGATTATGTAGATTCAAATACAGCGGCAAACTTGGATCGTAGTGTTCAATCCATGATTAAAATCGCTGGCACCATTGAGAAAAACTTAAAAATGGATGAGATACCACAAATGAATGAAGAAAAAGTTATGGGAAGGAGTATCTAATCGGTTGTGGAACATCCCTGTTCATGTGATGTATCAATTGATGTTTAGGTCTGCTTTAAGCGTTTTCAGGAATGATTCGTTATACCCATACTGGTGATGGATAACGCCATCGGTAGATTTGAAAAACATTTGAGGGGTACCAGCAGACCGCACATCGCTTTTTTCAGAGCGAATCATTGATAGCAGCGCAGTAGTACGTGTTAACCAGTCCTTTGCTTCATCTGGTTTAGATAAGGCACCATCAAGCGGCATATTATTAGCAATGGCTTTGAGCTTAGTAAGGCGTTCATCATTAGTTAACCCTGGATCAGTCAATGCAACCAAGTTTGAATACGGCGGCCTAGATGGTCCAACCACTGGTATCCAATAAACAGTAATTTCCCCGGCGCCGATTAATGGCTGCAACTCTTCATACTTTTTCATGCAATAGGGGCATGCGGTATCAATTAGAACAAATATTTCGTGTCCGCCTTTTCCGTCTTTTATGCCATTCGCAGATTTCAATAATGAGTAGTAATTTTCAGGCGCATTTACTGGATCTTTAAATACAGATTTACCGGCGCTTGTTAGATTTGAAAAACGGAAAATTCCATCAAGCTTAAATGGCTCATAAACAGTTGAGGTAGAGGCCTGTTGGCGCTCTTGTACAGCTGGTGTTGAAACTGTGGAAATTTCTTTAGTTGGCTCAGTATTTGTTCCTGCTATGAGGACTTTTCCGTTTGCATCACTGATTGATTTGTCCCCCGCGTTATAAACGGCAATAGGGCCAGCAATAAAATGTAGTCCATCCGGCAGCATTATCAGATTCTGAAGCGCACCTCGCCCATCAACATAGATCACTTGAGTAGCTTGGCGCATACCAGGTGCGTCAGGTGCTCTTTGAATAGCTTTTATGTAAGTCCCTTTTCCACCCACTGCTATTGCAATTTCCGCCGCCCTAGACTGAACAGCATCTGGAACAACCTCAGTTCGTGAATAAGCGTTAACTGAATGTAATAGGAACATAGCATTAAATACAAACATAGAAAGCTTGTTTGGCATAGGTAAAACCTGTATTTAGTAATATGGGGGTGGACAACATTTGCAGATCTTACCATAATGCCAACATTTAAAGCATGTGCTAAAAGCACCATCACACAGGTTAAATAATGAGCGATGTAGTTAAGCTAAATAGTATTGAAGTGGCCGCTTTAGAGGGATATCAGAAAGATTTAGAAGAGGCGATACAGGACGATCCTATGTTGATCGTTAGGTCGTTGTTAACTGAAAACGACACGCTTAGAACTATGGCTAAGCGTTCCCATACTTCATTACTTATTGTTGCGTTATATGGGGTTGTTGCTAGCTGTGCTGCTTTCGCAGGATTCTCGCGCGATACTGAGTTTCGCTATTTCTACATTAATTCAAAAGGCCATGTGTACGAAACAAGAGGAATGAATTACCCGGTAGCAACACAAGCTAGCGTTACTACTTTGGCAACAGAAATAGGAACCGCGCTGCATACATTTACTTATAAGAACTACGAACAGTCCTTTGTGAAATTAGTTAATCAATGTAGGCAAGAGGTGGTAGGGGCTTATTTCAATAAGCTAGACCAGGAGGGGATTTTTAAAGCGGCAAAACAGTTGAAGCAACATTATGACGGCCTTGCTACCGGCGCGCGCGTTGTTGGTCAAAAAGCAATAGATAAAGACGGTCGCCAAGCTTGGAGAGTTAATTTAAAGGTTAACGAAGATATCACTGGAACAATGGAACCTGTGTCTAATGATTTTGATATGACCATAGATATCGAACAGGTACCACTAAGCGAAAATCCATCAGGATTAATGTGCGTCCGTATAGATGAAAACTACCGAGGCAAAAGATGATTTGTCGTCTCGCCGCATTTTTCATTCTCTACTCACTTATGATGACTCCAACTTATGCGCAGGAATATAACGTCATTCCTAATGAAGAAGTACGGCGTGCAGTTGAAGAAGAGAAAGGCGGTCCACCTGTTTTGTATCGACAAGTGATGGAACAAAATCAGGAATACGAAACTGCAATGGAGTACATGCCAAAGGCAACACCGAAGTCGAGAACAGTCTCATTGAGCATGGATAATTTGAATGTTCCGTTCGAAGTAGAGGTTGCAACAGGTTACATTACAACCCTCACCTTCATTGACTCAAATGGCAATCCATACCCACATAAAATTAGTAGAGTTGGAAACAATACTACATTCATTGTTTGCACCGGATCTGGCGAAGACTGCGTAGCGAAAAAAGAAGACATTGATATCGCACACATTCTGACTATCGGTACTCCGAAACATACGGGAAGATCAAACCTGCGCGTAATGTTCAATGGCTTGTACAAAGCAGTACAAATCCCACTAGTCGTAAAGCGAACCACTTACCATGATGAAGTGACAATCATGCTGCCAGTTACTAATCCAGATTCAAAAATAGAACCGCTATTCAGGAATACATCGCAAAGAACAATTCAAGACTCTGACGATTACTACGCTCGTGCATTGATTGATGGAATTTCAGTTTCAAATTTGCCGGATGCAGTTGAGCTATCCATATCGGTTGAAAACAGAATTGGACAAGAGGCAAGTTCTGCAAATATTAGAGCAATTTATGCTCGCGGAAACACCTATCTGAAAGCGCCTTTAAGAAATCCAAACCCAAGGCCATCAGCCCTGACAAACGGGTTTATGAATGATGTTGTATACAGATTTGATGGTAGAGCTGGTGTAGTAACCGCGCTCGATGAATCAGGTCAAATAGTCGTGATCACATTAACGTTGCCGGAAAACATGCTCGGATACAGGAGTTTAGGAAGTGAAAAATAAAACGGAACCTGTAATCGGACCTGTAACTGACCTGCCAGAATACGAAAGAGTTGTACCTAAAAAGCAAGGTTTTTTTTCAAGCATATATTCGAATATTTCTAAACCCTATCACGATAAGGGAATGCGATCTACGATCGTAATTATTACGACTTCTGTAGTAATTGGATTAATCGTAATTGTATTCGTCAATCCCGCAAATGTTGATAATGCAATCGATGCACCAAAAGTATTGATGGAAAACAGAAGTAAAGAATTTGGTGATGCTACAGAGGGAAAGTTAACTGAGGAAGAACGAAATGCAGTGATAGTTGAAAATGAAAAAGAACGATTAACCTCTCGGTTAAATTCTGAAAGTTACACTCCTAATCGATTAAGCATAATTGGAAGTGATGACGATTATGATCCTGAATTGACAATGGAGCAGGTATGTAAGGCTGTCGTACTTAGTCTGAAGTCAAAAACTGAGGTGACTGAGGAAATTTTTACAGGGTTTGGAAAGGCACTGGTAAAGCATGGAAAAAAACTAGATCTATCTAAATCTGAGATTGTTGACGCAATAAATAGCTGTTCTGAATACACATCGAGAATTTTAAAACTGAGTGCGAACGAAGCAATTGAACTTGCATCGGGTTTAGCAATAGATGCTGCTAAAACAATAGGCATGAGCAAGGAAGAAACAACATTAGCTGCAGCTAATGCCGCTCGTCAGGTCGCTAGTGCATTTGGATTAAGTGAGCAGGAACAAGTCATTGCGGCAGCAAAGGCCGCACAACAAACTGCTGAAAAGCTTGGGCTTTCAAAAGAAGAACAAGTACGCGTTGCTGCAAAAGCTGCTGCAACGGCAGCAAGTAAGCTAGGGCTTAGTGATAGTGAGCAGATTGCAATGGCAGCGCAAGCAGCACAGGCCGCATCAGCTGCTATTGACTTATCGAAAGAAGAGCAAATTGCACTTGCCGCTGAAGCTGCTGCAGAGCAAGCAAAAAAATTAGGACTCACACCTGAGCAGCAAGTAGCTGCTGCAGCTAAAGCTGCACAAGAAGCTGCAAAGAAGCTGGGTTACTCAGAAAGTGAGCAAATTTCAGCAGCTGCACATGCAGCAAGAATTACTGCAGAAAAGGCCGGGTTTAGTAAAGAAGAGCAGATCGCGCTAGCAGCTAAAAGCGCACAACAAGCATCAAAGGCCTTGGGGCAATCCAATCAGCAACAGATTGAAGCTGCAGCAAGCGCAGCTCAAGCAGCTGGAAAACAACTGAAATTATCAAATGAGGAACAAATTGCTTTTGCGGCAAAAGCAGCACAACAAACAGCTTCAGATATGGGGCTTAGTATTGACGAACAAATCACCGCTGCAGGACAAGCTGCATCGAAAACAGCATCGGCTCTAGGTTTGTCGAAAGAGGATCAAATTGCAGCTGCAGCAAAGGCGGCTCAAGCCGCTGCAGCGAGTCATGGATTAAATGAGGAAGAGCAAATATTTGCAGCAAGTAAAGCCGCACAAAATGCAGCAAAAGCTCTTGGACTGTCTGAAGCAGAACAAGTTATCGCTGCAGCAAACGGCGCTCAAATTGCGGCAAAAGTATTAAATAAATCAGAAGCTGAACAAATAAAATATGCAACAGAAGCAGCAAAAAAAGGTGCTAAAGAATTAGGGATGTCTGCTCAAGAAACTGTAGCGCTTGTAGCTAAAGCCTCGTCTCAGGCAGCAAGAAATGCTGGGTTAAGTGAAGAAGAACAAATTGCCATAGCTGGAAAAGTCGCTACTGAAGTTGGTAAAGAGCTGGGGCTATCGAATGATGAAGTAATTTCATTATCAGCTAAGGCTGCAGGTTCTGCAGCTAAAGAGCTTGGCTTATCAGAAAAGGAAATTGTTGCGTCATCTGCAAGAGCGGCAAGGAACAGTGCAGCAAGTCTGGGATTAACTCAGGATGAACAGATTAATCATGCGGCCAAAGCAGCTGTAGAAGCTGCAAAATCAATGGGCTGGGCAGAAGAGGAACAAGCTGTAGTGGCGGGCATTGCTGCAGCTGAAGCAGCAAAGAAAATTGGTAAAAGTGAACAGCAACAAATTGAAGCTGGTACTGCAGCAGTTGCCGATTTCGGAAAATCATCAGGGATGCAAGCTGAAAAGACTGCCAAATTAGCGGGTAGGGCTGCATTAGAAATATCTGCTTCATTAGGCCAGGAGGAAGTAAAACAAGCACAAGCTGCCGCGTTTGGAACGCAAATGGCGGCTAAAAAAATGGGTTTATCTGCTGAAGATCAAGTAAAGCTTGCTCAAGAAGCAATATCGGTGACAAGTAAACTTTTAGGGCTCAGTGATCAAGATCATTTAGCTGCAATGGTTAATGCTACGGATTCAGCAATTCGCAATTCAGGCGTATCTGGATCTAATCGCGATAAATTAGAGCGTGCTTATAAACCCAAAATTAAAAAACCGCAATTTACTCCAGAACAAGCGAGAGCAGTTGTTCTTAAAATAAAAGAACAAAATGAAAAAACGCCAGTGAAGAAATCAGATGGCAAAGAATACACTGCCGTTTCAACAAGATTCGAAAGTGAAGAACCTAAAGGCAATGAAAGTTCATCTGGATCTGGAGCTCAGGTAAATAATGAAAATACCCCTAATAACAAAGCAGATGAATTAAAGCCATTTGTTAAACCTGAAGTAGCTGCAGGGCAGTGGCTATATGGAATTCAAACAACACGTGTTAATACAGATAATGCAAGACCGGAAGTTGTAGGAAAAATTGTTGGTGGCCCATTTAACGGTGCCAATATTATTGGTAAATGGGAAAAAAATGGTGAATGGGGAAATACGATCGGATTGGTATTTGATCGCATGAATTGGCACGGTCACGAAATAAAAGATGTTCAATTAATTGGCTTCAGTCCAGAAACAAATATGCCCGGCTTTGCAACTGAAGTAGATCATCATTTCTTACAGCGATTCGTTGGATTAACGATGCAAGCAGTTAGTGTAGGCGGAATTGCAGCTGTAGAAGCTCGCCGAGACACGACACAAAATACAAACTCCCAAGGAGATGTAATTGGCAATACGCAATCCCCTCTGGATGCTGACCAAGCAAGAAATCTTTTTATTGCTGAGAGCTTAGGTGTCCTTGGTGAATTTGGAACAAAATATACATTGCGACCTATAACGATAGACACATATAACGAAAGCATGCGATTGCTGGTTATGAAAAACCTTCACTACCCTGAACAACTGGAAGAGCTATGAGTAACGTATTTAATTTAGATCGTACACGCGCTGAATCAGATGAAGTTTCCACTATAAATCCGTTAGGCGAATTAGATTCTAATGAAGTAATCGATTCACCTATTGAAAAGGTGGAAGCTGCAGTGGGTGAAGTAAAAGACGAAGAAACTTTGACATTGGAAAAAGATGGCACTGATGATCATAGCTATGAATTGAAACAAGATAAAACCAACACTGTTGATTCAACTGATGAAGTGGTGAAATCGAATAAAATGAAGCGAAACGCATATATAGCGCTCGCAACTTCATTAACACTATCTGCAATTGTGTTCGGTGGCTATCAATACCACCAACAAAATAACTTAATTGGGATTTGGCACGCTATTCAAACAGAGGCCGAAACTTTGAATCGGAATCTATTTAGCACACAACCAACAGAGTATTTTGATTCAACCGGGTCAAACTTTGTTGCTTCATCTGAAGAGCATGCTGAAAATCCAGGAGAGTTTAAAGTTCAGAACTTTGACTCTGAAAAAAGCGAATCAACTTTTCGATCGATAACAAAAACCGCAGTTGATATATCGATCGATAAAGCACTTGAAACTAGCGTTCAAAGTGCATTAGGAGAGGTTGCAGTATCGGGTAACGATAACCCAACCGACCAACTAAATACAGTTATAAATGGTGTGAACAATGAACGTATAGCTCTAGGTCAAGCGCCACTAAATGACTCTGAAATAAAATCAGTGGTTCAATATGCAGGTAAATCTCTAGGGATTCCAAGTGAAATTTCTGAAAAAGTAGAAGGCAAAAAGATTGAAATTAGTAAAGCGCAGTCTTCTGCAGAGAATGAAATTATTAAAGCATCCGAGATTTCACCTATTGATAAAGTGGAATATGTGGCTGAGCAAATTAAGACTCAGGTCTCGGATATAACAGATAATGAATTTCATGCAGCTGTTAAAAATAGTGGCATAAAACTTGGAGTTTCTAATGCTGAGGCGTCGCAGATTGTTGATGGGAAAATAGCTGAATCAAATGCAATATCTAATTCTTTGGTGCCTGAAAGTGAATCAAATAGTGATGCACTTTATCATGTGACTAAATCGGCGATAACCGCAAATGAAGCCGCACAAACTAAGTCAAAACATTCTGATATTGAATTAAAAACTATAGAGGCAGCAATTACTAATCAGACCAAGTTGCCGGATGGCTCTATTCCAGTTCAAATCACGAATAAACAGCAACTTGCCTTAGTGGATAAAGCCGCGAAACATCTGAAATTAGATAAAAAGGATGTTGCAGTTGTTAAAGCCCAGCTTATTGCTGAGAACAAAGCGCGAGTAGATGGATTGCCATTAAATTCACAAAAGGTTGCCGGTGTTATTAGTGCAGCCGAAACTAAGGCAAATCAAATGGAGCTCGGTACTTATGAAGCTGCATTATTTACTGCGTCTTCCGCACAGTCTATCCAAGGAATTGATACCGTTGCACTAAACCGAAACATGACACCGATGGCAAAGGCAATTGTCAGTGCTCATTATGAAGCCCGCGTAAAACAAATTGAGCAAATGAAAGCTAACGGCAATAAGCCAGATCCTGCGAAAGTAGTAAGTGACATTGCCAAAGTTGTTGGTACAGCAACTGTACAGGCAAAACTTTCTACAAATGATCGAAAAATGTATGTCAAACAAGCAATTGATATTGAAGCAAAAGCTTTATCGGTTCCTAGTGAAATTGTAGAGCGTGAGATTGCGCGTGCTAATGCAGAAATCGATGCAAAGGATGCAGGATTAGGTGATTTAGCGTCTATTGCAGTTGGAGCAGGCATTGCCCAAATCGCATCAGTAAAAACTAGTGACAGATCGGTCGATGATATTCAGAAGATGGCAATAAATGAAGCTATTGCCGTTGTTAAATCTGCTGGGTTGAATCCCGATGCGGAAAAAGAAGTTGTTGCTTCTGTACAAAAATTCATTAGTAACAAAGCTGCCCCTTTAAATGCTCCTGCTACTGGTGATGAATTAGATTCGATATTAACTAGAGCTAATGATGAGCTGATAAAGCTTAAGTTAACTCCAATTGAGCGTGAAGCATATATTGCAAAAAATAAAACAGAATATCTTGCAAGTAAAGCTGGCTTAAACAAATCACAAACAGAAATTGCCGTGGTGCGAGCACAGGCTCGTGCGCGTGCGCAAGCAATGGGATTTTCAGAAGCACGCGTATTAGATATAGAAATGAGAGCCGGGAATGAAGCAATCCAGAAAAAAAATCTAACTGAACAAGAAATACAGGTTCTCACGCATGCAGTTGCCAAAATGGAAAGTACTCAAATTGCTTCATCGGAATTAGGTTCAGCAAAAGACGATCAATTGGCTGGTGCTATCACTGTAGCTAAAAATGATGTTAGAAATATTAACTATGATAACAGCGAGTTAAAGGCACAGCAGGATAGGCTTGAGGTACGTGTAGCCAACTTGGCAGGAAAGCTTTCTGAAACAATTGATTTGATAACAAAAGTTTCTGCTAATAATGAGGCAATGAATAAAACCATTCTTCAACTTCAAGCCGCAGTGAATTCAAATGCCGTTGAATTAAAAAACCAGCGCGATGCCACACAGGCAGAATCAGAGAGACGATCTACTAGCGCTGGGTGGATATCTAGCAGAATTTGTGAGATTGAGGCGGCTACAGGCAATTTTTCGAATCCCACAGTTTGTAAAGCTGAATATGCGAAATATCGCGGTCAACAAGCGCAACCTGGATTCCAAACATTACCAGCTTCAGCCTCACATTCATTACCAATAAACAATTTGAATGATGTAGCCCCCGCACAATATCCGGGAGTACCAGTTACTGCCTATCAAAACGATAATTACTATTCCGGTGAACGTGTATTTGCTCAAATTCCCGATACTGAGTTATCGCCAAACAAGAAAGAAATGTTTGTCGCTCACGATGCGTGTATTGCTAAAAACATAAATTACAGTTTTTCAACTATCGCAGAAGACAGCGCGATAATTATAAACAGTAGGGGTGGTAGCCAACGTATTGTGAAAGGAATGTATCTACCGGATCTTGGTGGAGTTATCGGATTCCAGGCTGAGAAGGCGCCGTATTTTGTTTCATTTGAAAATGGAATCGTATGCCACCACGATTTTAGCGGTACGTGATAATGGACGCTGTTACATTACTGGTTCAAGTGTCATCAAATTATCCATATATAGCTTATTTAATAAAACTGCTTTCAATTTTAATTGGAACGGGAGCGCTTATTTATGCTCTTTGGATTGAGATTCAAATTAATGTCTTTCAATCTACGCATTATTCAAATGCAGGTGGATTTAAAACCTTTATCATTTGTTTATTTGCTGGATTTTTAATTTCATTAGGGGTGACACTAAATATCGTCGGTGCCACCTTTTATGATTACGGCGATTTTATTATCCAAGAATATGGAAACTCAGATTCGTGGAAAGTAGATGAGTCGTCTGTAAATACAATAGCAATGAAACAGTTTGTTATTGTTAGCTCAAAAGTTCTGGCCCTAATTTTTGGTTTTTGGGGTGCGTTAGGTATTTTGCTAACTGCATTTCCTCAAGCTGAAACAAAATTCTGGCCGGGATTTGTCCGCGTGGTTGTTGGTGCTGCCATGTTTAACCCAATCGCAATTCTTGATTTCTTTGGTGGTTGGGGAACTAAATTCCTCGCCCCATAATTAAGTTTTTAACTAAAAAAGCATAGGAGCTTTTGATTATGAAAAACAAAACGTTACTTTTTACTCTTGCAGTTATTGCCGGTGTTGTTATTGCCAATCCATCAATTGCACAGGACTTTGCTTCTTATGCAAATGGCCATGCCACTAAACAAGCTTCAGCGGGTATGTACATGCTCAAGCTTTTTGCGATGCTCATTGGCGTTATTGGTCTGATTGGATCGATCATTGCTATTGTTATGCTTGCAATGGAAAAAGCACCGCCACAATTGCAACAAGTTGGATATAAAGGTCCGATCATTGGAATCTTTTGTGGTGGTCTACTTTGCTCTATAACGTGGTTCGTTGGTTTCTCTGCAAGTACAGCAACGGGTTCTGCTCAAGACCAAGATACCTGGCAGAAACTTCAAAATGGCAGTGGTTCAATTCTTGATTCTAATTTCGCAAATTCAATTGCAGTAAATTTGATTCCTGTTCATTTTAACGCTGCTTAATCTATGAAATTGCAACTAATCGGACATTGGTCAAAACCACTGGCCGCCGATAAGCATAACAGCCTGATAATTCAGGCTGTTAAACGCTTTGATGGGTGCTGTGCGTATTGTGCAGTTAAAATGCCCATGACAGTTACGCACCCCCATGGCGGATTATCGGTGTGCCTGAAGGACAATGAAGTACCGCTGGAACTAGATAACCTTCTACCGTTGTGTGCTTTCTGTGTAAATTTCAACGATATTAATAATTTAAAAGGTAGTGGCTCGTTTGTCGAATTACCATGGATTACCCAGTCAGATTTGACAAATATTCTCCGTGTCATTTACTGCGTGCAAACAAGTAGTGATCCATTTGTAAAATCCTCTTACATATATCAAGGCTCAAGTGCAATCCTTGAAGAACTTGGTCGCGCTCCAAAACAATGGGATGACTTTTATTTTGATGGATCAGTTGAAAAAGTTATTGAAGCTTATGATTCTGCATTTGGATTCTTTGACAAGCGATCTTCTAGTGAAGTGCTTTATGTTGATCGGCTTCGATTTTTCTTCCTTCCTGATAAATTCAAAGCTGCAATAGATTTCTGGCGCCCGACTATAGAAGCGCAGATCATAAAAGGTTTCGGCCAATAAAATGAGCCATGAAACTCTTTCTTTTTGCGATGGCAAATTGGTTATTTGTAATCTTACTGCATATCAGGTGTTGCAAACTTATCCAGGTATGACGCGTTTCAAACCGCACACATATTTTGGTAGAGAATTTGAACGTATCGAACAATTTCACCAACTCGATTCAGCTATTTCCCGTAATGCGTGGTACACAAACTTTTCTAAGGTGTATTCACACTATTGGTCAGAAAAGCCGGGGCGTTTTAACTACTATGAATCTCATACAACAAATAGAAAATCTAAGCTATCAAGTGCCATTATTGAAAGCACTATCCCGGCTTCATATTCTTTGTGCCTAGATGATGGTGATGGTGTATTAGTTGGCTTAAAGGTTCCAGCTGTTGAGTTGTTCCGCCGAGCTGCTTGTTTACCTTTGATAGATAGCCCACTTTTTGTTTCACCAGCTTCTCCAAGTGGTGCATCAATACATTTTTATCAAATTGATATCCACGATATTTCCTATGATGCTCTTAGGGTGTATGGGCTTTTAGAAAGAGAAAAAGAAGGTGCGGTTTGGCTATCCAGCTTTGAAATGACCGGCTTAGGTTTATCTGCAATTCCCCGGAATGTCGCTTTTACAAAAACTGTTTACCCAAAACCTCCGATACCTGTCCGTGTGGATATTGCTGACTGGGAGTATTTATCTCACTCGGTAGAAGACGCTCACATCGCTCGATTGGCAGGTGTTATCGATCTTTTTGGCAGAAAGCCCAACCAGTTTGGATTGTTGGTGGCTGGTGCCATTAACGCGATACTTTCGATGAGGTTTAAAGAGATTGTTTCTGCACTCCCATTTGATGTGAAAGTCACACGAAATATGAATGAGATCTTTTTTGTGATCGGTAGGCAGCATGTTAATCGCATTCTTCAGCTTGCCTATCGGGTACGCGTATTACCATGCATCCCAGTTGAAATGGTTGGTATGCCTTGGAATAGAGAATCGACTGCATTTGATGCGCTCTTCGAAAGTTACCTGAAGGGTCGAATCTCTGAATTAAATAATTGGAACTTAATGGCACTGAAACGGGGTGGCATAAATGCTTAATTGGCTTTTTAGTCTTAGTGAACAGTACGAGAAAACTAGATTCCGCTTAGAGCATCCGGGATCGCTATCAGATCTCAATACTCCTATCGGGAATACCCCATATTGGTCAACAACAGCAGGTTCGCTTGTGTCAGTAATCAAAATCGGTGGGTGTCGTGAATACGTTTTAGAAGACTCTCACGAGGAACATATTGAGCTGATAATTAATGAGCTAAGGGCACAGTTTCGCTCCGGCACTACAGATTTTTGTTTTGTCCATAACCATAATGATGAGCCTGAATCCAATCGTGAAGCACTTGAGAATGTTTTAAGTTCGACGCGCGCAGTCAGTGAAATGCAAGGCTACCAGAATAAAATATTCATTGATGAAATGGTAGATGTGCTCATACCCCATATCCAAGAAGAAACTACCCTGCTTTGCGTGTGGACACACAAAGGGGAAGCTGCGAATGTTTTAACTAAATTTCCAATGATGAAGTCAAAAACTTCACAGGACATTACCGGATATCAGACTGCCGAACGCCTATTGCCAAGTCATAAGGCAAAAATGAATATTGTGTTAGGTGCAATCAAAGGGGCAGGGATGAGCGCTCGAATTATGACTAATCATGAGGTGGGTCAACATATTGCAGTAACACTCAATCCTGACGGTAACAGAACGTTTGTCCCGCGACTCATGGGTTATATAAAGCGTGGGTTTGATCGCCATGGCAAAGCAGATTCGCCAAGCAACGATCAGCGATTTTTTCTAAAGGAGCCTGATAATCCTCGAAAGGGAATTAAGGGAAAGGACTACACCTGTGTTTTCCCGCCTCGTCTTGGATATCAAGTGTGGAACACTCAGCCAGTCTATGAACGTGAATACACAATAATCGGATCACGCGCTTACAGTAGTATTATTGTGTCGTTGGCACCTGAGCTTCCTGTTACTTTTGAAAAGCTGGTTGATTCATTAAAACGCGAGTCTGTGCCATTCCGTATAGCAATGCACAGTAGAACAAAATCACCGGCATCGCTAATGGCAAATTTTGCGCTTCTGACATTTCTGAAGAAAATACCCGGTCAAAACTCACTAATTTTCGATGCTATTACGCAAATTCGTCAGTACATAAAAAATCAAAATCCAACTATTACTTTGCAAATAGCAATAACTGTGTGGGCTCCTGCCAATAAACTGGAATTGTTGAAAGTTCGCGTTCAACAAACACTGAAGGCTATTGGGGCTTGGGGCGGCGCGCAAGGTCAAGTTATGGCAGACGACTCTATATTCGGACTTGTGAGTACCATTGCTCCGTACAGGGCTAGATCGGTTGCACCAGCTGCTATTGGTCCAGCCGATGAAATTCTCTATATGGCACCTATTACAAGGCCATCATTGCCATGGGAAGTAGGCGGTGTGCCATTTCGAAGTAACACCGGAAAGCTAATGCCATTCCAGCCTTTATCTGACCTTCTTTCGCATCATGTGTACTTGGTGTGTGGTGAGCCAGGTTACGGAAAATCTCTAGCTTGCCAAATCATATTAATTGCAATCGCTGAAACTCACGATGTTTTGCCATATATGGCGATGACTGACGTGGGAACATCATCAAGGGGAACCATTCGGTATTTGCAGTCGATAATGCCTATATCCCGTAAGCACCAGATACAGTATTACGAAATGCGTAATACAAAGGAAATGTCTATCAATAGATATGACACTCCGCTAGGAGTAAAGATACCTCTGGCTGATGATTTTCAGGCAATGTGCGACTGGACACTTTTAGGCTTGTCGGATTCACAAACGGGCGAATCTGAAAAGGGTATGGACGCGCTTGTAGCTGACATTATCCGTTTGGCATTTGAACGCTGTGCAGATTCAGGTCCGCGTGCAGAGCCTAAGCGTTTTGATGAGTCTGATCGAGATGACTTGTTATGGCAAAGCCATATAGAGCCGGTATTGAAGAAAAACAAAATTAAGATTGGCCGCGAAACTGCTTACTGGTCTCTCGTAGATCACTTATTTGATCTAGGTGAATATCATGCCGCTGCTCTAGTGCAGCGCTTAGCAGTGCCAAGACTTGATGACCTTATTAGTGCTTGTAACGCGTCTGAAATTAAAGACGCGCATAGATATGAACTGAGTCCAAAATTCACATTGGCTGACTATGCATATCAACGACTGATCGCTCTCAAAAATGAATTGAAGATTACGCACCTGCCAACACAGATTGATATTTCAGAAGCTCGTGTGACCAGCTTCAATTTGGAGGCGGTGGTACAAAACTCTGACTCAATCACTGCGAAGCGAAGCGGCGCGCTTTTCTTTGGTCTGACTTCACAGCTACAGGTTGACGCATTCTTTTGGAATACGGAAAGGGTGAATCAAATTCCTGAGAGATATCGGGCATATCATCTTGCACGGCTGAATGAAATTATCCGCACAAAAAATATCTATTTCGCTGATGAGCAGCACTACTTTACCGGTATCGACCTAGCAAACCGTATACCGGACAACATTGCTACCATGGGGCGTAAGCGCGGTATCGGCGTAATGCTCTCCACTCAGCTGCCTCGACACTTCACGGAAATTATGCGAGATCTTGCCACAATCAGGATATTCGTTGGATTCCGAAACAACTCAATTCCAGGTGTCGTGAAAACCATGAACCTTAATGACACTGAAGAGTGGATATTGAGAAACAAGATTACTCAGCCGGGTCGCAATGGTAGTCATATGCTCATTCAGGTAGACGGCGAGGATGGGCGATACTCGCAACTGGTTAATTTGAGGGTAGGGATTCGGAAGCTTTGGGGCTTATCAACCAAGTCTCAATCGAATGAGCTGCGGACAGCGCTTACAGAACAATTTGGATATGAGCTAGGTCTAGAAATCTTGGCAATGGAGTTTCCTACAGGCGAAGTGGAATCGGAGTATGAGCGCATACGTGTCCAACTCGCAGAGGGCACCAACTCAACGACTGGGCTAGAGAGTCATTCGACAATCAAGCGCATTGACAACATCATGCAATACATCATCGATAAAACTATTTCTAATGGAAAGTTGTTGGTTCCTGAGATAAGAGAGAGGCAATTGCAGATGGGGGTGGGGCGATAAGCGGAGATTTTTTATACCTGTGATGCCCAAATAGCACCATAGGGGTTCAAAGGTTGGCATATTGGGATTATACTAATATCCTACTATAAAATATGCCACTATTGCCCGACAAGGCAATTTAACTATGAATCCCTAGGTCTTTTTGAAATGATTGACGGCAAAATTAAACTACTATTCTCCATTCTTGTTTTCTCGATTGGCTTGTCGGCCTGCACTGGGCAGTCGAAAAAGGCACAAGTCTTTGAAGTAATTGGTGTGGCTAATGACATTAGTAAAGAAGAAGAAAAGATAATAAGGAGTAACAAAGGGAACACCTTTAATCCTGTCGGCGCCATAAAACCAGCTTCAAGCATATCAGTTGCGCCTGCATCATCAAATGCAAATGCAATCGTATTAAGAATACATAAAAAAGAATCCCTCTATTCAGCTATATCACGGCTGCACAAAATTTCAGGATACACACGCCTGATATATGACCTGTCTTTCGGTGCACCATCACCCGATAAAATTAAGTCCAGTAAAGACTACACAACCAAAACAGATCAGGAATTGTTACCTCAAATTGAAGTCGTGTTTAAAGATAGCTATCCGGGAGTGCGTCTATTTGCTGCAGGCGATGTGGGTGGCCATGCTCTGGTTATAACTGACAAGCCATACCCTTCATGGCATTCACTAAGAATATACGATGTACCAAAAGGAACGCTAATGGATGCAGCCGCAAATCTCGCGCTGACAATTGGATGGACGTTGGAAGCGGAGAATGGATACTCAGCCAAAAATTTCTCAATCGACAACTCATACCCTATCGTAATTGCTCCTGGCGATCCTAAAACATCATTTACCTCATTACTTTCTACTTACCCCGCTAAAGCTCAACTTCGTCCAAATACACGAACAGCGACCATAGTTGAACGCGTTCTCCCGAAACAAAATTAAGGCTTACGTAAATGAAAAAGATGATATGTGCAGTAGTTAGTCTTTCTTTGTTGGGATGTTCCTCATCACCGTATTGGCAGTCATATAAGGGTCACAAAGAAGCGAAGGCTGTGATGAATCAAAGCTACAGCTGGGATGATGATGCAGCTGAATACGTTTCAACCCCGACACCTAATCTTGCTCCAATTGAAGAATTTGATGGGCCAGAATGGTTGTTGGCGAATTTACAAGAGCCGCTTCGCATATCTGATTACCCATTTGATCTATCTGTAGATCTGATTCTGCGTGGTACAGGTGTAACGGCGAAATTCGATTATGAAATGGATCTAACTCTACCCGTAACTCTGGAAAGCGCGGGAACGATTGAAGATGCACTTAAAGCGATCAGCGCAAGAACAAACTATTCGTACGAAATAAAGGACAAAATCGTTGAATGGCATAAATATGAAACTGAAGTCTTTGTGTTACCTGTTGCTGGTGGTGATTACAGTTACATGATTGGTAAGGATCAACAAAGTGGGGGTGGCGCATCTACATCAGGTGGATCAGCAGGTTCACAATCGATCGATACTTCGGCATTTGACGTAGATCTAAAGCAATACAGTAAAACAGAAGCAGAAAATATCAATGTACTTCAAGATGCCTATGCATTCGCCAAGCAGATAGTTGGTAGAAACGGCAATGTAGCGATTTCAAAAGCAACGTCCTCGGTATTAGTCAAAACTACCCCGGACAGGATGAGAGTTGTATCAGGATTTATGTCTTCAGTGATTGATGAATTATCTGCTCAGGTGTCCCTCGAAATTCAAGTAGTACAGGTTACAACGCGTAATGCGGGCGATATTGGTGTTAACTGGAATGGCGTTAAGAACGTAACGAACGGGCAGCTAAATTTCCTAAGCGGCGGCAGTGGTACATCAATGGCCGAAGGTACTCCATTCGCATTCTCTGGAACTAAAAACACATCAGCAGGAACGGTAGACGTTTTAGTTAATGCTTTGCAGCAACAAGGGAAAGTGACCTTTCTTACAGAGCAAAAAGTATTGTCCCGCAGCGGGAAAATTTCTGAGTTGGAGCTGGGTGATATTGTTGGGTACCTTGAAAGCTCAACAATCACGCAAAGTACTGATTTAGGTTCGAGTACAGAGTTACAGCAGGGAATTATTCAGTCTGGTTTTACTCTCTATAGTTTTGCAAAAGTCTTTACAAATAAAGTAGCACTAGTGGTGTCTAGTAGATCTTCCGATTTAGCTCCCTTTGAAAAGGTAGGTTCTGAAGACAACTTCATTCAGATTCCAACTATGCACTCTAACCGACTCAATGTGCAAAACATTGTTACAGATGGAACAACGGTCGTTGCTGCATCGGTTCGCCGGGAAAAATCCTCATCTCAAAGTGCTAGTCCGTTTAGTTCAAAGTTTCTGCCTACGAGCATAGGTGCAGGAAAAGAGATAATCGATATTTATGTATTAGTTACTCCGCGTATTGTTAGGTCACTCTAATGATGATAACGCGTAATGACAAAATAAGTTTCATAGTGTGTGAATCGCGCGACAAAATCGCGAAATCGCTCACTAGGAAAAGACAGCTTGAAAAACTCAATTACTTTAAACAACTTCATAAAGTTGAGTTTGCTTTCAGTTATGCCGAAGGAGAAGACAATCTATTCTGGTTTTCAAAAAACCCAGGATATTCACTTGCACAGGCTGTAAAGGTCAAATTTGGGAGTACTGGAAAGTATCTGTGGGTTGACCGAATTTATGATACAAACGAATTTATCGTTGTTTGTATTGATAACGGTATTGTGTATTACGAGGCTGTTGTAGATGAAACGGGCGTAGCAAACTATGCGCTATCCCCAATATTTGAAATGGCTAACCTGCCAAAGATTTACTATAGCAATGAGATACCAACATTTCTTGCAAAATACATTCAATCTATACCTGAATTCAATGACTCAAATAGCATTAAGTATGAGTTTATAGATCATTCAATACTTGACTCGCTGTCAACCAACAAACAGTATCTTTTTAAAAAGATATCCTCTCTTGAAGGACAGCTAAACGAAACAAAAACGCCAAGTAATATCCCTGTATATTTAATGGGGGCAGCTGCAATTGTAGGCGGAATATTCATCTTTACAGGTGACGAAGAGGCACCAATTCAAAATATTATTGATCCATACGAATCGTATAGGGTAGAACTAAGTAGAAAAAGCGCAGATTCTTCTTTTTACGAAACCTATAAAGCACTGGTCAAAATTGAATACAGGAACCAGTGGAAAATAAATGTGTGTGAAATAAATGAAGATTCACCGCTTGTCTGTGAATTAAATCCAAGTTTGACAGCCCGGTCGAACGACCTTCATCAACTTGAGAATGTGCTAGGTAATGGTACAAAAACAAGGTTATTCAATCAGGCCGCACATATTATTGTGCCAATCAACTCAAATCGAGATATTCCCGCTTCACAAATTGTGAAACTTAGTGAAATTAGAAATATTGTATTCGACAGATTAAGCGCATTAACGAATCCAGGTAGTGTAAATCTACTTGAAGTTGCACCAAATGAAACTTGGTCTTCGCAGGTGTTTGAGATTTCAAAGAGCAATTCAAACCTATCAGACTTAATATCATTGGCCAATTCATTGAATGGCCTTCCTGTGAACCTTGTTTCGCTAAAATTAAAACGCGAAGATTTAACTTACACATTCCAGATTTCAGTAAAAGCTATAGGCGGTAATGATCTATGAAAAACCTAACAAAGAAAAACGTATTGCTTATAGCAGCTATGGCCTGTTCAGGTTTATTTGTCTTCATGCCAGAAATTATGGCGGCAATTAAACCCGCGCAAGACGAAGTTCAACAACAAATACCCTTACCGCCTACGCCGGTAACTACACAGGTGTTTGAGGAAAATGGAAAAATCGATATTCCTGAGTTGAGCAAAGAAGACCGTTTTTTGCAAACTCTTGAGTATAACGCCAAGGTTTCTCAATTACAGGCCTCTATAGCTGAATCAGAAAGTAAGCGCGATAAGGCACGATTTGAGCAGCAAAGAGGTACGGCAGAATTAGATAAATTAAATGCCGAAACAGACAAGATTAAAGCAGAAATAATCCGTACAAAGATGGAAGGTGAAGCAGAATTGATAGAAATAAAAAATAGAAAAACGGATGTTCCCGCGCCCGTTGCACCTCCACCGGTCCAGGTTCATTCTCCAATTGTCCCACCATTTCAGCCTATGCAGGGTTTTAACAATTCAGCACCACAAATTACACAGCCTGCTTCACCTATTCAAGCTGGTATACGTGTAAATAGAATTTCTAATAATAGCGCTACGCTTACTGTCGATTCTGAAATGCAGAACTTGGCAATTGGTAGTGAGTTTAACGGGATTCGATTAATTTCTATTAGTGATGATCGACGCTCAGTTGTAACGCAAAACGTAAGGACTGGAAAACGGATTACAAGCACTCTGTCTCTTACATCTTCCAGACGTTTTTCGGCACCGGATACATCTGAATCAACTACTGATAGCAGTAACCAAGGGCAGGGAAGCGAAATTGGGCAAAGCTCTGGCATTCAACCGGGATATTAATCATGGAATCGAAAGATAATATTGCAAAGTTAGAAGAAATGTATCGGACACAATCGGTCAATGTAATTACTGAGATTACATCTAATCCTATTGATGATGGAGAATTGCGGCAGTATCTTTCTGAGAAAAACTATAATTGGCTAACTGTTTTAAATTCAGGAGAAATACTATTTAATTTTGAGACTGATAGTGATAGTAAGTCTGAGAAAGTCGAGGCTATAAATAATGTAGCTAGTATGTTGTTGAAACGTGGCCTTACACCGATGCCAAGACCGTGTAGTGTGACTGTAATTCAATACTTGCTATCACTAAATGCAAAATCTACAAATGTTAAAAAAAGTCACCAGAACCTTAATCTTGTAACAGACAATACTATCGATGACCAGAATGAGCGTACTGAAGTACAGCATCTTCTCGACAACATTATTGATGCTGCTGCACAAGCAGGTACAAGTGATATTCACATTGAAACGGATGAGCACAATAACGTTGCGCAGTTTCGATTTAGGGTCGATGGTAATTTAACTATTCAAACAGCTACTGCTCTCAAACTTACAGAGCGCATGGCTATAAAATTGGGTTCAATGATTATCGGACATGAGGCGCACACTGGCGGAGGCAGCACCAGTGATACATTCGATGAGAATAGACCGATTAATGGTTCATTTACTGTAAAAACGCAAAAGCGTACTGTTAAATTGCGTTACAGTCATTTACCAATTGCAGAGCCAAAAGGTTTAAGCATTGTTATGCGTATTGTTACCGGTGACGGTAAGGGTACTGTTCCAACCTTTTATGATCTGCAATATTCACATTCAGAAATTGCTTTACTTGACAGAATCTTTAGATATCCGCAGGGAATAATATTATTCACTGGACCTACGGGTTCGGGAAAATCAAGTGCAATGGCAGCTGGTACAACAATCATTCCTAAAACAACGAAAATCATTTCGTTTGAAGATCCTGTTGAATCAAAGCTTCCGAATGTTTGCCAGGTTCAAATTGGAAATAATGAATATACGAGCTATGCGGCTTACGCTCGTACAGTGTTGCGTCAAGATCCTGATGTAATTATCTACGGGGAAATCCGTGATGAGATAGTAATGCAAAGTGCAATCGATCAAGCGAATACAGGTCACTTGGTTCTGTCAACACTACATACAAATACACCTGCAGATGCAATCGCGCGCTTGATATCTCTTGGAAGTGATTTATCAACCCTTTCCCATGGTTCGTTAATTCGTGCATTAGTTGGTCAACGTTTGGTTGGAAAACTATGCCCGGCATGCAAAGTTAAACTGTCAGATTCAATAAATTCAGCTAGCGCAACCAGTGACCTGAAACGGGTTTATGCGCATTTCAGTAAAAACAACCCGGCTCAATTGGATTCCATCTACACAAAAAATCTGAATGCAAAGCATTGCAATATTTGTAAAGGTGTCGGTGAAAAAGGCCGATTACCTCTTGTAGAGATAATCATGGTTGACCAAGTAGGTAGGGATTTTATTAAGGAGCTAAATATCAAGGGTTGGCTGGAGTATTTACGAACAAAAGGTTGGCGTGACCTTACTGAAAAAGCAATAGAGAGAATTACTAACGGTAGTGTATGTCCGTTATCTGCAGAATCAACTCTTGATGCACCTTTTGGAATTAATACTGTTGAGTTTGATTATGAAGAATTCGATAGGAATAGTTCAACATTCCTGTAATAAATATTTGTGGTTGTGGATATGAATTTAGTTCGTGCCGAAGAAATTAAAGTTGCTGCTCATCAAGCTATCCTGAGTGCATATCGTAAGTTTTGCTTTAATAAAGAAAAGCAGTCCGAGCTATTAAACCTGTTTTCTGAATTGATGAAATCAGGACGTATGCCTTATGACATTGCAGACCATCTTGTTAAATATGGATCAAAGGAAGAAAAGTTGATAGCAAATGACATTAAATTAATGCTTCAAAATGGTGATTCTATTGTGAACGCCTTAGAAGGTTGGTTTGATTCGATGAATATCGCTGCATTAAGGGCTGCTGAAGATGGTGGTCAAGAAGGATTCTGTCTTGCAATGCAAATTATTTCAAGCGAGCTAAAAAAGGAAAAAGTGGCGAGTTCTGTTTCTTTGGCAAAACTTGCAATGCCGTTTCTTTACACGATTATTTCATTTGCAATGGTTTTCTTTATGCAGACAAAATTCGTCCCAATCTATAAGGAAATATCTAATGGGAATCTTCCACCGCCAATTCAGAAATTAGATTCGTATGCCGGATTCCTAATGGATTATGGCATGCTTGTACTAATCGCAATGGTAGGTGTATTTATTTATTTCAAATACCTTGAGAAGAATCTCATCGGGGATTTTAGGGATAAGGTTGAGGTTTTTAAAATCGGTCCATGGAATCCATTTGGAGGTTATCGATTAAAAGTTGCTGCCCATATTGTGTCCTCTTTTGCATTGTTAAAGCGATTTAACTTTTCCGCTTACGCTATCTATCAAGTGCTAATGAATGAAGGATCAGTTTATCAGCGATACCATGTAAATATTATGCGAATGCAGTTACCAGAAGGTAACGAAAATGAATTTGATTCGATGGACTCCGGCCTATTAGAACAGCAATATATTTCATTGTTGAAGCTGTATATGGGCACTGATAATTCAAACATTGTTGATAAGTTGAATGCAGCGGCTGCGGATATTCGTAAAAGATGCGCAACAAGACTTAAAGTTAATGCAGATATTATTTATTACATATTGTGGGCAGTTTTAGTCAACAATTTAACAATCGCCGTAGGTGTATTTATGGCAACAAACTCTAACCGTTAAACATCAAAAGAGGTAATTATGAAAAAATGTAAAAACATTTCACTCAAGAAGCAGCGCGGTCTTTCTGTTGTTGAAATCTGTGCTGGTATCGTGATTGCAGGCTTTATTCTTTTTGGAATCATGCGAGGTATTAATGCTGGCTACTCAGATTCAAAAATGGCTCAGGCTGAAAAAGATATTAATAATATCTACGCGGCGGCGCTGAAAAAAAAGGGGTATAGCACAACGTTTGCTGGCATAACCTGTGACAATCTTGTAACTGATAAATGGTTGGATAATGGTTGGACTTCATGTACTGCTGTGAATCCGTACAACGGCAATTATACTGCGGTACCTAATTCTGACCCAACGCGTTTAAACGTTACTGCGGTGATTGCTGATACTGCTGCTTGCCGACGTTTGGCAGAGACATTTAATAAGCTTTTTACTGCTTCATGCGCATCGACCACCTTAACCGTTACTTTCACTACATCATAATGAATCATAGGCGAACCTACGGTTACTCCATTGTTGAGCTAATGGCATCTATCGCCATTAGTTCAATGATTTTATTTGTTTGTACTAAATCTGCGATGACTGCTCTTGCTCTATCTAAAGTCGATCGTTCAGAAAACCAAGCAAGTGAATTAATGAGCGCTACCCAAGCGTTTTTTGAATCCCGTTGTGGTTCTGGTGGTGGAGTTCAACCAACGATTACTCTTCTGAAGCAGGAGGGTTTTCTTAATGACAAGTTTGATTCTGTTTTTAGTTTGGGTGGTTCAATCAGTTCAAGAATTGTTTGGTCAGATGGAACTACTACATCTCGGATTCAAGTTATGGCAACGTTACCTGTTGGAAAGAATGCTGCAGCTTTCGTGAATTCTCTTGGTGCAGATAGAAATGTAGGTCAAACAATATATTGGGATGAAACACCGGCGATATATAGTCGTTTACACAACGATGAAATATATGAAAACTTTAAGTATCTAATGCCAGGATTATGCAAATGAAACGTCTACGCGGGTTACGAAAATACGAAAATGGCCTCTCTTTAATTGAGGTAATGGCTGCTATGGTCATTATGTCAATGATTGTTGCTGGGACAGTCTCAATGCAAGCTAATGAAGCCCGAGATAAATTTGCAGATCATGCTGCTACAATGTCAATCCGGGTTCAGAATGCCGCACGTACTCATCGTGCAGAAACTGGAAGCTGGCCTACTGGAACAGCACAGTTAGTTGCTGCAGGGCGCCTTACTGCTGCAGAAGCAACATCACCGTTCAATACATCATATTCATTTAGTGTTACTGGAAATAATTTACGAATTTCTGCAAATGCTTCTAATTCCACTTACGCAAGAAGATTGTCGGGAATTTTGCCCGGTGGTGCTTCTTCGGGTTCTTCTTACAGTTTTCAATTCCCTCCTGCAGGTAGTGAAGTATCTTTAGCCGCACTTTATAAAAAGGATGGTTCTGAGCCACTTACTGGATCGATGAATGTAAATAACTTTAACATTAATAATGTTGGTACCGTTGGTGCTGGAACAGTCAATTCAACCAACATAAATGGAACAACTATCACTGGAACGAATGTAAATGGGACAAATGTAAACGCAACACATATTAATGCAACTGGTTCCGTGAACGGTGGGAATTTTGATTCAAGTGGGTGGGTAACTGGCACAAACTTTAGTGCAAATGGGAATGTTACAGCTGCAGGAACGATTCAAGGAGGCTACATACGTTCATTAGGTAATATCCAGGCAGACGGTACGGTTAATGTTAATCAAAGTATTTATGCTGCTCAAAACGTTGTGGCCGGACAAACTGTATCTGGAAATAATGTAATGGGTAATTTTATTCGCTCCTATGGAAACTCAAAGGTTGATGGGAGGCTCGATGTAGATCAGGAAATATACTCGTCAAATAATATTGTGAGCAATAACATCATGTATGCCCGTAGATACACAGATTTAGATGACCAAACATATTTCGTTGATGCCAATGGGCAAAACAGGCTTTTTAATGTAGATATTGTTAATGATATTCGGCTTACAAAAAGATTTGCTGTCGGCGCTGGGTGTAACTCAGGTCAAATTGGATTTGATTCTTCGGACAAATTAATAGTTTGTACTAATGGTCTATGGACTGCGACTGGTGGTACGGGAACAATTGAATATTCAAATTCTGCTCAGTCAAGTTATACATTTGGGAATTTAATGATTAAGTATGGAAAAGTTAATGCAGATGATGGTGGTGTTCGATCACATTTGTTTTCACAACCATTTCCTCCAGGATTTACAAACTTTTCTTGTCAACTTACTTATGATGCATATGATCACGGAGGTAATGCGACCGGTTGTTCTGCGAACAGCACAACTTTATTTACTAAAAATGGAAACGCCAACGATAAGGACGTTCACTTTGTGGTGTTTGCAATGAAACCTTAAACGGTTATCTCGGAAACTGAAATATTGCGCTTGAAAAACAGGACAGCATGACCTAATATGTTTTGGTGTTCAAATATAAATATTTAAGGAAGTATTATGAAAATCTTTTTCCACTTGTCTTTGGTTCTTAGTGTCGTTTTATTGTTCGGTTGTGGTGGTTCTGACGAAGGGTCGGGATCGGAGCCAGATAAGGAATTGCCTTCAATTTCTACTTTCACTCCTGAAACTGTTCCTGCTGATCGTAAAGCTGAATTTGAATTGTATTTGAAAGCGCAGTATTGGGGCTATTTGCCTGCGATAACTGGCTTATACAAGGTCGAGCTAAATGGTGATATAAGTTACTACTACTTGCCCACCTATGTTGAGTCCAATGGGTATAACGACTATTACATTACTGCTTACAACTTTTTGGGTGATGATTTTGATAAGTCCTCACAGTGTTATTTGCCTGCTCGTGAAGGAGATCTTAATTATTTCCTGAATACTGGTACCGGTGGTGATTCGATTGGTACTGCTTTGCAGTATACAAACATGTTTGAATCAAAATCGGGCAATCCTGAATTCCTGATTAAAACACCGGCTGGTGATATCGTTTATGAAATTGACCACGAAACTAAGAAAGTCGTAAAAACATTTCTTAATGAGATACATACAACTGATGGCACATTGGTAGACGAGCAAAATAAGATAGCTTTGTCATTTAAGCGTGAATTTGATATCACTTTCGCATGGATTCAAGACGCTCTATGTAAAGGCCTACCTGCTAGTGAAGCACCGGCGGGTTTTGCAGGTGTTTATGATACTTCTACACTGGTCTATGAACATAGAGTAGAGAATTATCTGGAAATTGACGAACAGGGTATTTTGCATAATTGGAAATATATGGGTGATGGGTTTTCACCAACTGATACAGATAACTGCTATAAAAAAGCACAATGGTACAACCGCATTCTAAACAATGAACCACTTATGTATAACAAGGAATTGAATTACCTTTTTGCCACCGTGAACCAAGTTGATTACCGCTTTTATCTGGATTCAAGTGGTTCTGTTGTCGCGGTCGGTGTTCCTGAACCAGTTGAGACATTCACCAACCCTCTAATTGATGTGACGATTAGCGCTAGAAAATCAGCTGTGACTATTGAAGATATGAAGTCGATGGAGTGTGAATAGTTTCTTGTTACAAGGATGTATGATGTAAACACGTAATGTGTATTCTATAGTTGCCCTGTTTTTTCGGGGCTTTTTTTTGTCCGGATTTTGGTGCCAGTGTGCTATGAGATTTGATTTTATATGCTGGGATGATCTTGCAATGATAGCTGAGTATTGTTTCCTTCCGCAGTTTGCCTTTTTTATTTTATGAGGTTTTGATATGCCTGCACTGACTCAAGCAAGACAAGCGAGTAATCATTCTCGGATATTAAATAGATTGGCAATCCAGGTTGAAGCCATGTCTGCTGACTGGGGGGATTGGGATAACTATTTTTTAAGTCAGCTTTCCGATATATCTGGTCGATTGCGTGATGCTGCCGCAGAGATGAAAGAGTATGTTGAAGATTCGGCAGGTGATAAGCAATCTGATTAGCAAAACTATGTGACAGTCACGCTATTATTAAACTACAATAATTTCCTTAACCTTATTGACTAACTGCCGAGGTTGCAGTGATCGATCCAAATGACAAACAAACGCTTTCACTTCTTCCTACACCCCCAAAGAAGCGAGGAAAAAAGCCCACCGGCAAAGGAAAGACGCCAGCGCAGAGAAAAGCGGATCAACGCGCACGCGATGGCTGGAAAATGGTAAATGCCTCTGCTTCTAAATCTTATGCTGAGGTGACGCTGACTGGTCTATTAGAGCAACTTGCCTTTGCTGTATCTGCTAAAAATCCTGATTTGGTAAAGGCCCTTTCAAAAGAGCTGGTTCGCCGCGCGACACCTGTAATAGTCATTCCCCAATAAAAACCCCGGCTTTTTCATGTCCGGGGCTTACCATTTCGATTAATAGTCGAATCAAATAAATGAGTTGAAAGCCAAAATCAGCCCCTACCTTAATGTTCACTCGGTCAATGATTTAACTGCTTGTTTGGGGGCAGTTCTTCGCAATTACATACCCAGCCTGCAATGCTTCACCTTGGTTTGCAAAATTAATCCGGTTTTGATCGGAAACTGAATCATAATTGGGGCAATCGGAATGATGAAAGATTTTGCTTCGCTTATTGCCGCGCACTGATTGATTGTCTGCGGTGTTGTTTTTCGTCCGCTCGTGTGTGCTGCCGTTCTGTTTTACTGTCACGCCTATACGCTTGAGGCCTTCACCTGATAGTTGATGACCAAGCTCCCAAGTTCTTTCGCCGGTAACGAATGAATTGCTGGCACCCATAATCTCGCTGATGCGTTGCTCGCGCAATTTTTCCCATTGGGTGACTGGGTATTGTTTATTCCACGCAATGAATAATTGTTGTTGTTGCTTGGACAAGGGGATGTTGTAGCTGTCGCTCATATAAAAATAGGTTCGCGCGATCATACCTTTTACGCTATTAGGTGGTTCTGCAGTGCGCTCTTTGAAGCTAACTTTCATCTTGCAGCTGCCATAAGCTGCCTGAGAATTTTGGACCATGCCAAAGTTGTAATTCGAGCGATCGCTATTTACCTCACCAATGGACGGTGCAAGGTTGTGCATATCCGCTTCAATTGCATTAAACACGCGGTCATTTTGTTTGCAGTTTTCTCGACCACCTTTTTGCCAGCATTTTAATGCTCTCCCGAAGTTTGACGCTGGAAAAATGTGCTCCCATTCAAGCCGGTTTGCCCTGTTTTCATCTGCGCGTGTTTTGTAGCCGCACGATGCCAGGTCTATTCTGCCGCCTGATTCACCAAGCCATCGGTAATTGCATCCGCAATAGAGTGTGCCCTTATTGGTTTGATCAAAATACACGTGAGTTTTCATTGCAATTTTGGCCTCTCTAAAATCATCGGGTGCGGCCAGTGGCTTAACTGCAGAGAGGGAGCATAGGAATACAAAAGCGATAAACTGAGACAATTTCATGGGGGTTATTTCTTCTCTTTTTCTATGATGGTGGTAATTATTTCTGTTAAGTCGGTGAGTAATGGCCGAAGGCTTTCTGCGGATCTGTTGATGTTCGATAAGTTGTCAGCCACAAAGTCTGCACCTTCCAATTTTTCACGTTGAAATGCATTTATCAGTTGACGGTTAAGTGTTTGTGCTTCTTTAAGTTGGTTCTGTTTTTCTTCGAGCACAGCTTGGATGCTGTTTAGCGATTTGCTGGCAGTGTTTTGCGCAATTGCTAATTCCTCTTTCTTGTCCGCTAAACTTTGACGCAGTGCTGTAATGGTGTCGTTTGCGGCGCTTAGTTCAGATTGTTTTGCTGCAATATCGGCTTCCTGCTTTTTGAAGAGCTCGGCTTTGCTGGCGTCTAAGTGAAGGAGGGCGGTTGCCTTTTCTGATTCAAACGCAGCGCGCTGTTTTTCAAGGGCCGCGGTTAAGCGTTCGCTGTGCCTCTCATTGAGTTGAGTAATTTTCTCTTCGTGCTGCTGTACCATTTTGTTGTTGGCCGTTATCAGCTCCGCATTGCGCGACTGGAGGTGTTCAATTTCTTGGTTGCGGCTTTCCAGTAGGCGTAGCGACTTCTCATAGTCTGCACGCAGGGCACTTAGCGATTCCATTTCATTGGAAAGCTTTTCGTTTGCCGCTTTCAATTCGTTTGATTGTGCTTGATTGATATCGGAAAGCTCGGTGATCGATTCCTCCATGGATTTCAGTGCATTGTCCAGCGCGGCTTTGGATTTGGCTTTGTGAGCTTTAAGTAGCTCGTTTGTGGCCATCACCAGATCAATTGCCATGGATGCATCCAGCTCGTCGCACGCGGCTATTACAGCGTGGTGCTCGCGGTAGATGCGTACCAATCGGGATACCACGGACATGCCACCCCCAGTGATCGCTAACACATCTTCATTTCTGAAATCCAGGTCGGGTCGTTCGCTGGCTAATTTCTCGCACGCAGCAAATACCGCTGCCGGTGTTGCTCGGGTGTTTGCGCGAATGTTGTTGACTGACATGGCGGCTCCGCTGAATGCGTTGGGGGTGATGGAGTGGATTTGTTCATGCGGTTTATTGGCCGGATGATTTAACTAATTGAGTTTGAAAGGCCTGATCAAATATTTACACCGTAAGCTGTCTGGCTTGGGCGCGAAGCATTTTGAGTGGCGGCGCGAAATGGAGGCCTTGTAGAAGCCATTTTACAGCAATTGTCACAAACAATACACAATACTGAATACTGATAAGTGTATTTAATGCGTAAATATATATGCGCTATAATTATAGTTATAGGAGATATGTAGCTAAATATGGCGTCGAATTTTGCAGGTCCGTTTGTTTAATTAAACTACGGCGTAAATTGCAACTAAAGTTGGGAATTCATTAACTAAATTTGTCCAATAAATAAACTTTTGCAGGTCGCTTCGATGTTTGTTTAATTAAACTACGGCGTAAATTGCAACTAAAGTTGGGAATTTATTAACTAAATTTGTCTAATAAATAAACCTTTGCAGGTCACTTCGATGCTTGTTTAATTAAACTACGGCGAAAATTGCAACTAAAGTTGGGAATTTATTAACTAAATTTGGCCAATAAACAAACGCTAGACGTTCATTTAACTAAGCCCCGGATGCTTGAAAGGAATCTAACCTACTGAGAAATATGGAAAACTGGACATAATGTTTATTTATTGGACAAGTTAAGTTAAGCAAACAGTCTTATTTTTCAGATTCTTCTGTTTCATTGGTGCTATTAAATCCAGCTATAAATGCGTTTAAAAGCTGCTCGCTATTCCTGTAGTCGCCATGCCTATTCATGTCATAAAGAAATACAGTCATCCCCAGTTTTTCGTTGCGGCTTTCAAAAATTGATTGCAGTACTTCGGCTGATTCCGGCTCCGCCATGGCAAAAACCTTCGCGCCGAAGTGATGGGCGCACGCAAGCTTTAAATCGTGGTCGTATTGCTCCATCAACGGTTGATCGCCATACATCAGTTCTGCTATCGGGTCTAACTCTTCCAGGTTTTCAAGAAGATAAGCTATGTCTGCGGCGTCCTTCCCTCTTTTGTCTCGCTCTCTATCCGCCCATGCAATGAACTTCAATAACAGCATGCCCTCGGGAGAGGCCACCTTGACTATTAGCGCTGGTGAATCGGATAAGGACACGTTATAGGCATGGGTTAGCGCTTCGCTAAATCCCCGAACATTCATTTGAAATTCGTTGGGGGGCATCTTGATAAAGGCTTGTGCGTCTGCAATGTCTCCAAAGGGCACAATGTCTATGGGAATTCCATTGTTTGATCTGAGTCGGTGATGGACTGCTGTTGTTTCAAAACTGTTCTGGGCCAGTGTCTGTCGTAAAGCTTCAACTGCGCCCCAGTCTGCAACCTGAATTGCAAAGTCGATATCGCTTGTGGCTCGTTTGATCGCCGCTCCAAAAGCATGATGCATAACCAAATCCCTAGCGGATGCACCGACAATCAAATAAGGGATTCCGAGTGCTTCCGCACATGCATGGACGCTGCGGTAGGTCTCCACCATTCCTGGATCTCTAATCTTCTGAGATAAATTGATCAAGTCTGCTGTCATATACGGCCTGAGCTACATCAAGGTTGCGAGAGTCATGCGTCCCAATTAGGTCGGCATAAACAATTATTGGATTGACAACATCAAGCGGGTGACTTGAAAAAGCCGGATAGTCGGGGCCGAACTTTTCGTAAACCTCTATCGTGGTGCGTTGATTGTTGCCCATCGGGTCGGCCTTACGGATTCTTGCAGCAGCAAAGAGCTTGCCGCGCTTCTCCGCGTTAATGTAAATCGTAAACACTTGCGGCCTAATGTAGTTTGTTAAAATCTGAGCACCAACCTCCCCGCCCCAGTACCCGCCGTAATCGGCTAGGTTGATTTCTTGCCATAGATAATAGTTTTCCGCCTCATAATTACCGACGAATAGTTTTGGCTTGATCTTTTCGGTGTAAGTCTCAACCCATCGCTCAAGTAACTTTTTCTTGTTGATTAACTTACGGATGGCAGGCTTATCCCTGTGCATGATAAATCCGGCTCCATAAAGCCCGTCAAGCGCGGGACCAACCGTGCCCAATGAGATGCCAGCTGCCTGCGCCAAATCGCGATAAGAGGCCGTTATAGGTGCTATACCACTCAATAGAGTAAGTATCAGCTTCATGCCAGCAAGCTCAAATGCTTTGTTGCTAGTTGGTTTATCTTCCTTTACCGGTTTTAGGCCATCAACGGCGAAATAAAATACAGGAGTGTGTATCCGACAGTTGCCGGAAAGGTCAAAAAAGTTAATGCCCTTTGATGTTAGTGCCTTAGTGATGCTTGGATTAGCGTAGTTGGTTAGTAAAATCCCGCCATCGGGGAATGAACCAAGCTGTGCGGCGATATGTTCAATATGGGTTGGCCTCAAGTGCATGAGCGTAACGCATCGCAAACTTATCGTTGCATTAAGCATCTCACCTTCCAGCAACTCAAGCCTGTCTTCGTCCCGATTAGTACCTTCTACGAACTTACACCGCATCGGTAGTCGCTCGCTTAGTGCTCGGGCTGCTTTGTGTCCAGCGCTCTCTTGATTCATGACCTATTACCATCGTGGGGTTATTGTTCGCAATTCTACAGTGTTCACGAGCCGTGAACAACGTGAACGAGTGAACTTGGGGGTGGTAAAGGTATGGTGCTGGTGCGGCTTGTTTGTGGGGGGTGGTTATGGTGACTTATGGAGCCGATATGGACGCACTGGTAATGTCCAGTAGCTTCCTAAGCGGAAACTACTGCTATCCAGGGTTTATCTGGGCTTTTGCAATCCACGAGGTAGGAAGTAAATCGGAGGCGTGCTAGGATCATCACGTCCTCTGGTCTATAGGCGCCCGTTGCATTGGCAAAATTGACTTTTACCCAACCTATTGCCATTACCCATGCCGCAAAGGTTTCGGAGCAACGCCCTAACTCGACCTTGCGGTACGATAATGGTCTCTCTATGAATGCAACTATTTCAAATCTGTCAGAACTCAACGTTAATCATTTCAAATTTCAGTCCCAACACTTTCATAAGTTTATTGCTGCCGTCACCGATCAGTCAGAAATTAAGGGTGTGAAGGCCTTAGATAGATACTCTCGTTTGCACGGATTTAATGACTTTAATCAAGCCCATCAATATCTTTCCCGACAAACAAAGTTAATTAAGTCTTTTACATTTCCAGCGGCAGAAGCAATACAGCTAGAGTGCCGTGATTGCTCCAATAATCAGGAGCAAATTGGAATGATTAGCCGTTTCTTCAAGTATTACTTTTTTGCACCGAGCTATTTGCCGAACAGTAGAATTTTGTTCAATGCCTCCCTTCAGAAGATGGGAAGCTTTACGCATTTCCCAATTGAGCCAACACTAGGACTTTGGTCTAACGGTGACAATCTTGCTGTCGCACTCGCACGATACTTTGGTGCTTCTGATCTTATGGAAAAGCAATTAGCAGGGATATTTATGATGTTTTTCGAGCTATTCCAGCATGATCACATCACTGGCTTTAGCTTCCAAGACGTTCTGGATATGCTGCACCCTGGAAAATTTATGGTTTGCATGCAGTTGTTTAAAACTGAGCTATCCACGGAGTATGGCTTTCAAAGCAATGCAGGTAGTGTGCATTCCAAGATGATTGAACACTGCAGCGTAAAAGATCTGGAGGAGCACCAAAGGTTCTACTTTCAGGCGTTCAGTAGTGTTTGCCGCCAACCACTTAGGATAGGCGATATTCCCCAAGATGCACTCTTTGACAAAGTGTATTCCCGGCTGCGTCGATAGTAGATTATGGGTGTTGTATGTCCGCATAGTGCTGATTTTGCGGACATACTTTTAAACGAAGTTGGGCGCAGCAGAACTCCCCTTACCTGCTAAGACTCATTGTTGTTAACTATAAAATCAATACACCGCTCTATAGGGCTTGAGTGCTTTATATGGAAAACCCTACACTAAAAAAATTGCCAGCGTACTTCTTTAAAAAAGTATGGGGGTATGATCCAGAAACGTGGCCGGTGCTGGGATTTGGAAAGCCAGCGGGTGCGGACCAGTTAAGGAGAGAATATTCGACTGGCGACTGGGTTGTGTTGGTCGGAACAAAGTCTGAACCCACGCACGAAGAAGATCGTGGTCGATTACTTGGTTTGGTCCAAGTCACCAATAGAATTATTGAAGTTGAGCCATTACTGAAAGAATTAAAAACTGAATTAGGCGACAACGCATATCTAAACGGCAAATTTAAATGGCCCCAAGGTTTTCCCTATTTAAATGCTTGGGCTTTTAGGGATAAACCCTTAATTGACGATCTGTTCCCCGGAAGAAATAGAACCAGAGGTCGAGTTGAAGCCGCGTTTGCAATGAAACTTAACGATGAAGAGGCCAAAGTTATTGCGGCTCTTCCTACAGAGGAAACTAATTTTGTCTTGTCACCATTGCTCGAAAGCTATAGCAAGTTTCAAGACGTTTTAACCAGGCCGGGGCCACCACCCGCTGTAGGAGTAAGGGAGGCACATTATGAGGATGGCGAGAACTGGGTTTACATATTCAGAATCGAAGGAACCGATTTTTATAAAATCGGCCGCGCAAATGATGTAGATCGGAGGCTAAAAGAATTTAATTCTTCGCCTCATGCGATATGGTCTGGAAAACCACTTGTTAAAGTAACTTCACATGAGTTCAGTAGCGCTGGCGATGCCCACGATATAGAGCAGATGGTACTAGATCACTTAAAAGATTATCGAGTGAATGGTGAGTGCTTTAACATCCGTAAAGAAGGCATTGCGTTAATTGCTCTTGCAAACATGATTTATGAGTTTTGTCATCCGGCTTAAATAGTATTGGGCGAAGCTCTCCCCCGGATTCTAGGATATCGAAATGGAAATAACTGCGTTGGGGCGATACAAGCTTAGCTTTGACTCAAACAATTTCTCAGTAGTCTGTCCTCTGGGGCGCGCTAAATTTTCAGGCCTAGCTACCTCGAAATTACCAAAGCTTTATGTCGCCAGTGTTGATGGGCAGCCAATTTATGTTGGCATTACGAAACAGAGTATTCGGAACCGTCTACGATTGGGGTGGGCTGCTACTGGCAAAGCCGGATACTATGGGTATGCGTGGAGGCATAAGTTTTCTGCCGCCGATTTCGATATTTGGTGCCATACAAACCCTAATCCTGAAGGGAGCTGTTTGGATATTGAAACGGTGGAGGCTGAATTAGTATTCCTCATTCGCCAAGCCGGACAATGGCCACTATTTCAAACAGAAATTCATTTCCACCCGTCAACAGAAGTACATCGTGCCATTGCAAGGCAAATAGCCGATAGCTACGGAATATAGACTGGTTTTGCTTGTCTGAACTGATTTGGACAAGCATCCTTTTGAGTCAGCTCGCAATTTTATTTAATTATCTGTTTATAACTGCAGCTATAATTAATTTGTTGGTGGCGATTTGCTGCACTACCAACAAAAGAAATTGCTCGCCACGCTCACATCCACCAGTCGCCAAACTGTTAGGCTGGATGTGAGCTTCCTTCCAACGTCCATTGGGCAAGCTTCACTGGACGCTGTGTACTCTTCTTTTCTTCATTGCTGTAACCTCCCGTAAAAAAAGTGCTTATGTCGGCGTCGATATTGAATTGGTGCCGGGTGTTTCTTGCTGCGGTTCGGTTTCTGCTGGTGCCGGTGCCGGTGCTGGTGCTGGTGCCGGTGCTGGTGCCGGTACCGATGCCAGTGGCGGTAGCGGTGGCACTGCAGCAGCCAGATCCTGTTTGCGTTTTTCCTCTGCCGTCCAGTAATCGCGCAATGCTTCTATATCACCCATGGCTCCCACTTCTGCCATGCGCTCCATAAATCGACTGTAGAGTCCTATTTGGACCTTCCCAATTGCATTGAGGTATTCAATGGCAGCATTCGGATTTAATAAGAGGACATAATGGAAGTCCCCTGAAGTACCAGGCTTAGGTAAAATGAACCCAAGCTTATGTAGTTCTTTCATTTTGCGCCGCCAAGTATCTACAGCTCTTGGTCCAGAAAAGCCAGCCTCCCCAGCAAAGGTGGCAGGATTTTCAATCGTAACCAGCGGGTGATCAGGTGAGCGTGCCCATAGACAAAACAGTGTGTGGCCAGCTGGCTGTCCCTTAGTTTGGTCGTTTATTACCTGCATGGCGATTGGCAAGGTACGAGGTATTGTTGAATAACCGTCGTTCGTGCGCCGATGCCAGAGCCACTCTTCAGGTATCCCTGGAAAATGAAGCGCCATTTGCATTGCTGCCCGTTCAGCCATTTTCATTCGTCTTGCTTTTGACTGTTTACCATTGGCCATGTGTTTGTCCCCTAAAATTGATTCCGTAGTAGATGGTTGCCATCTTTATCGAAATTTCACTGAGCGGCAACGATTCGATACGCGCAATAGATATCGCGGTTTAGTAGGTTGAAACTTAATTTCAACTAGCTAAGAAATCATCATTTGATGTTTATGATACTATCTGTGATGCGCTAAACCACGCGAAATTAAATTTATATTCCTTTAAAATCAATATCTTATATATATACAGTGTGCTCGCCGTGCTCATTGTGCTGATGTGCTCACCGTGCTCGCCGTGCTCATGGGGGTGTTGGGGGGCCTTTTACGGGGTTTTGAGGGGCTATTACTTCAGTGAATCCGGTGAGAAGCATATTGCTGATGTAAAAATGGCTGGGTGCTAGAGTTCCAGCATTCCTTTTTAAACCAGGAAGAGCGGCTAACCAGAAACCAGTTTTATAAAAAACTGGTATGGGTAGTAGATGGCACGCGGCGCCTGCGGGATAAAACGCAATTCCTGGAGCTCCTAAATGGCGAATTTATCGCCCACCAAAAACCCACTGTATTTGAAGTCCACTGGCTTAATGACTGCAGGATTGTGCAAGAGTGGAGCGGCGCACCTTATGTGGTGTTCGATTTTCAGGTGGGGGTGGACGAGCCTCAAGAGCCGCTTTGGTTTATGTTCAGAAGAAGCGACATACTGCGAGCTTACATGTGCCCTATTTCGCGCGGAGAATTTGTAAAAATATTTCTAACGGATAATTTCGAAACTACTTTATCTTGTTTTTTTAGCCAATTTTTTGATGTAGTAAAAGCAAAGCAGCAAGCTCTGCTTCTGAGAAAAGCCGTAGCCCTACCGGGATTTGAAAACTACTTGCGAATTGCGAGGCGCAGAAGGCCGCGCGTTAAATAAATCCTGCATACACCACATTGGAGTAGGAAAATGACCAATAATCGATTTTACATCTGCCATTCAGGGCAACACATAGAACACTATAAGGGTAGCTACGGTAATGTGGCGCCCGGCGTTATCGGGTGTGTGTACGCTTGGAAAGGTGTTTATGTCCGTTCTCCTGAGCAGAGTGCAGTTAATGATAAGCAGGCAATTTTAGAACTTCACAGCTTGGCAGATGGCAGTATCTGTAATGGCACTTTGGATTCTTTCGCGGCTATTGGAAATTGTGCCTCGCTGAACCTCCTTCTTGAGAGCTTCGATATCGAGCCTGAAGTTGATTTGCTTCACGCGCGCTTGAAAGAGCTAGATGATGGCCTTCGGCAGAAAAAACAGGATCTGGTGCCGCACTTTGCTACTTTGAACAAGGTAAAAACGTATTCACAATTGCTTGCTATTGATTCCGCTATTCTCAAGATATTAGTAGGACACGAAGATTTGCGAATTGAAAAAATCGAATTGGTTAATAATGCGATTGACTTTCAATCTAGTGGCCATCATCGTGACAAACTGGATATTTACCGAAGTGCATTAGCCGGTGAATTAATTCCTAAAGGCATTTTTATTAGCATTGATGATGGTGGAAAGCTTTTATTTAACCCCGTAGATGCGTTTAATGATTATGAATCAAATTGAATATAGGCCTGTTGAGCTCATAGTTGGGCAGTTAGGTGTTTTGAAATTATTTGATCCAGAATTGTTGCTTGCAGCGATTGCGTCTGTGATTCCGGCAATTGAAGAATCGGTTTGCTGCAGCATTAGCTTTGAAACGAATTATGGTAAAAGAAGTTTGGATTTTACAATTCGTGGCGATGGGGGCATGCATGAGACATATGGCTCTCGCCCGGTTTTGGATTTCGACTTATTGCTATCACGCATACATTGGGGATAATGCTTAATGACTGCAGAGATTGAGAATTTAGAAAAAGGGAAGTCGAGGCTCAAATACAGGGCTGATTTCCAGCCTGCCGAGAAAGTGTATTCGCATACGCCGATGCGGCCTTCAGGCGGGCACTGTCAAAAAATTCAGCGTTACCGGCTTGCGATGCTGGAAAGCATGAAAGGCCGTGTTTCCCCGGAGACGTTCGCCCTGTTCTTCGAGCGGTCACATGATTTGAATACGGTATTGCCTGAAAATTCTGAAATTGCGCTATATAGCGATTTCGCGCAATACCTGAAATTCAGCAGTGGGGGTGAAAACGAATTTTTGCCGGTCTCCGATTTCGCCCTAATCGCCTACATCGATAATCTGCAAGGGCTGAAAAGAAGCAAAAGCACAATTGAGCGCCATGTTGCATCGATCGTTTGGTGGTGCACCTATCTTGAACTAGATGATCCGCGCCGCTTATACCGCGTGAAATTGAAATTGAAGAAAATGCGCGCGGGGAGCAATTTGGGTACCGGTCAAACTCAAGCGTTGCGTTATGAGCATCTGGAGGCTGCTTTAGGCGTGTTTGATCCCGCGATCCCGCGAGACTACCAAGATATGACACTGCTCTTTACCGCGTTTGAAACAATGTGTCGTCGTTCTGAATTAGTAGAATTGCGTTGGCAGCATTTTGAACTGCAGGCTGACGGTACTGGCCTAATGTTTATTGAAAGCTCTAAAACAGACCAGCGCCGCAGAGGGGAGTATTTATTCCTATCGAGAAACACGGCGGATCTATTAATAGGCTGGCGAAATTTATCGGTGGAATCCGGGGGCGAAGGTGCCGCGTACATCTTCAGGGGCATTTACTCGAATGGGATGCTCGGAGATCAATTAAATCCAGGCGCCGTAAATCGCGCTTTCAAGCGTATTGCGCGCAAGCTGGGGCTAGATGAGACTATTTTTTCCGGGCACTCCACACGCGTGGGCGCGGCGCAGGAAATGCTGGAGCGAAATATTAATGCCGCGAAGATTATGAAGGCCGGTCGCTGGAGATCAATGGAGATGGTCACGCACTATGCTGCGAAGATCAATCCGCGCAGTGGCGGTATGGCAGATTTGACCAATTTGATCGCCAATGAGAAGCGTGCTCAGAAGGGAAACTACCAAATAGCAAAGGATTTCGATCTGTTGGAAAATGTACACATTGATTCTAAAAATGTGATTTCGCAATGAGTCGAGAAAGTCAATTTGAATAGTGAAATTTATTACCACGGATCTGAAGGCGCGACTTACCCTTCTTTGAGAATCAATTGGAGTATTGATAATCCTTTCGGGCCAGCAATATATTTAACGCGCGAGCCCATAGTGGCAAATTGCTATGGTGGTGCAATCTATGTGGTCGAATTTATCCGAAACTCGAATTTCACCATTAATCTGAATGGCTCGTTTCGTTCTCAGACCGTAGAAGCGCGCGAGGCAATTCTGAGGATCGGAAAAGAGTTAGGATTTAATTTTGATAGCGCTGGTAAAGTGCAGGCGCGCGGCCTGATTCATCCCTTTGAATGCAACACAGCGGAGGTTAACCGGTTGTTAGCAGATCAAGGTATTTGGATGGTTTATGGCACATTGTCTGGAATGGAGTGTAGCGGTCTGAGGGATCGGGGAATTCAATATGCGGTGATTGATGAGTCTGCGATTAAGATTAAACAAGTGACCAATTATTATGATTTGGTAAGCCCGGCGTCGACCGGGCGTTAAATGGCCGCGACCATTTCTAAGGTTTTAGTGGTTTGTACGCAGGGATTGTTAGTTCGACCCCTAGCATTCGGCTGTGTTGAATCAAATATCCCGCAAGATCCAAGCTGCTAAAAGCGTTTGTGTTACTCAACTTATCATAGAGCGCATTAGCAAACGCCTGTACCGGATAAGTGTTGTTTGCAGAACTCAATTCGCGCTGTACAGCAGGTATCAGTTGCGTCACTTCTGATAAATCAACCAAATTTCTAATTGCTCGCATTACTTTCCTCCCCCTTGTGTACTTCAATGTTGGAAATCACTCGTTTGTGACTGCTAATAGGTTTGTTACTTTGCGATGGGTTTCTCTGTCGTGCATCTGTACGTTACTTTGAGGTCTGTTATCCCCTCGTCCCTGGCTGATTTCTCGATTGCCCTTACGGTTGACTCCCCTTGCACCTTGCATATCTCTTCACTGGTAAATGAGCCAGCAGGGATGTTCGTTGGCGGTACTCCCTGAATAGTCAGGACAAGGAAGTAGAAAATTGTGGATGGCATGTTGCGCAATTATCCTCGGGCTGTAAAATGCTATTATTTCCAAATATTAACATAATTCCAACATATGGGGGTGCATATAAATGGCTAGAAATTTCAGCAGTACGGGAAAATTAATTGTTACTACGCTGGAGCTTGAACGCCCTCGGATCTTCAATGAATTACAGCGCTCCGACCGCTTGGGCAGTGTGATTTATGAAGCGGAAAGGCACTTTCAGGAGCGAACAACGCACTTTAACAATCTTTACCAAGAGCAGTATCCTCGACCAGAGGCTTTAGGTGAACGGCTTAAATATGTGGCTGACCGAGAAGCGTTTGTCAAAGATAGCGTGACGCGAGAAGTGGAAAACTGGGTGAGCAACTTTACTCTTAAAAATCGAAAATTAGCATAATATGCAAATTTTTATCCCCAATAATTGTTTACAGCTCTGTGGATAACTTTTCTAAATGCAGATTTTAAAAGGTTTAAATTTGTCTGTTCAAAAAATGACCGCTCTTTGGTTGGTGTGTGTTTTAGTATCGTTAAGCCCGGCTATAATTGTCTCTGAAGCATCAGCTGAGCCTCAGAAATCTGTCGAAAAGGTCGTGTATCGCGGTGGTTACATCCGAGGTTATGCGACTTATAAGCAATTTATCCTCCATGAAAACGAACAAGGATTTGCTGAGTTACAAACTCTATTTCTTGGCGCACTTTCATCATCAGACAGCATTCAAAAATGCTGTGAAATGCCAGTAAAAAAACGGCGCATCAAGCTACATGTTGTCGATCCTTATTACGTCCGGTTGGGCTCCGAGTCAGTTCTAATTAGGAGCGTTGCCCTTGTTTTGCCCACAAAGAAAAGCGAGGACGCATATTTGGTTCTCAACGACGCGCTACAGCTTTTTCCTGGCGAGGATAGCGAAAGCTTCATTATGCTTTTGCGCTGGGCAAAAGGCCGAGGCTATTAAATACGCCGAGCTTTGTTTCCGCTGAATAGGTGTGAAGATTGTGAATCAAAAAATTCGTGATATTGCTGATTGTGCGGTTAATACAATTGATAACGGTACTTCGCACCAACTTTGGTTGGTTGAAATGTTTCCTCGACCAATGCCATTTAAAATGAGTGATGATGTGCAGCAAGCGGTCAATCAGGTGAATGTCGAGCTGGTTAAAGCGATCGTGTCTGCGCTTGGCCAATCATTGCCCAGTCACATTGATGGCCACCGCAATTTTGATGGTCGCGTTTTCAAGGCCGGGTATTCAGTAATTTTTGCAACTCCCACTAACGATGATCTACAGAAATTTAGCAACAGTATTTTTCGTGTAACTTCGCGTGCTTTTGTTTCATTGCTGCAACTTCCTGTTTTCCGTGTTGCAGATGGTGCTGATGTTGAAGTATTCCCGCTTTCTGTCGGATATAGCACTGTTCAGGAAAAGTCCCTGTCCTCCTTTTTTAATTGCCAATACGATTTTCTAATTGTGCGGCTTAATCCCGATCTTTTTGGTGACTCTGAGACTGTCGAATCGATTGAGTGGCTAAAAACCCTTGCGGTTCAGATCGATTCCTTGCCTTCCCTTTTAGATTCATCTTGCCAATTCAGTGTTGGCTATCCGGGATTACTGGATGAAGTTACATGCGACACGATTTCAGGGGTTCCCACATCACCCCAGGTAATCGATTGGACTAGTTATTGGCAAATGGGTGGGTGTTGATGACAACGATCTTTTTCTTCTAGCCAACCGCTAAACCAACGTCCCGCATAACATTCAGATGCAGGCTTAGATTCCGCTGGAAGGCCTTTAAGATAAGCTATTCGTCCGGCCAGATACATTGGTGTCCCAGCGGGGAGAGTTTCTATAGATGAGGCGGCGTGAACGAAACCGTTATCAAAAACCAATTTTTCTCCATACGTTTTATACGGAGATGAATCATAACGGTTGGATTTCGCGCAATTCTCACCATCGTGATAAACCTGCATAAACCCATTGTTATTCTTGTTAGCAAATACAGAAACCAATTTTCAACATCCTATTGCGATTTAAATATTTTCAACGGTAGTTGATCGCCGCGCAGTGAAAGCAATCCGGTTTTGTCATTTTCAAGTTCTGAGCGATTAATTTATTAGTCAGCCCAACTTTGATGCCGAATTGTATATTTAACCCTAATATTTCACTCGCACGTTTGCATGCCGCCAGTCTTAGCTCAGGTGTTGGTAGCTCACCGATTGTTTTTGCATGACGGGTATATTCTCCACGCTCACAAAATTCCACATAATCGTGGCCGTCAAATTCATTCATTTTCGAACGATCCTATTTAGAATTTTTTAGGTAAGCTCGCCACTTCACGATAAACAAAGCGTAGGAGGAAGATAAATTCGATAACTACTTATTTATCTCAAATGAAATTGTAATCGCCGGATGGTTATGATCTTTATGCATCTGCGCATCAATTGAGTCCAAGAAGTTTTCCAAACGCCTTGATTCGCCACCATGTCCAGCATCTCTTAATTCACTAATTAATGCAGTTAGAGCGTCACCAATAATTTTCGAAGGAGCAGGATTAAATTTAACTTCAGAAATCGCCATAGAAACCACCTATATGATCAATTAAAAGGAACCTATACCGCTACAATTACTCTGCTAAATGGTCAGCAAGGGCTTGCCGACTGGCCTCATCTAAGCGCTGAGACAAACGTTTTGCCATTTTTGGTGTAAGTACCGCGAAGTTTTTTTCGTCAAGATAAATACATACATTACCCGAATCATTAACGAAAGCGTCACCGTTAAAAAACTCACGTTGATCATGTTTAGTAAAAAGCTCCAGGTGTATTGCGTCTTCGCTCATTTCAACCCACCAATTTTCATTTTCCAATCACCTAGTATGCTTAGTTTAAGATCGATTTAATACGTTTCATTTTGTTCCTTTTTGCCTCCCAAAATTGAAGTCAAAAGAAATCGCCTCATTGTTTAATTTGCAGCGTAGAGCGTATCTAATCCACAATAGACATGATCTGAGTAACCTACTTTCATCCAATAGCGGCGGTACGCATTCAATTTTCTGACTTATAGCCAAATCCATGACTGAGCAAAGCTTTCCTGATTCTTCAGTTATCCCAAAAGACGTTGTTGTCATTTGAAGGTTCAGGAGCCCATGAGTTGGCACATGATACGAGATCCTGTCTCCATCATAACTTGAGCAATGGATACCACAAATACGCCCCTGATTGTCTATAAGCGGCCCACCACTATTGCCCCCATAAATTCTTACAGAAGTTTCTATGCAAGGAAAAGGTAACATAACGCTGTCTCGCTTCTCTTCAAATATCGCACTTACTTCACCGATACTAAATCCTATAGCAAACCGAATTGGAACTCCGCCTTTTGTATATTGTGAAGCAAGCGTTCCTTTGAACTTAATATACGTAAAGCCTTCATATTGATTTTTATAAATTTGATCGTATGAAAATACTGCAAAACTACATACTTGTTCATTAACGTCTAAGAAATTTAACGAAATAGGTAGAGGTACCGTAAGTTCGGTATCACCCACAGGGCAATATGTTTCACATAAGGCCAAATCAAAGTTAGGGTGCAAGTCTGAGCAGACCAAGCCTCTAAATATAATACTTCGATCTGGTCTGGTTTGAATTGCAAAAATTGGCCCTATATCTTTTCCATTACCGCCAATGTTGTCCTGAATAACGTGGCGAGCTGTAACTAAATGTCCCTTTTTGGTAATCCAAAACCCTGTCCCAATTAGACATGCAATTTGCTTGTCAAGATCAATTCGGAATATTGGGGCGATACTTGGTAAAAGATTTTTTTCCCACTGTGTTCCAGGGCGAAAGTTCATTTTCCAATGTACCCCACAATTTATACCTGACTATTTAAAAAGATTGAAAAAAATCTTATTTTTAACTGCATCAGCACGGTCTCGTGTTAACTGCAAATCAACATCATTGAAATTAATCAGTTTGGGTTCATACAATCCTGTCAAAACATAATTGCTGGCTGCTAGGGCATATCCCCATGAGTTCTTTTCAAATTCGATGTATGGAATTTCAATCCCTGACACATCAATTAACTTCTGAAATTCAGCTAAATTGACATCGCATGTGTTTGTACATTTAAATGATTGAGAGAGCGATCTATATCCAAGATTTGGCTCCATAGCAAAGTAAGCAAGACCTTCTTGCTGTAGCAATTGTGACATATCTGCAACTTTATACGTGGCGATAAGCTGGTTTTTAATTGGCTTAAAATGCAACGGATAAGTAATAAGTACCAGCGCTAAAAAACCAGCAGCATTAGCGATCAATGTTGTTTTCTTAATCCCAAAAAGTCTATTTTTGATTTCTTTATCCATATTCCAATGCCTCACTGAGAGTTAATATTCCAATTCGGCTTCCAAAGTTTTAAATCAGTAAAGGCACTGCCACTGCGCAGGGCTACATTATCCAAAATTGATTGCAACTCGACTTCAATTTGTTTTCTATTCAGCACTGACCAATTTGCGAAACCCTCTTCCAGAACGTCGAGTTTTTCTGCGATATGAACTATCACTTTTTGTAGCTGTTTTTCAGGTTTGGATATGTGCCTTGCAATCCATCCCATTCGGTTGATAGCTGCCCGATACTCAACCTCGGCAGGCTCAATAAGAGCTAATAAATCATTATTATTGCCGAACGTATTAAGACGCAGAAAGACAGATAGAAAAGCTCCGCTGTTGTGCTTAAATTCGGCTCGCCATTCAGAGTCACTTAGATTTACCCAAGGCCAAGGGGTCAGTGTGGTGATGCATGATGACAAGATCAAACCAGCAGGTCTCAAGTTGGATAAGACTATGAAGTCTTTTATGCATGTTGGAAGCTTGCCTGCCCTGTGCTTGATGACAGCATCTAATGGGTTTTTGTCAAGCAGTAAATTAGTTATCCCCATAGTCCAATGATCCTAAATTTTTATTGCTGATGAATTTTTCCTATATTTAATTCTTTGCTTAGCGAGTTTCAAGTCATTCCGCATTGACTCTACAATAGAAAACGCAGCGTAATCATCTGATGTGGCCTTTCTCTCGGTTACTGGCCATTTGATGAAACTTGCTAAAGTCGCACTGCCTTGTGACTTTATTCCTTTAGGTACCCGAAGATCAGCTGTCCGCCAAATAACCACATGGCTACTTGTTGAAGTGTTTCTATTAACTGAAATCACCAATCTTTGCTCGCCATCTTCATTTATGTAAACGTGACCAGATTTGATTTCTAACTCGGCCATTTTCCAATCTCACTATTTACCCAGCGATTTCCACGTACTATCAAACTCATCCAATCCACCATGATCAAACACAGTTCCCAATTCCTGTTTGGCGTACAAAAACGCTAGGAAGTATCTATCTCTGACTTTACTCACTTCATCGACACTTAGCGCAGCGTAGTTTGTAGATTCGCCGTAATCGAACCAAGCGTGCAACAGGCTTGCGTTCTTCCAGTGTGATATCTCAGGGTATAATCCTCTTAGAATATCAGCGTCCCGTTGATATCCTTCTCCATTAACATGCTTATAACGCGACTCATCAAAGTCGTAGCCCTGCGGAGGCCATCTAACAAGTTGGTCGTTATTTGCGGGTGATAAAGCTGGGATCATCGACATTTTCCAATTACCTTTATTACGGATCACAAAAGTTGCTAATGTTTTATCTGTGTCAGAAAAATACCAACAACTTTTTATCGAATATCTAGCGAAACGGTATCATTTGAACTCTTATGAATTACCTTACCACCAAGCTCTTGAGCTACAACCTCCATAGCCATGTGCATATACGAACCATGCAATGAAACATAGAAGCCGTACAGTTCTAGCTTTTTCCGAATTTTAACAACGCACCGCTCAATTCTTGCAGTGCAAATATTTTTGTTGCCATGAGGCCAAATTACTTGTATTGCTTCAACAGATGTCATCTTCCAATATTCCTATTAATTAAAAAACTATATGTTTAAAGCTGCCTGGGCAATCAGCTTCAATCCGTCGCGCTCCATTTCTGCTGTCGCTTTGTCCCAGTCGGCTTTATCTGTTGCAATTAGCTCCAGTGCGTTTTTGTACATGGTAAGTTGGCTTTCAAGTTTTTCGGCTTGGCTGTGTGTGCTACATGATTTTGATATGTGCATAGCCCGAAGTCTATTTCTTAAATCATCAATCGTACTGGCTTGGATGTCGATTATATTTTGCAAATGGGTTATGAGATTACTTGCCTCAACATAGCGCGCAGCTCTTTGAGCCTGATCAAGAGCATCGTTGCCCCACAATTCCGGTGGCATTTTCAAAACTGCGTGCAACATTACTTCTGACATTTTCCAGCCTCAAATTACAAAGCCACTGGGGTTTTTAAGATACTCATTCCATCTAGAGTAGGCGAGATCAGAATCTCGTTCATAGGAAAACGTTTCCTCTTCCGAAAAGTGCTTTAGAAGTAATACAAATTCAGTGCTAGCAATATCTTTTACGGATTGCGGAACGGAGTCAGATTCCTCTACAGAGGCCACATACAGTCCAAGCGCTATCGCAGAGGTATATCTAATCGCAGGAAGACGGAAATCTCTTACTAATGCGGTGAGTATGATTCTGTATTTTGAAAATTCATCCGTCGGGATGTATCGCTCCAACCGATTTATTGTTTTGCGGCCCGCTACAAGCATACCCTCATGTTCAGTACCGAAATAACTTTGAAATTCCGTCACGTCATTATTTTCCAGGTAGGAAAAAATAAAATCAGAGTTGTAATTTTCAAGGCTTTGGAGAATTTCATTTGCTTGACTATAATTTCTAGTTAATACCGCATTGACAGTTTTAACGGCATATTCGCTTGCGCCACTTTGCTTCAACTGATCTTTGATCTCATTTGCCTTTACTTTCCAACTATCCAAATCGCTTTTCAGCTCACATAGTTTGGATTCGCTGCATTTATCGGTATTTTGTTTCATCTCAAGAAGTGTTTCGTGGATACGTGAAATATCACCTAAGCTTTTCGCTATCAATGTACGTTGTTCTTCAGGGATTTTTTGTTCTTCATCATAATCACGAAAATTCCTTCTATTTTGAACAACCGATAATTGTTCAACAATTTTACAAAAATTCATGAAATCTGGGTATTTATTGGAAAGAGACGCTAGCTCATAATCGCTGGTGTTTGTCCACAGCTCATGAAGTTCAGGCAGAAATGAAACCATTTGGTTGAATATTTGCTGCGGATCGTTAACGCCTTCTTTAATGAGGCGTGCATACTGAGCGCTAATTCTATCAGCTAATGCAGAATATTTTTTTATATCGGAAGTCATTAGTGCCTAGTCCTTAAACTTTAATGTGGGTAATTTGTAACTTGCATTATATTTGTCCAGCTCATGGACTAATAGTCCAACCACCGTTGAGCAATCGGGATTTTTGATTTAGCGGAATTTCAGTTCCCCAGTCAATTGGCATAGTAAATCCAACCTTGAAAATAATCAAAATACCGACAATGCAATCCCTGAAAAAGAAAGTAACGTTGTTATTATGGAAATGATTAGACCATAAACAATGCCACCCATTGCTATTAGTCCTTGCTTCGGATCTAACTTAAATTTGGAAAACCTAGCACCTCTATCACACGCTTTGTGAATCGCAGGTATGGTATTTTGAAACACAAAAAACGCGGCCAACAGCAATATAAATGGGATACAACTCAGAAAGTAACTTTCTGTTAGCCAAGCGATTACAAACGGAAGGAAAAAACCAACGGCAAGCCCAGCTGCGCCTATTAGCCACTCAATGAAATTTACAATGTATAGAGGTTGAGCTTTCATAATCCAATGATTCTCGTTAATCATAGTAACCAAGTTCTAAAAGGAACTGCTGTGCAAAATGCTCCGCCAGCTCTGCTTTAGCTAAAGTTTCTGCGCGACCAAGCCATGTCAAATGATTGTCCTGCGTACAAAGGCTAAAAATGTATCCCTCATAAATAACGGCTTGACTGTCGAGCTTGTGAGGGTGAGAGTTGTTTTCTCTATAGGCCTCGAAATTAGAGTAAAAGATTGGATCTAGGCTGCTCCCCAACAATAGGGATACCTTGTAATCACTGGATATGTTTGGATTTGATTCGCTGATACTTTTCATTTTCCAATTACCTTTTTAAACCGCAAACTTAATTGATTCGTATCTTGAAAGATCAATTTCTTGCTTAGCTTTCCACAAATTAAAATTGTCCTGCATTGCAAGCCAGCTTTCAGCGCTGCGCCCGAGAACCTTGGATAGTTTGAGAGCCATTTCTGGAGAAACGTCTGATTTTTCATTGATCAAACGATTAAACGTGCTGTGACTGACCTGCAACTTATCAGCCACTTCATTTGAGCCTAAACTGAATGGCTCAAGGTAGTTACGCTTTATAAAGCCACCTGGATGAGGTGGATTGTGTTGTTGAATACCCATTAGTGGTAGTCCTCATAATTAACAACAAAGGCATTGCCGTTTTCAAAGTAAAAAACAACTCTCCAATTTTTGTTTACATCAACTGCCCACATTCCCTTTCGATCACCTTTTAATGAATGTAACCGCCACCCTGGAATGTCCATATCTTCAATGCCGCTGGCAGTATGCAGGGCTGACAACTGATCGATAAGTTTTTGTACATGTGAAGCTTGAACGCCCGATTTGACGCCTTTAGTAAATAGCTTTTCTAACCCTTTATGCTTAAAGCTCTTAATCATTTGAGTCTCATTCTAGCAGCTATTGCGCATTGCGCAATAGGATATTATTTTAATCCATCCGGCATTTCCACACCGCTCATTAGGTTTTTATAGGCGTGCTCAATTCGCTCACTAGACGGATCAATATACTCCAGTGTCATTTCAGGACTCTCGTGATTGAGTATGTACCGAATCAATTCTAGGTCACACCCTTTCCGATCCAACCAAGTGGCGAGCGTTCGCCTACCGCTATGACTTGAGCCTCCTTGAATACCCGCACCTTTAAATATCTCCCTCATGAGGTTTTCCAAACTACTACAGATCAAAGTTTCTTTTTCGCCATCCTCGGTTTTGTACCGCTTTACGTTAAACGAAAACTTACGCCATACTCCTTTCTTGGATAGAAATAATGGGCTTTCGCCAGATAATCCACCATAACTACCATCATCTGAAAGCATGGCTTTTTCGGTTATAGAGGTCCGGCCGGTAAAAGCGTTGAATTTAGCCACTTCTAACGTAACCGATTGAATATTATGAATTAATCAACCAGCAGTTCAAAAGTCATGGGCTTAACCTGCTTGGTTAGATCCAGCCCAAAACTTCCTAGCCGCCCCAAATGCTCGGTATGATACGGTGAGAATTCGGCCATAATGTCGCGGGTAATATTGTACCCTTCCGACTTCAATTGATTGAACACTTCGGTCATCGCGTTTACGTTGTATAAGATCGCGAAGTTGGCCAGCAAATGATTGTATTTAACGATTTTGCTTTGTTCGTGTCTCAAGTTTGCAGGAATTTTCCCGCCATTAGCAAAAAACAACCACCGGGCAAACTCATTGAACTCTTCGCTCTTACAGGTCGCTGCCTGGATTGTTTTGCGCAGATCAACGTCGGTAATGTATTCCAGCAAAAACATGGTTCTGACCACGCGCCCGAGTTCACGGAACGCAAAGTACAGCTTGTTTTTCCGGTTCTTGGTGCCGAACCGGCGCAGGATTGTCGAAGCGGTGATTTTCCCTGCTTTAACTGACATGGCCGTTCGCATCATATCCGCATAGTGCTTTTCAATGAGATCCCACTTGATCGGCTCCTTGAACAAAGACTGAATATGCTTGAGTACCATGGAGCGATCAGGCTTATAAAAGCTGAGATCTTTGATATTTCGGATACGGGGCATGAGCTTTATGCCCAGCAAGTACGCCAGGCCAAAGACGGGTGTGGATTGCGCCTGTGTATCGCCGTGAACGGTGTCCGGATTAAAATCAGATTCATCGTTGAGTAGGCCGTCCAAGATATAAATCGCCTCGTAGACACCGCAGGGAATAAACCGGCTGAACAATGCAATATAGGTGTCCGAGACGTGGTAATAGGCAATGCCGCCATAGCTGCCATACCGAATATGGTATTCAGATAGCAAATTATCTTCGTAGAGATCCCAAAGCTTTCCATCAGCGGACACACTGCTGCCTGATCCCCAACACTCAATGAGCCGGTATTTCTTATACTCGCTATTGATCTTCGCAATAGCTTTATCGAGACGCGCTTCCGTCGTGCGTTTTAAGTTAAGCCAGGCGACTTGCTTGCGAGAAACGCCCTGCACAGATCGCACGGTTTCGGTGGGACCAATGTTGGTACCGTAACAAAACACGGTCAGGACAAAACGTAACTCCGGGTCGCTGATACGTGATTCGAAGCCCGACAACGGGCCAAAATGTTTATTCAGGTTCAGCCACTTTTCGACATTGATAATCACATCAAGCAGGTTGATTTTGTCCAACCGATCGCGCAAAAGCGCTCCAATTTCTTCGACTTCAGGTAAGGGTTGATCAGGCTTTGGTTTACCGATAATCAGATTCCCGTTTTCAATACGAACCAGTTCGTCCTCCGGGAATTGGCTGTCAGCTTTCCGGCAGCTCGTTTCCATGGACTTCTTCAGCGTTGTTGTAAATTCAGTATCACCGGCGACGAGCCCTACCTCCTCGCAATAGGTAGGCAACTGCGCTTCGTATTCTTCCCAGGTGATCATCTGCTCCCGGTAATCATCGAAGGTTTCACTGTAGGGAATGAACAAGTCACCGGTACTTAGTTCTTCAGCGATCCGTTCAAACACACACAGCTCAAAACAGGTTTTATTAACCTCCGACACCTGTGCTGATTTGGTTGATTTTCCCGTGACTAATTTCCACCAGCTTTCGCGAATCCAGCGAATATTAATGACATTTCTGGAAGAGGGATCGTTCGGATCGCTTTGAATTGACAGGAACTCCGTGCGACGCTTTTTGTGCGTCAAAATAAACTGGAACGCATTGAGCAAGTCCTTGTCTTCCGTGGCCGATGCCAGGTTGAGTATTTCAATCGTACGAAACAAGGTGGATCGTTGCTTTTTATAGAGTCGAACCATAAACGGCAAATAGTTGTTGCCTGCGAATGCCATATATTGTTCGCACATTTGCATTAGCTGATCACTGTTCTTTCCCAGTATCGGATCAAAAGCTGCCACCGAATCGGGTTTATCAAGATACACCTTGACCGTCCCAGACAACACAGAAATCAAATGATCGGTTTGCTTTTGATGGTCTGCAAGGTACTTCTCCAACAGCTTCTGCGCCGAGCGATCCATTTTTAACAACATCTTGATAAAAATATCGGCGGCGTTATCCAGTGTTTGTGCGTATTGGTGCCGGATTAAAACGATGACGAGTGCGAGTCGCTTGTTCAGCTTTAGTTTCATCAATTCGGCGTAATCCAGGGCCTTGGCCTCGTTGATAAACTGCTGGTGTTTAACTGGCGGCAACCCCAAATCCGTGGGCAAAAGTGTTTGCAGGGATGTAAGCCATTCCAGGTATTGGATGTACGCATGGATATTGCGAGGGGTCGGGCGTTTGGGTTCATTTTTCAGCGTGCTCCAACCAAAACCATTCAGTCCTGTGCTAGATCGAAGAATATCGTTGATGCATTGGCGACTTTCAGACTCTAAAAAGCCACACAATTGATCGTAATACCGAGTGTTGACTTCGGCCCTGGCCGCCTGACATATCCGCTCAAGTACACTGAACGCCGGTAACTCGTATCGCTCTTTGACCAAATATTCCAACGTGACATTGATGATATCCGGTAATGCTTCTTTGGTAGTCGCTGCCTCAAGTGCCCAAATCTGTGCCAATTCAGAGGTCTTGGCCGCATCGTAGGCTTTTATATTAAGATGGCGCCGAATCAGCTTTACGTGACGATCCTTCGCGCCCGATGTGTAATAGGTTTGGAGATCCTTCAGTGTCACCCGCGAACGGCACTGATTTTTAATGTGCGTGATGATCACCTTTGGTATTTCACCCAGGTTTACGAACCGGCCCAATCGCTGCGTGATTTTTAGCTGAATCAGGAGCCCCAAAAAGGATGCGCTGGTTCGTTTACAGTGACGCAGTGCAAACTTCTGATCTTCCGGCGTAGGTGTATAGACATCCCCTAACTCATCTTCGGTGATATCAGATTTAATTCGTGGATAAGCTGTCTGATAGATAGCGGCCATCGACTTAAATTTTCTCTGATAGATGCATTATTGTGTAAAAGCATCGCGTTATAGTTATCAGGTTTCTAGTCGTCATTTGGATATGCCTAGATTAGTCGCAAGTGGCTTTCATTGCTTTATTCCTTGTGATGGCCTGCCATTACGTCGCCTGAATTGAGATGCCAAGCATTTTGAACAATCGCAAACAACAGTAATACCAACGCCAACAGCAACAGTTCGGTTTGATACACATTGACCGCATACTGAATTTTGAGACCCATACCAGAAACAGCGGAAGGAAACAAAATGGCGATAAAACTTAAGATGGTCGGCAGCAGCGGGGTACAACACAACAGGGGGCTTACAATCCCGATAACTATGCCGCCCGCCGCTGGTGCCGTTCTGCAATGGGTCTTCTTGCGTATCAGTTGAACCCATAAATTGATGAGAACGCTCTCCAGCGTTGCGAACAAAAACGCAAATAGCGCGATTCTCAGATTAAGATGTGCAAAAGAACGCAAGCCAATATCGGAACCCAGTTCATGCGCTGGCAGGACAACCAAGTGGACGACCAGCACCAGACTAAAGAGGATCGCGGTACGCCGTTTTGAGTGAGAATCCTGAACCGGCGATTGAAATGCATACACTACAAGTGACCAGAGGCGTTTTATAGAGTTTGTAGCGCGCTTCACTATCGCATTCATTCTTCTTTGCCGTTTGTCGCAACTTTGTAAGTTCCCCAGAACATCTCCGGTAACACGCAAACCAGTGGTGTACCGATCAGTAAAAAGAGTCCTAATCCGTTAAAGGTGAGCCATTGTATCCACTGCATCCCAATGCCTAATGCCAACATGGCGGAACCCAGAAAAAATGGCCCGCTGAAAAAACAATGCATTCGCCCACATTGACGCGCATTTCTTAAACAGGCATATCCCATCCAACTTAAAGCGATCGCCCAGATACTGCCGGTCATCCACGGTGCAAGTTGCATCATGCCGGTAATCACTATGAGTATCGCTGGCAATACCCAGGTGAGAATAAATCGGCCTTTATTGGCTACCCAGTCGTGGGGGCCGGTTTCACATTTTTCTGACATCGTATACTCCTTTGTTATGGCGATCAGGCCAGTTGGCGCAGCTCCGACAGCTGTGAATCCAATGCCTGCAAGTAAGCCTGGCGTTCATCAATTTTGGTTTGCAGTTCGCGCATGGCGGCTTCACAGGCTTGCTGGTCGCCTTCGTTGATGGCGTAGAGCAAGGGTTTTATATCCAGGATCAGCAGGCCCGCCGCACGCGCTGCGCGAATGAAGCGCAGCCGGTTTAAAGCGCATTGATTGTATAAACCGAAACCACCCGCGGAATGCTCTGGGCAAAGTACCAAATTTTCCAAGACGTAATTCCTGACGGTATGCACTGTGGTTTGCGCGGGTTTCGCCAGTTGCGAGATCGTCAGGGGAAATTCGAGTGTCTGCCCATCGGCATCCATGAATGCCGCAAAGTCGGGGATCACCTCAAAGTATCGTGACACATCTTTTGACACGGCGGCTTTTGACATGGGTTTGTCTCCGTTCGTTTCAAACACTGCGGCCTGGCCACAACGCTTCAGTCGTTTCGGCATCGGCTGGCCGCGCCAGCCGATAGCCCTGTAATACATCACAGCCAAGCTTCTCTAAAAGTTGTTGTTGAGTGGCCGTCTCAACCCCTTCCGCGACGATGGATAAATTCAGGTTATGGCCAAGGGTGATGACGCTTTCGGTAATGGCGCGATCCTTTGGCTCGGTTGTCATATGCGTGACAAAGGTTTTGTCGATTTTTAGGCGGGTCACTGGGCAGCATTGCAAGCGTGCCAGCGACGAACTCCCGGTACCAAAATCGTCGATGGACAGGCGAATGCCCAGCGCCTGGCAGCGATGCAGGTTTTCGATCAGGATTGGCGTATCCTCCAGGGCCAGTGTTTCGGTTAATTCCAGTTCCAATGCCGGAGCAGGCAGTCCCGTATCACGCAATATCCTGGCAAGGTCTTCGACAAAGTCAGGTTGGTGGATTTGTAAGGCAGAGACGTTGACCGCGATGATACCCTCGGGTAAACCGCGTTGACGCCAATGCATCATCTGTTGACAGGCCGCCCGTAAGACAAACGCGCCCAGTTCCAGAATTAATCCGCTTTGTTCGGCAACGGGAATAAAGGTGTCTGACTGGATCAATCCTTCAGTTGGATGTTGCCAGCGAATGAGCGTTTCAGCGCCTTCCCAGCATTGGTGTTGAACATCCCATAGAGGCTGGTAAAAAGGAACGAATTCACCCTTGTTCAATCCATCCGCCAACGCATTGACCGTTGGGGCTGTCAGTGAATGCGTGGCGGGTGCCGTTCCCATACTGCCCTCTCTTATCCTGCACAACAGGACAGTTCTTTGACATCCTTGTTAAAGGTTTGCGCGCAGAGCTTCAAACCTTCCACCATGGTGAGGTAAGGGAAAAGCTGGTCGGCTAATTCCGTCACCGTCATACGGTTGCGGATGGCTAAAGCCGCACTCTGGATCAGTTCGCCGCCTTCGTGAGCCAGGATCTGCGCGCCTAGCAACAACCCCGTTTCCTTCTCTGTGACCAGTTTGATAAAACCGTCGGTTTCAAAGTTGGCTAACGCACGTGGGACATTTTCCATACCCAGTACGCGGCTGTCGGTCTCAATATCCTGAGCCCTGGCTTGCTCCTCGGTCAGTCCGACGGTAGCCACCTGTGGATCGGTAAAGATCACGGCGGGCATGGTGGACAGATCCAGTTTGGCGTCGCCGCCCGTCATATTGATACCAGCACGGCTACCGGCGGCCGCGGCGACATAGACAAATTGCGGCATGTTAGAGCAGTCACCGGCAGCGTAAATACCAGCAACATTGGTTTCCATGCGTTCGTTAACAACGATTTCGCCCTTTTTGTTGGTGGTGACACCCACCGCGTCCAGATTGAGTTGGCTGGTATTGGCGTGTCGCCCGGTGCTTACCAGCAAACGATCACAACTGAGCTCGCCTGCATTAGTGTTCAGGGTGAATTGATTTCCATCGTGGGTCACTTGGGTGGCTTGCGTGTTGTTTAAAACTCGAATGCCTTCTTTTTCAAAACAGCCTGCCAGTTTTTCACCGATTATGGGGTCTTCACTGTAAAGTAGTGAGTGTCTTGCCAACACGGTGACTTCACTGCCCAATCGTCGGTAAGCCTGGGCAATTTCTAGCGCCACGACCGATGAACCAATCACCACCAGGTGCTGCGGCAATTCCTCGGCAAACAGCGCTTCGGTAGAGGTCCAGTAAGGCGTTTCGGCCAGCCCCTCGATGGGAGGAATGGTTGGCGTGGAGCCAGTGGCGATCAGGATTTTATCAGCAAAGATTTCCTGCTCAGTGCCATCATTTTTTCTGACTATCAGGGTGTTTGCATTTTTAAATTGCGCCCAACCTTTAAGTAAACTAAGCGCAGGATTTGTCTCTAGAATATTCTGATACTTTGCAGCGCGCAGCTCTTCGACTCGAGCGGTCTGCTGCTGAGCCAACAAGGCTCGACTCAATTGGGGCGCATGATTTTCCAGTCCGGCAAAGGGATTATTGCGTTGCTGCTGTGCCAATTGAGCGGCGCGGATCAAAATTTTTGAGGGTACGCAGCCGACATTCACGCAACAGCCGCCAATCACATCGGCTCCCTCAATAAGAGTGACCTTGGCACCACCTTCAGCGGCTTTGATAGCACAGGCAAAAGCGCCGGAACCCGTACCGATAATCGCCACATGTTGAGTTCGGTTGCTTTCTGTGTTGCTGGTATTTTCGTTGTCACAGTAGGCGTTCGGTGCTGTGTTTTCCGCTAAGGGGTTTTCTTTTGCGGTATAACCCAGGGCTTCAATCGCTCCAATGAGATCGGTTACGCTGACCCCACCGTTTGTGGTGATCGTTGCGCTGGCGTTTTCATAAGATATTTCAACCTTATTCACGCCTTCGATCGCATCGAGCGCTTCTTTAACGTGAGCGACGCAACTTGGACAGGTCATCCCTTCTATCGATAGTAAGATCATTCGTTTTCCTCAAATAGTAGTCAGGCATTGCGTCGTGTTAAACAGCACAGCTGTCATCATCACAGCGTTTATTCGCGGGTGAAAAAATATCCCAAAGCGATACGGCAACCATCAGGCCTAACGCTGAATAGGTGACATAGCTGCTCCAGCCGTATTGGAAAAACGGATAGAGCGATAACAGCAATAAAATGGGGCCGACCACACCCAGCGCACTACGGTGCCATTGCCGGTGGCTGAACCAGCCAAGTCCGTTGAGTACCAGGGCAATCCAGGCAAACAACGGTAACAGGGTATTAACAAACAAACCTTCCCATTGGCTGAGAAAACCCAACCCGACCGCAGCGCCCAGGCTGGCGATGGCCGGGAAACACATGGCGCATCCCATAGCAGAAACCAGCGCGCCCAATGAGCTAATCTTATCGCCGAAACGGGTCAGTAACTGTATTAGCATTTCCATGCTTTACTCCTTGAGCGTTGATGGATAACCCGCATTAGTGGTGGCTTCGGTCAGTGCTTTTACTGTGGTTTTTTCGTCGTCGAATGTGACAACTGCCAATTTGGTTTCAAAGGTGACTTCAGCTTTACTCACACCCTCAACATTTTTTAAGGCATTTTTGACCGTAAAGGGGCAGGTCACACAGTTCATGGTTGGAACTTCCAAAGTAACTGTTTTCGGCGCAGCAAAAGCGGTCAGGCTGGTCAAGGCTAGCAAAGACAACAAGGCAATTTTCTTCATCATTTTCTCCAGTAACGTATTAAGTCATTAATAAAAGTGAGCGGTAAGAAAGTATTCAGGCAAACCAGACAATCCAATAATTGCTGGTGACTAGCACCAACGCAGTCAGTGCCGTTAACCAAAAGATCACCTGCCGGCGTTTTCGCACTTGAGGAACTGCACAGGCGGTGCCTGGCTCACAGTCCTCAACGGGGCGATAGACCTTCCAGCCTGCGAAGCCAAATAAGGCTAAAACCAGCAGGATAAAAATGGGACGATAAGGTTCTAACAAGGTTAAATTACCAATCCAGGAGCCACTCACGCCTAGCAGCAACAACACGAAAGGACCAGCGCAGCACAGGCCAGCGCCAACAGCCGCGATAACGCCGCCAATAATAGGTAGATTGGATTCTTTCTGTGACACGACTTACTCCTCTGATTTCAGTGTATGGAGCAAGTGTAATCTCCGTACCGATGTACGGAGTCAAACGTTTTTGTGATGCCCGTGTAAAACTAATTAAGGTTGCAGGGAGTCGATAATGGGACAATGTGAGTCATCGTTATTACTCTGACATTGCGTCAATAATGCCTTGAGTGCGCTTTCGAGCCGCTTCAGATCGGCAATTTTTTCCATGACGGCGCTGAGTTTATACTCGGCCAGCTCCTGCACCTGAGCACATGGGCGGTCATTCAAGCTTAGCAGGTTGGCGATCTCTTCCAGGGTAAACCCCAATTCTTGCGCCCGCTTAATGAACCGGATGCGATTAACCGTTTCATCGGGATAATGGCGGTAGCCCAACTCGGGTTTTGGCGGTTGCTCTATTAATCCACGACGCTCATAGAAGCGAACGGTTTCTATATTGATAGCCAGTTCTTTGGCAACTTTACTGATAGTTCTTGTCATGTTCATATCTCTTTTACCCGAACGGTATCTATAAGAACCGCCATTTTCTCCATCAATATATGGGTAGCGTTATTGGAGAGCTGCTGTCCTTCTTCAATGTACTCCCAGACGGTGGCATCGCTCTTCCATCCGCCTTGCTTTTTAATCAACTCAAAATCAACTCGTTCTCGGGCTGCCGATGTAGAGAGGCCGCGCCGGAAGCTATGGCTGCTCAATTCCGGTACAAAATCGAACTGGCAGGCGTTACCCAAAGTCTTGAGTAATTCATTAATGGCACTGGGATTCAACGCTTTAGGCTGAATCTTATCCCACCGGTTAATGGGGCGAAAAACCGGACCTTCATTAATGCCACCCAGTTCTATCCAGTTTTTCATGGCCGTAGCAGGACAGCAGTCTGGTGCACCGAAAGGTAATGCTCGCACTAAGCCGGAGGCTTGTTGATCGGTCTTGGAACTAGACAGCCGGATGAGAAGTCCTTCAGGTTCCCACACCAGATCACCGTAGCGAATGGCCACCAATTCGCTACGGCGAAAGGCACCGAAAAAGCCGGTCAACACCAGCGCGATATCCCTCAGTTTCTTTTTGGTGGTTGGTAGTTGCCGCAAATGATTCACCATTTGGGCGACGTGCTCCAAGCGCAATGCCTTGGCTTTGCGCTTGGGTTTCGCTGGCGTTATTTGCGTGGCTGTTGACGCTTCACCCAACGGCGGCAGGTCGCACTTATGCTGCCTATGCGGGCATATATCTGGGCGTTGCTCTCCTCTGGTTGCGTATTGTTGACGGAGTGGCGCTCACCCGTTGGGACATCGCGGGGGCTTTGGTCGCATTGGTAGGGGTTACCATCATCGTTATACAGCCAACGGCCGATTAGGCAAGGCGCCATAATGTTGAATAATATCAGCCGCTTATGCTCAAAGTGGCTAAATCCAACGCTTTTACCGGCCGGACCTCTTATACGCTGCGCGACCCAACTGGATAATGCTTGTCGATGCTGCGGTGCAACAATGTAAGCCACTCGGGACTTGTTGGTTTTTGTGTATTGCGCAGGAATGATGAATGTTTTCTTTAGCTCACCCGTAGGCCAGCACACATCTTTAATTTTTAACCGAGCCACTTCATTGATACGCATGCCGGAGCCAAAAAGCATCCATACAATAGCGACATTCCTTATACCTACCTCGCCGCGATAAGCGCGCCACAAAACGTCCGTAAGCTGACTGGGGCGATCAATTACTTGCGCCTTTCCCTCCCCAGGTTCGTACAAATCAACAAGGCGTTTTACCGGTCTAGTTTTAGATACCATACTACTGTCTATATATCCAATAAGTGCCAAATTCCAATGATGCACAATTGGGTAAGCCAAAGCAAGGCAAATTCAGGTGGTTTGGGGGTTCATTGGAATCAAGCCACCACCCCCACTTGCGCTATTGAAAAAACGCCGGTGAAATATCCCCAGACTTCTACTTTTCCTTATATGTGCGAATCACTTTTGGCAACAACGATAAAATCACTGATAGTGATAGCATCATCCCTGCAATTCCCGCCAGAAGTAAAAAATTGTCCACTCCGCTTGATGACGCCTCTCCAGAGAAGCTGAAAAGAAATTGCATGAAGGTTCCAAATTTCATATTGAATTCTCCGGGCGCTTTTGCGCCAATCAAGTTAGGCAACGCGACTCAATAAATCGCTTTTAAATGCGCCAAATAAAGTCGGCGCTGGTAAATCTGGTTATTGCTGGCAGTAGCAGTTCCACTATTTCACTCAAGATTTGGTCGTAACTCCTCTTGTGGGATTTCCTATCCAACCCATGCTTTCCATTAACTCATCACGACTTGCGAAAGTAATTTTGCGTGCGCAAAAAAACGCACGGCTAGGATGCTTCAGGATTTAGGAACTGTTGTATGGTTGAAGCAGGCAAATGCTTCAGTATTTATGATGAGTTGAACATTCTCGGAGTTTTGGTGTGTTTTTGCGTGAGCTTATGACGCAGTACTCTCTGAAACTTAGAAGGCTGAGCAATGTGTGGTTATGACCGTAGGCATAGCATCAACGATCTACCCAACCTGGCTAGGTATCAGCTCCTACGAGTGGAGCACTTGGCGTAACCGCTTTGGGGCCACCATTGAGAGAATTGACAAAATATACCTATCTGGCAAATACTGTATGTATTTACAGGTTTGTATCGTGAAAATCCTCCCCTCCCTGCCTTCGCTTCCCCTACCCTTGCCGCTTTTTGGTCATCGTGTGAGAGCAGGTTTTCCATCACCGGCAGAAAGTTTTATTGAAAAGCGTCTTGATCTTAATGAGCATCTGATAGCGCATCCCAGCGCGACCTATTTCTGTTATGCCGAAGGCGACTCAATGCGCGGCTATGGAATTGACAGTGGGGATCTCTTGATAGTCGATCGCGCTTTGGAAGAAATTAACGGGGATGTGATCATCGCTGCGGTCGAAGGAGAATTGACCTGTAAGTGCTTAGATAAAAAGCACGGTAGGCTAGTTTCCGGCAACCCTGATTACCCACCAATCCCAATCGATATGATCGACAGCGCCATTTGTGAGGGTGTTGTTATCGCGTCTATCCGATATCACAGAAAGCCGTGGCTTGGCGGCTAGTGCAAGCTGATATTGGTGCCTGTATGTTTGGAATTATTGACTGCAATCGATTCTACGCCAGCGCGGAGCAATTATTTCGCCCGGAGCTGCGCCACAAACCGGTGATATGCCTATCGAATAACGATGGGGCTATAGTGAGCTTGTCACCTGAAGCAAGCGCGCTGGGAATACCAAAGTTTGTGCCCTATTTTAAAGTCGAGCAATTGGTTCGTAAGCACAATGTTGCAGTATTCAGCAGTAACTACACCCTCTACGGCGATATTTCCAACCGTGTCATGCAAACAGTGCAGCGCTTTGCGAGTGAGGTTGAAATCTACAGCATCGACGAAATCTTCATAGAGCCGGTATCCCTGTGGGGCGATCTTAAAACCTATGGGCAATTAATACGGCGCACCGTGGCGAAGGAAGTTGGAATCGGTGTGGGTGTGGGTTTCGGTCCTACGAAGACACTGGCCAAAGCATCGAATCGCTGTGCAAAGAAACTCCCCTCTCTTAACGGCGTGTGCGCGCTCGAAACGGAAATGCAGCGGGAATGGTTGCTCAAGCGTATCGAAGTGGGTGATGTGTGGGGTATTGGTAGTCGCCTTGCCAAGCGGTTACAGGCGATAGGTGTTCATACTGCATGGGATCTATCCAAAACACCCGCTAAGCGCATCAGACAGCATTTAAATGTCTGTGTGGAGCGCACAGTGGAAGAACTGAATGGAGTTAGCTGTCTGGATCTTGAAAGTATGCCCCCGGCAAAGCAGCAGATCTTCTGCACCCGGTCTTTTGGGGAGCGTTTAACTAACCTGGAACCAATTCAGCAGGCGATCGCACACCATGCCTCTACTGCAGCGGAAAAGCTGCGCAAGGCAGGTATGCACACACAGCACATTCAAGTGTTTTTACAGACAAGCCCATTCAAGCCAAACTTTTACTACGAATCTGCCACGATCGCACTCCCATACCCTACTGACGATACGTGCGCGATCGCGCGCTATGCGACACATGCGGTAAAGGGGTTATTCGTGGAGGGGATGGAATTCAGTAAAACCGGTATAGGGCTTCTAAATTTGATTCCGAAGGGGGTGGCGCAGCATGACCTATTTGCAGAGCCGATCGCCCGGACAAACGAAAATCTGATGAAGGTGTTTGATTGCATCAATGCGAAGTACGGGAGGGGTACCGTGAAAGTGGCAGCGGCTAAAACAGAAAAAGGATGGCAGGCAAAGAGCCAAACTGTTTCGCCGCGATACACCACTTGTTGGAGTGAGTTGCCGCGTGTTAAGTGCGTTTAAACAGAGAGCGTGGCTAAGTGTAGGTTTTGCTTGATCATCAACCCTTCCAAACCATCGTTCGAGCCAGACCACATTTTGTATTTAATATCGTCGGATTCAACTTTGCTCGCGCCACCCTGTTTTAGTGCATCATACAAATCATCTTTAGGGATCTTGTGATTTATATTGCTGCTAATGACGTAAAAATTAATAACGCCCTGCACTCCCAGTAATTTTGCCGCGCCCATTACCGCCTTACAAACGCCGGAATACAGCTTTTTGTTTTCAATAATCAGGTCGTGCTTGCTGAGCGTCTTCTGGTGGTCGCTATTCAGGTTTTTGACGTAAACATCGCCAATAATGTCAGACGCTTTTGCCTTGTAGTGATCCATGCCAATTTTCACGGATGCTACAATGTCCTGCGGTTTAGTCGCGTCAATACTGAATACCCACACGTCTCCGTCAATGATGGCCGCTTCTTTGGTTATGAGATTTTTGGTGCTTTGGAAGTATGAAATTGGCGTATCAGGATTTTTTGCCTTCCATACACCAACAGAGTCGAAGGATGTACGCAAAATAAAATCCTTTTTATCCCGGCCATTATTAAAAATTAGGGTGCAATCTGTTTTGAATGCGGGTTTGCATTCCGCGAGTGATAGTGCTCCTTTCACGTCTAACTCCCTGTTCCAATGATGATGGCTTCATCATCTGCTTCTGCTTCGGATGATATCGCGTATGTAAAAACGGCCAGCCTATCGCCATCCATTTTTGCTAGCCCATCTCGAATATCCTTGGCTGTGTAACCTGCTTCGTCTGAGCTGACTTGAAAGGTTGAGAGCTCATTGCAGGAGCTAACTTCGGTGGGGGTGATGCCAAGTGCCTTGGTGTACTGCAGGAGGTTGGTTAAAGCTTCAGATAGCTCATTACCCTTGGCAAGACACACTGCGCGCATGGTTGTTGAACCATCCATGTTTAACTCTGAGGTGTCACTTAAATCACCGACAAAGCCGATTATCCAAGTCATTTTAATACTCCATTTATGAAAGCCAGCGAGGTTATCAGCAATTAAGTAAGCTTAATGTGAATCGCCTCGCTCTTTCCCTGTATTAGATTTTAAAGCTTACGATTTGGCAATCGTCTATGTCGTAACCGGCAACAAATGATGGCGAGCTCCCATTTAGCCAAATGTCTGAGTATTCGACTCCGGGGATGGCGCGCACATCTTCCTGAAGTTGCTGCAGGTACAGGTGGTTTGCAGCTTTAAATGATTCAGCTTCTTGTAAAGATGTGAAGTTAGTCATCACTGGGCTCGCAGAGTAGTTAATGTATCCACAAGTAAAAACTTCGCCTTTGGTTTATTGGTAGCTCCGTGGGGTGTTCCATTGTTCAATCAGTTGTTTGTGAATGTTTAAATAACGGCTGCGGAACTCAGCGGTATCTAAGTGCTTGGTATTTTCAAAAGCGATAACTTGCACCTTTGCTACATAAGTCCCGGCCTCAGTCATACTGCGGTCGTCATCGTTAATGAGGACGGCATAATCAACAACACCAGCAAGCGACTCACATTCAAGGACGCGCGTGTAATTGACCGGCAACAGAGTATCGTACAGTGACGAGAAGCCTATCTTTTTGATACTCAGGTCGGGGTCAAAAATGTTCTTTTTGCTTTCGCAGTGAACACCGATTGGTGCGATAAATCTTTGGGTTGCCTTATTACCGGAAGAGACGAACCATAGTGCGGTTTTTTTAATGCCACTGTCCTCAAACATTTTGGTGTTGACTCGACCATCCATGCGCATGCGTCCAATCGCATTAGTTTGAGATTTGGCCGAATCAACAAGGACGCCAGAAAGGCTCTCTTGATTCACGACTGGGGCATTATTTGCGCAAGCAGAAATGACAAGGGTAACAATTGCTAAACTAATCGCTCTAACCATTTTGAATATCCTGTTTTCTGTAAAGTTTAGTGGGTAAAACAGGCGTTATTGTCCTATAAAGCGGACCCCGAGTAAAAAGAAAATGATGGAATATTTATATTAAATGGAAATCCAACTTTGCTAATTCTCTTAGAATCAGAATGGATTTTCACTGATTGAGATCAATTAAGGAGGCTGTATGTGTGGTTATGTTAGAAGGGATTTTTCAGCAGCGGATTTGCCCGGTTTCATGCGAGCAATGGGCATGCCCCAGCTCTTCCAGGACGCTCCGCAACCTGATTATCCAATGCACTTTTATCCTGCCTTTGGCGGAGCAGCTGGAAAGATAATTCCCGATTTAATCATAAGTGACAAAACCGAAGCTAAAACGGTAAATGCGACCTGGTGGTTTGATTGCCATGAAGAGGACGGGCAGCTAATCGTTGGCTCCCGAACAACCTTTAATGCCAGGAATTTGAAAAGTCCATTTTGGAAGGGCGCGCTTCGTCACCATCGCGCAATCGTACTGGCAACCGCAATCGGAGAAGGGAAAAATATCAATGGGAAAAACACGCACTTTTTAGTTGAAGGGAGTCCACCACTATTGCTGGGCGCAGTGTATCGAGAATTCCCGTCCGGGCATTACAGCACTGCGATCATTACCCGTGATGCGCACCCGAGATTTGATAAGTATCACGATAAGGCGTTTCCATTTTTCTTGCCGCCGGAACCGGAAATACTGAAACGCTGGCTCAGCCCGGTACCAGAAACTGATTCCGTGATAAGTGATCTTCTGGAGCACCCGGCAATATATAACGATTTGAAAATCACAAAAGTCAAAACATTGAAAGGCGGCGTGGCGATGGCTGAACCAGAGTTTTTGCGCCCTGACTAAAATTAACCTGTATAATTAATAAGCTATCAAAATCAGAGGGGATTCCCATGGCGAAAACAGCCCGACTCAGAGGTCCAATTATCAGTTTCAGAATGTCCATTGATGGAAAAATCAGAGAAACGTATGAGTCACCACTGATGGAAATTCTGAAAGAAAAAGGATACGAGGTGACGGATGAGCGCGAGATTACAACATTGGAGGAAATGGACAAAATACATAAATTTATGCTGTCTCGCGTAAACAAATAGGCACTTCCAAAAAACAAATGCCGCTCTCAGGCGGCATTTGGGTCAGATTTAAAAATTAGTCAATTCCCCACATCCTTGGTTAGAGCCAATCGATCATTGATGTACCTCTCGCATCAATCTCATCGCAATTTAGCTCACAGTCCACATTGATTTCATTCATATACCGCTGAATAAATTATTCAGCGGTAACATTATTCCATTCGTCATCATAGACTTGGTCAGAGCCACAAGCGCCACAGATATTGTCTATGTGGACTTCAATCTCCACCTCACCGGTCGAGCTTAAATCTCCCATTTGATCATCATCTAAGGACAAACGATTCAGTTCAACTTGCTCCTTGGTGATGAAAACTGATCCAGTTTTTAATATCTGATCAAGTTGTCCCGCACTTAAATCCTGTAAATCGATATAAACGTTAACTGTGCCCTGGCAATGATGGTCTGAACCATCACCGCATTTAACTTCGTACATTGACATAACAACTCCATAGAACATTTGACACGTTTACTTCGAATAGCAACCGGCCAGTTGTTTTGGCCGTCATAGATAAATCTCCTTCTTTGTGATCGATCGTGAACCTAAATTTAACGTGTTTCCTTTATGCCTTCTTGCTGATATTGGAATATTGATTGAAAAAACCTTCAGCGTAAGTATTCAACAGTTGTTGCAACCCGCCAGCCTGTTTAACGCGTGCATTCATTGCTGCAGCGCCATAAACGATATTCCCATTCGGCATTTCATACGGTGAATACCACATATCTCTTACTGTTTCATCGGTACGGGTGTTTGGTTTTTTAAAAGGTACAACATTATTGCTTTTCATAAATACTCCGAAAAATGTTGCTGCAACGATCGACACGAAAACCACGGCCTTTGGTTGTGGCCGTCATAGATATTTACCTCCTTCATATGTTGTGGCGCCTAAAACAAGGTATGGAAAATTTACAAAAGGGTCAACCTCGAAATAAATAGGTTTTAAGAACGAAAGTTCTTAAAAAAGATACTTAATATTCGGAATTCGCGCGCTGTTAAAACTTTGCTGAGAACTTCTACGAAAACGCCAGCAGAATATAAAAACTAAAAGTCAGAGATGCTTGAGCGAGGTTCGTGAAATGTTTGCCAATTGTCATGTGTGATCATGTTGAGTGGCTGGTACTACGAAAACGACTGCCGTTTTAAGAAAGCATGCAAGGTCTACGATATTTCATAGACCTGAACATCAAAGATTGATGATAACTTCGTCGAAAAATGTATCTTGGTTTAAAATTCACCGCGCTCAAGGCCATCGGCATCAAAGCAATTGCCACCGTCTCCGCCATCCCAGTTATAGCAATCCAAATGAGCGATTATCAGATTGCCCATTTCATGGGAGTCATTAAAGCGCAGAGAGCCCGAGCCGGAACCCCCAAAAATCTGAATTCCGTGCTTCTCAGCTTCTTTTGCGGAATTACTCAATTTTCGCGCAATGCTGCGAACTACTTTCACATCAAGGCCTGCAGCTTCTATTTCTTCAATATTTACGAGCATAGTTACCCTTGTTCATGAAAATTGCTCTGCCCATGCCAGCATGTCGTTAACTGCCTGCATCGATGGCCTCATCGCCAATACTGCATCCAGCTCGATATTGCGATCGGCACTGTATACCTTCGCGGCTTGCGCCCAGGCAGACTCCAAGCCGTGTTTGGATATGCTGAACCTCCTTTGAGAACGGTCAGCTGCCAATTGCACTATGACGGTTGGATTCAAACCGTCTGCTACTTTACGCGGCCCTAACCACAATCCGGGGAAGGCGGTTGCGGAGTATGGATTTTTCTTTGTGGTCACTGGCGGCTTGGCTTTGCGTTCGGGCGCATCGCTGTACCAAAAGTAAAACTGCAGATCCCCAAATGGGACGGTAGTTAACCTTTTGCTGGATACCCGCTCTAAAGGGCCCATTGCCTGTACATTCTTTTTGTTTCCATCTGCAGTCGCAGCAGTTTCTTCATACACATTCAACGACGGTGTGAATACAGGATCAGTTGCAAGACATAGAATAGGATTGGCCGCATACCCGGCTGTACGCCTGCGAATCTTGCCGTCCACATAGGCCGACCTGAACCGGTGACTCACCAAAGGGCTTTTGGTATTTTCGCGGCGCACACGAAAGGCAATTTCCTTGGTTTGGTCGATAGCAGAGTATTTGATGATATCCGCATCTAATTCCTGCCGGATTTGCGGGTCCATATGAGGTGTTACCTCTCGAATTCGCAGCATATCTGCAACTAAATCTGCGATAGTACGGCGCGCGGTCGGTCTGGCATTGGCTTTAAACCAGCGGATAGTCAACGGTGCGCCGTCCACGATCGGTATTTTCCGATCGGTTGCATCCAGGTTAAGTCGGCCTTCTCCAATATGACGCAATAAATTGCGCATATTCTCACTGGCAATCCGACTATCAAATTCCTCACTTGCACTGCGACCGGCCACAAGTCGAATGCTGTAATGCAATTCCTCCCAATCGGCCTTCATGCCATTAAGCACAACCGCGTGCTGAAGTGTGGCTCGATCGACAGCGGCAACCGCGGCTAATGCCGGTGTTTTGGTATATCCATCCCTATTGTTCCAATACTGCAGAAATTCTGCGACCGCAGGACGCGCGGAATCCCAATCACTCAAGATGGTGTCGTCAAAATTGAAGTACGCAAAACCTGTGCTGGCCAACACCCCTTCACTTACGCGCGCTGCTTGCGCCTGCAGTGCGGCCAATCTATCTGACACGTATGGCGTCCATGAGGACATTTCAAGGCCTGCGCCAAGCCCGTCCAGCAGCTCTACTGCTTGGGCGTATTGCTCCGGGTAGGAGAGTTTCTTTTTGGGTGGCATTACCCCCTCCACTGATTAACCGCTTTTAAAGATTTAAGAATATATGAGGATCGCAAATAATACCATACGCACACGATACCACCCCCATGGTCGGGGTACTCCCTTCTTATGGTCGTATGTGCCACTCTGCAGCTATGCGTGGGGGGCCCCCGGCCCCGCCCCCCACGCAAGCATCGCTGCGCGATGCAGGTGCTACGTTAGTGATAAGAAGTAATCAGGAGTTTGGGGGTGGCGTAAGAAGGTGCGGCGAGGGGGTTGGTCTGCGTAGCGTGCGTATGGTATTACCTGCGAGCCTTAATTATTAGTTAGGGTTGCCTCGGGCTAATCCAGGCGAGCTTTTAGTGTTGTGAATTCGTGTGACTTTAAAGGTACCCGCATTTTGCTATCAAAGTCTGGCAGCGAATTGCTAGCATAATGTGGCACAATCCAGCATAGATTCGCGCAGCACTTTCATTTTAATTGATGGTGATTGGTCACTCTGGCCATGCTAAACACGCCCCTCCCCCTCTCCCCCTCTTGACTCCAGGTCAATCATTTTTAATCACGAATTTAGGTCAGGGGTGTTCGTCTTCACGTCAATTCAGCAACTATCGACCGTTCGCTTAATGAAATGTGGCGCGGGAATATTCGTTATTCGTTAAATATTGGCTAGAATCCAATTTTGTTTACTTGCGCGCTTGTTAAATCATTTGGGTACGGAGTTGGCAGTGGAAATCAAAAATGAGGCAGTACCCGGATATGAAGATATTCACCAAGAAAAGCCTTACATCGATGCGTATACAGTCGGCGAAGTTGCTTATATAGACACTCTTTACGTCCCCCCTCCTTTTCGTAAACAAGGCATTGGGGCAAAGCTGGTTAATGACTGGTTGGCCACTCTTGAGCCCGGAGTTAAGCGCGTAAAGCTTATGGCTGCGACTCTAGGCGGTAGCGATAGCATGAAGTTCTGGAAAAAGCTCGGATTTACCCCTGCCTATACCGGTGCCCTTTATGATGAAATCGAAAATGCACTTACTCTCGGTGTAAACGGCTACAGCACTCCTGCGCCCGAAGTCATCGCGCCCGAAGATGATTGCCGACATTGGATTGAAGATGTCGAAGATGAACTTCACTTCCAGAAAAATCCTCAAGTAAAAACCACATTGACGCTTTACCACGGCACAAAGCTTGATAATTTTTTTCAACGTTTCGATGCTGCTCTATCTGGCAAAGGCGTAGGTGCCAATGCTTTTGATCAAGGCAATAAGTTTTATTTAACTGAAAGCTTACCCGCTGCTAAGTGGTTTGCAGCCATGGCAGAGCAGAATCGCACGCTCTTGGATGATAAAACCACCTTGGATGATTTAGGCAAAGTACACAAACTATCTGGCAGCGTTATTGAGTTTGACGCGACCAAGGCGCGCATCAAACAACTGGAATACATGCCGCGCGGGTTCGATGATTATCACCTTACTGCGGACGAATTGATTGAACAGGCCAGACAAGAAGGATTTGATGCTGTGTCCTTCCCCGATCGTGGGTTCGACACCGTTGAGGGCGACAGGTTTGTGCATGACATGATGACCAAGCATGGTCTGCCGCGCTCAATTATCGTAATCAATCACGATAAATTTATAGCTTCCCGATTGCTGTCTCGTGATGAAAGCGCAAAAGTTCTAACTGAAACTAATCACCTAAATCAGCTTGATCTTACGTCGATAGATTTAAATGATGTGACTGTCACACATAAAAAACAGCTGACCCAAGCTATCAGCTTATAAGGAACTAGGTCTAACCTATACTCGACCAGGATGCTGGGAAGCTGCAAATTGCTATCAAAGTCTGGCAGCGAATTGCTAGCATAAGGTTGCTACGTCCCCCCTCCTTTTCGTAAACAAGGCATTGGGGCAAAGCTGGTTAATGACTGGTTGGCCACTCTTGAGCCCGGAGTTAAGCGAGTAAAGTTTATGGTTGCGACTCTAGGCGGTAGCGATAGCATTAAGTTCTGGAGTCAGATCGGAAAAACCCATAGTTTCAATTACTAGGCGAGTTAAATAGAGAATATGTCGGTAGTTAGTAGATCATTCTCTCTACCACCGGTGGTCGTCAGGTTGGACTTAGCATGAGTAAAGAAATGCCGGAAGATATTATTGCAACAATCAAAGAGCAGGAATTTCTACATAGCCAGTTGTCAGTAACTGAAATTGATTACCGGGCAGCAGTTTTACTTTTGGTTGGTGTGGCTCAAAATGACACCTCAAACGCGAGGGTTGCTGCCCAGGTTCTACTTTCACTCTATAACGGCTATGAATACCACGTGGATCTCACCGACTTGGGCTTACTGGATTATAAAATCTTACAAGCTGCGCTAATTGCGATTCGCGGAAGAATATTCGTGTCAGTTGAACCACATGAAATTATTGAAGATGGTCAGGCGATATTCAAACGGTTGGCGCAACAATGGCCAACTCTGCATGTTGATAATCGAAATCCTCATGTTGTGGGTTTCCGACTTAGAAAGGAGGTGACAGAATCTGCAATTAAGGAAGCAATACAGAGCCTAAAAAAAACGGATAAAAAAGTTACCAAAGTGGAAGTTGCGCGCTTGGTTGGGATTAGCCGAGAGCATGTTTCAAAATCTTATGGATATCTTTTTCCTAAAAAAGATCGATCACAACCAAAATAATGAATTCAGGGATGGCGCAACCAAGCCTACTTCGCCTATCGTATTGAATAAATCGAATCTGAATCGCTGATGCAGGACGCCAGACCACTAAATCGAAATTTTCTGCTCTGGCCACTCTCTAACTCAACATCACATTCCAAGTCCTTCCCTGCTCCCGACTGAAATTGCATGGCCTCAACTATGTGTTCATTGGTCATCGATAAACCTCATAGTAATGATAGTGAGTTTGCTAAATTTTTAGTTTCTAGTTAATTGCTGAGCTCAATAACAGACGCAGCCAATTGCGCCTTGAACAATTCAGTCATGAATGGTCTGTACAAATTGTGCGTTGCCAGTATTTGCGCGATAACGCCGTCGATATCGTTCTTCACTTGCGCATAGTAGTAAGCAAGCACGATATAGCCGGTGCTTGCCAGCAGGTTGCGTTTAACCCTATCTGACTGAAACTGTTCTTTGCTGCGGTGCGGTCCGTATCCGTCCATTTCCACGACTACGCGCGACTCAGGCAAATAGATATCGCAGCGGTATTTTCTGCCCGGCACCAATCCCTCGACTTCCCACATAGCGATGCCAGGATACGCCTTCTCCAGTGCATCAAATATCTTCCTCTGAGGATCTTCACCACTTTTACCTTTTGCTTGATTGGGAAAAAGCGCCGCACCTGCAGCGAGGCTAAGGCGCTGGGTGATTTTCTTTGCTTGTACGTCCATTTCCGCGCGTAGTGATTTTGCTTTCTGTGCAGAAAGTAACCCTTGTTTCTGTGCTTCTTTAATTGATAACGCCATTTACAGCTTTTCCCTCATCAAATACTAAAATTTATATTTTGGGATAATACTATTATTCTGCATTCTATGAGAAAATAACGGCATGCGCGCACTTAGCCCTTTTGCCTTGGGTACCCGTCGAAAGTGGGCGCATTTCATTCAACGTCACCCTCGGGTGGCGTTTTTTTTTGCCATTTTTTGATCAGAAACGTGCAATTAGCACCCCCATAGAGCAACAACCAACCACTCCAAGTGAATGTATGGTACGCATAACCTGCCGTTTGACTTATTTGCACATTATAGTAATATCCTGCTTGTGGGATTATATATTGATCCTGCAATCCATCTGCCGCCATGCGGCTGGTGCCAATATTATGTAGATGCCATGTATGAATAACTCGATTGCCGAAAAGCTTAGAAGCCTTCCGCAGTTTTCGCGTATTCGCCGTGAAGATGCTCAAAGGTGGATATCGCACGTAGCAGAGCGCCAGCCTGAGCGCTTGCTGTGGTTAATAGATCGCCTTGGTAATGGTTTTGGTGGTAGCGAGTCTGGTGCCCTGCTTCTTGAAGCAATGGGACGCCCTGCTCTCTTTACTTCTGCTCCTGAGCTGGTTAATGAAAAGCTCATGCGCATATTGCCTGCGCCAACCAACCGATTTATGCGGAAAGGCACAATTTTAGAAGAGGCCGTAATCAGGGCCACCTTGAAACTGTACGGTGGTGAGCGTGATAACGCTGTCCTTGATTCCTTTAAATCTAGCAACCCAAATGATCCATTCGGTATTTCAGGAAATATTGATTTCCCATGGATTCGCAGTGATGGCGTTAGAGTTCTGGCCGATGTAAAAGTCCCAGGATCTGGCGAGGAACAGCTATCAAATTCGGATAAGGATTTCCATTATTGCGTCCAGCTCAATCACTACAACATGATGAGCAAAGCCCGCAATCTCCCCGCATTTGATCAACTACAAAATATTCATCTCGAACTACCCCCGGTACTGACTGACGCATTTATTGACCGCTTATCGCGCGGAGGCCAAGCAGAGCTGAATGCAGTAGTTGATGACATGGTTGCATTGCTGAAGTATGAGCGCCCTGGCATGCGGTTGAATTTTTCCGATCAACCGATTAATCCAACAATCGATTTCAATGGCGTTGATCGCCCACTAGAAGAATTGATTGCTGAAATCTGCGCTGTGAACTGGCAATGCGTGATTGACGGTAACGTCCCTGAGCTTGATCTACGCGCCGACCATGTACTCAGTGATACAGAAAAAGGAGAGCTCGTAACAAAAGAATCAGAGCTAATACGCCTGCAAGCTGCCCAAAAAGCCATTGAGGCAAAAATTAAGGGCATTCAGGAGGATATCGGCACTATCTGTGCGTCTGTAAGTGAGCAAGGCGCTCTCGGGCAGTCAAGTCACATCAACATTTCGCGCAAGCCGGTGTTGGATGAAGAACAAGCTATAGACCTTCTGACGCGATATGGTGTTGACGTATCCACCCTTCGTAAAGACAGACCAAAGTTAAACATTCGTGATTACGACACCTTAGCCATGGCTGAAAAGCTACAAGAGCTAAAAGTCGATATGTCGGCATTTATATCCCCTGCTCCAATTGATCCAGACAAATTGATTTCACAAGTGGAATTAGTGGGGATCAACCCCGGGCGTCTTATTTCCTATGAAACGTCAATTCTAGTCAGCCGGAAAAAAGAAACGCAAACCCTCCTTAAATCATTGACCGAACAAGCAACTCCTTTGGTGGATGTTGCTATTGCTGCGCTTGATAAGCCGGTACAGCAAACAGTCGATCAGACAACCGAAAACTCCACTGCCCGAATTAAACGATAGGTGCCAAACATGAGCGAAGATTTATTACAGGCCTTTGGCGTAAAAAAAACAAATTCATCACTTGAAAATGTACCGATTTCAGTTACCGGCTACATCTTGCCGAATCCTGGTGGTAATGAAACGGAACAATCAGCTCGGGTTACGGGTGTTCGTTGGGATACGGGAGAAAAGGTTGAAGTTGCATTGCGATCTGTTGGAAACGGCTCTCGCCCGTTGATAGCGCAATTTCATGATGACAGAAATAGTTCTACGCCCGTCACCACGGCAGTTGGCGGCACACTGATTGTAGAGGCTGCATACGTCGATAGTTCGCTTACTGCGCTGGGTGGAAATAATGTCACAGTCTTAAACGGTCGTTGGTTGAATCGTGTAAGCCCTAACCAGCAAGAAGGATGGGCACTGCGAACCTTGGCGCGAGTAAATCAGCCACGCTTTAAAAATGCCAATAATCCTGCTGATGGAAAGACTCAAACCATCACGCTTATGGCTGCAGATAAAGCGATGCACGTTAATACCATGAGCGATCTTGATGCCGCTGTACTTAATGCGCTCGACTCAGCAGCACGCGATGCAGATAAAAAATGGTTCAACCGCCCCGGAGCCGTAAATGTTTTTGTGCGACTTTCCTCTGGCACTGAAAGCAATTTGATAGAAATGAGTGCCGGGTATTACCAGCCAGCAGATAAAGAATACTCTGAACCAAAAACACGAAATATGGTTCAAGCCGATTTAGCAAATAACCAGTTTTGGCAGCAAAAACGCAGCGTTTTAGAAAAAGCAATGGCAAATCCAAATTACCAAGTTGAGGTGATTCCAGGAAGCACCATTTTTGTTGGCCGTAAAACCATGCAAAAAAATATGCAATCGGATAATGGACCAATCAAAGGTATTAGCCGTGAGCTGGATGGAAAGGCAACCTCACTATTTACCGAGTCAGTAATTGGGATTAGAAAATCTCCAAACTCGGGCTTACCTCAAGCTCTTTTTGTGAGCCCTTTTAAGCGTAACCAAGTAGCCAGCTTGACCGGCAAGCCCAATGCCGAAGAAAGCAAGCTATTTGGACAGGAACTTAGTCAAAACCAAAATATTACAGCTGAGCAAGCGCAAGCGACGCCAGCGCAAGCCTCACCGGCACCTGTGAATATCCCTACCGCACCAACTGCGGAAGTGCAGCAGCCGATCGGGCAGACAGGCACCGCTCAACAGCCCATTTTACCAATTGAGGTGCGTACCAATCGGACAGATTCAACAAAGCTGGTTGTACTCGCTAAAAATGATAAGCAGGCTCAAACACTTCAAAAAATCGCCTCAGATATAAACGTAGTTTATGAAGCTAACCACAGAGCGATCGTAATTAACAAAAATCAACTTCCTTCAGTATTGCAATCCGCAAAACGGGATATGCACGAAATCCACATTGCGGAAAGCAAACCACAAATTAATCAGCAACCAGCATCACAACCAATAGCTGCAAGCATTCCTCCGGTTGAGGAATCCCCGGTCATTGCTGCGGAACCTGTAAGTAAGCCTGAAGAAATTACTTCTCAGGAGCCGGTTGATCTTAGTCAATTGGATTTGAGCAATTTAGATCTGGATAGCGTTTTGTCAGCTGCATACCAACCAACTAACAATCAAACCCGATAAGGAAAATTACATGTCTTACTCTCATACATCCAATTGGATCGATTCATTTTTACACCAAGATGAAGGCGCGCTTTTTCAATTTGCTGGGGCTCATTCTCTAACAGCAAACAGACTAGCACTTGAAGCCGCAAAGCAATTTATTGCCGAAGGTAGAGATGAATCAGCGGTAAGACAAAAAACGGGTTGGTTTATGGGTGAAGATGATTGCTGGCGATATGAAATTAGCGATCGTGAATCACAATTAAATATTACTGCATTTGAGCGCCAGGGGGACACACTGATTTTTAACGGCAAGCTTAAAGATCTGATAGATCACCCCAAGTTATTTGCCGCGTATCCATTACTGGCTAACCTTCAAGTCAATGCAAATATTGCTAGAGGGATGGAAGATAACGGAGGCTTTCGCCATGCGATAGTTGGTGCAGATCAAATTCATAAGCCTAACATTACTGCTCAAAGCAATAATTTCAACTCACTGCAAGAAAATCTTCTGCATGAAATTCAGCACGCTATTCAAAACGTTGAACAATTTGCAGCTGGAACCAACTCAGATTTTTTGTGGGAAGCTTATTTAACTGCTCTTTCAGACCGTGAAGCAGACCTAAATGATCGCCTGAAGGATTTGCGTATCACAAATGACAACAAAGGAATTATTGGGCGTGAAATTGACATTATTGAAGCTGAACTGTCACATATTGCCTACGCATTTGATCAAGCTCAACAAGGACACTGGAACGATCACTTTCATTCACTATATATGAATCATGCTGGTGAACGCGAGGCAAGGCTTACGGCTAAAGATTGGAAATTAACTGATGAAGAGCGCTCAAATCGTACCCCGGCGCTGCCTCAAGTTTCATCATTTAAACCAATAATCGTTTTCAACGGCACGCCCTTCCAAAATATAGCTGCTGAGTTAAACCTAACACCTAAAGCGAACATCACCCTTTTACCCCGCGAATCGTTAATGAAATTAACGCACGCGGCCAACCGCGATACGTTTAATCATGAATGCGGACATATGTTTCTGCATTTTGAAGGTATCACCGCTCAAGGTCGGCGCCCTTCTCCATTCCAAAATAAGATTCTTGATTATTTGGGTGTTAATTCATTTAACGATATCAAGCGAGTCCACGACGAAAAGTTCGCGCGGGGGTTTGAGCAATTTTTACGTGAAAGAGAAGCTGAAGCTAATGCACCAAAAGGTATGAATAAAGTTTTTGGGACTATGAAGGATTGGGTCGGCAACCTTGGCAAAACTCTCATTGAGAAAGAAGAGCCGTTATCACCGGCTGCGCGAGCTATGTTTGAGGAAATGATTTCTACCCGGATGGAGCCAAACCCTATCAACGTTGATCAAGCCGAAAAGCATTCACGGCTGCTGGCAATGAAATTGGTCAAGACAGGCATTTATGAACGCGGCGAAGCTTACAGCTGCGCGCAAATGTTCGCTTCCTACGCGCTCGCTAAATGTGAGCGTGATCCTGATTTCCCAACGGTTGACCGGGTTTTCGATCAACTTAATTTGAAAATTGAACAAGCCGCTGTAGAAGACCTACAAGCAGATATTAAATTTGATTTTGAGTCCTTTGATTTAAACACCTTAGTGCGCGACAAAATTCAACGGTTCGCGTCACCCCCAAATGAGAATCCATTAAACCAATATGATTTAAACGATATTGGTAATGATTTGACTCAAGACAGAACACACACTGTAACTCGTACTAGCTTAGCGCGCTAACCGTATTAGGAATAAGAAAATGGTATCGAATGTTAAATTGCCTTGGCTCGATTTCACTAAACACAATGAATATACGGGTGAGAATGTAAGGGCTTTCTCCGTAAACCATCCTGTCGCCGGTAGATTGGTTGTCATTAAAGGATTGTCCAATACGTTTGATTCTAGCATGAGATCAATTGGATTCTCTTTTACTAAAGATGGATCATTTGTGATTAAGGCTTCGCAATTGAACGTTGCCGCTCTTCAAAGCAAAGTGATACCCATGCTGGCAATGAAAGAAGTTTCATTGTCAGATATCGATTTAACGGTGCAGTTTACACAAAGCCAATCGCCCCAAGTGCAGACGCCTAGCCAATCACCTGCTATTGAGCAGAATGAAACAAATGCAGCTACAGCGACCACTAGACTGCACCCAGGATTGAACTGGCTTTCACGCTCAAGCCGTGCTCAGGATAATGAGCAGTATTCATTGTATGACGGGATCTTGCCTACGACCGTGGCTGAATCGTTATGGTCGTATCTGGACGACACAGCAGACAAAGAAGAACTGCTAAATGGCCAAACATTGTATCGCGGCGCATTTGACGGAAAGGCCTTTTTGATTATCAAGCGCACCAGACTATTAGGTAGCGCGCAAAAGATCCGTTATTTTGAAGCTGAAAGCCCCACGCTAATTCCTGATCCCGCGATACGCCTGCAGGCTCCTGCAGTGTTCCAATTGAGCGATACAATTAAAAGCCAGCTTGATGAAATTGATCGTTTTTACGGATTTAAAATTGGCACTTTCGCAGAAGCAGATTTCACCCCCAGCCGCAAACTAAACAACAAGATCGCACAAAACACGATTAATGCCTCAGATGAATATGATGGCGCCATAACCAGCTCATCGATCGCAACCAATCGCCCAATGG
>NZ_CP101665.1:0-19844 GCF_024452345.1 Cellvibrio sp. QJXJ
TTTGATTTAATAATCAGATCACTTTTTTCGAAATATGAGAGTGCTTGGTCGGCGATAGAATTTAAAGAGTATTCGTCACCAAAAATATCGTCACAATTGCTTTCATTAATGATCAACCCTTGATAATACACATCCTCCCTTTTTTTCAATTTAACGCCGATGTGCGGTATGAGTCCTCCTGATGTTGGACCTCCTGACCTTTTTAGCGCAATAGCTGCGATTTTTGAGAGAGTTGGCTTTCTTTCGTGGATAGAAACTATTGTTCCAAGTGAGTAAGCACCACCACGATTATCTACATCTACGATTGCGTACATAATCCACTCCAGGAGTTTGTCATTAAGTGAATATATAATAACATACACACATAAATAATCAATATTTATGTGTGTATGTTATTGCGTTTATTGTTGTTCGCTTATTGAACATCAAAAGCCGGATATTTGACTCAAGTAAAATTTTATAAATTTGAGTAGCGAAAGCGCTTGTAGATACCACCGCTCTAGCAGCCCCCAAGAGGGGTTGGTGCTGTGGTCAACTGGGGCGAAGTGTTCAAAAACGGTGAGCGAAGCGCGTAAACGCCACAGGCGTTTTCCACGGTTTTTGAATACGGTGCGAAGCATCGTCCAGGTTGTCCATCAGCTTGACGGGGGTTTTTACATCTAATTTAATATTAAAATAATAGTATTTAAGCTGTTTTACTAACTATCGTTTCTAAGTTGTCATTTGCTGCAAGGTCAAATTTATCCTTATTTATCACTCCGATAATGACCCCGAAAATCACTCCCACGATAACCCCAGCGCGAAAGATCCGCACGAACTCCCAGGCACCTACCCGCAGCGGCACCGGCAGGACGTTTAGCCAATCCGGTACATGATTCGATGTTGTTTTACGCCATGCCATGATTCGTCTCCTGGTTAGTTCAAATATAGCGGTTCGACTTGGAGCACTTCATCGCAGCTATGCGCGCCCAGGTTGCCGATTAACAAACAGAAATCGGCGCTCAGGCTTCGCATATCGTTTGACCCAAACAGGTCGTTACGCTGGATCGACGTATTCACGCTTTCAGATTGTGAAACGCTGTGCGTGGGTTGTTGGCCACCGATCCCTGCTGTTGCCCAGCTATCACTTTCGCTGGAGCTTTCCCCGGTGCTGGTGATGTGTACGTCAATTTGTCCCAGGAGTGATTTAACGTGATCGAGCGTGGCCTGATCCTCCGTGCGGTAAATGATTCTTTGCCGGAAGTTTTGCAGTACAGCATGGGCGGTATCTTTATTGCCGCCAAGTGCCAGGATCAGCGAGGAAACACCTTGCATCGACACAATGCCAATACACCCGGCGCTACGGGACTTATCCCAAAAGTCGGTATCTGAAATCGAGTCTACGATTGCCTGGTATTCATCGCACACAAAGGCTATGCGTCTATCCTGATTCCAATCAGCCATCATGCGCCGTTCTTTCATCATGTTCATGAAGCGAAGCTTGATAAGCATGTAGGCGAACTTAGCGCCTTCCTTGCCGTATTTCGTCACTGGAAGATTGACCAAATAAATCGCACCATCATTGATAAGCCTGGCTATATCGGCCTCGCCGTGAGTGCTACCGGTACTGAATGCATCGACTAAATCAGGATGTGCAAATGGGGATAAAACCGCGTTCATTGTCCCCATGATATTTTTTCTAAGTTTGTCATCATGCTCGTTCCACACGTTGACAAAGAACCGTTGGCTTTGAACAAAAAAACGCTGTTCTCGATCCGTCATAGTGCTGATCTTTTCCACGCCTTCAGCCAACAACCTTTCACGATATCTATGATCGAAAACTACGTCATATAACCCGGAAATTGAATACTCCGCAGGCCGTAGCAGATTTAATAAATTAAGGCAGTGGCGCGCCATTTCAGTGGCCGAATCCACCCAAAAGGCGCTATCACCGGTTCCTTGCCCTTGAGCCAGAAAGCAGCTTTTCAAATAGCTAGCGGCAAGCTCCGGTGTGCAACCACGAAAGAGGTTCAGCGTCATGCCACCATCACCCACGACTTGATAGTCTCTACCGGCCATTTTTGTAAGCGCGGCAACGTCTTTTTGAAAGTCCGTCTTAATATCAAAAATCATTGCCCCGGTGTTTTGGCGTAAGAGCTGCAAAAGTAGGGGATTGATCGAGCGCGACGTTTTCCCGCCGCCAATGCCACCAAAGATGATTAAATTCTTGCTGCAATCTTCGGGCGATAGCTGAATATAATCACCGTTTGACCTCCCGCCGATATGTCCACGATCAGCTAAAAAGCCAGTCGAAATACCAAGGAATAATCCCTCAAAAGTGGTTTTTAATCGTGCCAATTCATTAATGTTTTCTTGCTCTATTTGCTCCGGCGTTTTTGCATTTTCTTGTGCTTCAATTTCACGCTGCTTTTCATCATCTACTGATTTTTTAGCAAGCGATCCAAGAAGATAGAAATATCCACAAAATATGCCTATTGGAATAGACCACCAAAAAGCATAAGAAAAACGCCCATAGCTTCGCACTGGATCAACCATTTCCCAAAACGGAAGCAAACCGATAACTAGCCCCATCCACGCTCCAAATGTGAACATTAACAGACGGTTTATAATCCATTGTTTAAACCATTTTTCACCGTGTTTAGAGGCCGTATCTATTTGATGCATGTTTACACCTATTCAGCTTTATCCGTGGTTTTCACTACTGCTTTTTTGGTCGTTACTTTCAAGGCATCTTTAACCGTACTTAAACTGATCTGCGCACCGTTTTGTTTGAATAGCTCTACAATTTCTTGCAGCGTGTAGCCCTTTGATTGCGCTGCTTTAATCTTCCCTTTTAGTTCGCTTACAAGCTCTTTTGTGGTCAAGGTTCTTTCGGCTTTTGGCTTCTCCGGTAGATTATCAAGTACGCCCTCAATTTTGATGCGTATATCTTTGTCGAATGTGCGCTTTGTTCCTGCCATGTTTACACCTCTAATTTTTGCATGATTGCAGTGTTAAATTCGCTGTAATCATCTAATCTTTGTTTTGTGTTGTCAATCTGTTTTATTTGTGTTATTTAAGTCTTAAAACTGTACTCATTTTAGGGGACAGGGTAGGGAATGTCCCACCGCCGATAAATCGGCTAAGGACACCGGAAGCCTCCACTCGTTGCACTCGTTATGGCTTCCTTTCCTCCCCTGCTCAGGACTGCGCCCCGAGACCCCACGCCAAGGCGTCAAAAGGTATTTATGTCATCAAGTGAAAGCCGTAAGCGAGTCATCAATTTAAAGACAAGATGCTTGCCCGAGGAAGCCGAAGAAATCCGAAGTAAGGCTATCGATTCGGGTGTTACTGTCTCCGAATTTTTGCGGTGCGCCGCGCTTGGACGCAAAACGAGGTCAACAATAGACAGCCAAGTTATCAATGAACTGCGCAGACTTGGAGGATTACAAAAGCACCTTTTCACCGAAGGGAAAGGTGTTCATTCAAAAGAGTATGCAGAGATACTACAGGCGATCAAAGAAGCTATTTTGAGGATTGAAAACTAGCCATGTTAGCTAAGGTTCCCGCCAAGAGAAGCGACGGAAAAACCAGCTTTAAAAGCTTGGCTAAGTATGCTTGCGAGCGCGACCATATAGACCCCGAAACCGGCGAAGTATCCCGCTATCAATGCGCAACAGAAACTAATTGCTTGGATACTGATACCGCATGGCGTGAAATGAAGGCCGTAGCAGATATGAACGGCAGGGTTAAAGATCCTGTTTATCACTTTACCGTTTCGTGGCCAGCGAGTGAAAACCCGACTGACCAACATGTCTTTGAGGCGGGTAGGGCAGGGATGGAGGCGCTAGGCATGGGTGAACATCAATACCTAGCGGCAGTGCATCGTGATACGGATAATGTTCACGGCCATTTCATGGTTAATCGTGTAAATCCTGAAACCTATAAAGCCGTTTATCCAGACCGTGATTATTACAAGCTAGATAAGGTTATGCGTGAGGTGGAACTTGCGCAGGGCTGGAGCCATGATAATGGTGTTTATGCTGTGCATGATCGCAATGGTGAAAAGGTTGTTGATTGGTCTAAAGATAAAAATGAACTTGATCGATCAAAAGCCAAAACGCCAGTTAAGGCGCGGCAGATGGAAGCCATTACCAGCAATGAATCATTAGCCAGTTACGTGCAAGGACAGCCAAAGATAGATGCCTTAGAGACACTTAAAAACGGTGGTTCATGGCAACATTTGCACACCATTCTTAGCCTACATGGTCTTGAGATTCGGCCTAAAGGCCAAGGATTAGCTCTTTATTCTAAAGAGCATCCAGACCTTACGCCGGTTAAAGCGTCCACCATGGGCGAGCAGTTTGGCGCGGGTAAACTGACCAAGAAGCTTGGCGAATATCAAGCACCAGCGCCGACCATTAAAGCACTGGAAGCGGCAACTAAATACAGCGATAAAAAGCCAAAACGTGATCCCAAGATTAGAGAGCAGCGCAGGGAGGAACGCGCCGCCGAACGTGAGCTATTACGTGATCGCTACAAGCAATATAGGGAAGAATGGAAAGCCGCGAAGCTCCCGGCCAAAAAAGCGCTATATGAGCAGCAAAAGCAGCGCAAAGACACCATTACAAACGAGCACAAAAAACAGCGTGAATCCATCCGCACCAGCGGCTTATCCATACCCGAGAAAAAAGCACTTTATAGCGTGGCGGCGTTCGATATAGCCGCCCAGCGTTTGGAGCTTGCGAACACCATAAGAGCCGAGCGTGACCAACTGAAAGCCGAGAAAGTTAAGCCCTATCGGGATTGGGTATCTGATCGCGCCCAGGAAGGTGACAAGGCCGCCATTGCGCAGATCCGTGGCTTTGCTTATGCCGATAAGCGGAATGACAAGCACCTGAAAAAAGCCGAGCATGAGGACACCCGTCACGGCTTCCTGGTTGCCCCGGATTCCTTCGATCAAGACCCACAAAAGCCGCAACGTATTAGCGAGCGCTTTACGTGGAAGATCGACCACAACACCGGTTCAGTTGATTACCTGCTCAACGATAAAACCGCGTTTAGTGATCGAGGCCAGCGGATCGCGTTTACCGAACATGGCAAGGGTGATCGAGAGGCAGCACTGGCCGGTTTGCTCCTGGCGCGTGAGAAGTTTGGCCAAACACTGGATGTGAAAGGCAACCAGGAATTTAAGGATCTGATGTTGTCGCTGGCCATCGAGAACAAGCTGGACGTTAAATTCAGCGATCCCGAGCTGGAGGCGCGCCGCCAGGAGGCAATGAAACCGAAAGTTCAGCCTGTCGCCCTGGAGAAGCCCCAGCGGTTGATGACAGACCAGGAGATTAAACTTGCCCTTAGCGAACCCCGACCAACCGAGCCTAACCAGGAGCTGGTCGAGATTAACGCTATCAATGCCCACGCCAAAGCCTACAAACAGCAATTGCAGGACAAGTACCTGGTAGAGCATGGCCAGCGACCAGATCCCGAGCAGGGCGGTTTTATTGCCCGGTTTACCGCCAAGCATAAAGCCGAGCAGTGGGATAAAGGATTTGCCGCCCTCGATGACCAGGTGCAGCGCCGGGTGGAGCTACTACATAGCGACGATCCCAAGGCCGTAGAGTTCCGGGCTAAAGCCTGGGATGCCGCCGTCAACGCCTACAGTGAAAAAATCACTGCCTGGCAAGCAAACCGGAACGCGGCATTTACTCAACAGGAAGCATCAAAACCCAGCGCCGAATCTGAAAAGGCACAGCGCGAAAAACGCGAATTGGAAGCCCGTCGCTTGGCAGAACGCCAGCGTGAAAACAGCGAAAAACAACGGGAAAATAAGGGTAAAGACTTGGACTTTGATCGATAGAGAATGTGTAAAAGTGTGTGACTGTTTTTAATAAAATTATTAGGAGCGTAATCATGTTGGCAGCGAAAGATGACTTATTTTATTCAGTGGATAGTTACAAAAAAGACCTATTAAAATTGGTACTTAATCGGCTGGTTCCCGCAAAGCTACACAACTACATCGAATATGCAGATGCGCGCGCTTACCTGTGTATATCGATCGTGGACGCGGTGAAAAGCGCCGTGCCGCACCTGATCGTTGAGTATGGGGTGGAAAATGAGACAGGCCGCCATTCTGCGGGTGTGCTGTGCGCGGATTGGCGCAACAATCGCTTGGGTGCTATCCACTGGATCGGCGATATGAATAAACCCTGTGATTGGACTGTTTTCATGCAGGGGATGAGCAGCTATTTAGACCTTCCAGCCGTTGGCCAGGTGGCAGCATGAATTACCCGGAAGCCTTGGAAAGTTTCATCAACCGTCGATTAAACCCAGCGCTCCCGGAGTCGAGTCTCCAGTTTGCCGATGAGAGAAACTTTCTCTACATCGACATTACCGATGAGGAAGCCGCGCCGGTATTGTTGCTGCAATTTGGCATTCATGACGGTGACCGCCGCCGGGTGATGGGGATACTTAAAGCCGATTGGCTTAACGACCGCATTGGCCGTATTCAGGGGATGGTACTGGAGGGTAAAGCTTGTAGCTGGCCACAGCTTTGGGGACGCCTAAATCTGTACTTGGATCTGCCCCTGGTGCGTGAGTCAGTCCTTGTTGAGTAAATAGCTGGTTTTGTTAGAATGGCTGCGGTTTAGTCAAATCCCGCCCGTTGCGCTGGCGAAAAGGCTCTAGTTTTTGCAGGAAGCAACGTCCAAAAAAAAGCCCGCTCCCTAGCGGGCTTTTTCTTTGACACCATAAAAACCAAAAAACCCGCTTTTTAGGGCGGGTTTCTTAGATTTTCTTGTCACTAAGAGGGAAGGCTTTCGCGATCAATCTCAAAGCATCTGTAGACAGGTTAGGGCGTATGGTCTAAAAAGTCAATAATAAAACACTATTGGATTAAGTAGGATTTAATGGCATTTTCAATCAACGAGTTAGCAACGATACCTAACACTCTATCGCAGCCCCGCTTTGCAACCTACTTAAGATCATGTGCCAATGACCCACAAAAAGCCTTGGCGCTGTACCAATGGAATTTGCAACTCTCTGCGGCTCTCATTATACCGTTGCATGTCCTTGAAATAGGCATTCGTAATGCCGTCGTTGAGCGGTTAGATACGGTGTATCAGTCAAACTGGCATCTGAATCAGGGGTTTATTCGAAGCTTGCCAGATCACGGGCTTTATAAGCCTAGGAGCGACTTACTAAATGTAGCGAAAGTGCAGCCGACAGCGGGTAAGGTCGTAGCAGAGTTGAAGTTTATTTTTTGGGAAAAGATGTTTAATAAAAGGCACCACGGCATTTTCTGGAAAAATCATATTCACCGAGTATTCCCTCATGCCCCCAACACTTTAAACGAGCATCAGCTTAGAGAACGCATCCATGATGATATTTTTGAAATCAGGAAGTTAAGAAACAGAATCGCCCATCATGAGCCAATTTTCCCAAGACAATTGGGCACGGATTACACCCGTATTTTTGAGCTGATTTCATGGCGAGATGCAAACGCGGCGCAATGGGTAAAAAGAATTCAAAATGTTACTCTGTTGCTTACGCAACGACCTTAAAATTTCTTTGGCCGGCCCGTTATGCGCGCCCCAAGACAGAGTAATTTAGCATTACTGCTAGTATATTGGCTGCCATATTGAGAGGATTTCAGTGAAATATGGCAATAACTAAAAATACCAAAATAATCCACCCAGTAACTGGCGTACATGAGTTTGGCGCAATACCAGAGATTATAAAACCAGAGAAAAAGCTTCATATTGAAGGTGGAAATATCTACCTAAAGCACGGCGAGCATATTGCCAAGAATCGCGGTTTCGGCGTAAACCACATTTGGATTGAACACAGTGACCAGCTTATAAAGCTAGGTTATTCCACGATTGATGATGTACCACGGTATGTGTCAGAGATTATCGTTGCGGGTGCCAGTATTCATGTTGCTGACTACAGGCGGCCTACAGTTTTGAGAAGTGCCAAGGGTATTGTGATACTGGAATTAAAGCTTGTGGGAAATTCATGTGAATATTCTGTAGTAACTGCATACCCACAAAAATATGCACATGGTTCAATTGTTGGGAACATTTAAGCGGAAATAAAAAAACGGCGCGTAATGCGCCGTTTGTGTACATTAGGGACTAGTCGCCGCCTTTCCTTAGCTTACAACCATCACGTGGTTATAGGGTCGGAAATCGACCTTTCGGTCGCCACTAGTACAGAGAGAGCCAGTTTCTCTGCCACCTGAACTTGGGTAACCATTTACTGGAGGTTACTCCAAAGCTGCTCTTTTGAGCCCTTACTGACAGTATTGTCAATAAACACTTTCATGTCAACTTTTAACAGGGTTTCTAGCCTAATTACGAGGGTTTAAACTGATGAAAAAAGAGAGTTTCGCAAACGAAACTGAGCTTGCCCGGCGCGAGATTGTGGAGCAGGTGGACGCCATTCACCGGTTGGAAGGGTTTGATCCAGATGATGCACCCCAGTGGTTCCATGAACTGACGGAAGCCTACATCCAGGGCAAAGTAACCGCTGAACAGGCCACGCAAATTGCTTTGGCAAGACTCACGAAAACCCCTATTTTTATAGACTCAAATGAGCCTTTAGAACTTCCTGCCTTTGTCAGTTTCGCAAGCGAAACGGCTCCCGATGATGACACTTGAGGGGCGTAACCGGAAGAACGATCATAGTAAGAATTCCTCCACATATGGCCTACTTAAAGTTATAGCCACCACCCTATTTACGGTCAAAACCACTACTTTTCCTGCTAAAATGGCCTTGCGGCAGTCCCTCGCACCACGCAATTAGAGCGGAAATGTCAAACTGCCGCGCTTTTGTCGTACCATCGGTTACGCCCCTCAAGTGTCATGACCTTGGTAAGAATTCCTCCACATATGCCCCTCAAGTGTCACCATCTGCGCGTTTTAACCGCGATTTTAAAGCCATAACCACTACTTATCCTGTAACCGTTAGAACGACGGATATGTGGAGTAATTCCTTGCTGAAAATAAAAATCTATATAAATCAGGATGTTATATTTTCTGATATGTGGAGGAATTCTTACTCTAGATCAAAACCCTCCTTTTCCGTTCTCCGGGTTACACCAATCTAAAGCTATAGCCACTACCCCCGGCGCACTATCGTTCCACCGGTTACAGGTAAGAATTCCTCCACATATAGGGGGACTAAGTTGTTGATTTTGCTTGCGATCTTGAAACACGGCTGGCTTGTTGACATTTGAGGGGCATAACCAGGAGAACGACTATTTAAAGTTGTGGCCACTACACCGGCCTATCGTTCTACTGGTTACGATTAAGAATCTCTACACATATAGACACTTCAGGCTGTAACTGGAAGAACGACAGTCTGCAATTTAAAGATTGCGCCACTATCTTGGTGTATATAAAACGGTGGTTTTTAAGACAGTCTATTTCTCCTGGTTAAAACAACACAAACCCCTTTGCTTGGTGTATAAATACCCGTCTATCAATCTATGTATTAAAAACGTATGGCAAAGCTAATAGGGTATGCGCGCGTCTCTACCGATGACCAGAATCTGGACTTGCAGCGGGACGCACTACAGAAGGCCGGTTGCCAGGTTATCTATGAAGAAACGGCCAGCGGGAAAAACGCTACTAGGGTAGAACTTGCTCAGTGCCGGAAAGCGCTGCGATCAGGTGATACGTTAGTTGTTTGGCGACTGGATAGGCTTGGCCGATCCCTCCCTGACCTGGTAAGCATCATAGGTGAGCTGGAGGCGGACGGGGTTGGGTTCCAAAGCATCACGGAAAAAATCGAAACCGGCAGTGCTGCGGGAAAGTTGGTATTTCATGTGTTTGCAGCGCTGGCGGAGTTTGAACGTAACCTGATCCGGGAGCGTACTAAGGCGGGATTGGAGGCAGCCAGGGCGCGCGGTCGTAAAGGTGGTAGAAAGCCAGCATTAACCGAGAAAGCTGTTAAGGAGATTAGGCAGCTTTTGAAAGATCCTGATATTGAGGTAACAGAGGTGGCCAAACGGTATGGCGTATCCAGGGCAACCATCTACAAGTATTTGGGTGCCACATAAACCACGAACTGTGAACCGCTAGCCTTAGGGTATGAGATAACTCAGGCAAAATCGCGCTCTTCCATATTGGCTACAAGGGATACACCAATGCTTACCTCGGAAGAGATATTTATCACTGACTACACCAGCTTATTTTTAGACCTTTACCGCTTTGGGAACTCGATCAGCCCTCGGCTAGACCATGTGCGTCCCGGTAAAGATGCACATATTCAAGATAGAAATGGCATCAAGTATATTGTTGCTGATGGGAATGGTGTCAGTGCATTTTCAGCAGTTCCTACAGGCAAAGGGAATGTGTGGAAGCTGCGGAAAGGAACACCTTTACCACCAGGTATAAAACTAGTGATTGATAAGCGACCTAATCACCAAAATCATTATATGTTGGCGCCAGAAAAAACCATGAAATTAAGCGAGTTTCACGCGCTCATGGATAAAGTTAGAGAATTTGCTGTTAAAGTTTCTTGAGGACAAAAAGCATGGAAACAATTGATTTTAAATTGCCGTATTCAGAAGTTACTTTAGTCCTGGATTCTTTACGGCATTACATAAAGCATATTGAAAACTTAGACGAGTCGGCGGTTGATGAAGATACCTTGGCCGATTTGTTAAATGACAACGAAAACTTAAAGGCAATTGAAGCCCAGCTTTCAGCTCAATATGCAGAGAAATTTGGCAAGTATTGATGCCGAATGGGTATGCAAAAGTGAATGCATACCTATTCAATGCCGCATAGAGGGCTGTTCAATAACAAATAACCCTCTGTGCTTAAATGATCTACTAAGAATACTCAGCGAACCGTAACACCACGTAACGCACATCCACTCAATTGCAATATGCATCATACCACTAGCCCCCGCCCGTTTTTGCACAGGGGTCGTCACTGTCAAACGCTTGTCTACCCCAGTTTAAGCCCGCATACTGAGTTCCAACAGATCAAGAACAACAGGAACTCAGAGTATGACTGACGCCAAACCGAAGAAGGCCAAAGCCGAAGAGATTGCTGTAAACGAAAAAAAATGGGGCAAGCAAACGATTGCTGTTGGCTGGACTCTTGTACCCAATATGTTACTGGAGCGTCAGGCTGTCTTAGGTATTAATTCGACGCAGTTAAATGTGCTTCTGGTAATACTCAAACACTGGTGGGAGCAAGAAACATTACCTTTCCCAGAAATGAACACCATTGCCAAAATGATTGGCCTCAGCAGAAGCACTGTACAAAGAAATATTCGGGAACTAGAGGGTGCGGGTTTTATTAAACGCATCGTGCGTAAAAAGCGCAATGGAGGTAACAACTCTAACCAATATGACTTCACTGGCCTTATTGAATTGTTGAAGCCTTTCGCAACCGAAGAACTGAAACAACGTGAAGAACAAAAACAAGAAAAACAGAACCGGCTAACAATTAAGGGCAACCGTCCTGCTTTGAAAGTTGTAAAGAGTTGACGATTTACGCGGCGTAGCTCAATAGGATAGAGCGCCTTGCTTCGACATACTGAACTGAGTGGAATCTGTATGGTATGGGCAAGGGGGTTGTAGGTTCAAGTCCTACCGCCGTTTCATTTTCACCATTCAGTTTTTGCCATCTACTTTTTGCGCATCAAGCAAAGATTGGTACTGAGCATACAACTCTGTCCCCGGCGGCATGAAGTTTGGTAACAGCAACACAGAGCCGAAAGGCGAATCTTCCTCTTGGTATTGATCCTCAGCTTCAATAGGCGGCCTTCCGCGTGGCTTCTCCGGGCGCTTGTACCCTGCCCTATCCAATGCCTTGGACAAGTTGTCTAGCGCCCTCCAGATTGCTTCTGGCTCGATTGGCTCCAATTCCTCACCAATGGCCTTCGTCGCTAACTCTATCGTGCTGCTGGCGCTATCAAGCGCTGTTTGCAATTGCTGACGGCGAAGCTTCATATCATGCTTACGCTTCCACTTAGACCACTGCTGAATTTCATCCTGGGTAAACAGTTCTGCAACCTCCGGAGGAAGCTCAGGGGCAAATCGGTTGAAGGAGGCAACCATTGCCAAACCATTGCCATCCTGCTTTTCACGGTAGCACTGAACGGCGTTACCCTCGCAGGTGACACCGCCCAAAGTTTTGTTTTTGTATCGTGTAATTTTAAAGTGCATTAGCGCAGCCAATTTTCATTGCGGAAAAATCGAAGAAAGGCTCCAGGAACGAATACGATACCTGTCTCAATTTGCCAGCTCCTGAATGCCCACTTGAATCCAAAGGTGCAAAGCATACATCCAACCGCCAACCACGACAGCACGATTTGACCACCCTGCCCTTGCGCCCAACCAAAGGCAGCGACAAGTAAACATATGAAGCCGACCGCGTAACTGCAACGACTTCTATTTCTGTGGGCTTTCACCAATGATTCGCGCTCCTGGTGCGGCATGTCAGCAAGTCGCTCTTGGCCTTTTTCATAGCGTATTTCATTGGCCTTCTCACGAAGAATGTTTATATCATCGGGAGCTTTCAAGCGAAAACGACACTTTTTGCAGTGCCATTTTCCCCCGCCGTAATAGAGTTGGCCGCCTTCGCACTCCGGGCAGAAACAAGTCATTACTTATGGCCTCTCTCTAGGTGCTCTTCAAATGCCCATTTTTCTTCCATAGTGGAAAATGAACGACCTTTTACAATTTCCATTTCCAGCAGGCGAGAAACGTTTTTTACAGGCTTCGCAGTGACTACCGGAAAGCTTGCTTTAATAATTGGCTTTTTCTTGGATTTAATAATTTGGTCTGCAATATCAATTAAAAGCAAACCAGGATTAATAGTCGAGGTCACTACTTCTTGTTGCTGCATTTTCACACCACCTTTTTATTGTGTTGACGATATTTTGTGAACAGCTTTGTTCACTGAGTTCAATCAAAGATATTTTGCGTAAATGACCGGTTTTGATGTGCTTATTTGAGCACTCAAGCATGGCATTACAGAAATTATCTCTGAATTCTTGGGGTGCGTTTTCCAGGGTTTGGATCGCTGCAACTACAAGTGATTGCGCAGCGTTTAATGCAAAAGATTGATCGGCATTTACCTGGCGCGCAATTGCTAGATCTTCACGCGCTTCACGCAGTTGATTTTCAAGCTGCTGAAACTTTGGCTTCGCATCTGCTATAGCTTCGTTCCAACCATCGATGTGTCCAGCTTCATATCCTTGTGCTTGGCCTTGTTTCATGCCGACCGCGTGGCCGATAGCCTCCGCGTTGTATGCTTCGCGCGATTGATACATGCAAACCCCCTAAACGTTGTTATTACTCGGTGTAACTCCTTGCCCGTTGCTACTTAGCGAGCGAGACTTGGCGCGTGAACGACCTCCGCCCCCTCCCCCGCCACCACTTGGGCCAATTGAGCCACCAGGATTAGTTTCACCTCCACCGGCGGAACTGGAGCCTATAGTATTAGCAGGATTTGCCTGAATCGGTGCAGAACGAGTGCGCCCTAACCCGCCACCACCACTAGTGCTGATACTGGATCGCTCGAATGAGCGGCGCATTTCATCACCGGCTTGGGTTTCACCCATGGGGCGGATACCGGCAGAGATCCAGCCCAGCACTGTGTCTACCAGTGTTTGCGGCAGACTGAAAATCAGGTAAATCATTGGCAGCAGCAACAAGCCAAACATAACTAACCAGTCTTTGAATGTTAAAAACTCAACGTACCAGCCAAGTGCTTCACTGCTTGTTACATTCGCGGTTCTCATCGCAAAAAATGCTTTGGCCAGATACCCGACGACCGGATTGGCCAACGAAAAAGCAGCGAATAATCCCAGCACAATCAACGCAGGACGCACAAATAACGTTAACAGCAACAGATAACCTTGTGTTTGGGAGCCGATGAAAGTTTTGTCCGGGGTCATGTGCATCACAGCCCATAAAGGGGCAGCTACGATTGATTGCAATACCTGAAGGAACCAACCAACGACGGCCACCATGAAAATGGTGTATGGCAGGCTCGGGAGGAAGATCCCAAAATAGAAGGCCAACAGGCCGCACCAGCTGGCTATTTGCGCTAACTGGGGCAAAATATTGTGATGAAGCCAATCCCGGATCACATCACCTACGGGTTTTAAATCAACGCCGTTACCGAGAATTTGAACGCTTCCAACAACTGCCGCCGCGCCGCGCAGCGCGTTAATACCGGTATCAAGTACTTTATCTATTGCGAACATACTGGATTCTGCTACTCGCAAAATATCTCCTGTCGTTTTAATGCGAGCTATTGCGTCTACGTCGCCTTCACTTCCGATTAACGCCTCGGTGGTAGATTGCATTGTCCAGCTAATCATTGAAGAAAAATAACTGTCACCGCGCGACCCCAACGCATCAATACTTAAATCATCCAGGCTTGACGGCAAAAGTGCTCCAATGTCAGCCGCTCTCGGCGCACCTTTGGCCGGTGTAAAGTCGGCACCGGCAAGCGCTTTTGAAACTACAGTTCTGTGAATTGTATCGAGAGAATTTCTTGCTAACTGTCCCGCTGCGTCATATGGCAAAGCCGCCAAAGTTGGTGGTGAAACCTCGCCTGCTGATTCACTGTATATCTTGCTGAATTCCTCTCGAATTCCACTCATTTTTTGATAAAAACCACCGGCCATCATCCAACCATCGCCGGTTACATCAGTCATGTATTTTTTCATGATGTTTGCGAGCGTTTCATCATTTTTCATCATCCCTAACAAAGCGGTCATCATGTTAGTTTGTGCTGCATTCACGATCTGATTAAAACGATTACTTTCAACCAATTCCCAACCTGTTTCGTTGATCGAGGCAGGCCAGACGTTAACCCATGAATCGAGTTCGGTCATCATTTGAATTAAGGCTTGTTGCTTAGCATCAAGGGCAGCAATACGTACAGTTTGCATCGCTGTGCGGTTAGCTTTGAGAGTTGCAATATCAAAGACACCCGCAGCGCCGTTTACTGTATCCAGCGTGTTGTCCCAAGCTGATGCGGTTGCAGGGACATAGCTATAGATTTTAACGCTGCCGCATATTGGCTGACCTCCCGCTAGGTTCGTTCCGGGGTTGCGGTCTTTTATTTGAAAAATTGAAGCAGACTTAACTTTCGACTCGCTAATTATGGAGTCTGGCGAGCCGGTGGACATAACCGATGCTGATAAACCACTCGCAGTGTTCTTATAAATTTCATTGACCGTGCGAGCACACCAGCTGGCAGCAAGATAGTCACTTGCGAACTTGCGCAGGTCGTAAAGCGGAAAATTAGGATTAGGTTTAGCGGCTTTACCAAGTCCCATTTGGGCACTAACGCTTTGCAACGAGCCGTTAATAATTCCGTTCTCAACCCCGGCTTTATACACGCTGTTTGCAAGCCCAACAGCCCACAGCGAAATAGTTAAAACAATCACTTGTATGAAACTAAAACCGCTGGCCGAAGGTAGCAACACCCCTGCCCCTGTCACGATCCGAAGCGGTGTGAATATGCTTGACCACGCCCTGCCCATGACCTCGCCATCACTGGCGGTATTAATAGTTCCCACAATAGCCACGTAACTCACGATCATTGCACCGATGATCAAAATCCCAGAGTTGAAAATAAGAAACATAGAAGCAAGGACATTGCTTGTAGCCGCAACGGCGTTTGGATCTGCGCCTTGAGTCAGCTGGGTGATAACTGGCCCAAACACCTGCGTCAGCATTTGTACGCTCACATCGCTACAGGTCGCTACTGCTGGATCGCACGGGGTAAATGGCATTGATGCGGTCATGTTCGTTTTGCTCAACAATTAAACTAGAAACGATGCTAGAGCAAAAAAATACTAGTTGCAACAACTCCAAAAAAACAGAAAACTTGACTATAGAATAGACAGCTAAAATTATATATTGTTGATTTAAAAGGATTTTTATGAAAATTTGAGCACTACTATAGTATTGGTTTACGCCAATAAAATAATTAATTATTTTATTCTGACCCTAGAAAACTTGACACTGATGTGTTTATCAATGATTATCAGATTGTTTTCACTGTTTTTAATATTAAAAAAGGTGTCTTATGATAGTTACTGTAGGTAATACGAAAGGTGGCGTAGGTAAAACAACTATTGCGGTAAACCTCGCAATTGCCCGTGCGCTAGCAGGCCGCGATGTTTGGTTAATCGATGGAGACCGTCAGGGAACGGCACAAACCGCTATCAGCATTCGAGCTGATGCAGGCCATGCCCCTGGCATTTCCTGCGCCTCCTACCCGGACGGCGTAACCTTGCGCGCCCAAGTGCAGCAACAAGCATCAAAATTCGATGACATTATCATCGACGCAGGCGGTCGAGACTCTACCGCGCTACGCGCTGCATTGGTTTTATCTGATGTGCTGTTAGTGCCTTTCCAACCGCGTTCTTACGATGTGTGGGCGCTCGATGACATCGCGTCTCTGGTTGATGAGGCTCGTAGCGTTCGCGATGGCTTACGCTGCTACGCAATATTGAATTGTGCAGATCCTGGTGAAACCAGCACCGACAATATAGAGGCCGCTGCCGCCGTTGCAGATGTGCCGCAATTTGAATACCTCCCTACCCCATTACGCCGCCGCAAAGCCTACTCAAATGCAGCAGGGCAAGGCTTATCTGTGCTTGAATTGAAACCAAGTGACAAAAAAGCTATAGATGAGTTAAATTCACTTATTATTCAGTTATTTTAATATTACTTAGAGAGTAAATAAAATGGCAATTACGAAGAAAAAACCAGCGGCAGAAACTAAAGCAGCCGATGACTTTATCTCTGGTGCGCCTGATGCTGCGACGATACAACCAGAAACCAAAAAGCCCAAGTATGTTAAAAAGGGTAAGAAACTACAGATTACATTGACCATCGCACAGCCTCTGTTAGAGCGCGTAGATGAAATGGCCGAGCGGTTAGGGCAGAGCAGGGCTGCTGTAATTAATTTTGCTATCTTTCAGGGCTTAGAAAGTGGTTTACAAATAGATCCGTCAAAAGAATTTTAATATTAAATTAATATCATTTTAGAAGTATTTAAACTGTTAAAAACTGGTATACGAGATGAAAAAAACAGAAACCCATTTCGATGCTGAAATGCTAAAGCAGATCCCTGATCTTAGCGAGGCAGAGGAAGATGAGGAAGCGTCCATGTCTAAGTTGGCTCTTCATCTTGATTGGTTTTTAGTAAAGTTGAAGCAAGAACTGAATGTAGCCGTAACTCAAAAAGACAAGGCTAGAGCAGATGAACTGGTAGCAAAGGTTGCAGAGGTTCAAGTTGAACGTGACGATGTTTGGGCAGCATTACGCACTGCGACAACTCCCCCGAAGAACAAGCCGAAAAAGGAAAGTACAACTAAAAAGGATCTAAATGTGCCAGCTCCGACCAAAAGTATGCAGTTTGACCTTTTCAGACAATTCATCAATGACAAAGGTGACGTTAGCAATACGATTGAGGTTTGGGATCTCATACCAAAGTATTTCTTGACTGCCGCACAGGTCAAGGCTCTGCGATCAGATAAAGGATTGGCCGCGCCGGTTACTTGGGAATACACAATGCGTGAACGAGATACTACAGCTCGATGCACAGTTGAAATTCAGCCAGCCCTTATAAACGTTGGCAAAACTGGAAAGCCCGAATTTTTAGCCTTTTTCCCTGGTTCTACAGAAGAGATTATCGAGGAAATCCTTAAAAAGCTCCTGGTTGATGATCAACAGTTAGGTATACATGACCCCAAACAAGGTGAAACATGGGTTCGTTTTAGCCTACGCATGATCGAAAGGGAGCTTGCAGCACGTGGTAAGACACGCAATCGACAGGAAATTCGTCAATCATTAGAAATAATGGCAAAAACCCACCTTACATGGGTAAAAAATGGCAAAGCGGCTTATACCGGTTCACTAATCAGCGAATTGATTACCGTAGATCGAAGTGATTATGAAAATGACGGTAACGCTATGTGGGCAGCTCGGCTGCCATCGATAATCAGCTCGGCGATAAACAAGCTGCAGTACCGTCAGTTCAACTATTTACGGTTAATGATACTTAAGGATTCACTTTCTCGGTGGATCTACAAAAGACTGGTAAATCGCTTTGTGCAAGCGAGCGAAACTGATCATTACGAAATCACGTTTGGCGAATTAAAGCAAAGTAGCGCACTTCTGCAACAGTCAGACGACAGGGGCAATAGACGCAAGGTACTTGATGCCCTGCAAGAACTTAAAGACGGCGGTGTCCTCGCTGACTTCACTCATGAGGAAAGAAAGCAGGGTAGGCAAGTAGTCGATGTAAAATACAAACTCATCGCTTCACCGGCGTTTATAAAAGATCAAAAAGAAGCAAATTTGCGTCACAAAAACCATTACAGCACTGCCCAACAAAATGGGTTGGAGTTGCGATAAGTGGTAGGTTTAGCGCGCAGATAGATTTGTGGATAACTTTCAACGAGATAGCAAAAAAGAGGGAGGTTTAACGCGCAGATGTGGAAGGTTTAGCGCGCAAAAAGAGGGAGGTTTAACACTCAGATCATCACCAAATATGTGGTTATCCACAACAAAGTGGAAGGTTTAGCACTCATTTAGCCCTAAAAGAGGGAGGTTTAACGCTCAGATGTGGAGGGTTTAGCACTCACTTAGCGGAAAAGAGGGAGGTTTAACGCGCAGATGTGGAAGGTTTAGCACTCAGATACGTGTGAAGAGGGAGGTTTAACGCGCAGTAAAAATGCCAAAAGATAGTGTAAATATTTGATTTAATTAAATATTTAAGAATATGAAAATCTCCTATCCTTTTAACCTTATATCTAACCTATATATAAATATATATACCTAACCTGTAAGAGCTAGATCATCTTAATTTGAAAGATATCAAGCTGATGGACAACCGGGACGATGCTTCGCACCGTTGGCAAAAGCCGTGGAAAACGCTTAGGGCGTTTACACACCGCTTTTGCCAACTTCGCCCCAGTTGACCACAGCGGCCACCATATCCTGGGGGGCTAGATACAGGTATCAACAAGCGCTTTCGCTATGTAAATTTATAAATACTTGAGTAAAAGAACTGTTTTCCTACCAACGATGAGACTGTCCAAGGAGCGATCAAACAAAATTCCTGCTTGTATGGGTCACAGGATGCGTTATACGGCGTTTTTTCGAAAGGGGTAGGGCTACCCGCCCCAGAGCGCGATAACGTTGGCTGTATGAGCTAATAAGGCCAAAATTTGTATACGAGGCTTGATATGTGGCGTACTAAATCTGATGTTGCTAGTGGTTGTGCTGCTATTTCCAACGAACTACAAGAGTTGGCTACCGGTATTGAGCAAATTCTTAGCTGGTTTGAAAAAGGAGAAGATCCGCGAGTAATTGCAGGATCTCTTGAGCATCACCCGCACATGCTAACAATGCTCGCGATACGTGCCAAATCCATTTCTGAAGATATGGCTCATCAAGCCGCAGCAGAAGTTACTGACGCGGCACTTAATCGAATATTTGTTCTTGACGATACAAAAGGCGATTAGCTCACGCTGAAATGGAAATAAAATGAAAAGATCGGTGCCATACAAACAAAAAAACCACCGCGAGGTGGTTTTTTTGTGACAGTTTAGTGGTTGGCTTAACTGTCGTCGTGCAGATACTTTGTCGGTATTAAGATTATAGCTGATATTCACATTGCCATTTCATCGTGAATTGAAATTTTTGAACACGCGCTTAATTAGCCATAGCTGTCATTACAGCAATTCTTAGTCCTTCACTGAGATTACCTTTTCCAATCCTCTTCGCATGTTTAGCCGTACTTTCATCAAGCATGACGTTATAGCGCTTCGCATTATCTAGTAATGCCGGTCTTCCAACGCCCTGGGCA